>JBEKGS010000019.1:0-57430 GCA_050012675.1 Acidimicrobiales bacterium
CAGCTGCTCGTCGCGGAGTTGAGGGTTCACTTGCTGCAGTATGCGCAAACCGGTGTGAATGGTTATGTATTCGTCGGCCCGACTGGTCAACCCCTGGAGCGGAGCAACTTTCGGGGCAGGATCTGGGTTCCGGCCATCGAACTGATGGGGCTCTCAGGTGTCCGGTTCCACGACTTGCGTCACACGGCTGGGACTCTTGCCGCGAGAACTGGAGCGACCACGAAGGAACTGATGGCGCGCTTTGGTCACTCCAGTCCGCGTGCCTCGATGATCTACCAGCACGCCGCCGCCGATCGGGACCGACTCATCGCGGAACGATTGGATGTCATGACGGTCGAAGCCGGTCTCGCACCCATCGTTCCAATTGCGGAGGGGAAGACTGGCCGGAAGACCACCGTTCTCGGTGCTTAGCCCCCGTCGCTGTCACCGCCAAATGCCCGGTCCAAGAGGCGGTTGACCACCAGATCGAGCAAGTAGGCGTTTACCTCGTCGCCGCTGGACTTGAGGTCATCGGCGATGCGCATGAGGTCTTCAACGATGACTGCTATCTCGTCAAGGGTGAACCGGACTGGACCCTCACCGGGTGACACGGTCGGCCGTTGGGTTCTTGCCGGTCAGCTTGCGTTGCGCGTTCGGCGAACGTCCTTGACCCGGAACGCGCGAACTCCGCCAGGGAGCTCGACTGCAATCAGGCGACCTTCCCGGACGGCGTGAATGAATTCGCGCGGCCCAAGGCCCGATTCTCGAACCGCGTCAGCTGGCGAGAGCAACCCTGCGGGAACGACTTCTCGACGCGACACTGCCCGTCGGCGAGCGCGGACGACGTTCGGCTGGCCGATGTCACCGACCAAGGTGCTGATCTCCCGAGAGGACAATCCGGCTCGGTGCGCGTCGACGATCGCGGAGTCGCGAACGAGGCGCGTTACATAGTCGTCTGTGCGCGCTCGCTGGTATTCCTTTTCAGCCTCGATGAGGCGCTGACGCACGTTGTCCACTTCCGCCGATGACTCTTGCTCGCTCACTATGTCAGTGTGACATAGCGGACAGGACGAGACAAGGCGGGAAGGTTTCCGAAACATCCCTAATCTGTCGCCACTACCAGCCGTTGGAAGCCGTTATTGACACGTGCTGACCGTCGTGACTCCTCCAGCTGTGGCACGTGTGTGGCACGCCACTGAGACCGGCGACGAAGAGAGATCAGCTGCAGCGCTCTGACCAGGAATTCATTAGTGGACCGGCATCGATCCGGTGACCTCGCGCTTTTCAGGCGCGCGCTCTACCAACTGAGCTACCCGACCGCTCGCCCTGTTGCCAGGACCGCTCCATATTGCCGCAAGAGGAACCGTCGCACAGAACGGCCGACGCGGGAGGCACCGGGACGACCTGACGCGAAGCTCTCACAGGAGAGAGCGAGCGGACCTGACGGGATTTGAACCCGCGACCTCCGGCTTGACAGGCCGGCGTGCACTCCAGGCTGCACCACAGGTCCCGGTGACCGACAAACAACTGCCGGCTGGGCTTGTCACTTCTATCGACCCCGAGACTGACGACCTCAGACCCGACTTCGAGATCCTAGGCGATAACGAGGGCGGCGTTCGCTGTCGGACGCTAGTGCCACGAGATCGGCCATCGGCGCATGCCTAGCCAGAGCCCGGTGGCCGCGCGGCTGTTCACACCGCGTGAACTACCTGGCCCGGGAAGTAACCAGGGCGAGCAGGAATCCGTCATGGCCCTTGACGCCGACAGTCTGAACTGCCGTCGCACTTACTCGAGGTTCCCGGGCCACCTCGTCCAGCAGACCTCTCATCCCTAGAACGTTCGGATCGTCGTTTCCTGAATCGCAAACCTGCCCGCCGCGCACCACGTTGTCGACGACGATCAGTGTTCCAACGTGCGACATCTCAAGCGACGAGGCAAAGTACGCCGCCGCCGGGCGCTTGTCGGCATCGATGAACACGAAGTCGAAGGGTGGCCGCTGCTCGGCCTTGAGCTTGCGGAGGGACTCGAATGCTGGCCCGAGCATGATCTCGACGACGTCAGACAAACCGGCACGCGCGATGTTCTCCCGTGCTATCGCCGCGTGCATAGGATCTGCCTCGAGGCTGACGAGGTGCCCGGAAGAGGGCAGTCCCCGAGCGAGCCAGATCGCGCTGTAGCCGCCCAGGGTCCCGATCTCTAGGACCGTTCGAGCCCCACAGGCCAATACCAGCAGGTGCAACAGCTTGCCCTGGTTTGGCGCCACGTTCACCGCAGGAAGGCCTGCGTCGGAACTGGACTCGAGGGCAGCTTCGAGCGCCGGGTCCGTGTCCACCAGGAGCCTGTCGAGGTAACGATCGACCTCCGCCCATTTCTCTTGTGCCATACAACTTAATTACCAGCTCGGCACGACCGCCCGGCGCGCTCGTGCGGGTCGACAGGCCGGTGCCCCGAAGGGACCTGTTGGCTGCAAGCGAGCCGAGATAACCCGGGTCGCGACTGCCAAGCAAACGAAAACAGGGCCTTCGGCCCTAACCAACGGTCGCTCGAATTGCCTATTGTAAGGCTCATGGACCTAAGCGCTTCGTTTGTAGTGGACCGCGCCGGTCTTGACAGGTTGCTCGGAGCGCTCACAGCGCGCGGCTACCGCACCATCGGCCCGGTCGTGCGCGATGGTGCGGTTGTTCAGCGGCAGGTTTCCAGCACCGACGACCTCCCCCAGGGCTGGCATGACGAGCAGGCGCCGGGCCACTACCGGCTACATCACGACGACGACCCGTCGCTTTTCGCCTGGGCCGTGGGACCGGGATCTCCCAAGTCGGAGTTCTATCCGGCTCGTTCCCTGGTTTGGCGGGCGACCTCGAGCGGTCATGTCGTGACACTGGAGCAGCCCACTGACAACGCTGCTCCGGTAGCGCTTATCGGGACGCGTCCCTGCGAGCTCGCCGGGATGCGCGTGCTCGACCGTGTCTTTGCCGGAGGCGAGGTGCCAGATCCGCATTACAGCGAACGGCGAGAGTCCTCGTTTGTAGTCATCGCGGAGTGCGGGACGCCTGCGAGCACTTGCTTCTGCACTTCGATGGGCACTGGACCCGGGGTGGACGGCGGCGCCGGAGCAGGTTACGACCTCGCCTTGACTGAGCTCACGTCGTCGGGTGAACCCAGATACCTCGTGCGGATCGGATCTGAACGCGGGGCCGAGGTTGCCGAGGAAATGGGCGGATCGCAGGCGGCGCCGCAGGACATCGCAGCCCGCGACGCTGTGCTCGAAGGGGCCGCTCACCGTATCGAGCGCAAGTTGGACGCGGCCAATGTTCGCCAACTCTTGGCGAGCAATCTTGCCCACCCTCGCTGGGATGACGTCGCCAGCCGTTGCCTTGCTTGCGGCAACTGCACGCTTGTCTGTCCGACGTGTTTTTGTGGCGGCGTGACGGACACGACGACGGTGGACGGCACCGTCGAACGCCACCGCCAGTGGAACAGCTGCTTCGACCTCGCACACTCGCTCGTTCATACGGGTCCAGTGCGAGCCACGACTTGGTCGCGCTATCGGCAGTGGCTTACTCACAAGCTCTCGACATGGCACGACCAGTTCGGTACATCCGGCTGCGTCGGCTGCGGTCGTTGCATCACGTGGTGTCCGGTGGGAATCGACATCACGGCCGAGGTTGCGGCGATAGCCGCGAGCGACGGGGCTGTCCCCGTTTCCATCGAGTCGGGAGGTGACCGGTCATGACCGAGAACATCGGCGAACTGGTGGCAGAGCACCCGCTGTTCAGTGGGTTGCCAGTTGACATTGCAGAGCTGGTCGGAGGCTGTTCGCAGAACGTGGCGATCGCTACGGGCCAACTCCTCTTGGAGGAAGGCGAACCGGCGCGCTCACTTTTCTTGCTGCGGCGTGGTCATGTGGCACTCGAGGTGCACGAGCCTGGACGTGTGCCTCTCGTCATCGACCGCATCGGCCCCGGACAAGCCGTTGGCTGGTCCTGGATGTTCCCTCCGTACCGGTGGCACTTCGATGCCCGAGCTCTGGAGCCCGTCGGCGCCATTTCGGTCGATGCAGACTGCTTACGTTCAAAAGCAGAAGCAGATCCGGCTTTCGGCTATCTACTTATGAAGCGTCTTGCTGCGGTGATGCTCGAACGGCTTCAGGCGACCCGGATCCGGTTGCTGGATGTGTACGGACGCGATGTTGCTCACTGAGGTGGAACCGTTGTCGAATCCGCTGACTCCCGCGACATACCGGGTGGTCGCCACGCGCGTCGAGACGGGCGACGTCGTCACCTTGTCGCTCGAACCAACCTCCGGCCCGAACCCGTTCTTGTTCAAACCTGGCCAGTTCAACATGCTGACGTCCTTCGGGGTCGGGGAGGTCGCGATCTCGATCAGCAGCGCTCCGGGAGCACCCGGGCCTGTGGAGCACACCGTTCGTGACGTCGGCGCCATAACCCACTCGCTCTGTACGGCGGCCGTAGGCACAGTCGTCGGGGTTCGCGGTCCGTTCGGCACAGATTGGGGCGTGGACGGACTCGACGACAAAGACGTGGTCATCGTCGCCGGCGGCATCGGTCTTGCACCGCTGCGAGGTGCCATCAGCTATCTCGTGGACAAGCCGGGTCGCACGGGACGGGTGTACGTGCTCGTAGGGGCTCGCGAGCCTGACCAGATCACTTTCCCCGACGACCTCAAGAGGTGGGAGCGTGACGGAGCTGTCGTCAAGGTCACCGTCGACGTCCCGGACTCCCGCTGGTGGGGCGCGATCGGTGTCGTGACGACTCTGTTGCCGACGGTCGACTTCGATCCGGCGCGGACCGTTGCGCTCATCTGCGGTCCCGAGATCATGATGAGGTTCACCGTTCGCGGACTGGTCGACCTCGGCGTTCCCCTAGGAGCGATTCGTGTGTCGCTCGAACGGAACATGCAGTGCGGCATCGGTTGGTGCGGCCACTGCCAGCTTGGGCCACTTTTGATCTGTCGGGACGGTCCCGTCTTCGACTACAGCCAGGCACTGGAAAAACTGATTTCGGAGCGCGAACGATGAGCACAGCCACAGTCGTATCCCGACCAACGGTTGCCGTCTGGAAGTTCTCGTCGTGTGACGGTTGCCAGCTGAGCCTGCTCGACTGCGAAGACGAACTCCTTGGGGTTGTCGGCGCTGTGCAGATCTCGGAGTTCAAGGAGATGACGCGCGCCGTCTTGGAAGGACCCTACGACGTCTCGTTTGTCGAGGGTTCGATCACGACGCCGGACGATGCAGAACGCATTCGGGCGATACGCCAGGCGTCTTCTCTGCTTGTGACCATCGGAGCTTGCGCCACCTCTGGCGGGATACAGGCGTTGCGCAACTACGCCGACGTCGGTGAGTACACGACGGCGGTCTATGCACACCCTGAGTACATAACGACGCTCGCCCAGTCGACGGGCATCGCTGACCACGTGCCGGTTGACTTCGAGCTTCGTGGATGCCCGATCGACAGATACCAGCTTCTCGAAGTGATCACAGCGACACTGCGCGGCCGCAAGCCGGTCATCCCCGGACATTCCGTCTGCCAGCAGTGCAAGGGGCGTGGCACGGTGTGCGTCATGGTCGCGCACGGCACTCCTTGTCTCGGCCCGGTGACCAAGGCGGGTTGTGGGGCACTCTGCCCCGCTGTTGACCGCGGTTGTTACGGGTGCTTCGGGCCGTCCGACTCGGCGAACACGTCGTCGCTCGCCCGGCAGATCAACGCCCTGGGCACGTCAAGGGTCGATGTGTCACGGTTGTTCCGGACCTTCAACGCCGGTGCGCCGGCCTTTCGTGAGGAGAGCCTCAGAAATGACTCACCAGAGACCAGCGGATAGCCGTACCGTCCACGTCGAGGGCCTGGCCCGCGTCGAAGGGGAAGGCTCCCTACTCGTCGAGGTGCGTGACGGCATGGTCGAGACGGTGGAGCTGGAGATTTTCGAGCCACCCCGTTTCTTCGAGGCCTTCTTGCAGGGCCGGCGACACACCGAGCCACCGGACATCACCGCGAGGATCTGCGGAATCTGCCCCGTCGCCTACCAGACGAGTTCCTGTCTCGCGATCGAGGACGCCTGTGGAGTGTCCGTCACCGACCAGATCACGGCGCTCCGTCGGCTGCTCTACTGCGGTGAGTGGATCCAGAGCCATGCGCTCCACATCCATTTCCTGCACGCTCCCGATTTCTTCGGCTGCCAGGATGCAGTCGAGCTCGCCGGGCTGGACCTGGCTGCCGTACAGCGCGGTCTCGAGATCAAGAAGGTCGGGAACCACCTCATGGAGGCGGTCGGAGGGCGTGCCGTTCACCCCGTCAACGTGCGTGTGGGGGGCTTCTACAGAGCACCGTCCCGTGAGGAGCTCGGGGCTCTCGTCGAGCCACTGCGCCGGGCGCTCGATGCGTCTTTGGCGTCGGCGCAATGGGTCGCGGGCTTCGAATTCCCGGAAATCGAGATCGAATACCAGTTCGTGTCGCTGCGCCACCCTGACTATTACCCGATCGAATCCGGTCGGATCGTCAGCTCCGGGGGCCTCGACGTCGACGCCAAGGGCATCTCAGATCTCGTAGTAGAGGATCATGTCGCCAGGTCGAACGCACTGCACGCCCGTCTCGGCGGAAAGGACATGTACCTCACCGGTCCGCTCTCTCGCTACGCGCTGAACTACGGTCAGCTCTCTCCGCTCGCACGTGAGACCGCGGTTGCTGCCGGCTTGGGCGAAGTCTGCAACAACCCGTTCAAGAGCATCACTGTTCGTGCGGTCGAGCTTGTCTACGCCTGTGAGGAGGCACTGCGCATCATCGAGGCCTACGAACCACCTGACCCCCCGGCGGTCGCCGTTCCAGGGCGGGCGGGCATCGGTCACGGCGCGTCCGAGGCACCGCGTGGCCTGTTGTTCCACAGTTATGAGCTCGACAGCGACGGTCTGATCCTCTCGGCGCGCATCGTCCCGCCGACGTCACAGAACCTGCTCTGCATGGAAGATGACCTTCGCCGCGTGGCTCAGGCCAACCTATCGATGCCGGACGAGGAGCTCGGGTGGCTGTGCGAGCAGACGGTTCGCAACTACGATCCCTGTATCTCCTGCGCGACCCACTTTCTGGATGTGACGGTTGACCGCCGGTGAGCATGGATGTGCTCGTCGCCGGGCTCGGTAACGAGTACCGAAGCGACGATGGTGCGGGACCGGCTGTCGCTGCTTATGTGTCGCAAAGGATGTCGAAGGTCGTATCGAAGGTCATCAGCGAACCGCTCGACCTGATCGGTGCTTGGGACGACGTCGACCTTGCGGTTATCGTCGACGCCACCCGTTCCGGATCGCAACCGGGAACGGTACAGATCGTTGACCTGGGGGGAGCTGAGGACGTAGGCGCGCTTGGTGGACCCACGAGCTCACACGGGATGGACCTTCCGCGCGTGCTCCGGCTCGCGCGGGCGATGGGTCACCCCCCTCGCCGCGTGGTCGTGGTCGGGATTGAGGGCGAGAACTTCGTCGACGGTGTCGGCCTCAGCCCGGCGGTGGAACTTGCCGTCACTGAAGCCGGCGACCTCGTTCTCCAGGTGATCGACGAGGCGAACTCATGTGCATGAGCCGGTTTCACATGGTGGTCACAGCGCCCGCCGGAGGCTGGGTGACAGTTGAGAACGCCGAGGGCCGACTGCATCGGGTCTCGCTCATCGCCCTCGAAGGCCCGGATCCGGAGGTCGGAGACTGGCTGGTTGTCCACAGCGGCTACGCACTGCGGCAGGTCGACTCTGAGGAAGCCGCAGCGATCGTGAGCGAGCTCAAGGCCGGACAAGAAGCTCTGTCCTAGCCACAGTGTCGGCCGGTCCGTTGTTCGCGCGCTATGCCTACCCGCCGAACGCGCTCGGTTACTGCGGGCCAGCGGATCCGAAAGCTCTCGTCGACGCTGGCTCACCCGACGCGAGCGCCGAGGACCTCCTTTCGGTCGCGCGGCGCTTCAGTGGGGCGTGGCCCTACCTGGAACTGATCGCATCAGCGAACGGCATCGCCGATCCGCTGGATGCCCGGGTCGTAGAGGCCTACTGGGTCGGCAGCGAGCTGCTGGAAGGTATTTCAGCGGCATCGTTGCTCGAGGCCATCGGGAATCATCCCGATTCGGGCCTGGGCGGGTCGCCACAGCTTCGGGAAGCCGCCACGGCCGGGGGAGTCGCGCATCACAGTTTTCACGTCTTTGCCGTCTACCCCTGGCTCGCGTTGTTGCGCTCAGGCAAGCAGGAGCCCGCCCTGACAGTCCTCGAGCGCTGCAGGATCCGTTGGGGTCGGGTCGAAACCGTCGATGGGGAGAAGGTGACAGTCCGGAGCCGACCCCTCGGCTTCGACGGCCGCCACCTTGTCCTGCTCGGCGAGCGTTCGGAACAGGCTGACCTGAGGGTCGACGGTGTCGGTTTCGTCGAAGACCTGGTGCCGGGCGACCTTGTTTCCCTGCACTGGGACTGGGTTTGCGACCGGCTCGAGCCCGGCGCGCTTGGGCACCTGCAGGACTTCACAATCCGCAGCTTGCAGGCAGTGAACGCGAGCGGAGTCCCGGGTTAGCTGCCGTATCCACCCTCGCCACTCTTAGGTAGAGGTCGCGGACCGAGCAGCGATTCAGCACCCAATGGCACGGCACCTTGAGCGTAAGCGGCGCCGCCTATCAGAGGATCGGGCCGTTTGCGGAGCCCTCGATAGGGGTACCGTGCTCGCCGATCAGCGCCGCGACGGCGTCGGGATCGTCAGGGGTGATGAACGGCCGTACGAAGCGCCCCACATCGAGGATGAGCCCGACAGTCTTCTTCGGCCGTTGTGGGTCCAGGCTCGCCCAATAGCGCGGGTTCGCGGTACCCCAGATCCTTCCTCTCCCACGGAACGTGCCCATCTCGACGCGCTTGACCGAACGTATCGAGCTATAGGCGATTCGCTTTGTACCCCAGGGAAAGTAGTAGCCGCGGATCTGTATCCCGTCAGCCAGGCATTCGATCCAGCGGTCACGGTATCGACTCTCCACGATCGCACCTCCAGACACAGCTCATCGATCGGACATCGCTACCGAGGCTACCGGGCCGCCCACCAGACGGCGGGACGTTGAGCCTTACGGGTCTTCGCTCTCGGCCCGGGCTGTCCCGAGATCTCGGGTCGCTTGAATCGGCAGCTGGCGAAACGGGTTCGGGTGGAGAGTGTCGTCGACCACGTCTCGAGCGACCTCCGACAGGAGCCGGCCGTTGTTGCGGGCGTACGTTCGCAAGAGCGAGAAGGCCTCCGTCATGTCGACCCCCAACCTTTCGCTGACGACTCCCTTGGCTTGCTCGATGACAATGCGGCTGTTGAGGGCATGACGGAGCTGGTCGTTGAGAACGCGGAGATCGAGGTCTGCTCGATGATGAACAATCGCGATGCTGGCGATGTCAGCGAGGGATTGAGCCGCGTTCATGTCGCCTTCGTCCATCAGGCCTTCGGATACCTTGAAGAGGCTCAGAACCCCGATTGTCTGGCCTCGAAGGCGCATGGGCAGCGCGAGAACTGCCCGAAACCCGGCCTCGACGGCGCGAGGCGCGAAGCGGGGCCACTTTTCGTAGGAAGTGGTCAGATCGGCCGCGACGTGCGTCTGACCGCTGCGGTAGCAGTCCGGGCCCGGTCCTTCATCGGACTGAGCTTCTAGTACTTCCAGTACGTACTTTGCCTCACTCGACGAGGCGGCGATGCCCAGCCTGTCGTTTGCCTGGGGGAGCAGCAGGCACGCCACAGAGACATCGAGGATCTCGACGCATCTGGTCGTCTCAGGAGCGTGAAGAGGTCGATCACGTCGAAGCCCTCGACCAACGTGTCGGTCAGCTGAACCAGAGTGCGGCTCAGTAACACCTCACGGGATGACGCGGATTGGCTCAATCCGGCCACCTTCCCCAACTGAAAGCGAGACAACGCAAAAAGAACCGGTACCCAGCGATCACCTTTCGTAAACCTCGCCCGACCGAGGGTCGAACCGGAGGCGACGGGTGACTATGTCCTCGGCTACCTCGCCAATGGGCCGCTCGGCGGCGAACGAGTACCCACGGAGCCTGATCAAAGCTTCGGTGACACCGATTCCGAGCTGGGCCGCCACCATTCCGCAGGCTTGATGGACAACCAGCCGGAGATTGGCACCTGCAGCGATCTCAGCGGCGATCTCGCTCGCCGACGCGTCCGTCTGCAGACATAGCGCGGCACGAGTAGCCACGTCGGCAACCACCAGCGCGTCCGCGAGCTCGTTGTTCGTGAGCGGTCCGGCCGTCTCACGGTGCAGGCCCAACGCGCCCAGGCGGACCGCACCTGTCCGAAGCGGGAGGGCGAAGACCGCTCGGGCTCCGGCTTTCAGCACGACGGGTGAGAACGACGGCCAGCGCGCCGTCTCCGGTTCTGCCAGAGTGGGCTCGAGAATGGGGCGCTCGAGGTTGTACGCATCGATGCACGGGCCTTCGCCGAGGGTGTATTGCACCTCTTCCATCAGGCGGGACACCTCGTCGGCTGTGCACCACGACCCCAGTGGAGCTTCGTGGGAACCGAGCATGATCACCGCCCCGGTCGTGTGGGTGACCGACGCGCACACCTGGCACAACCGCGTGACTCCTGGACCGGTATCCCCGCCAGCTGCCAACAGGACCAGGATACGGGCCAACCGCTCAGCGGCCATTCAGCAATGCTAGGACCAGGACGGACGCATCCGGCAGTCGTCGCGGCAAGCGGGACGAGATCTATCCCTGGCGCGAGTGCGCCCTTTATCGGGCTCATCGAGCCTCGCCACCCATGAGCCCCCCTTGCGGTCCGTTCACGTGGACAGTCCCGGGGATGCAATCACCTGATCCGCCGGGCGATCGACCCTGCCGACCCCACGCGCTTACCCCCCGGGCCACCAGGCTAGTGCGACGGGTACGAATACCGCGCGGATTAGTGGTAGATCAGCTCTTGATCACTGATGTGCACGCCTCGTTGTCGTCGCGTAAATCGCGCTCGAGGCTCACGACAAGGCCGCCACGGCGCAGAACTCGCGGCCAATCGCATACGGCCGATCTCGCCGATCGCGCCGATCACATACCCGATCGCGCACGGTGCGGCTCAACAATCTTCAGCGAGAGTCAAAAGTGCCGTTGAGCTGGTCGAATGACTGGCACCCCCAACGGGATTCGAACCCGTGTTTCCGCCTTGAAAGGGCGATGTCCTCGGCCGCTGGACGATGGGGGCCCGGCCCGAAGGCGCAAGCCACGGAAGCGAGGAAGCAAAATATCAGGCGCCGGCCTCCACTCCGGCGGTGCTGTCGCTCGCGAGTAGCCACTCACTGCCGTCGGGAGTATCGCGCACTTCCACGCCGCACTCGACGAGGCGTTCCCGCACGAAGTCGGCGTCCGAGAAACGCCGGTCCTTCCTCGCGGCGTCGCGGAGCGCCAAGAGCGCCTCGACGAATGGCCCGACGACCTGCCTGGGATCGCGAACTCCCGTCTCAGACAGGCGACCGAGCTCCAGTATCAGGGAGCGGAGGCTGGCGTGCGCCCGGTCGAGCTCGTCGCCGGCGGGGATGTCCGTCGACCATTCTGTGATGTCTCGTTCCAGGTCGAGCACGATGCTTGCGGCGAGCGCCATGTCTCTGGAGCCGACCGCGGCAGCAAAGCCCGCCTCACGTTCACGAACGAGATCGATGAGCAGCGACGCGCTCGCCAACCGGGCGGTGCTTGATTTCGCAGTCTCGTCGTTGCTTGGCGCGGGGTCTGCCCACTGTCCGGTGGCGCTACCACCGGCGACTCCATGGGCGAGTGCCTCGGCAATCTCTATTATTCGGGCGATGGGGAGAACCTCCCCGCTCGGCAGGATCTCGGAACGGCCAGCGGCGCGCACCGTCACGGCGCCACGCCCTTCCACCGACGCGGTGCCGGCATCGAGATCAAGGACACAGGCAGTGTGCTCGTCGACACCGAGTACGAACACGCCCTCGGGCAGCTCCCTTTCCAGCGTCGACAGGCGCCGCTCTCCCAGATAACAGAACCTGGTGTCGTGGTTTCCACCCTCGTTGTTGTCGTAGTGGGGGATGATCGCGGCTCGGATTCCTGCCGCAGAGGTGATGTCGAGACCCTCGAGCCAGTGCGGGTCCTCACCGCACTTGTAGATCTCGTACACGGGAACCGTCGCAACGCCGAGCGTGAGTGCTGCGGCACTGGCGAACACAACGCAACCACCGTAAAGGAGCTTCTCGACCAGAAGCCCGGGGATCACGGTCTGTCGCCATTTCCTCAACGCGTAGCTCGGGCTCCCTGGTCCTGCGAAGACATAACGCGAGTTTCGAACTGTGTTTACGAGCTGGTCGTCAGTGAATGCCGCCTGGTGGGCGCCGTTGTTCCCATCGGGCACGGTCGCCGCGAGCCCTGCAACGGCAATCGTTGCCCGGAGGCTGTCGCGGAAGTAGCTGACCGCCCGCCCGGCGATGTCCCTGGCGTTCTCCTGGAAACCGAACGGGGTGTCGAGCAGGACGGCCGGAACGGGAGGCGGCCCCAAAGCTTCGAGCAGCTGACGGTGGACCTTCACCATCGTCGGTGCCGTCTCACCCGACCCCATGATCGCGAGCAGACGGGGCAGCGCGGGACCCAAGTTCACGGGTATCTCGGCTGTGGTGTGCCATCCCAGCGAAGCCCGCCAGGCGGTTCGCCCCAATGATCGTCCGGGACGAGGTCGTCGGCACCGGGCACCGGGTCGGGCAGGGTCTGCTCCAGGATGTCGACGAGCTCACTTTGGAGCCCGCCCAGGTATAGATAGGCGATCCGCTCGGCCGGGTTTTCGTCGTTGTCCGGCAGCTCCACCTCGTCCTCGGTGACCCCGATCAACGATCCGAGGGCGAGGCGGAGGTCGTTAAGTGCGGCTAGCCAAGCGACAAGCTGCTCATCGTCGAGCCAGGTCGCGTTCGCCGTAGCTGACATCGTCTCGAGCGACTCACGGTGGTGTTCAACGAGATCCTCACGGGTCATCGACTCGTAGGCTCGCTCGGCGTCGGGGTCGCTCGGGTACGCGGGGGGAAGCAGCCTCCTAAGGACATCGGGCAGATCGTCGGGAGGGGTTTCGCCGACGTCTTCGAGCAGCGAGAGGAGGTGAGCAGGCAGCACCGTCAGCAAGGTGCGTTCCTCTGGAGCCAGGCGCAGCTCATAACCACCGGTCCTCGCCGGGCGTATCCGGCTCCGAAAGCTCATCCGCTGCGCTCCATCGTCGCCCAGAGCCCATGTTGGTGGAGACGGGCGACATCGAGCTCCGCCCGCTCCTTCGGGCCGCTTGCCACCACAGCGCGGCCCTTGTAGTGGACGTCGAGCATGAGCTTGTGTGCCTTCGCACGTGAATAACCGAACAACTTCTGGAAGACATATGTGACATAACTCATAAGGTTGATCGGATCGTTCCACACGATGACCAACCAGGGCAGATCGGGCGCGGCCACCTCGTGGGTCTCGGGGCTCTCGATTTCCGTCGGAACTGTTCTCGAGCCGGTCGAGGTCATAGTCACGCCCTGGTCAGGTGCCGAGCGCGACGGCACCGGTGGACCCACTCGCAGCGGCGGCATCGCCCGGTTCGACAGGGTGCCGATAAAGCGAGAGGTAGAACCCGATTCCTGTGATCCAAAGCGTTGTGGCGCCAGCGAGATGGAACTCCACGACCCAAGCAGCGTCGTGCAGGAAGTACTGCAGGTAACCGAGCGCGCCCTGCAGTGCCATCACTTCGATGAAAAGTCGCCCGCGCCGTAGTACGTCCGGAGGCGCTTTCGCATGATGAAAGGCGAACTGCGACGCCAGGGTCAAACCGATGAGGAAGAGTGCGACGGTGGAATGCACCTCGGCGATGTCCCGGAAGGCGATCGGGATCCGCTTGGCGCCAGGGCCACCGGCATGGGGGCCGGCACCCGTGACCACGGTGCCGAGGACGGTGACAAGTGTCAGGGTGCTGAGCTGCAGTCGCGCCAGGCGCACCAGATCTTTGCCGATGACGGGCACGGCACGCGTCGGGCGGCTGCCGGACAGGTGGTAGAGCACAACGGCATCGGCGAGTATCACGATCGTCAGCACGAAGTGGAGTGCCACGAGATAGGGATTGAGCTTGAACAGCACGACGAGGCCGCCGAGGACGATTTGCGCCCCGATGCCGGCGACCAACCCCACTGCGAGCAGTGTCAGGTCCCGCCGTGGCGGAGCACGGAGAGCCGCCACGGCAAGGGCCGCGACGGACACCAACGTCACAGCGACGCTCACGAGACGGTTCGTGAACTCGACTATCGGGTGGAACGAGGACACGGCGGTCAGATGGTGCTGGAAGCACGAAGGCCAGTCCGGGCAACCAAGGCCGGAACCCGTCAGCCTCACCGCGCCGCCGCTGACGACGAGCAGCGCGTAACAGACCACCGAGACCAAGGCCACCTTTCGCACGGTGGTAGGTGAGAAATGGGGCAGGCGCACCGCCTCCGGATCGTATGCGGGCACGGTTCAAGCCACCATTCTGTACCGTCGGGCCAGGTGGTTGCTGCGGCTTGATCGATTTCGGCCGCTCCTATACTTGCGAGATGGCGCAGGTCACGACCGTTTTGATGCCGCGCCGGTCCATGAGCGTCAAGCTCAGAGCGTATTTGGCGCTCACCAAGCCCAGGATCATCGAGCTGCTGCTCGTCACGACGCTGCCGACGATGGTGGTTGCTGCAAAGGGCGTTCCGCGCTGGTCGTTGATCGTTGCGACGCTCGTCGGGGGCGCGCTCTCGGCCGGTGGCGCCAATGCGGCGAACATGTTCATCGACCGCGACATCGACGCCGTGATGCACCGTACGCGTCACCGGCCGCTCGTCACGGGCGCGGTCACTCCGACGGCGGCGGTCGTCTTCTCGATCGCCCTCGAGGCGAGCGCATTCGTGCTGCTCTGGAGGGCCGTGAATCTCTTCTCGGCCCTCTTGGCCCTCGGTGCGGCGCTCTTTTACGTCTTCGTCTACTCGATCGGCCTGAAGCGCCGTTCGACTCAGAACATCGTCATAGGCGGCGCCGCCGGCGCGGTTCCCGTGCTCGTCGGCTGGACCGCGGTCACCGACCACCTGGCGTGGCCTGCTGTCGTGCTGTTCGCGATGATCGTGATCTGGACGCCGTCGCACTTCTGGGCGCTCGCGGTGCGCTACCAGGATGACTACAGGACGGCGAACGTTCCCATGCTTCCCGCGGTGGTGCCCTTCGAGCGCGTGGCGCGCCAGATCATCTTGTACTCGTTGGCGTTGGTGGCGACCTCCTTCGTGTTCGGCGTCGTCGCCCACTCGGGGTGGATCTTCTGGGCAGCCGCCGTTCCTGCCGGCGGTCTCTACCTGGCAGACGCCTTGCGCCTAGGTCGGGAGAAGGGGACCCCGAAGAGTGCTATGCGGTTGTTCACTTTCTCGATCACCTACATCACGGTGGTCTTTGTCGCGATGGCGCTTGACGTCCTCGTCCGCTACCGCTGATCCCGTCAGCGCCGCGTCCACGGCTCGCACTCGGCGACGAAGCCTTACTCCCATTTGAAGCTCAAAGCCGCGACCAAAGGCGCGGCGACCGCCCACAGAGCAAGCACGACCCAGGCTTCGGTAGCGCTCGGGCCGGACCCAAGGGTCACGTGCAACGCGTCCGAGAGGGCGGCTGTCGGGAGCAGGCGGGCGAAAGACGCCAACGCCCCCAGCTCGTGCAAGGGGAAGATGACACCGCCGATGAGGAGCAGGATCACGTAGACGCCGTTCGCGACCGCCAGCGTCACCTCGGCTCGCAGGGCGCCTGCCATGGCGAGGCCGATTCCGGCGAACGAGATCGTCGCGAGGAGCACGGCGATGACCGCCAGCCCGGCGGAGGGATGCGGCCGCCAACCGAGCGCTAGCGCGACACCGACGAGCAAGACGACCTGCATGATCTCGACCACGATGACCGAGACGATCTTGGCCGTCAGCAGCACGGGCCTGCCGAGTGGTGTGGCACCCAGCCGCTTCAAGACGCCGTAGCTGCGCTCGAAGGCCGTGGCGATCCCCAGGCTGACCATGGCCGTGGACATGACGGCCAGGGCGAGGATGCCCGGAGCCAGGAAGTCGACGCGATGCCGGGTGCCCGTCGGCAAGACGGGCACCAGCGTGAAGAAGACGAGGAGCACGACTGGGATCCCTAGCGTGACGAGCAAGGTCTCGCCTCGTTCGAGTGTCATTCGGGTCTCGGCTCTGACCTGGGCCTGAAGCGCGCGGAGGTTCATGCCTGCGCTCTGCGATGGCCGCGCGGCCGTCTGGGGGACGACGGGGCCCCGTTGTTTGCGGTGGGCGCGGCGGTTCCCGAGGTCAGCCGCAAGAAGACGTCCTCGAGCCTCTGGCGGCCGGCCCGCAGGTCGCCCAGCTGCAGATCGTGCTCGGCGAGCCACGCCGCGAGTTCGGCCACGAGCGCCGGCGCGGGCTGTGCCGACACCAGGTACTCACCCGGTGGGCCCTCGGTGACCCGTGCCCCGAGCCGGACAGCGAGCTCACCGAGCGCGAGTCCCGGTTCGGCGGCGAAACGAAGCTCTTCGGACTCACCTTGGATCTCTCCTTGGCGTCCTTGTGCGACGACCTTCCCGTGGTCGATGATGACCAGCCGGTCGGCCAGGCGCTGCACCTCATCGAGCTCGTGGCTCGTGAGGATCACGCAGACACCATCGGATCTCAAGCCCTCGACGACGTCGCGCACCGCGATACGCCCGGCAGGGTCGACACCGGCCGTCGGCTCGTCCAGGAAGGCGACGCGCGGCTTGCCGACGATGGCGAGAGCCAGGGCAAGCCGTTGCTGCTCGCCGCCCGACAACCGCTTGTAGGGCGTTCGCGCAACAGAGCGCAGCCCGACGAGATCGATTAGCTCATCGGGATCCCGGGGGTCCGCGTAATAGGCGGCGAAGAGCCGCACGGCTCGCTCGGCGTTCATGATCGGGTAGATGCCGCCCCGCTGGAGAAGCACGCCGACTTGGGCACTGAGCTCAGAGTGGTCGGACCAGGGGTCGAGACCGAGAACCCTTGCGGTGCCGCCGTCGGATCGTCGGAAGCCCTCCAGGGTCTCCACCGTCGTGGTCTTGCCGGCTCCGTTCGGGCCGAGCACGGCGACGACTTCGCCGAAGTCAGCGGCGAAGCTGACTCCATCTACGGCCACCAGGCGCCCGTAACGAACGATCAGGTGATCGACCTCAACGGCGGGCATCGCCGAGAGGCTAGCTGGGGCGGGGGACGATCTCGCAGCTGGGGCGCGGGTGCCCGGCAGGTGGCAACCGGAGCAGGATCAGCGCCGCGGTGACTCGAAGCGGTAGCCGAGGCCGCGGATGGTAGTGATGAGAACCGGCCTGGAGGGGTCCTGCTCTATTCGTGATCTCAGCCGCTTGATGTGCACGTCGAGAGTCTTCGTGTCGCCTACGTAGTCCATGCCCCAGACGCGGTCGATCAACGTGTCGCGCGTCACGACACGTCCGGGATTGCTGAGGAGCATTTCGAGCAGCTCGAACTCCTTCAACGGGAGCTTGATCTCCTCGCCGCGCACGATGCACTCGTGGCGCCCGAGGTCCAGGACGACGTTGCCGACTTGCAGGATCTCGTCCGGCCTAAGACCCGTGGCGCCAAGCAGCATCTCACCGTTGCGCTCGGTCACCTCCGCGCCCCAGTGCGTCAAGGACGTCACGCGGTCGGCGCCGTCGGCGGTGTTCCTTTCGGCGCCGGCGTGGTGACGCGAACTGCTTGCGGCGGGGCCGGCCGCGGCTCCGCCCGAGTTGGCGTTGGCGCGTGTACTCGGGGCGCGGCGGAGAACGGCTCGCATGCGCGACACGAGCTCGCGGACCCGGTAGGGCTTGGCGACATAGTCGTCGGCGCCGACTTCGAGGCCTACCACGGTGTCGAGCTCGGTCGACTTGGCGGTCACCATGATGATGGGAACTGTCGAGTTGGCGCGGATCGACCGGCATACGTCGATGCCGGACAATCGGGGCAGCATCACGTCGAGCAGCACGATGTCGGGCTGGTCGGCCGCGAAGCGCTCGAGGGCCTCGACGCCGTCGCGCGCGACAGTGACGGAGAAACCTTCCCTCTCCAGGTTCACGGTCAACGCGTCCACGAAGGACTCTTCGTCCTCGACAACAAGGACCCGGGCAGGCGGAATGCCGCGGTCGTCGTCCCCGGAGGCGACCGCGTCGGAGGAATGGCTCGCAGGAAGGCGCAGTGGTGGCTTGTCGGCCGGGCGTGCCATGTTTCGTGCGGCGGACCATTCAATCTCGAGGCGCTCCCGTTCGGTGGAAAGCCAGGAGGTTCTGCGGCGCTGTCGCGTAGTCACAGGTCAGTCCTTGGTTGGCGCGGGAGCCTCAGTGTGAACGTCGAACCTTCTCCCTCTCGGGATTCGACCTGGACGCTTCCCCTATGGTTGGCGGCCACATGCCAAACGATAGCCAGACCAAGGCCCGTCCCGCCTGTCGAGCGGCTGCGGCCGGCGTCGACACGGTAGAAGCGTTCGAAGATCCGCTCGAGGTCGCGCGACGGAATACCGATGCCGTGGTCCTCCACGACCACGACGACATCGTCACCGTCCGCGCGCCCGACGCAGGTGACGCCGCTGTTCTGCGACGAGAACTTCACGGCGTTCTCGAGCAGGTTGTACACGGCCGAGGTCAGCTGGCGGCGGTCACCCAGCACGACGACCGGTGGGTCGGGCTCTTCCAGGGTGACCTTGATCTGCAGCTGGCTTGCCGCCTCCCGGACGCGTTCGGCGGCTTCGGCCATCACGAGATTGATCAGCACGGGCTCGCGGGGAGGGGATTCCTCGTTCTCGATCCGCGAGAGGTCGAGCAAGTCGTCGATGACCCTGCTGATGCGGAAAGCCTCGTTGTAGATCCGGTGCGCCAGGCGCTGGACCACTTGCGGCTCGTTCTCGGATAGCAGGGTCTCGGCCAGGAGCCCGACGGCGCCCATCGGCGTCTTCAGCTCGTGGCTCACATTCGCCACGAAGTCACGGCGGACATCTTCGAGGCGGCGTCTCTCGGACACGTCCTCGATGACCGCGATCATGCCGAGGGCACGTTGTCCGTTGTCGATGCTTTCCGCGCGAACGACAAGCGTACGCCTGGGGGGCCCGTACAGCTCGAGCACCCGCTCCTCCTGGGCGCCGGGTGGCGTTTGCGCGAGGAGCTCCTCGACGGCCTGGGCAGCGAGCGCGTCGCCGTGCCGACTCCCGATGAGCGCCACCGCCTTGCTATTGCGGAACACAGTTTCGCCGCGCTCGTCGGTGACGAGAACAGCTTGGGGGAGGGTGTCGAGTGCCCGGCGGAGACGGATGGCCTCGGAGCTCGCATCCGCGACGGCTTCGACTGCGCGGTCGGTCGCACGCTCCAAGAGCACGAGCACTTCCTCGAAGTCGTTCGCGTCTCTTTGGGGCGCGTCCGTCCCGAGCCGTGACGCGAGCGCCTGCAGTCTTTGCCGCAATCCGGTGCGACCCCGGCGGGCGGCGATCAGTCCGGTCATCGTGATGAGAACGATCACCACGACGACGGTGATGACCAGTTCCAGAACCGTCACGTGCACGATCTTGCCCACCTCCCCCAGCATTGCAGGCTGGGGAGCTCAAAGCGCAACGAGCGTCTGCTTGCCGGCTCGCCCGCTGCGGTAGGTCACGCGGTATTGCGTGCCAGCAGTCTCCTGACGCACATCGCCGAAGCTGACGCCCGCAGCTCACCGACAGCCCGGCCGAGAATGTTCCGCCGTCCGGAAAGGTAGGCCGATGATCGTCTCGCCGCCCGCTCTCCTGCTCGCTGGCATCGTCTCGATGACTCCGAGCTCCTCGGCCCTGCCGGGTCAGTCCACGATCCAACAGTTGACCAACGGCCTTGGCTGGTGGGCGCTCGTAGCATCGCTCGTCGGTCTCGTGCTCGGAGCCGCCGCCTGGGCGCTCGGCAGCCATACGAACAACTATCAGTACGCCAATACGGGGCGAAAGGCAGTGCTCGCCTCCGGCGTCGCGGCCCTTTTGATCGGGGCTGCACCGACGCTCGTGAACTTCCTGTTCCAGACCGGTCATGGGATCCACTGACCCTTCTCAGCCCTTGGCGCTATTGAGCCTCGCCCGGCGACTCGCGGCGTCACCGGGCGCCAAGCCCGCGAGCGGCGCTGGTGGCCTCGCCGGGATCCTCCAGACGATCGAGGGCACTGTCGGGGGCTTGTCGCACACGATCGGCGGCGTCTTCAGCGATGTCGGTGGAACCGGACTTGTGAGCTCGCTCACCAAGGCCCTCCTCGACGGCTTCTTCCACGACCTCCTGGTCTGGGTCGCCAGCGGAGCAGCCTCTCTGGTAGGCGTCCTCGGCAAGGTCCTTTCGGCCACAACCGAGCCCATGCTCACCGGAACCGCGTTTCGCTCGGAGTTCGACGTCATGGCCGTGCTCAGTGCAGCCGTGGCTCTGCCTCTTTTGGCCTTGGGGGCGATTCAGGCCATCATCCGTCAGGAGCCCGGCGGGCTGCTCCGTAGCGCGCTCGTGAGGCTCCCGCTCGCGCTCTTGTTCACCGGGGTGAGCGTGCAGCTGGTTGCTCTCGGGCTGGCCGCGACCGATCAGGCGAGCGCAATGATGCTCGGGGCAGCGGGCGATCCGACACGTCGGTTGTTGGACGGCCTGGTGACGGGGCTGGGACAGACGGGAGGGCCCGGGTTGGCGGCTTTCGGGGCATTCCTGGTCGTGCTGACAGCGGCGATCGTCGCTTTTGTCCTCTGGCTCGAGCTGGCCGTGCGATCGGCCGCGATCGCGGCGGCCTCGTTGTTCTTGCCTCTGGCGCTTGTGGGCCTCGCGTGGCCGGCGACAGCCCACTGGGCCCGCAGGCTCGGTGAGACGCTCACCGCCCTCGTGCTTTCCAAGCTCGTCATAGCCTCCGTGCTGGCGCTCGCGGCGGGCTTGCTGGGCAGCTCCAGCGGTGTCGCGGGCGTGGTGGAAGGGGTAGCACTGCTGGCGGTGGCGGCCTTTGCCCCGTTTGCTCTCCTGAAGCTCGTCCCGGCTGTGGAAGCCGGCGCCGTCGCCCACCTCGAGGGTCTGAGCCGGCGACCGGTCCGCGCCGCCCAGCGCCTCGGCACCGAGATCGCCGGCCTTTCGGTCGGGGGGATCGGGGGACTAGGCGCGCTCGGCGCTACGGGCTCAGGCGAACCCGGCGTCGGCGGCTCGAGCCTGCGGACCCTCGACCACCTTGGCGCGGGGCCGTTCACCTCGCATCGGCCGGTCGGGGGAGGAGGGTTGCCTGTCGATTCAGGCCCGAACAGTGCCCCACCGCCTCGTCCTTCGACTGCGGTTGGTCCCCTCGGCTCCGCTGGCGAGTTTGCCAGCCCACCTGGTACCCCGGCGCCGTCGGATCGCACGCGTCGCGAGGAAGTTGTGAGCGCCGTGCCGCGCGGGTCCGAGGTTGCCCGTTGGACGATGCTGCTTTCCCAGGGCGACCAGCAACATGGCTGAGGAACCCACCCGTTACCAACTCGGGCCGCGCAGCCGTCGTGGCCTCGTGGCGGGTTGGCGGGGCGGCCAACTGGCGTCCGTGGGAGCGGGTCTGTCGGCTGGGGTGCTGCTGCTGCGCTCAGTCGGCGGTGTCGCCGGTGCCCTGTTTGCGTTCGTGCTCGTCGCATCCTCAGTGGGGTTTGCCACTTGGCCGCTCGCGGGCAGAAGTGCCGAGCAATGGACGCCTGTCGTGGTCTTCCACCTCGCGCGACAGCTGGGCATCTCGCGCCGGGGACACAGAGCGCTGTCCACTCTCGAGCTCGAAGAGGTTCCCTTCGGCGATGCTGGCAGGAGCATCGGTGTTGTCGTCGACACCACAGCAGGAACTTGCACCGCGGCAATGCGGGTCGGGGCTTGCGGGTTCGCGCTTGGGGACGAGGAGGAGAAGGCTCGTCGCATCGCGGCCTGGTCGGGCGTGCTGGCGGGGTCGGCGCGCGAAGGTGGCGCCCTTCATCGACTGCAGTGGGTGGCGCGTTGCCTGCCTGGTTTCGAGGACGGCGTGGCGCCTGCAGAGCTCACTGGCAGGGGAGTCGCCTCCGCCAGCTATAGCTCGTTGCTCGAACAAGCCGCTCCACTGCTCTGGCGCCAGGAGGTGATCGTCTCCTTGTCGGTCCGCACAGTCGGCGGATCGGCGCGACGGCGGACCCACGACACCGCCGAGCGGATGGTCGAGGAGCTGGGTGCACTCGAGAGGCGGTGCCTCGCCGCGGGCCTCGAGGTGGACGGTGTCCTTTCGCCGCCGGCGCTCGCAGATGCCATCCGGAGCTCGTTCATGGTTGTCGGGGCGCCCCGGGGCGTCGCCGACGGGTGGCCCTGGCCACTCGGGGTCGAGGAGAGCTGGTCGGCGGTCCGAACCGACGCGACCTGGCACGCCGTCTACTGGATCGCCGAGTGGCCGCGCAGCGGGGTCGGTAGCGGCTTCTTGTTGCCACTCATGCTCGAGGGGGGTCTGAGACGGACCATCGCCGTGACGATGGCGCCCGTGGCACCGCTCAGGGCCGTCCGGCGTGTCGAGCACGACCGGACCTCTGGCGTGGCTGACGCCGAGCTTCGCCAGCGGCACGGCTTCACCGTCACAGCGCGGAGCCGCCATGAGCACGAGGCGACCACGCGCAGGGAGGTAGAGCTTGCGGAGGGTCACGCCGCCTTCCGCTTCACGGGCTACCTGGCGGTGACCGCGGATGACGAGGCCGCCCTCGCCGTCGCGTGCAGCCACCTCGAGCAGGCCGCCTTGCAGGCGCAGCTCGAGCTGCACCGCATGTACGGCGCCCAAGAGGAGGGTTACACATGCATACTGCCGACGGGCCGGGGGTGTGCGTGAGGCTGCCCGCTCATGAGTCAACGACCGCCCAGCTCGGGGCTGCGTACCCGTTCGCCGCGTCGCCTCCGCTTCCCACCAGGCGCGTGCTCATCGGACAGGACCTGGTGGGCGGCCCTTTCGCCCATGACCCCTTTGAGCTGTACGCGGCAGGCACTGTGACCAACCCGAACGTGACGGTGCTTGGCCAGATCGGGCGCGGCAAGAGCGCGCTCGTGAAGACTTACCTGCTGCGACAGGCGGCCTTCGGGCGACAGGTTGCCGTGCTCGACCCGAAGGGGGAGTATGGCCCGCTCGCCCGCGCGCTCGGCTCTCGCCCGATCACTCTGGCGCCCGGCGGCCAGATCCGTGTGAATCCGTTGGAAGGTCCCTCAGAGCCACACGGAATGGCCGTGGCAAGGCAGCGTCTCGTTCTCCTCGGCACGCTGGCCACGGCATGCCTGCGACGCCCGCTCTCGCCGCGTGAGCATGCGGCACTCGAACTCGCTCTCAGTGCTGCGACCCGTGCTCACCTGGAGCGGGGCGGCGGAGCTCCGATCCTGCCGGACGTCGTCCGGTCGCTCCTGAGGCCTCTTGCCGAATCGGCAAGGGTGGTGGGGACGACGAAGGCCGGGCTCGAGCTGGACGGCAGGGACGTCGGTCTCGAACTGCGTCGACTCGTCGAGGGGGACCTTGCGGGGATGTTCGACGGCCCGACCACGCCAGGCATCGACCCCGGGTCGGGAGTGCTGGTCGTCGACCTCTCAGCCGTGTACCACTCCGAAGCCATTGGCGCGCTCATGGTGTGCGCATCGGCCTGGCTTCAGGCGATGACGGCACGTAACGAGGCGCGCACGATCCTCGTCGTGGACGAGGCTTGGGCGATCCTGACCGAGCTGGCGGTGACCCGCTATCTCAGGTCATCTTGGAAGCTGGCACGCTCGAACGGGCTGGCGAACGTGGCCGTGTGCCACAGGGCGTCCGACCTCAAGGCGAGCGGGCCGGCCGGCAGCGAGCAGAGTCGGCTCGCCGAGGGCCTGCTCGCCGACTCGGAGACGGTCGTGTGCTACGCGCAGCCGGCCTCCGAGCTGCCGGCGCTGGCCGACCTGCTCGGCTGCTCGCAAGACGAGCTCGAGGTTCTGCCGCGTCTTCGCCGGGGCGTGGCGTTGTGGATAGTGGGAAGGCGCCGGTATCTCGTCGAACATCTTCTCGGTCCCGACGAGCGAGCAATCGTGGACACCGACGCACGCTTGATCGACAAGCGTGAGCCGTGAGGAAGGTTCGGCTCGTGGCGGGCGGGCGCACCCGGAAGTGAGCGGGCCGGCTCCTTCGCGTCGTGACCGTCGCACTCCGCGCCGTCCGGCCGCGACGAACAGGTCGTCGGCGGATCTGGCCGACCGTGATCGAAGAGCCCTTGTCGGCGCCGCTGCCTGTCTTGGCCTGTCGTGGTGGATCTGGCTTGCCGGAGGTCTCATGGCGCTCGTTACCCGCGGTCGATGGCAAGAGGTTCCTGCTGTCGAGGCACCCATGCTGCTCGTGAGGTTGATCGCCCATCCGAACGTGCCGCGCGAGGCTTGGCCGCCCTCGGTCCGAGCCAGCCTTCCCGGATCGAGAGCCACCGACGCCTGGCTCGTCGGCCTATTTCTTCTCGGCGTCGCGGCGGCGTCTTGGTTGGCATGGCACCGATCAAAGCGTCATGGCAGTCGAGGTGGCGCCGGCCTCAGTCGGCGCGCTCGAGCCGGGTCGTCGACGGCCGGCTCCCGAGGGTGGGCGCACGGGCGCGACCTGCGGGTGCTGCGAGTGCCGAAGGCCACGGGGGACAGAATCGTGCTCGGATCCCACGCTCGTCACTTGCTGGCGGCCGAGCCTCGTCACTCGGTCATGGTCGTCGGACCGACGCAGTCCGGCAAGACCTCGGGGCTCGCCATTCCAGCCATCCTCGAGTGGTCCGGACCTCTGTTGGCGACGAGTGTCAAGGCAGACCTGCTGTTGGCGACTCTCGAGTGGCGCAGATCGCTCGGTGACGTCCAGTTCTACGACCCGACGGGTGCGGTGGGCATCGCTGCCGACAACTCGCAGGCATCGGGATGGTCTCCCCTCGCCAAGGCCGGCACCTGGTCTGGCGCGAGACGCATCGCTTCGGCTCTCTGCTCGGTAGCGAGAGCCGGGGACGGGGGCATGGACGACGCCGGCTTCTGGTATGCAAACGCGGAGAAACTCCTGGCCCCGCTGCTGTTTGCTGCGGCGACGGCCGGGGCCTCGATGGCCGACGTGGTCAGGTGGCTGGACGAAGAGGAGACGACGGAGGTTCTCCTTGCCCTTGGACTCGCCGGCGTGCCCGAAGCTCTGCGAGCGGCCCGTGTCAGCCTCGGACGCGAGGAACGCCAACGTGCCTCGGTCTACGCGACGGCCGAGACGGTCGTCGCCGGTTTTGCCGACCCAGCGGTCGCGGCGTCAGCGGAGAGCTGTGAGATCGACCCCGCCCGCCTTGTCAGGGGCGGCGCCGGTTCCCTCTTCTGTTGCGCACCCGCCAGAGATCAAGAGCGCCTTGCCCCTGTCTTCACGGCCATCGTGCGAGAAGTGCTCGACGCGGCCTTCGAACGTGCGGCATCGACGGGTCGGCCTCTCGACCCACCGCTTCTGGTCGTTCTCGACGAGGCGGCGAGCGTGGCTCCTCTCGGCGATCTGGACCGCGTCGTGGCAACGGCCGCCGGGCACGGCGTTCAACTGGTCACGGTCTGGCAGGACCTCGCGCAAGTCGAGTCGCGCTACGGCGGTCGATGGGCAACGGTCGTGAACAATCACCGCGCGAAAATCGTGTGCTCGGGAATCGCCGATCCGCTGACCCTTCAGCACATGGGCGCTTTGCTCGGAGATGAGGAGAGAGCCGAGCATTCCTGGACAGTTGGAGACGACGGCCGGCGCAGCCGCACCGAGGCCGTCAGCGTCCGGGCGCTCGCGCCACCGGGCTGGTTGCGCCAGTTGCCGCCCGGCGAGGCCGTGCTCGTCTACGGGAGCTTCCCGCCTGCGCGAATCGCCCTACGACCCTTCTTCGCCGACCGTGTGCTCGCGAGTCGCGTCGCGAGCGACGGAGCTCGGTGAGAGCGTCAGGTGCGAGGGCGGCGGTGCGCTCGGCCCAGGGACGTCAGTGAGCGCCTCATGGCTCGACTGGAGACAGCCTGGTGGGGACGCGCCGCGCCAGATTCACGGCGTGGTCTCCCAGGCGCTCGTAGAAGCGACCCACCAGCGCCAGTTCGATCGCCACAACGACCGGTGTCCCCGCCGCGACGAGCTCCGCGATGAACGACACATGCAGGTCGTCCATCTCGTCGTCCAGAGACACAAGTCGTTCTGTCGTGCCCCCTGCGTCGCTCCCGTAACTGTCCGCAGCGATGCGCCACATGGCGCAGGCGACCTCGCCCATGCGCTGGACGTATCCTCGCAGGCGGGCGGGTATTTCAGCGGGAAGATTGCGTGTCGCACGCCGGGCGACATGCTCGGCCAGGTCGCCGCTGCGCTCGAGCTCCGGGAGCATCCCGAGCACGGCCAACAGGTAACGCATCTCTGCCGGGTTCGTGGGGCGTTCCAAAAGGCGCGCCTGGACAGAGGCTTCGAGCTCTAGATAGAGGGAGTCGATGTCCGCGTCGGCAGCGACAACGACGCGGGCGGCCTCGTGGTCACCGCTCACCATCGCATGTGTCGCCCCCGCGACGGCGTTCTCCACGAGCGCGAACAGCTGGATCACCTGACGATCGATGAGTGCGGCGTCGATGAGCGCTTCGGCGTCGCATCGCACCGGGCTCAGGATCCGGTCCGAATCACCGGAGCGCACATTTCCGAGACGCCCGGCCGCCGGAACGTCCTCGGTCAGCTGAGGGCGGCCGGGATCGTTCTGTCCCTCGGCGCTGAGCGCCATGTGATCGTCAGGAAGCGCGAACTGCGCCATGGCGGTCACGGTACCTGTCCCCGGCGGACCTCGAAGCGAGAATCAGCCTCGGCGACAGGATCTCGCGAAGCTTTCATGCCGGCGAAGCCTTTTGGACACCTGGAGTTCGTCGTTTGTTCACTCTGGTCGCGTACGGTCGAAGTCAGTGGACAAGCGAGACGCGATGACAATTCTCAGCGGCCGTCGCCTCAGCCTCGTGGACTCCGCTCGTACCGGCCCTGGCCCGGGGTCGTGCGTCCTCATCCCCCTCGCCCTCGCAGCCACCCCCGACGCGCATCAGCCCCTAGTTGTGCGTCACCTCTCCAACTTTTGCGGTGCCGCCCGGATTGCCGGCCGGGCGGGCGAATGCGGCAAGGCGCCGGAGGGCGCACCTCCTCGGGACGCGGCATGACGGTATCGGCGGCCGTACGGGCGCACTCTGAGGAATCAGCCCTCCTCTTTCCTCGGAGCGTCCGTCGGCCGCCGCAGGCTCAATAGGCGAGCAGCGCTCGTGCCGCGGTGACTATGTCATCTGTCTGGGGAAGGATCGCCTGTTCCAGGGTGGGTTCGTAAGCAACGAACGTGTCCGAAGCGCCGAGTCTCGATATCGGCGCGTCCAGCTCCCTGAAGCACGCCTGTCCGGTCCAAGCGGCCACCTCCGCTCCGAAGCCGCCCGTCAGCACGTCCTCGTGAACCACAAGGAGACGAGCGGTTCGCTGGACGGATGACGCGACCGCCTCCTTGTCCCACGGGATCAGGGAGCGAAGGTCTATGACCTCGACATTCACGTCCTCAGCGGCGAGCTGTCCTGCGGCTTCGAGCGACTTGTGCACCGTTGCACCCCATGTCACGATCGTCAGGTCACTGCCACTGCGAACCGTCGCCGCCTTGCCGAGGGGGATCATGTGATCGGCCGGCGTGAGGGGGTCTCTGGCGTATTTCTGGCGAAGCAGGTGCTTGTGCTCCAGGAACAGCACGGGGTCCTCGCACCGGAACGCCGTGCGGAGCAGGCCGGCTGCATCGCTGGAGCGGGACGGCATGACGATGATGAGGCCTGGGACGTGGGTGAAGATCGACTCACCACACTGCGAGTGCCAGATGGCACCGCCGGTCAGGTAGCCGCCGATCGCGACCCGGATCACCAACGGCACGGTGAACCGCCCTTCGGAGCGCCACCGCATGGTCGCCGCCTCGGCTTGGATCTGCTGCATGGCAGGCCAGATGTAATCGAAGAACTGGATCTCGGCGCAGGGACGAAGCCCACGCAAGGCTTGGCCGACTCCGCGTCCGATGATGTTTGCTTCGGCGAGGGGCGCGTTGTAGCACCGTGCTGTCCCGAACTCCCGCTGGAGCCCGTGGGTGGTGCCGAACACCCCGCCTTTTCCTTCCACGCGGTCGACGATGTCTTCGCTGGCGTCGGCGACGTCCTGGCCGAACACGCGGATGCGTTCGTCTGACCTCATCTGCTCGAAGAGCACGAGTCGTATCGCTTCGCCCATGCCGACGAGCTTGGGGTCGTCCTCGCCCCCGCCCCCGACTGAGGTGCCCAGGTCCGGTCCCCGCCTCGGCTCCGGGATCACGGGCAGCGCCAGCACGTGGTCGGTCACACTCGCCGGGTCCGGTCTGCGGGAGCGGAGGACCTCCTGGGCGGTCGCGGCGATCGCAGACCGGACGCTCTCGCGGATCTCGGCGGTCTCGCCGGTCGTGAGCACGCCGGACTCGGTCAGCTCGTTCTCCAAGCGGAGTATCGGATCCCGCGTCGCTTCCTCCTCGAGGTCCTCGGTTGACCGGTACTTGGACTGGGTGTCTTGCGACGAGTGCGAGTACGGCCGGGTCACCGTCGCATGGATCAGGCAGGGACCTTGACCGGCGCGCACGCGGGCCACGGCCTCAGCAGCCAGTGACCTACAGGCGAAGTAATCGGTGCCGTCGACCTTGTAGACGGCCAGGCCGCGGAAGCCCTGCACGAGCTCTGATATGGGGGCCGGTGCCTGCTCGGATGCGGGCACCGAGATGGCCCATCCGTTGTCCTCCACGAGGTACACGACCGGCAGGTGCAGCTGGCAAGCGGTATTGAGGCTTTCCCAGAACTCTCCCTCCGAGGTGGCCCCCTCGCCGAGCGACACGTAGGTCAACTCGTCGGCTCGGGCGCTCAAGCCTGCAAGATCCCGCTGCACGATGTAGCGGGAGGCCTCGGCGCAACCGACGGCGGGGAGGCACTGGCTGCCCGTACAACTCGACTGCGAGACGATGTTGAGTGCCTTGTTGCCCCAGTGAGCCGGCATCTGACGACCCCCCGAGCTCGTGTCCTCGCTCGAGCCGACCGCTTGGAGAAGGATGTCGCGCGGCGTCACGCCGAGGGCCAGGACGAGCGCCTGATCCCTGTAGTAGGGGAAGAGCCAGTCATAGCCGGGACGGAGCGAGCGGGCAATGGCGAGTCCCAGCGCCTCGTGGCCGGCTCCGGCTATCTCGAAATAGACCCGGCTTTGTCGTTGCAGGGTGATCGCACGGTCGTCGAGGGCTCGCGAGGTGCACGCAAGCCGAAAGTCCTCTATGAGCTCGGAGCGGTCGATGCCGCGGTACCGGGACGGAGGCACCTTCGCCTGATCGGCGACTGCGGTCGCCGGCCCTTTTCCGGCCCGGTCCGGCAGTTCCCCAGCGGGCGCACGGTGGGCGGGAGAAGGGGCAGTCGTGCGCGTTGACTTCGTCAAATGGACCCACCCCCTTGCACTCGGTGCCACAACCATAAGGTGAGCCGACCCGTTCGCGTCGTATTGGCGGACGGCGACGGCCCCCCGGCTGGTCTGGGCGCTTCCGAGAGCCTCCGCCAGGCTCGCGGTCGCGAGCACAACACGCGGGCAGCCTCGCTTCAATCTCCCACTCGCACGAGCTGTAGTCTTCGTCGTTCGTGGGCTTGCCGAGGCGACCGAGGCAAGCGCCCGACCCCGAGCAGCGGGCGATGAGGCGAGCCATCTTGGCGGTGGTCTGCGTCTCGGCGCTTGTGATCAACGTCGACAACACGATCCTCAACGTGGCGCTTCCGACCCTGGTTCGCAAGCTTCACGCCACCTCGAGTGCACTGCAGTGGATAGTCGACTCCTACGCGATGGTCTTCGCAGGCCTTTTGCTGGTCGGAGGCAGCCTTGCGGACCGGTTCGGGCGCAGGCGCTTTTTCTTGATCGGTCAGGTCCTTTTCGCCGGCGCATCGACCGGCGCCGGGTTCTCCGGATCGGTCGGCTTTCTCATTGCGTGGCGCGCCGTGATGGGCATAGGCGCGGCGCTCACGATTCCCGCGTCCTTGTCGATCATCAACGACGTCTTCCGTGACCCAACAGGCAGGGCCCGTGCCATCGGCGCCTGGGCCGGGACCATCGGGCTCGGCATCGCGATCGGCCCGATCGCCGGGGGCCTCCTGCTGGCGAGGTTCTGGTGGGGCTCGGTCTTCTTGGTGAACGTCCCCATCGTCGTGGCAGGGTTCGTGGGGGCCCTTCTGCTCGTGCCCGATTCGAAGAACCCGGCGGCAGTGGAGCCTGATCCTGCTGGCGGTCTGTTGTCCATAGCCGGCCTGGGCCTGTTGCTCTGGGCCATCATCGAGGCTCCCACCGAGGGGTGGGCCTCCGGAGAGGTGATCGGCGTCGGGATTGCCAGCCTCGCCGTCCTCGCCACGTTCGTAGTCTTCGAGGCCCGCAGCCGACATCCGATGTTCAGATTGGGGCTGTTGTCCGATCGCCGTTTCTCAGTGGCCGCAGGCTGTGAGAGCTTCGCGACCTTCGGCCTGCTGGGGGCGCTGTTCGTGCAGACGCAGTTCCTGCAGTTCGACCTCAGTTACTCGCCCCTGCAGGCCGGGCTGCGTATCCTGCCTATCGCCGTGGTGCTCGTAGTGAGCGCCCCGTTGTCTCCTGTCTTGGCCCGCCTCGCCGGCGTCAAGCTCACGGCCGCAACCGGCCTCGCCGCCATCGCCGGTGGCTTGTGGCAGGTCTCGTCGGTGTCGAGCGCCGCCACGACCTATGCGGACGTGGTGCCAGGCATGCTGCTGATCGGCCTAGGAGCAGGCCTGCTGCTGCCGACTGCGACGAACTCAGTTGTCGGCTCTGTCCCTCAGGGCGACTCAGGCATCGGATCGGCAGCCAATGCCGTGGCCCTCCAGGTCGGCGGGGCGCTCGGTGTGGCCGTGTTCGGCAGCGTGCTGTCAACCCGGTACGAGGACCGCATGAAGGCGGCGCTCGCGGGCCGGCAGGTTCCCTCGGTCGCCTTGCACGCCATCCTGGGCTCGCTCGGCGGCGCACTCGGCGTGGCGGACCGGGCCGGCGGCGCGACTGGCGCCCTGTTGGCGGGCGCGGCGCGCAGCGCGTTCATGAGCGGCAACAAGGTGGCGCTCGCCGTCGGCGGGCTGGTCGCGGTTGTGGGCGCTCTCCTCGTGCTTGTGGGCCTGCCGTCCCGGCTGTCGCGATCCTCACCGGGACAACGAGCGGACCAGCGATAATCTGAGTCGCGGAACAGGTCCGTAGACGATCGGGGCGATGCGCATGTACGAAGCCGCCCTGATGCGTCTAACCTGATGACAGTCCTCGAAAGGAAGGCAGGTGATCACCGGGATGCTTGCCGATCTCATTGGTCCCGACAGCTTGATCGTGATTGCAGTCGTCGTCGTCGTGCTCCTTTTTGGAGGCTCACGGCTTCCCAAGCTCGCTCGTGGGCTCGGCAGCGCGTCCCACGAGTTCAAAAAGGGCATGGAGGAGGGAGACCCGGACAAAGGTGGCGACTCGTCCTCCAAGGGCGACGACAAGACGTCCGGTCCGGTTCAATCGAACTGAGCTACTCCGCGACACATCCTTAGGCAATGGCATCGAGCGGGTCTTCGCGTCGGCAAGTCCCCTTCGGTGGGCACCAGCTCGCCGAGTACGCTCTCGCAGCTGCTCTAGTCGTCGTGGGCGTGCACATGGGGGGCCGTCCGGCGGTAGTCCTGTCGGTAGCCGGCGGAGTGGTCGGCGCCTTCGCTTTTGTCACCAAGGGCCCGCTCGGGGCGCTGAGGATCATTCCCCGGCGGTTGCACGTGTACCTCGACCTCGCGCTTGCCGGCGCGTTCGCCGTGTCGCCGCTCCTTTACGTGCACGACCTGCAGATAATCGCAGTCGTCTTGAGCGAGGCCGTGGCTGTCCTGCTCGTGCGCATGTCGCTCACGACCGAGATCGTCCCGCGGCCGCGGCCCAGCCGGCGGGGAGCGCCCGCGGGTGTCGGCACCTCTAGCCCACCGGGGGGCGCCGAGGCGGTCTCAACGGCTGCCGCCACGGCAGGGCGCGTCGTCGGATCTGCGGTGGCCAGGGTTCGCGGTTCAGACGCACCTTTGGTGGCCGCACGCGGACTCGGCCGAGCGACCGGCCAGGCGCGGCGCCTCGGGCGCGCAGCTCGCGCGGCAAAGGAGGCGAAGAGCTCGTCCCAGTCCGTCGGGGTACCTCCGGGCTCACCGACGCCGTCCAGTTGATGCCTGAGGCTCCCGCCTCGGCCTGTCCCGTCTAACGGTCCTCCGGGGGCGGACACCGCCCTGGCGCAGAGCCCCTGTCAGGTGTTGAGCCGCAGCTCAGGCGGGCCGGCGGGCAGCCCCCGCATGTTCTGACAGCCCCGCAGCCGCGTCTTGGCGCTTTTTGACCGGCGCGCGAATTATTTGGCTAGAGTCTTCGGCCAGTGGGGATTCCGGGGGTCGTCAAACTGAGGCGTAACGCGCGCTTTTTGCTGCTCAGCGCACTCGCGCTCGGGCTCGGCGGCTGCAGTTTGCCCACCTTCGGGGCCTTCCGCGGTGCCACGAGCCAGGGCCAGACGGAGTTCAAGCTGTGGTCCTGGATGACGATCGCCGGTCTCATCGTTGCAGTGATCGTCTGGGGTCTGATCCTGTGGGCGGTGATCGCCTACCGCCGCCGAGACCCGGACAGGATCCCGAGGCAGTTTCACGACAACTTGCCTGTTGAGATCATCTACACGGCCATACCGCTCATAATCGTCGGCGTCATCTTCTTCTACACGGTCAAGGCGGAGAACAAGATCGACGCTCTAGCCCCCCACCCCGCTGTCACCATCAAGGTAACGGGATTCCAATGGGGCTGGAGCTTCAGCTACCTCAACTCGGCAGGAAAGCAGATCGCGCTGGTCGAGACCTCACAGTCACGGCCGCCCGTGCTCGCGGGCAACCCCACGTCGGCCGAGTACCCGCAGTTCGTCCTGCCCCTCGGCGAGACCACACAGATCGTGCTCGTGTCGGCAGACGTAGTGCACGGCTTCTACATTCCGGCGTTCAACTTCAGCCGCTATGCGCTGCCCGGTGTGACGAACAACTTCGACTTCACCCCCGTCCGCACGGGTGTTTTCGCCGGGCATTGCGCGCAGTACTGCGGTCTTTACCATGCCGAGATGCTCTTCAGCGTGCGCGTGGTCAAGCCCGGCGCTTTCCAGGCGTGGTTGAGCTCCGAGTCCGCCGCGGGGCTGGCAGCATGACACTTGTCGCCGAGCGGCCGGCAGTGTTCGAGGAGGGTCCTCCGCACGAACACGAAGCCGGTCCTTCCGGGTTCTTGAAGTGGGTCACCTCGACGGATCACAAGGTGATCGGCAAGAACTACACAGTCACCGCGCTCATCTTCTTCCTCATGGCCGGTGCCATGGCCCTCTTGATCCGAGCGCAGCTCGCGAACCCGGACAGCACCTTGTTGTCGCAGCACACCTACAACGAGATGTTCACCATGCACGGCAGCTTGATGATCTACCTGTTCGTCGGGCCCGTCGCGTTCGGCGGGCTCGCCAACTACATCGTCCCGTTGCAGATCGGCGCGCCGGACATGGCCTTTCCGAGGCTCAATGCGCTGTCGTACTGGCTGTACCTCGGTGGCGGTTCGCTCATGATGATGGGCTTTTTGACGACCGGGTCGGCTGCCGACTTCGGCTGGGTTGCCTACGCGCCTCTCTCGAACTCCATCAACACCCCGGGCGCCGGACCGGATCTTTGGATCGTCGCCCTCATACTCACGGGGTTCTCGGCGATCTTCACCGGGGTCAATCTGGTCACCACGATCTACTACCTGCGGGCCCCCGGCATGACCATGTTCAGGATGCCGATCTTCACCTGGAACATGCTCGTGACCGGCATCCTCATCCTGATCGCCTTTCCGGTGTTCACGAGCGCCCTCGTACTGCTCTGGTGCGATCGGCACCTCGGGGCCCACATCTTCGAGGTCTCAGGCGGCGGGGTGCCGGTTCTCTGGCAGGACCTCTTCTGGTTCTTCGGCCACCCGGAGGTGTACATCCTCGCCCTGCCGTTCTTCGGGATCGTGACCGACGTGATCGCAGTGTTCTCCCGCAAGCCGATCTTCGGTTACCGCGGCATGATCTTCGCGACGATCTCGATAGCTGCCCTGTCGACGAGCGTTTGGGCGCACCACATGTTCACGACCGGTGTGGTCCTTCTGCCCTTCTTCAGCTTGATGTCCTATCTGATCGCCGTGCCGACCGGGATCAAGTTCTTCAACTGGATCGGCACGATGTGGCGCGGCTCGGTGAAGTTCGACACCCCGATGCTGTTCTGCATCGGCTTTCTCGCGACGTTCCTGATCGGTGGGGTAAGCGGGATCTTGTTGGCCTCGCCGCCGGTGGACTTCGCCACGCACGACACGTACTTCGTGGTCGCCCACTTCCACAGCGTCGTCATGGCCCTGGTGATGGGGGCCTTTGCCGGGTTCTTCTACTGGTACCCGAAGATGACGGGCCGGATGCTCCGCGAAGGTCTCGGCAAGGCGTCGTTCTGGCTGATGTTCATCGGCACGAACGTCACCTTCGACCCGCAGTACCTGCTGGGGCTCAAGGGCATGCCGCGACGGATCGCGGAGTACGCGGCGAGCGACGGGTTCACGACCCTCAACCGGATCTCGAGCGCCGGAGCGGTGCTCTTGTTCCTCGCCGTGCTGTTCTTCCTCATCAACGTGGTCGTGTCGTATTTGAAGCCGATTCCGGCGGGCGACAACCCCTGGGACGCGTTCACACTGGAATGGGCGACGACGTCTCCCCCGCCCCATCACAACTTCCTGAGGATCCCGCCCGTGCGGTCCACCCGACCGGTCTGGGACTACAACCACCCCGAGAGCGGGATTCTCGAGCACGCAAAGCCAAGGAGTGGTCTCGTCGCGTCGGCAGGCGGAGGCACCGTGCTGCTGCAGGACGTCCGGCTGGACGGACCCGACGCCTCGGACCCAGGGGATCCCGACCGATGAAGAACGAGTCCTATGTGCTGCTTTTCGTCGGCATCTTCTTCGGGTTTGTCGGCCTCGCCTACTGGCTGATGAGCCACGAGGACGCCGGCAGCATCATGCTGCTCGGGACGTTCCTCCTCGGCAGCGTGCCGGGCGGCTACTACCTCTGGTGGTCACGGAGGATGGCCCCGAGGCCGTCGGACGATCCGAAGGCCTCCCTCGATGACGGGGCAGGCGTCGTAGGGGCGTTCCCCGGCAGCAGCATCTGGCCCTTCGTGCTCGGCCTCGGCGCCACCTTCGTGGGCTTGGCGCTCGTGTTCGGCGCTTGGACACTGGCCGTCGGCCTGTTCCTGGCTATCGCGGCTCTCGTCGGGGTCGTCTACGAGAGCCGCCGCGGCGGCTTGGTCTAACCCGGTTCCCTGCCCTGGCCTGCGGCAGGGCCTGCTGGGGGATCAGAACTCCCGGCCTGAGGGCGCCGTCGGCCCACTCGAAGCGCGAAGCGCACAACGAACACGACGAGCACGGCCATCAGTAGCAGGAAGATCCCGAAACCGAAGTCGAAGGCCACACTCACCTGCGGCCTCCCGGGTCCTTGTTCTTGAGAGGGTCATCCGACGTCACCCGGACCAGACCTTCTTGTACCAGGCTCACGACCAGGCGACCCTCTTGGTCGAAGATGAGCCCTCGCGCCAGGCCCCGGGCGCCATAGGCGTTGGGAGAGTCCTGGTCCACGAGCAACCACTTATCGGCGCGGAAGGGTCGGTGGAACCACATGCAATGGTCCAGGCTGACGACCATGGTCGTACCTTCTCTCCAGCGGATCTCGTGAGGCTTGAGCACCGAGTCGATGATCGACATGTCCGAGGCGTAGGCGATCACGGCCGCATGCAGCAGGGGATCGTCGGCCAGTTCCCCGTCCGCCCGCACCCACAACCGCTGACGGTTATCCGGGCTGGTCGCAGGCAACCAAGGAAGATCGCCGATGTAGCGCTGATCGATAGGTCGTGGCCGGCCCACCACGAACCAGTCCGGCAGCTGGTCGAGATAGGGCTCGAGCCGTTCGCGAACTGTCGGCAGCTCGTCCGGGCGCGGAACCTCTGGCATCTCCGCCTGGTGGGCCAAGCCCGGACCCTCGTCGAGGTGGAACGAGCACTGCAGATTGAAGATTGCACGGCCGTGCTGGATCGCAACCACGCGCCTGGTTGTGAACGACCGGCCGTCGCGGATGCGATCGACCTCGTAGAGGATAGGCGCCGTCGGATCTCCAGGGCGAAGGAAGTACGAATGGAGGGAATGAACCCGGCCGGAGTCGACTGTCCGCCCGGCGGCGACGAGCGACTGGGCGGCCACCTGGCCACCGAAGACACGCAGTCGGGTCTCGTCGAGGTTCTTGCCACGGAAGATGTTGACCTCGATGGCTTCGAGGTCGAGCAGTTCGACCAGCTGGCTCAGGGCCTCTGTCACGGATCAGACGATAGACTTCCCTCATGGCCTCGTTAGTGAGCCGGGTTGTCGCGTTCCGGCGGTCGGAGCACTTCAGGCGAATGTGGAAATACGCCTCGGTCTCGATCGTGTCGACGATCGTGTCCCAAGTCGTGCTCTTTTCGACCTACCACATTTGGAAAGTCGGATCGGCGATGGAATGCAATGTCATCGCCACGGCCGTCGCCTCCATACCGGCTTACTATCTAAACCGGACATGGACCTGGGGCAAGACGGGCCGTTCGAACGTCTGGCGGGAGGTCGTGCCCTTCTGGACGATCTCGTTCACCGCCATGGTGCTCTCGACCGGTGCGGTCGGTATTGCCGCCCACAACGCGGACCGGATAGCGAGCGGATCCCTCGCTCGCGCGCTGATAGTCAACGGCGCCAACCTGCTCACCTACGCCTGCATCTGGACGGCTCGGTACTTCATCTTCAACCGCTACCTTTTCGGAGCAAGGACCCAGGTTGGTTCCGGGAAAGAGCAGGTCGAGTTGACTCCTGAGATCGCGGTGCCCGCCAACGGCGATGCCGGCGTGTTCGCGCCGGGGGCGCCCACGCTCGTGGTCAGCGAGGCCGTCGAACCGGTTCGTGACGTTCGCTGACCGCGTGATTGCCGCGGAGGCGAGCCCGGGCCGGCTCACCTGGGGGGATCGTTAGTTGCCCCGGGGCCTTGTTGCCGCTCGCGCCGGCGGGTCACGAGCGCGGCCACCCAGCCTGCCAACACGGCGAACAGTGCCAGTGAGACTGTCGGCACATCGCCGAAGCGGTTGTACAGCGTGACCCCGTTGCGCAGCGCCACGTCGACATTCAGCACCGCCGAAACCGACAGGGGGGTCTGTTCGAGCACGTCGCCTCGGTTGTCGATGACAGCTGAGTAGCCCGTCGGCGCCGCCTGCAACAGGTCGCGGCCCTCCTCGATCGCTTGCAGACGGGAAGCCGCGATCTCCTGGGCCGGCGCCTGCTCGCTCGAGTACGAGGAAGTGTTGGTTGGGACCAGGATGACCTGACCGCCGGCCCTCACGCCCGAGCGCCCGCGGTCGGGAAAGAAGACCTCGTAGGACACGAGCACGGCGACAGGTCCCGCCGGCGTCGCCATCAGCCCGCTCCCGCGTCCGGCGATGGCGTCGCGGGGAACCGCCGCGAGATTCGCAAAGTGGGCGAAGAAGGATCTCCACGGGACGTACTCGCCGAAGGGGACCCTGTGAACCTTCTCGAAGGTTGCGACAAGGGACCCGGAAGGCCCGTAGGCCACGATCTCGTTCCGGAACCTGGTCGCTCCGACGGGCCAGGTGACACCGGCGAAGAGCGTCGTGTGCAGGCGGCGGGCGATGCCGGAGAGCTGAGCAGCCTCCGGCGAGCCTTCGAGCGGCTGGCCGAGGGCCACGACGTCCTCCGGCCACAGCACGAGACCTACCGGAGGGCGAACCAACGCGTTCTCCCTCAGCGCGGCGGCGTAGACGACCGACGCCGGGACCTGGAGATCGGAAAGACCGCGCCGGCCACCACCTTGCACTATGGCTGCGCTCAGCGTCCGGATCGGAGGCCCGCCATCGGCGGCGAACCCGCCCCAGACGGCGAGAGCGACCACGACGCTAAGGCTGAGCGAGCACCCGACCAGAGCGGCCCGCGGAAAGCCACCCGTCTGTCGTCGTCGGAACCACGTGACGGCGAGCTCGCCGAGGGAAACGCCTGCGAGGTAGGTGACGCCGACCAGCAGGACCGTGCCACCAAGGCGAGCCGTGCCGACGAGTGGGCCGTTCACCTGGCCGAGCGCGATCCCGCCCGGTGGCACGCCGCCGAAGGGCCAACGCTCACGTACCCATTCAGCGAGCGTCAGCAACCCCGCCAGGGCGGGCACGCGGGCCGGACCGGCTGGGAGAAGGACGCAGGCGATCGCGAACATTGCCGAGTGGATGATGATCAGGCCGGCATAGCCGAGGAACGTGAACTTGTCGGCCCAGGCGAGACCTATGGCGAATTGACCGGCCCCCGCCAGGAATCCGGCTGCCGCTCGTGTGCCGATCGGCCGGTCTCTCACTGCCCAGGCGAGAAGCGCCACTCCGACGATGGCAAGAGGCCACAGCCCGAAAGGTGGCAGCGAAAGCGCCACGAGGACGCCACCGACGAGCGAGGCGGACCACGCCACGACCCGTTCCGTATGACTCACCGGCTCAGGCGATCGCGAACCTCCACCGCGGCTCGCTCGCCGGTCGTCAGGCATGCCGGGATGCCGATCCCGCCCAGTGACGGGCCCGCGAGTGCGAGCGCAGGTAGCTCGACGAGAGCCGCTCGGGCGCGTTCGATCTTGCGGAGGTGCCCTGGCAGATACTGCGGGAAGGCCCGCGGCCAGCGCTGCACCAGGCTGGAAAGGGGCGGTGTCGATGTGCCGATCAGTTCTCGCAGGTCCTCGAGTACCGCCTGTACGAGCTGCTCGTCCGACATCGACGAGGGGCGTTCGTCGCCGTAGCGGCCGGTCGAGGCACGGATCACGACTTCGCCGGGCGATGCGGTATACGGCCACTTGGCAGAGAGGAAAGAACAGCCCGTGACGATCCGGCCCTCGCAGCGAGGGGTAAGGAAGCCACTTCCCGCCGGCAGCGCTTCGATCGCATCGACGGGCCAGGCGAGTGTGACAAGGGCGACGCTCGAATGTGGGATCGAACCGAGCTCCGCTGCTGCGACGGGGGAGCTGTCGACGAGCAACCGGGCGGCCACGTACCCGGGGGCTGCCAGCACCACGCCGTCTGCCACGATCTCACCCGCGGCTGTTTCGAGCTCGTAGCGGTCCTTGACCCGCCGTAGGGCGGTGACGGCCGTACCCGTTCGAAGCTGTGCACCCCGCTTGTTCACGTCCGCCACGAGCTCGTCGACCATGCGGCCGAGTCCATCCCGTATCCCGAGGAAGAATGGCCGGGGCTTGGCGCCGGTGCTTGGTGGCGGCCTCGGGGTATTCCGGGTAAGCAGCCTCAAAGCTCGCGTCACGCTGCGGTGGCCGACAAGAGCCTGTGCCACCTGGGGTGCCACGACGACTAGCGACAGTTGGTCGAGGCCTCCGGCGTTGATGCCTCCCAACAAGGGGTCCACGAGGCGCTCGACGAGTTCGCGGCCAAGACGCGTCTCGAGGATCGAGGCGGCGCTCCACTCGGGACCTTGGCGATCCGTGAAGACGGTCCTGTCTTGATCGGAGCGACCCGGCACGGCAAGCCCAAGGCTCGAGGCCGAGATCGGCGGCCCCAAGGCGAGAAGGTCGAGGGCGGCTCTGGCGAGGCCTCGCCCGCTCACGATTCGCGACCGGGCGAGGGCCACGAGATCGGGGGGCAAGCCGAGGACGAGCCCTGCCGGCAGGGGGCGCAGCCGTCCCCGCGATACCACCGAGGCCGAGCTTGTCGCCGGTGCCAGGAGATCATCGCCGAGCCCGAGCTGGTCGCACAGCTCAGCAGCGCTCGTGTTCCGCGTCAGGAAATTGTCAGGGCCGAAATCGAGAGAACGGCCCCGGAACTCACCGGAGAGGATCTTGCCTCCGAAGCGTTCGTCGGATTCGAGCACAACGGTTTCGATGTCGGCTTCGTCACCGGCTCGGCCCGAGCTGTCCTTGAGCTCCCTGGTGACAGGGGGGGCACCGGTGAGGACACGGGCTGCGGCGAGCCCGCTGATCCCACCGCCGACGACGGCAACGAGCCGGCTCATGTCCCTACAGCTCCTCGGCACGGTCGATGACGAGATCCGCCAGCGCGGCACAGATCCTCGGATCGGCGTTCAAGGACCCGGTTCGAGCGAAGGCGACGCTCACCTCGGCGGCCACTCGGCTCGCCTCGATGTCGAGGTCGTAGAGGATCTCGAGGTGATCCGACGTAAAGCCGGCCGGGCAGACCACGACCGCCTCGACTCCTTCATCGGGCAGGCCCCTCAACCTCTCGAGGATGTCCGGTCCCAACCAGGGCTCCGGAGTCCGTCCCGCGCTCTGCCAGCCGATGTCCCAGCGTGCGAGACCCGACGCGGAGGCCACCAGTTCACCGGTGCGCCGCAGCTGATCGGCGTACGGGTCACCGTCGGAGACGACGCGCAGCGGGAGACTGTGCGCGGTGACGAGTAGGAGAAGCTTCCCGTTATCAAGGGCGTCGCTTCCGATCTGGCCCAGCGAGGAGAGCGCGCCGGCGACTCGTTCGGCAAGAAGCTCGATGAGCACCTCGTGGTCGTGCCAGCTCTCGACGAACGAAGCGGGCATGTTGGCCTCGGTCGCTCGTTCTCGCACACGAGACACGTACTCTCCGATGCTGCCTCTCGAGTAGTGCGGTGCGAGGACGATGCCCACCAGACCGTGGACGCCCTCAGCGGCCAGAGCGTCGACAGCGCTCTCGATGTGGGGGTCGGAGTGCTTGTTGCCAAGGAAGCACAGGTAGCGGCCGGGAGACCGCAGCTCCAGTTGCTGTTGGATCCCGGACACCTGCTCGGCAGTGTGCCGCGAGAGGGGAGACGTTCCGCCTATCGCCTCGTACCGCCTTGTCAGGTCGGCCAGCTGTTCGGCACTTGGCGGACGCCCGCGGCGCACATCGGTGTAGAAGGTCTCGATCTGTCCGGGTGAGGGAGGGGTCCCATACGCCATGACGAGGACCCCGGTTCGTCTCGAGGAAGGTCCCATCACCCGGCAGTCTCATCCGAGAAAGTGCCTGGTCTCCAGTCGTGCACCGTCTCGACGACCCGAGCGAGCACTTCGGGATCGGTCTCGGGCAGGACGCCGTGCCCGAGATTGAAGATGTGCCCCGGCTTGCCGGCTGCGTCCTCCAGTATCCTGATCGCCTCCTTGACCACCACGGCGACCGGGGCGAGACAGATGGCGGGGTCCAGATTGCCCTGCACGGCTTTTCCTGCCCCGACTCGCTTACGGGCCACCGAAAGTGGAACACGCCAGTCGACACCCACGACGTCTGCTCCCGCCTCGGACATGAGGCCCAGCAGCTCGCCGGTGCCGACGCCGAAATGGATCCTGGGCACGCCGAGATCCTGCAGTCCTTCGAGCACCTTGCGAGAAGCGGGCAGGGCAAAGGTCGCGTAGTCCGTCGGGGACAGTGCTCCCGCCCAGCTGTCGAAGAGCTGGACTGCAGAGGCACCCGCTTGGACCTGGGCTCTCAGCGTTGCCAGGGCGATGTCAGCGAGACGGTCGACGATCCCGTGCCACAGCCCGGGGTCACCGTGCATGAGGGCTTTGGTGCGGGCGAAGTTCCGCGAAGGCCCCCCCTCGACGAGGTAGCTCGCGAGTGTGAAGGGAGCGCCGGCAAAGCCGATGAGGGGCACGTCCGACTCGCCAAGCACCAGTCGGATCGTCTCGAGCACGGGCGCGAGATCGGCCTCGGGCTCGAGGGGGCGAAGGCGCCTCAGGTCCTCGTCACTGCGGAAGGGCCGGTCGATCACTGGTCCGCGTCCCGGCACTATCTCGACTCCGACACCGATGGCGGCGAGGGGGACGACGATGTCGGAGAACAGGATGGCTGCATCGACGCCGTAGCGGCGCACCGGCTGAAGTGTCAGCTCGGCCGCAAGTTCGGGGTCGGCGATGGCGGCCAGGATGTCGCCGTCTGCGCGCAAGCGACGGTACTCAGGGAGGGACCTGCCGGCCTGGCGCATGAACCACACCGGCGTCCGCTCAACTGATGTGCACCGGCACGCCCTGAGGAAGGGAGAATCGAACGCCCGCACGGCAAGACAGTATCCCGGCCTTCGGACCGGCCAGATTCGTTGCACCAGCCGCTAGATTCGGGCGCGTGTTTCGGCTAGAAAGTACGCCGTGAGCGACGCAGTGGTACTGCCGCGCCCGCACAGCCGACAGCAGCCGGGGGGGCCCCAGTTGCTCGCCGTTGGCGTCGTCGTCTGGCTTGGCTCGGAATTCATGTTCTTCAGCGGCCTTTTCGCCGCCTTCTTCACGATCCGCGCCCACAACATGCCTTCGTGGCCGCCGGCAGGGACCTTCCCGCCCGGAACGCACCTAGACACGATCCAGGCCCTGATCTTCACCTTTGTGCTTCTCGCCTCCAGCCCAACTTTTCAATTGGGCGTGTGGGCGCAAGAACGCGGAGAGTACAAGAAGGCCCGTAACTGGATCATCACGAGCTTCATCCTTGGCGCCGCCTTCTTGGGGAACCAGGCCTATGAATGGAAGACACTTCCTTTCCGGCCGCACACCAACGCTTATGGCTCGCTCTTCTACATCATGAGCGGTCTGCACGGGCTTCACGTACTGCTCGGGCTGGTCGCCATGATCGCCCTGCTCGGACGTCTCGCGGGTTCGATCAAGGGCGGCGACCCGGGTGAGACGGCCGTCTTCCAGGCAGTCAGCTACTACTGGCACTTCGTCGACTTCGTCTGGATTGGGCTGTTCAGCGCCCTGTTCCTGCTCTCGTGAGCACATCCCACGCCTTGTGGCGGCGTGTGCTCTTCAGCTTCGCGCTCCTCGTGTCTGCGAGCTTCGTCGGGGTGTTTCTGCTCGGCGGGGGACGCGGCGGGGTTTCCGGTGTCGCAGTTTCGAGCGGAGTCAACGCCGCCAGCCTGACGAGCAAGGACAGTCCCACGCAAGCGAGTCAGCTTGCTCTGGGCCACACCTTGTTCGTGGAGAATTGCTCGAGCTGTCATGGGATCGACGCCGAGGGGGGCAACCGGGCGCCGCCGCTTCTCGGTGTAGGCGGCGCGACGGTGGACCTATGGCTCTCGAGTGGGTGGATGCCGCTCGCAGAGCCCACGGCCGAGCCCGAGCGGAAACCTGCGAAATTCGACCGGGCCGAGGTTCTCGACATCGTGCGGTACGTGACTTCGCTGGCCCCGTCGTTCGGCAATCCGGGGGTTCCTTTCGGGCTTGACATATCCCATGCGAACGTGGCCGAGGGCTTCAGCCTCTTTGCCCTCAACTGTGCGCCTTGCCACACCATCACAGGTGCCGGAGACGCTCTTGCCGATGGCATCCAGGCGCCGTCGCTGCACGGTGTCACCAAGACGATGGTCTGGGAAGCTGTCCGCACCGGACCCGGCAACATGCCGCGTTTTGGGCCGGGGACGCTGTCGCCCTCACAGGTCGTTGACGTCGTGGGCTATGTCGTGAAGAACATCCAGCATCCTTACAGTCCCGGCGGGCTCGCTCTCGGGGGTGTCGGCCCGGTCGCGGAGGGCTTCGTCGGTCTGTTCGTCGGCGTTGGTGCCTGTCTTCTTGCAGCGCTCTGGGTCGGCGACCGCACCGAGACCGAGGAGAACGAGGGACACGACGGCGCCGGTGGCCACGACGGCACCGATAATCCCGACAGCGCCGGGCACGGGCCCAGAGGAGACGACCAACACGAGCTCGCAGATGCCTGACGAGTCTGACGCCACCGGCGGGTTGTCGCCTCGGGACGACCCGGATCACCGGGTGAGGATCCCCGTCACGTCACTGCGGGCCGACGCGCCGCAATTCCAGATCGCCGCGAAGAACCCGCGTCGAGCCGAGATCGTGGCGAGCTCGGGCTTCCTGCTGGCGGCCGCCGGCTTTGCCGGCTTCGGCGCGGCCTATTGGCAGAACTGGTCCAATTTCTGGCTCGCGCTCACGTTCTCCGTAGGTTTTGCCGGGCTCGGGTACGGGATGGTCGTGTGGGGCCGGTACCTGATGCCGAGAGGCCCCTTCTCGGAGTCCCGGCACCGACTCGCGCCGACAGCTGTGGAGCGTGAAGTGTTCGTCCAGGACTTCGCGATTCGAGGGAAGGTGGCAGTCGAGCGTCGGGGCTTCCTCCTCAAGACTCTCGGCATCGCATCGGGCATCTTCGGTGTCGTTCTTTCCTTCCCGCTCCTGCGCTCGCTGGGCCCGCTCCCGAAAAAGACGCTCACCCAGACCGCCTGGCGACGTGGCTCGTATCTCGTCGACATCACCGGTCGCAAGATCAGCACAAGTGACCTCGAGGTGGGCGGTTTCATAACGGTGTTCCCGGAGACCGACATCGGCGGCGCCTATTCCCAGACCATGCTGATCCGCGTCGACCCTCCACCCGCCAGCGGTTACCTCACACCCCCGCCCCAGTTCGCCAAGCAGCGGGCGACCTGGGCGCCGCAGGGCTACATCGCCTTCTCGAAGGTGTGCACCCACGCCGGCTGCCCGGTGGGCCTGTACGAAGAGCTCACCAAGCAGATGCTGTGCCCCTGCCACCAGTCGCTGTTCGACGTCACCGACGCCGCTATCCCCATCTTCGGCCCTGCGCCGCGGCCGTTGCCTCAGCTGCCGCTCTACATCGATGACGAGGGCTTCTTCCGTGCCCAGGACGGCTACGACGAACCCGTAGGGCCGGGCTACTGGGAGCGCGGCAATGATTGACGCGCTTTTCAACTGGTTCGACGAGAGGCTCGGCATCTCGGGCTCGGGCCGCAAGATGCTCAACAAGATCTTTCCCGACCACTGGTCGTTCCTGATAGGCGAGATAGCCCTCTACTCGTTCATCGTGCTACTCGGAACTGGCGTCTTCCTGACCCTCTATTTCGTGCCGTCGAGCAAGGACATCGTCTACGAGGGCCCGTACGCCCCGCTACGCGGACAGATCGTCTCAGAGGCGTTTGCCTCGACGCTGAAGTTGAGCTTTGCCGTCCGCGGTGGCCTGCTCATGCGCCAGATGCACCACTGGGCAGCGAACATCTTCGTGGGCTCGATAGTCGTGCACATGCTCCGCATTTTCTTCACCGGAGCATTCCGTAAGCCCCGCGAGCTCAACTGGATCGTGGGCTCGACTCTTCTCATCCTCGCGATCTTCAACGGTTTCCTCGGCTACTCGCTCCCCGACGACCTCGTCTCGGGAACGGGCATCCGTATCTCGTTCTCGATCGTGGAGTCGATACCGCTCATCGGCAGCTATGCGGCCTTCTTCCTTTTCGGCGGCAACTTCCCTGGCAACGCCATCATCCCGAGATTCTTCATCCTTCATGTGCTGATCCTTCCTGCGGTGATCGTGGGACTCCTGAGCGCCCACCTCGGCATGCTCGTGCGCCAGAAGCACACGCAGTTCCCAGGACCCGGCAATACGCCCCGCAACGTTGTCGGCGCGCCCCTGTGGCCGACATTCGTCGCCAAGACAACGGGTTTCATGTGCCTGACGGTCGCGGTGACCGGCCTTCTCAGCGCCTTTTTCCAAATAAACCCCGTCTGGCTCTACGGTCCCTATGTCCCTTACAAGGTGAGCTACGCGGTGCAACCGGACTGGTACATGGGCTGGCTCGACGGGGCGCTTCGCATCATGCCGAGCTGGGAGATCGTGGGCTTCGGCCACATGATCCCCAACGTGTTCTTCCCCGCGATCCTGCTCCCGGGCATCACTTTCGGTGTCCTGCAGGCGTGGCCATTCATCGAGGCGAGAATTACTCACGACCACGCGGAACACCAGATCCTGGATCGTCCGCGTGACCGGCCGAAACGGACCGCGTTCGGCGCTGCGGTGTTCTCGTTCTACTTCGTGCTGTTCGGGGCAAGTTCCACAGACGTCCTCGCCAACTACCTGTCAATCTCACTGAATGTCGTGCTGACGTCGTTCCGTTACCTGGCAGTCGGAGTGCCCGTGGTCGTGTTCGCGGTCACATACCGGATCTGCAAGGAGATGCAGCGCGTGCCAACGGCAGGCAAGCGCAAGCGCGCCAACGTGGTACTCAGATCGGCCGAGGGGGGTTACTCGACCGTCCCTGCCGAACAACGCCCGGGCGATGCCGTCCCGAGAGTGGAACCGTTGCCGCTCGACGAGGACATACAGTTCCTCCCTGCGTTGGCCGGCGCCCCGCGTGCGGGCAACGGTTCTCCGGAAGAACAGGCACCGGAACCGCCCGCCGAGCAGAGCGATGGCGGCCGCCGGGGTGGGGTGTTCACGATTCCCCGCGTCTACCGCTGAGCCCTCGGAGCCGAGACTCCCAGGAATAGTGGCCGAGCTGTGCCTGTTGGCTGCCCTATGACGGTCGCAGTCGTGGCTAGCGCGTTCGGCGGGCCTGACGCCCTGTCCGTAATAGACGAGGCCGTAGGAGAACCGAAGCCCGGACAGGTCCTTCTGGAGGTAAGGGCTGCGGGCACCAACCCCGTCGACTACAAGATGTACAGCGGCGCATACGGGAGAGACGCGGCCCAATTACCCATTCACTTGGGCTATGAGGCCGCCGGTGTCGTGAGCGCGCTGGGCAGTGGCGACGTCGAAGGGCCGGTTGGGCCTATACACGTCGGCGACGAGGTCATCGCCTACCCGGTGAGCGGCGCGTACGCGGCCCAAGTGGTCGCGCCGGCTCAAAGCGTCGTACCCAAGCCGTCGACACTTTCTTTCGAGCAGGCTGCCGGACTCCTTCTGGCCGGCACCACGGGCGCGCACGCCCTCCACGTCACCGGCATCGGGTCCGGCGACACAGTGGTAGTGCATGGAGCTTCTGGCGGCGTCGGCCATGTGACTGTCCAGCTCGCCCGCAACGCGGGAGCTCGTGTCATAGCCACGGCAAGTCAGTCCGCCCACGCTTACCTCCGCGAGCTTGGCGCGGAGACGGTCGCATACGGTGACGGAGTGCTGGAGCGTATAGCAGACCTCGCTCCTCTCGGAGTGGACGCGGCGATCGACACCGTAGGTACCGAGGAGGCTCTCGACGTGTCGGTCGCCTTGGTCGGCGACCGCAACCGGATCGTGACGATTGCCGCTTTCCAAAGAGGGGTCGAGCTCGGTATCAAGGTCATCGGTGCGGGTCCGGGTGGAGATCCGGGTACCGAGTTCCGGGCCACGGCTCGCCTTGATCTCCTACGCCAGGCAGAGGCGGGCAGGCTGCGTGTGCGGGTAGTCGGGGCTTACCCACTGAAGGAGGCGGCTTCGGCCCACCGCGAGCTGCTGTCGGGTCACACGCACGGCAAGATCGTCCTGGTTCCCTGAGAGGTCACACGCGGACTTGCGGCTTGGCCGTAAGGGAGCTGTCCTCGATGTCGCAAGACCGCATCTCCGATGTCGCGCGACATCGCGTGGTCAGTGAGGCAGACATCGCGTGGTCAGTGAGGCAAACAAACAGAACAGAACAGTCAGAAAGGACCGTGCACCGCCTTTAGGCGGTGAGAGCGCCGATCGAGGTCGTGACGACCGCGTTCCTGCCCCGCCGTTTGGCGGTTAGAAGCCGCTCGTCCGCGACCGTGAGTGCTGTTTGCCAGTCATTAGCTGGACCGCAGGCAACCCCGAGGCTCACGGTTACGTGGAGTCCGGGCGCGACGCTGTTCCAGTCAAGCCCCGAGACCGCCATCCGTATTCGCTCGGCGAATCCGTACGCGCCCGCCGGGTCGACGCCTGCCAATGCCAGCAGGAACTCGTCGCCGCCGTAGCGAATGGCTAGCTGGCCGTTTCGTGTCTTGCTCGACAAGAGCTGGCCGATTCGTCGCAGGACTGCGTCGCCAATGTCGTGACCGAACGTATCGTTGACTTGCTTGAAAGAGTCGATATCGGCGATTACGCAGGCAACCTCGGTTTGGTGTACCGCCTCTTCGCGAAGGAAGCGTTCAAGCAGTCGCCTGTTGCCGATCCCGGTGAGGGCGTCTTGTTCAGCCGATCGCGTGGCTTCGGCCGCCTGGGTTTGGAGATTCTTGCGGTCGCGCTCGAGGTCCACGTGTGCCCAGACCTGCTCAACCAGCTGTCTTGTCTGGGCGTGATGTATCGCCCACATGTGCCTATTGACCTCTCGCGTGTCCGCCAGCGCGCCCTCAAGGTCGCCAGTAGCCTCCTCGCAAGCGGCCAGTTCCTGGAGCGTCAGCATCAGGTCGTGCTCGTCGTCGCTCGACTCGACGATGCGGATATCGCGGCGGGCTGCGGCCAGAGCGTCCTCGGTTCGGCCTGCAAGGCGGAGACATCGGGCCTCGACCCAGGCGAGCTCAGCGTGCTGACTAACAGGTGTGATCGCAATCGCCTCAGCAGGGAACTCGTCCAGCACCTTCAGCGCATCTTCGATTCGGCCCAAGTCGCACAGGACCTCCGCGAGGAGCCGGTAATTGCCCAGTCGAGGGTTCTTCACCACTGCTGCCCCTTCGCGGAGCAATCTTTCGGCCATAGCCTCGGCTCTTTCGAGCCGGTCAGTGTCGGTCCCCGCGTGTTGAGAGGCAAGCAGCAGTGAGTCGGCGATGTTGTACAGCTCGCGACAAATCCTTTCGCCGTCACCGATGCGTTCTGCGGCAGCGAGCGAGCATTCGAACTGTTCTACGGCTCGGTCGTAGTCCAAGTAGTAGTAGCAGAAGATTCCTAGCCGGTTGGTTATCTCCATCCGGAGCCGGTCGTCGGTCACCGCATCGAGGCCCAGGATGCTTCTTGTGGCAAGTTCGGAGGCGAGCGAGACGTTGCCGAGCAGAGAGGCATGAGCCGCCCCGAGGCTCGCCGCATCAACGGCCAACTCGGTTTCACCGGCCATCTCGAACAGAGTCATCGCTGCGGCAGCGTCTTCACAGGCCTCGAGGTCTCGCGCCTGGAACGATCGCACCCGGGCGCGGCAAATGAGAAGCCGGGCTCGATCGGCTGGAGCGGTCAAGGCCTCGAGCGCCCTCGTGATCTCGGGCAGGCATGCCTCGCAAGCTTCTGGAGTCGATGCGAGACGCGTTCTCTCAAGCAACGCGTCGAGGTTGAGGTCCTCCTCCACGCTCTTTTGTATCGACCGTGGCGAAGCGAATCATGAGGGCGTGAGAGTCAGCGAGTTGGCGAGACTTGGGCAAGGAGCTGCGTTCGATGACCACTCTCGGTGACCGGCCGACACCTCCCCCGACCCGTTGCGTCACTACCTGACCGTGGTCACGCGAAGGTCTCCGCTGGTGGCCAAATCGAGTCCCCGCTGGCGGGCGCTCACCGCCTCTGCGATCTGGCAGGCGACTGTCATCGCGGTCATCGGCGTCGTCGTCGGGATCCCACTCGGCGTCGTTCGGGCGCGCGTTGTGGACCCTTTCGCCCACGACACATACCCCGTGCCGGCACCCATGGTGCCGGTTCGGCGAGATACTCGGCCATGCGTCCGTGTCGTCCACGCTGTCGGTCTATGCCCACGTGCTCTGGCATGGCTGAGCGGGCCGGGGCCGCGTTCTCGGGGAGCCCGCTCGGGGCGCAGGCTACGACTCGGTGGGCATGGAGGCGAGATCGATGACAAGTTGGCCTGTCCAGCGCTGACATTGCCGCTCGGCGCCGGGAAGGATCCAGTCAGAAAGGGGCTCCGACTAGGCTTTTTGTCGAGCCGGTGGTGGGACTCGAACCCACGACCTGACGATTACAAGTCGCCTGCGCTTCCTCTGCGCCACACCGGCCTCGTCGCGAGTTTCGCGCCGTGAGACTTTGATACCAGCCTAAGTTCACTCGTGCGCCGCTGCGTTGCCGGCTCCGGTTCCGCCATCGTCAGCCGGCAGCATACGGACGGTCCGCCTCTTGTCCGGTGGCACCGCCTGGACGTTGCTGACCACCTCGTCAGGGGTCAGGATCCGAACCGCGCCGCTGTCGCCGACCTGCTCGGGACGCGCGGCCGGTCCTGGACCGACCAACCTTCGATGTCCGCCCCCGACGAGGAACCTCATCGGTGAGCGGGCGATCACGTGCACGAGTTCGCGCAGTGACCCGATCGCCAAGGGATAGAGCACGATCGTCACAAGGGTACCGATGAACAGACCGGCAGCCGCATCGCCGGGATAGGCAGTACCGGCGTAGACGACCGCCACAGCTATGAGGAGGGCGACCACCGTCGCGGTCGCGGCCATCAGCCGGGCCCGGCTCAGCCAGATGCCGGTCGCGACAGCGCCAGCGATCACAGTGTGCTCGTTGGGGAAGCTGAATCCGGTTGGTCTCGTGACCAGCACCACTGCCTGTGGCATGACGACAAAGGGACGGGCGCGTGCGACCAGGTGAACGATCGGCAGGGACACCGCATAAGCCAGGACAGCTCCGATGGCTGCCCACCCAAGGGCGGCGATCCTGTCAAGGTCGGTGCCGCCGAACCCGGCGATTCGTGCGCGGGCGAGAGCGAGGAGAAGAAGGGCGGCAAGGATCACGAGCGCCACTGGGCGGGCAAGGAAGGACATCAGCCCGTGTGCCCACGCCGTTCGCGTGGCGAAGCGGTTGACATCGAGGTACCAACGTCTGTCCACTGCGAAGGCTCCCGGGCCTGACCCGAGCGCCCGCCCTGGTGGCGAGACGCCCGAGAGCCCTAAGGGTATCCATGAAACTCGCATTGCGGCGGGTGGCTCCGATAAACTCTCGCCCGGGCTTCCTTTGGGGGCCGCGTCCCGGCATAGCGAGAGTCCGGCATGGCTCTTTCAAGTTGGTGTATGCCGCGGTCGAATGCGAGAAGTCCCGAAGCCACTACGCCGACTGGGCAGCGTAGCGACCCGCGATCTACAAGGAGAAGAGAAGACCGATGAGGATCCTCGTACTCGGTGGCGACGGTTACCTTGGCTGGCCGACCGCACTGCACCTTTCCGCCCGAAACCACGACGTCGGTGTCGTGGACAACTTCGCGCGACGTCTGTACGACGCCGAAATGGGTGTCGACAGTCTCGTGCCCATCCGGCAGCTGCAGAGGCGTGTCACAACGTGGAAGGAAGTCTCAGGTCGCACCGTGCAGCCGTTCATCGGCGATCTCACCGACAACGTGTTCGTCGAGCAGACCCTGCGCGAGTTCGCCCCGGAGGCGATCGTCCATTTCGCCGAGCAGCGGTCCGCTCCCTACTCGATGATCGACCGCAAGCATGCCGTGTACACGCAGGTCAACAACGTCGTCGGCACCTTGAACCTGCTTTATGCGATCGCAGACGTCGATCCATCGATCCATCTCGTCAAGCTCGGCACGATGGGCGAGTACGGAACTCCGAACATTGACATCGAAGAGGGCTTCATCGAAATCACCCACAAAGGGCGCACCGACGTGCTTCCGTATCCGAAGCAGCCAGGGTCCTTCTACCATCTGTCGAAGGTCCACGACAGCCACAACATTCATTTTGCTTGCCGTATCTGGGGCCTTCGCTCCACGGACCTCAATCAGGGGATCGTGTACGGGCAGGAGACTCCCGAGACGACGCTGCACCGTGACCTGCTGACCCGCTTCGACTACGACGGCGTATTTGGGACAGTCCTGAATCGCTTCGCAGTTCAAGCTGCGGTCGGTTATCCACTCAGCGTCTACGGCAAAGGTGGCCAGACGCGGGGCATGCTGGACATCCGTGACACGCTGGCCTGTGTCGAGCTTGCCTGTGTCAATCCGCCGGAACCCGGTGAGTACAGGGTGTTCAACCAGTTCACGGAGTCCTTCTCGGTGCTCGAGCTTGCCGAGTGGACCGCAAAGCTCGCCGGTGACGGGGTCACTATCGACAACGTTCCCGATCCACGCGTCGAGAAGGAAGAGCACTACTACAACGCCGTGGCGACCCAGTTGCCCGCTCTCGGTCTCAAGCCTCACTTCCTTGAAGACGCCACTATCGAGGTACTCATAGAGACCGCCAAACGGTACAAGGACCGCGTGGAGTTCGACGCCATCCGGCCGACTGTCAACTGGCGTTCTACAAAGAGCGAAGTGAGCGTGGCCAGGGGCGCCGCCGGAGACTGATCCGGCCGGGCAGTCGGGAACGACCGCTTCGTGGCGCTGGCATCTAAGAGGTCGCCTACCGACGTCGTCCTCGCGCGGCCTGTCGAGGGTTTCGGATAACCGCCGGTAGGGGCTAGCTTTTCGGCGATGACTGCGGGTTGGCGACGGGGGACCTTTCCGTCCACGCGTCGGCCAACCAGACGTGTCGTGGCTCTGATTGCCGGGGCGATCGTGTTCGCGATCGTCGTCGCTCAGGTCGCCGCCGACGTTGTGGACTCCGGGAAGCGGGCGAGCCGAGTCGCGGCTCAGACCTACGTGGCCGAGGTCGTCCCAGTCATCGACGAGTCGACGATGCTTGCCTCGACAGTGCATCTCGTACGCGACAGGGCAGTTTCGCTGGCCCGGATGGCCTTGGAGGCGGATCTCGGCAGCCTCGTCGCGGAAACTTCGGCGAACTTGGCCCAGTTGGGATCCTTTGGTGAGCCGGCGCCCACGGCCAGGTCCCAGGAGCTGCTCCGAGCCACGCTCGTAGGCCGTGCCTTGGCCGCAAGGCTCCTTACCGGCGCCATCGCGCTCGCGATCGGGCCGAAAGCCCGCTTTGTGAGTTCGACCGGCGCAAGGGCTGCGAAGCTGATTGTCGAGGCGGCCCAGGAGATGGGAATCAGTGACAGGGACTACGGCAACTTTGTGTCCTCGTTGCCTCGCACCAGTGGTCGGGACCGCCTCCCAGCCTCGAGATGGGTTACCCATCCGGCGTCATGGACCAAGGCGTCGGTGACGTCCTGGGTCGCGCGGCTATCCAGCACGCCAGCGCTCCAGATACGCGACGAGCTGTCGATCGTCGCGATCACGGTGCAGCCCCCTGTCGTTCGGATCACCGGGCTACCGACGACTACCACTCTTGTGACGACGGCCTCCACATCCGCCGCCTCCGCCTCAACCTCTACGACGACGCTTGTCACCGGTCCGGGTACGACCACCTCCTCGACCACGACCTCCACTTCGACGACATCGACATCGACGACTTTGCAGCTTCCGCCCATGAGCTCGACCTCGGTTCTTCCACCGACTCAAAAGCTCGCTGTTGTACTAGTGATCGCGAACTCAGGAAACATCCAGATATCAGACATCTGGGCCGCGGCATCAGTCGTTCCCGACTTGTCGGCCGGAGGGCACTCGACCTCTGGCGCACGGACTCACTCGACGGTCGTGCGGATCGGTCTCCTCGAGCCGGGGGCGTCGGTTGAAGTCATCCTGCCTGCGCTTGGAGTCGTGGCTGGCGACACTTATAGGCTCTGGGCCGCGATCGGGACCGGCAGCCTCCCGCGGGGGCCGGTCACCAGCCAGCCAGAAGGTGTGGGTCAGATCGACGAGGTGAGGATCAAGGTCGCATCGGGGTGACCGGTCCGCCCGGTCCAGGGTCACGACGAGGTGGCGGCTCGGTCTCGTCGGCTTGCTGGTGCCAGGCGGCCTCCGCTCGGGCGGCGACTTCCCTCAGTGGCCGTCCGGTCTGGCCGGCGACGCGGGCCGCGTCGGCGTGCTCCACCTTGACACGGCCTGGGCTGACCTTCACGCGCACGGGGTAGCCGTCTACTTCAACTTCGACCAGTTCGCGAGGTGCCGCCCAGCGCTCGACGCTGTGGGCGCGCACTCCGAGGCTGCCCGTTTCGCTGGCGAGACGATGGCGGAGATCACCAACAAGCACGGGGTCGCAAAGGACGTTCAAGACGTGGCCCGGTCTGCCCTTTTTCATCAGTACCGGTATGACCCAGACGTCCAGCGCGCCGTCGTCGAGCAGCGCGGCGACAGTGTGTGCGAGCGTCTCGCCGGTCACGTCATCGAGATTCGTCTCGAGCTGGACGAGCTGCTGGCCCTCACCAGGAGCCGACGCTCGGGCAGAGTCCGCTGGGAAGCCGACCACGACCTGGGTGCAGTTCGGAAGGTCGTCCAGCTCCCGCGACCCGGCTCCGAAGCCTGTCGCCTCGATCGTCATCGCGGGCATCGGCCCGAACATCGACCCCCAGGCGGCCAGCATGGCAGCACCCGTCGGCGTCGTCAGCTCGACCGCGACATCCCGGCCTTGGGTGGGGATGCCTTCAAGGAGCTCGACAACTGCCGGCGCAGGATTGGGCAGCAGGCCATGAGCGCTGCGGACCATTCCCAGCCCGGTCGCCACCGGGCTTGCGGAGACTGTGCTCACCCCGAGCAGTTCGAGGGCGGCGGCGGTTCCGACGATGTCCACGATCGTGTCGTGCCCGCCGATCTCGTGGAAGTGCACCTGTGAGCGCGGGCGGCGGTGCAGGCGACCCTCGACAGCCGCGAGAAGGGAGAATGCCGCGACGGCGCGCTCGCGAACGCGTTCGGGCATCCGCGCTTCCTCCAAGATGCCCATCACGTGGGGGAACGTCCTCACGACAGCGTCGTCGCGGACTTTGACGACTGCGCGAGTGGCCGCAATGCCGTTGCGCAGAACGGGCTCGAAACCGAGTGACCATCCATCGATCGGCAGCCGATCGAGCATGTGTCCGAGCTCTACGGGGTCGGCTCCGGCATCGACGAGGCTGCCCAGGGCCATGTCACCAGCTATGCCCGAAAAGCAGTGGAACCAGGCGACGCGCTCACCGGTGTTCGCCTCTGCTGAGCTTGCCCGTCCGATCCGGCGGAGCTCCTTGCCGCGTCTGTCGTCTCCGCCGGTCATCGGAGCAGCCTTGCTGTCGCGCACGCCGCACCGAATCCGTTGTCGATCCCTACGACCGTAACACCGGCTGCGCAGGAGGCGTGCATGGCAAGCAATGCCGTCACACCCTGGAGCGAGGCCCCGTAGCCGACGCTCGTCGGTACGGCGATCACAGGCGCCGGCGTCAGGCCGGCCACCAGACTCGGCAAAGCCCCTTCCATTCCGGCCACGACGATGACGACGTCCGCCGAAGTCACCTCCTCGATCGACGCGAAGAGGCGGTGCACACCGGCGACACCACAATCGCCGAGCAGCACAGGTTGGAAGCCGAAGCCACGAAGGACCGCCGAGCACTCCTCGGCTACCGGCAGGTCGGCCGTCCCGGCCGTGCAGACGAGCACCCTCCCGGGTCGATCCGGTTGGTGTCGCCACACGACCGTGGACAAACGGCCCACTTCGGGTTCTGACGGCGTTTGCCGGCCACCTGGAGAAGCCTTGAGCGAAGCGGTGACCTGCGCCTTGTCCGCCCGGGTCAGCAGGACCGGCGCACTGCCGCCTGTTGCGAGCAACTCTGCGACGATCGCTGCGCATTGTGCTGGAGTCTTGCCAGGCCCGTAGACGGCCTCAGGCAGTCCCTGGCGAAGGGCTCGGTGATGATCCACCTTGGCAAAGCCGAGTTCCGCGAAGGGCAGCCTCCTCAACCTTCTGACGGCGTCGTCTGGTGAACACGCGCCCGATCGCAGGTCGTCGATCAGTCGCCTGAGTTCGATCTCGTCCATGGGTATTACTATCCTGCCCTCATGTACAAACCGGTGCAGGCTTGGAAGCGGATCGCGTTTCTCGGCCCCGAGGGTACCTTCAGCGAGGAGGCCCTCCTGTCGATCCCGTTTCTGGCCGACGCCGAGCCAGTCGCGATGTCGACGATTGCTGACGCGCTGGACGCCGCGGACCGCCGTGATGTTGATGCTGCCTTCGTCCCCATCGAGAATTCGATCGATGGCACGGTCAGCGCCACCTTGGACCACCTCGTGTTCGACTCAGATCTCTTCATTCAAATGGAGCACGTTCTCGACATCCACCTGGACCTTCTTGCTCCGGCCGGCACTCGCCTCTGTGACATCTGCCGCGTAGTCTCGATCCCTGTCGCGCTAGCCCAGTGCCGACGGTTCCTCCACGAGCGCCTGAACGGTGCCGAACTCGTGCACGCGACCTCGACCGCCGAAGCCGCACGACTCGTCGGTGAGGCTGAGCCGGACGGGACAGGGGCGATTGCCCCTGCGATAGCCGGGCGTCTGTACGGCCTCGAGACGCTCGAGCGCCGAGTGGAGGACCATATGGGCAACCAGACCCGTTTCGTGCTCGTGGCGCGCGGAATGCTGTCGCCGCCTACCGGCCACGACCGCACGAGCCTGGTTTGTTTTCAGCAGGCCGACCGTCCCGGCAACCTTCACCACATTCTCGGGCAGTTCGCTGCCAGAAACCTCAACCTCACCAAGATCGAGTCGCGCCCGACAAGATTGGGCCTTGGCGACTACTGCTTCGTCATCGAGCTCGAAGGCCACCTGAACGACGAGGTCGTCGGTGACTGCTTGAAGCAGTTGCACACAGATCTCGCCTCGGTGAAGTTCCTGGGCTCGTATCCTGCCTTCGGAGAACGTGGGCCCGAGAGGCGCGAACAGGTGGCCGCCGCTAGAGCGGAGGCCGACACCTGGTTGGTGACCCTCCGGTCACGTGTGCGGCCCGGGAACGGCTAGTTGACGATCGCCGGCCGAGTCGTCAAGACAGTCTCCGCTCTAGGGGCTGGTGACGTCGGGTTGGCCAACCACCACAAGCGCGTGCGGAATCCAGCAGGGTCAAGGTGAGCGTTTCCGGTCGCTGGCGGGTCAATGCGGGTGTAAGCCAAAACAACGCCGAGTTCGCCGAGTTCTTCGCGGCAAGCCGGGATCCCTGCCTGCGGGCGATGGCCGCCATCACCGGCAACATGACACTCGCCGAGGACCAGACCGCCGAGGCGTTCGCCCGGGCGTGGGCGTCCTGGCACAAGGTCAGCCATCATCCAGACCCCAGGGCTTGAGCAGTTCGCACCGCACTCAACACCGGGGCGTCCTGGTGGCATCGCCGCAGCAAGGAAACGGCGCTGACCAGTAGTGATATCGCGGCAGCTGACAGCCAGGGGACCGGCCTGGACGCTGCGGCGCTAGCCGCGCTGCGCCGCCTGCCAGGCAGTCGGCGGGTCCTCGGCCTGGACATCGCCACGCCTCCCAAACGCCCAGGTCGCGCTCGCGTATCCTGGGCATGCCCAGACCTATCAGCATTTGTTGGGGATGGATTATGGGATGGGGTTAGCGCCAGATAGGAAAGCCCCAGTTCGGAGGGATGGCAGAGCGGACGAATGCGACGGTCTTGAAAACCGTTGGGTGATTAGCCTCGTGGGTTCGAATCCCACTCCCTCCGCTGTGTGTCAGAAACACATGTTCTTCCTGGTGAGAGTGGGTTTTGAGTGTCCGCTCGCTCAGACATCGAGTTAGCCTGATTCAAACCCTCCGGCGTGGGCGGCGTTCACGTCATGTGCCAGCTGGCGGGTGATCGATCGTTGCCCTGAGATCACAAGGCGGACTCACGCAGCGATCCTGAGCAGCCGTCCGCGTGCCGGTGACGCTCGGAGGGCGCCCTCTCCGCGAGCGCCGCGGTGCGCGTCCGATCAACTTGTCACGGCATAGAGCTGCCAGCGCCCGGGGACGCCCTTCAGCTCGTGTTCGCCGCGCTGCTCGAAGGCCAAGCCAGATCCGGCTACGAGATCCGTGAC
>JBEKGS010000020.1:0-45875 GCA_050012675.1 Acidimicrobiales bacterium
CCCAGTTGTTCTCCTGGTTGCGGCGCCAGCACCGCATCGAGGTGAACCCGGCCGCCGACCTGCTCATGCCCCGGCCCGATCGGCGACTCCCGGAAGCCACGCTGAGCGCCGAGGAGATGGCGGTCCTGCTCAGCACCCCCGACATCTCCAAGCCCCTCGGACTACGAGACCGCGCCGTACTGGAGGTCTTCTACTCCTGTGGGCTTCGTAGGGCCGAGCTCATCTCACTTTGGCTGAGAGACGTCGACTTCGAAAGAGGGACGGTGTTCGTGCGCTGTGGAAAAGGAGGAAAGGACCGTTACGTCCCCATCGGGGAGAGGGCGCTGTTCTGGTTGCGCCTGTACGTGGAGATCGTCCGCGCTGGCTTTGTGACTGACAGGTTCCCCGATCACCTCTTCCTTTCCTCGGCGGGCACTCCGCTCTGCGCTGACTGGCTGTGTCGCAAGGTACGTAGGTACCTGGCCACCGCCGGCATCGACAAGCACGGGAGCTGCCACCTGCTTCGACACACAGTGGCCACGCTCATGCTCGAAGGCGGGGCCGACATCAGGTACGTCGCCGAGATGCTCGGCCACGCCAATCTGGACACGACCCAGCGCTACACGCGCGTGAGCATCGAGCGGCTCCGGACCGTGCACGCCACCTGCCACCCGGCTGCGGGCCTCAACGTCGCCATGGCCTCGGAGCTTTGCACGGCTCTGCCGAGCGCCCGCTCGTCTATCGCCACTCTCAAGACGTCGCTGTCGTCGCCGACGAGTCATGATGGACGTGATGTTGTGTGGGACGACGTGCCGTAGAGGCCGCGATACATCTGCTTCGGGTCCTCACCATGTCTCCCGGCCTGCTCGCCGCTGTCCGCGACGACATGGTGGGGACCCTTCAGAGCCCGTCGTAGTCGGGCGCTACTACGACCCGCAGACAGGCCAGTTCCTGAGCGTGGACCCACAGCTGCAACAGACACTGGATCCGTACGCATATGGCGCCGGAGACCCAGTGAACGATGTCGACCCGACCGGCCGTTTCGTGCTTGGAGCGTGCGCTTCCGGGCGTGTCGACCTTGTTGTCGCTGACCTTGGCGCCGGTATGTGCCTCGCCCGCACGGTAGATCAGACGAACGACGACATCGGTGTTATTGGAAGCCCACATGTCGGAGGAGGTATCGGGCTTGGAGGCGACGCCAGTTACTATTATGAGATAAGCAACGCCTCAGCCTTAACTGATTTAGCTGGGTTCTTTCATTATCTGACCTTGTCCGGAGTTCCCGGCATCGGAGCTACTGCAACATACTTCTGGAACAGCTCGACCGTCCGTCCGATATACGGCGTCGATCTCGGCCTATCCGTTGGCGCTGATCTCGGGATAGTTTACGGGGCGAATTTCGGACTAGTGTACCGCTTCACATTCAGTCCTATTGCGAACATTGCCCGAGGCATCTGGGACGGACTAGTGCCAGCTTATTGGCCCGTCCAAATTACAAAGTGGCTCAAGACTGCGCGCAACGTGGCGTGCAAGAAGGGACGAGCGCACTGTTAGCTAGAATTCGTACTCGCCGCTGGGCGTCCGACTGCTGTGAGAGAAGGGCCTTCGAGAATGAGTGATGGAACGTATGGTGAACTCCGCTTCAGGTTTCTGTTAATAGGGAGCCTTCTAGTAGTTCTTGTAGTGGCGGCCGTGAGTCTGGCTGCCGCTCAGAGCGTGGGGTTGCTTTCTGCTGGCTCTCAGACTGCTCGGCTAACCGTCGTTATGCGAAGTGGAGGCAAATCCACGTTCTCGGGGCAATTGGCGGGCCGGTCTCTCGTGGGTAAGTTCGAGCACGTCGACGCAGGTATTGAGAGGTCCCTGTGTCCCAAGGATAGCCCTGGCGACATTGGAACTAGCTTTACTTATACTGGAACGTTCCAGGGACATAGGTATACGTTTAGTGGTTGCGTGGACGTTCGCACCTTTACGTTTCGCTTAGAGGGGCGCTTAGGTTCGGTCTCGTTCAGTGGCAGGGCAACTTGGCGGAATTGGCAGAACCAGCACGGTCTAGACGCGACATTTCCCTTTACTGGGAGAATCGGCAATCAGGCGGTCAACGGCACCGCAACGTTGGACTTTCCACCTGGACCTAGTGGAAAGGGCAAGTTGATCGCTCGGCTGAAGGTCGGTCTGTAGTTGTGAATCACCCTAAAAGCAATAGATCTAATCGGCCATGTTGTGGCCAGCGCGTAGCAACGCAGATGCCGACAATCAGTTAGTTAGTCCTCGCGGTTATATCCACTGCCGGTGCCTGGCCACCATTCAACGATCGCGGCGTATCGACCAACCTGTATAGGAAGATTGGGTGCTTTTTGCTTTACGTCAGCGACGAAGGAGGTGAAGCCCTTTCGCAGCAATACCAGGAGGCGTCGACCGTCCATTAAGTCGATGGCTTCTGCATTTCGGCCCCACAGCCAGGGGTGAAACTCTCGGATGTCGGTTAACCTCACCGAACCCGAGCGACATGGAGTCTTCCAGCGGATCACGTCATCGAGAAGCTCGAGCTGATAAACGAGCCGCCACAAGAATCCGTAGCCAGTAAATCCGAGCGCGAGCAGCCACACACTGGTGAACACCCAGCCGAGACCAGCCGCGCCGGTGGCGCTAGTCCACACCAGGAAGCCTGCGATGGCAGAGAAGAGAGCAATCGTGGCAGTGATCTGGGCAGGCCACCACTTGGCCATTCGGTAGACGCTGGTGCGATCGGTCCCTCCTAGAGGCGAATCTGGACACGGCGGCCGACTGGTCGTACGGCGTATCAGGAGATAGGCGATTCCGAAAACAAGTGGTGAGAAAATGAAGAGCACGCCCCACATCCATCCGTTCCGCCCGTGCCGCTCCGCGTCGCGCCCAATTAGCACGGCGGAGCCTAGGAATACGAGACCGGAACCGAGGATTGCAAGAACAAGTGTCAGGAAATGCCCCTTTCTCTGGTGACCACTCCTAAGTTTAGTACTGGCGGTAACGACCCGTGATTGATAAGCCGCCTATATGCGTCAGCCTGAGTTCGGGTTACAAGAACAAGGCAGAGGCAGGTTTCACAACGTCGCCCCTTATGACCCCGCATCTGACAAAGGGGGCACTGGTTTGGCTTGCGATGATTTCCTCACCATTATCGACGACGTCGCGGTCATGAGACCGGATTCACCGTCGCCGTGCACTCATGTCCGCCTTGGCGCTTGAGGAGGCCGGGATAACAAAAATCCGCTTGTCCATCGAGAATGTCACCAACGACCCGGCAGCCGAGGCGCGCCTGTCGGGTCAGCTAGCGCAACGGGCTCAGCAGCGGTGGCACCTCGATTGTTTGGATTGCTGGAAGATGACTGGCACTCCGGCGTCGAAGTCCTTGGCAACATTGACAACGCCCTCTACGGCGATCACTTCTGGTGTTCAACTGACGGCAGACGGGGGTTCGGCCGTCTTGAGGTTCGAATTCGATCGCGAAGGAGCCCTTTTTGAAAGCGTCGTGCGATTTCACAAGGTCCGCACTGGTAGGTGGCTCGCCGAATCGCACTGCACTGCTTGGCACATTGAGGGCGCTTACGACACCATTGTCGAAATCGAAGACTCGTCTTGGGTAAACGAGCTGCAATCAACTCAGCCACCGGGTACCCGAAGGCCGTGGGTGTTGCGTCACTTCATGTTGTTTCTGGACAGTGCTGGATACTTCGAGTTCGTAGCCGAGTCTTGGGAAGTGCTTCCCGACGAGCGCGTGTCCTAAGGCCGTCGCGTGCCTGATTTCGCGTTGAGAAGGCAAAGGCTCTTCTTCAACGTGCTCCCTTCGGCACCGGGTCGCAGTAGCGGCCAACTCCGACGCGCTTCTGCGATCTCTCGTCTGCCGCCTGCCAAGCAGCCACGACCCTTGCATGTGCGATGGGTTTCCCTTGGCGCTCGTAGGTTGAAGTTCGGCAGACCAGGAGTCTCGCAACAGCGCATAACCTTGCCGATTTCGCTCAGACGCACACCACAAATGACCTGCTAGAAGGGCTTTCGCGCACTGCGCCAAGGGCTTACGACGTGTGAAGGCTGCGCTCTAACCACCTGAGCCAAGCGCCCTACTTGCCGCCTAGCAACTGAAGTGGTGAACAGTCGACCGCCACCACCTGCACGCGGCCCATACATCGTACCCGTCAAGCCTGCACAAAGGACAGGTCGGGCTCTCAGACCTGGCCTCTCATCGCGAGCGAGTGCCTCATGCCGGGGTCCTGAGTGGCAGCTACCCTGGACTCGATGGCGGACGAGGACGAACCGGAGCACGACGAGCCCACGCTTGACGAGACCGAAGGCCGTGACGTTGGCGCGTCCGGCTGGAGCGAGAAGGTCCGAAGCGTCTTCGGTGCCCAGCGGTTCTCGAGACCAGGCCCTTCTTTCACGACTGAGTCGGATCGAGCCCGAGCGGCAGTGAATTACCTCGACCAGCGCGAGGGTCGTATCGCGATCACGGCGACGGTCTTCGAGCTCGCCTTGACCCTGATCGTCGTCGTCCCCTACCTGACCCATAGCAACAAGTCAAACGACCTCAAGACCATGGGCGCTGTACACGTCTTCCTGCTCGAGGGCATCGTTCTGTTTTTCTTTCTTCTAGCCGGGACGCTCTTCAAGCGGAGGGCGCTATTCGGCTTCGCTTCGCTGCTCGTCGGCTTTTGGTTGTTGCAGATCAAGTCACTTTCGATTCTCGGCATCGCATACGTCGGACTCGGGATGTGGCTCGTTTTCAAGGGGCTCAAATCCCCCCGAAACCAGGGTCAGGGCGCCGCACGCAAGCCAGCTACCCAACCAAGATCCAGGGCGTCCCGTAGGAGCGAGACGGCAATCGCAGGCCGGGCCGCGCCAAAGCCCAACAAGCGCTATACACCTCCGAAGCCACCGCGCCGGCCCGTGACAAAGAAACCGTCGCCCGCCAAGGCCGATACCCCGAAGCACTGACGGCTGGGCTGCAAGCCGCCTTGGGAACCTGGCGCCGATGCCGGCGCCCCATTTGTCGCAGCTGAAGCGCTCGCTCTGGGACCACTGGGTGATAGAAACACACCTGTGATCCGCGACGAGCTCGCCGGACGGCGAATCGCCGTGACCGGGGCGACGGGCTTCCTCGGAACTGCGCTTGTCGAGCGGTTGCTTCGTAGCGTGCCCGAGTGCGAGGTAGTTGTCGTCGTCCGGCCCGGCCAATACCAGACACCGGCCGAACGCACGCGACGGGAGATATTGCGCAACGACTGTTTCGAGCGCCTGCGCGGTGAGCTCGGAGAGCGCTTCGACGACGTGGTCGCCGGACGCCTCCACACCATCGCTGGCGACGTGGGACGAGATGGCCTGGCGCTCGACGAGGCGGGGAAGGCCCTGTTGGGCTCATGTGACATCGTCATCCACGCGGCCGCGGCTGTGACCTTCGACGCGCCCCTGGACGGAGCGGTCGAGGTGAACCTTCTCGGCCCCACGCGTGTAGCCGAAACCCTGAACCAGATCGCTCATGAACACGCCGCCAAGGACAACCTTGGCGAGACCCTCCCCCACCTTGTAGCGGTGTCCACGGCGTATGTGAACAGCGGCCACAAGGGCGACGCTTCCGAGGAGCTCATCACCTCCTCCAAATTCGTCTCGAAGATCGACTGGCGGGCCGAGGTGCAAGCTGCGCGGCGCGCCCGAGCCGACGAGGACGCGACGAGCCGGAGCCCCGAGCGCCTGGCGGCGTTTCACCGCGCGGCACGGTCCGAGCTCGGGGCGGCCGGTACGGCCCTACTGGCCGAGAAGACCGAACAGCTGAGAACTGACTGGGTCCGTGACCGCATGGTTGCCCTCGGTCGCGGCCGTTCCCGAGCCTTGGGCTGGCCTGACGCCTACGCCTTCACGAAGTCGCTCGGCGAGACGGCCTTGCTCGACATGCGCGGCCAACTGCCGGTGACCTTCTTGCGACCGTCGATCGTCGAGTCGTCACTCTCCCAGCCCCGGCCGGGATGGATCCGCGGGTTCCGCATGGCGGAGCCTGTCATCATCTCCTACGCGAAGGGCCTGCTCAGACAGTTCCCGGGAGTCCCCGAAGGCATTGTGGACGTCATACCCGTGGATCTAGTCGTCGCGGCTCTCATCGCAGTCGCTGCCAAGGGCCCGGATCCGAGCGGGCCGACGGTCTACCAGATCGCCTCGGGCGCACGGAACCCCCTGCACTACGGCCAGTTGGTCGACCTCGTGGAACACTGGTTCACCGAACGACCCCTCTACGACAGCCGAGGCCAGCCGATCCTCGTGCCCAAGTGGTCCTTCCCCGGCCGCGGCCGCGTGCAGGGGCAGCTGCGCCGGGCGACTCAAGCTCTGGGTGCCGCCGAGCGCCTCGTCAACTCCCTGCCCCTGCGTGGTGAGCGAGCGGAAGGTGCGGCACGTATCGAGGAGCGTCGAGGCGAAGCCGAACGGGCTCTCGGTTATGTCGAGCTTTACGGTTCCTACAGCGAGACCGAGGCGCGCTTTCGCATCGACCGGACCCTGCAACTGTTCGAGAGCCTTGACGTCGCTGACCGCCAAGAGTTTTGCTTCGACCCGGCGGTGATCTCGTGGCCGCGCTACATCGAAGACGTCCACCTGCCCTCGGTGGTCGAGCACGCCAGGGTCCGCACCTCGCCCAATGCCAAACGAACGCTTGGCAGCCGTGAGGAGCGCACAAGGAAGGCGGTCCTCTCCGAGCAACCCCGCTGCGCGGCGTTCGATCTCGAGAACACGCTCATCGCCTCGAACGTGGTCGAGAGCTATGCCTGGTTGGCGACCCGACACCTCGAGCGCTTCGACCGCGCGCGACTCGTCGCAGGCCTGCTCGCGGAAGGACCGAGGTTGCTGAGGCTCGACCGCCGCGACCGGAGCGACTTCCTGCGCGCCTTCTACCGCCGTTACGAGGACGCCCCCGTTGATCAGCTCCGCCTCGACAGCTACGAGCTCTACAGCGACCTGCTCGGCCTGCGGGCTTTCCCCGATGCGATCGCCCGGGTGCGCCGACACCGTGCCCTCGGACACCGTACGTTGCTGATCACCGGAGCCCTCGACTTCGTCGTCGAACCCCTGCGGCCGCTGTTCGACGAGATCGTGTGCGCGTCCATGGCCGAACGCGACGGCAAGTTCACCGGTGAGCTCACGCAAGCGCCGCCGACCGGTGAGGCACGAGCCATCCTGCTCGACGAGTTCGCAAGATCCCAAGGCCTGAGCCTGGGCGAGACCGTGGCCTACGCGGACTCGACGAGCGACCTGCCCATGCTCGAAGCCGCTGGCTTTCCCGTTGTCGTGAACCCCGAGGCGAAGCTCGCAGCCATCGCGCGTCGCCGGGGCTGGTTCATCGAGAACTGGGATCGAGCAGACGGTGGCCCCCGGCGCCTGCTCGCGATCGCCACGCGCCGCCCGGGTGTGCAGACCACTCCTGCGAGCTGGGTCACCCCCTCCGCCAGAGGCGCCAGCCGATGAAGGCACTCCAGTTCGAGCGGAACGTGCCGCGCTTTGCCGCCTCCCGGGTCGCGTCGGCCCTCGTCGGCTCCGGGAAAGGTGTCCGTGTCGGCCCCCTCGAGCTCGTCGAGATCGAGCAGATCGAGATGCCCGGTCCAGGCTGGGTGCGAGTCCGGCCGCGGCTCGCTGGGATCTGCGGCTCCGATCTCGCCACCTTGGACGGCCGCAGCTCGCGTTACTTCGACGACATCGTCAGCTTCCCCTTCATCCCGGGTCACGAGGTCGTCGGCGACGTGGAAGGGGGCGCCCTCGACGGTCGTCGAGCGGTGATCGAACCAGTGCTCGGTTGCGAGGCCCGTGGCATCAAACCTCCGTGCCATGCCTGCTCGGACGGTCGAAAGGGCTCGTGCGACCGGATCGCCTTCGGCCATCTGCGTCCAGGGCTCCAGACCGGCTACTGCCGCGACACCGGCGGAGGGTGGTCCACAGGCCTCGTTGCCCACGAGAGCCAGCTGCACGCGGTTCCCGACGACTTCTCCGACGAGGCTGCTGTCATGGTCGAGCCCGCTGCTTGCGCTGTTCACGCGGCTTTCTCCTCCGACATAACCGGCGGAGAACGGGTAATGGTGCTCGGCGCCGGAACCCTCGGGCTGTGCGTGGTCGCGGCGATGAGGGTCCTGTGCCTACCGGGCGCCCTCGTTGCTGTCGCCAAACATCCCAATCAGCGAGAGCTCGCCCGCGACCTCGGTGCCGACCAGGTCGTGAGACCAAGCGAGCACAAACGAGCCGCCCGCCGGTTGTCCGGATCGCTCGCCCTCGATTCCCCTAACGGCGGGATCGAGCGTCTCACCGGCGGCGTCGACCTCATTGTCGACTGTGTGGGCACGTCCGAATCCTTGGAACAATGCCTCGAGGTCGTGCGCCCTGGAGGGCGGATCGTGCTCGTCGGCATGCCCGGCGTTGTGAAAGTGGACCTCGCACCGCTGTGGCAACGCGAGATAGAGCTGCGCGGCGCCTACGCTTACGGGAGTGAGGACCGACCTGAGGGGCCACGGTCGACCTTCCAGCTCGCCTTGGAGCTCGTGCGGGAGGCGCGCCTCGAGCGCCTCGTCTCCGCGCGCTACCCCCTCGAACGCTACGAGGACGCTGTCGCGCACGCCGCCGGAGCTGGCCGTCGCGGGGCGGTGAAGATCGTGTTCGACATGCGCAAAGCCGCATCAGGCCCGAACGCGCCGTACTCGCAAGGCAAAGGGCCGCAAGCGGTCGCCACGACCAAGGAGGCAATGTGAGTCCTAGGCCCGGCTTCGTCCTCGAGGTCGACCGATCGACTCCGGCGACGTTGATTTGGCACGGTGAAGGATTCCGGCTCGAAAAGCTTCCCGTCGGGACCAGGGTCGTCTACGGGCCCGAAGCGCTCGATCCGCTCCCCGACCCGGACCAGGCCATCCGACACGCCCTCGAGAACCCGCTCGGTGATTCCCAGCCGCTTCGCACGCTTTTGTTCCCTGGCATGCGGCTCACGATCGCGTTCGACGATATCTCCCTCCCCTTGCCACCAATGCGGCCCCCCGATTCACGCCAGCGCGTCATCGAAGCCGTTCTCGATCTCGCCGCGGAAGCCGGCGTGGACGACGTGGTACTGATAGCGGCCCTCGCCCTGCACCGCCGCATGACCGATCCGGAGCTCCGCCACGCGCTCGGCGACCGCGTTTTCGAGGCTTTTGCACCACACGGGCTGTTGTTGCAGCATGACGCTGAGGATCCGTCGAACCTGGTCCACCTCGGGCTCACCGACCAGGGAGAAGATGTCGAGATCAACCGGCGGGCGGCCGAGAGTGATCTGCTCGTATATGTCAACATCAACCTCGTCCCGATGGACGGTGGCCACAAGTCGGTTGCGACAGGCCTCGCCTCCTACCGGAGCCTGAAACACCACCACAATGTGCGTTCCATGCTGAACAGCCGCTCGTTCATGGACATACACCACTCCGAGCTGCACCACTCGAACTGGCGCATGGGCAGGCTGATAGCCGAATCGGGCGTGAAGATCTTCCAGATCGAGACGACGCTCAACACCAACACCTTCCCTGACCAGCTCGCTTTCCTGCAGAAGCGGGAATGGGAATGGTCGCTACGCGACCGGGCCAGCTTTCTCGCGACTTCCAGCGCTCTCGATCGCACGCCCGTCGGCATCAGCCGCAAGATCTTCCACTCCGTGCGTGCGCCGCACGAGATGACCTCGGTCCAGGCGGGCGCTGTCGAGGCCGTCCACGAGGTCACGCTCGCCAACATCTACCGCCAACAGCTCGTCGAGGTCTCGGGGCAGACCGACGTGCTCACAATGGGGTTGCCCTACATCGGTCCTTACAACGTCAATTCGACGATGAACCCGATCCTCGTCGCCTGCCTGGGGCTCGGCTACTTCTTCAACCTCTATCGTGGCAAGCCCCTCGTTCGCGAGGGCGGGGTCTTGATCATCTCGCACCCGACCCAGTGGGACTTCAACCCGGTCCACCACCCGAGCTACATCGACTTCTTCGAGCAGGTGCTGGCCGAGACCACCGACATGTTCGAGATCGAGGCCAAGTACGAGGAGTCCTACGCCACCGATCCCTGGTATGTGCACCTGTACCGAACGAGCTACGCATACCACGGTGTCCACCCGCTCTACATGTGGTACTGGTGCGCCCACGCCCTTTCCCATCTTGGTCGCGTGATCGTCGTAGGGGGCGATCGGGCGGCGGTCCGCCGGATGGGCTTCTCGCCCGCGTCCACCTTTGCTGATGCCCTCGAGCTGGCAGAGGACGTCGTCGGCAGGGATCCGACGATCACCCACCTGCATGTGCCCAGCTTGCTGTTCGCGGATGTGACATGACACGTCACGTCCGTGGGACGGCGTCACTCGGCCGAGACGGCTTGCGTTTCGTGGCCGAGAAGCCGACGAGGCCCGTAGGGCTCGCCGCGCCCTTGCCCAAACGCAGGCTCGGGACCGACTACGACACCGCCTGGGCCCGGCGATACCCTGTCCGCCTCGCGCGGGCCGTGGTCCTCGACGACATCGCGCGGCCGATCGCCCGCGTGGTGCTGTCGCCCCGAGTGATCGGGCTCGAGCACCTCGATCCCATCGAGGGTCCGATGATCCTGGCGGCAAACCACGCGAGCCACCTCGACACCGGCCTTCTGCTCTCGAGCCTTCCGGTCGGGCTCCGGCACCACACGATCGTCGCCGCAGCCGCTGACTACTTCTTCGACCGCCACTGGAAGGCCGCCTTCTGGTCCTTCGGCCTCGGAGCCATCCCCATGGAGCGCTCCAAGGTGAATCGGCGCTCCGCGGATCTAGCTGCAAGCCTCATCAATGATGGCTGGAGCCTCATCATCTTCCCCGAAGGCGGCCGAACGGCAGATGGTTGGGGTCGCGAGTTCAAGGGAGGCGCCTCCTACCTGGCCAAGCGCTGCGGCGTCCCGGTCATTCCGGTGCACATCCGGGGCACGCGGGCAGTGCTCGCCAAAAGCAGCTCACGATTTCGGCCAGGGTCCACCGAGATCCGTCTCGGTGACGCTCTCGTCGCTCTCGAACACGAGGACGCCCGCAAGTTCGCCGCTCGCATAGAGCAAGCCGTCGCTGCCCTCGCCGATGAGGCCGAGTCGGACTGGTGGTCGGCACGTCGTCGTGCCGCAGCCGGGACGACCCCACCGTTCCGCGGTCCCGTGGCCTCTGCCTGGCGCCGCGAATGGGCGTTGCCTGACTCCGCACGCAAGGACCAGCGATCGCCGAGCGAGCTGCGTAAGCGCCAGCCCTGGACCCGGGACGACTGATCCCGTGTCGCCCGCGCGAGCACCAGTGGTGGCCCGAGTACTCCCGGTCGCCCGCTCTGGCTTGGTGGTCCTTTTGCTCGGTGGGTTGGCGGGCGGCCTTTCCGCCTGCGGGGCTAGCACCTCGCTCGGCAACGCGTTCCTCGCCCCGCTCTCGGCACTGTCGGCGACAGACGTCGTCCTCGAGACAAACCTGCAGTCCGCCGTGGAAGGCGGCATTGCCCAGGCCGGCATTCCTGGATCGAGCGGTGGCCTCACGACGACCGGGCCGCCGAGCTCGCCAGGGGTGGTCAGCGTCGCGAGTGCCAACGGTGTTTCCCTTTACACGGCCTTCAACCCCGCCGACCGGCATTGCCTGGGCACTTTCGTTCTCGCGGCTGGTGCTCCGTTCGCCGTTCTCGGACAGAGCGCGCCGGGCACCTACGACTTCTGGTTCGGGCCGACGACCGCCGCACACTGCACGGCCAGCATCTTTGCAACCGAGTCCCAGGTGCCCTCGGGATGGGCGGCAGGCGACCCCTCCACGAGCTGGCCGAGCTCCTGAGAGCCCATTGAGCGGCCGTTGAGGTCGACTCAGCGCCGCGTCGAAGAAAGCATCGTGCCCCAGGTCGCGCTCAGAACGTACCCCCCGCCGCGGACCAGGCTGCGGCGCCACTCGATCGCGCGATCGGCGGCATAGGCGATGCGCTCGACCTCGAAGACGCCTTCGCGGTGTCGGGGCCGCAACAGCAGCCGCTCCTCCCGGTCGCACGTCACGGCGCGCAGCCGCTCGCTTCCGCCGGTGATCCGAATGCCGCACAGGGTCTCGAGCGCCCCGTAGAGCGATCCTTGGCTCAGATCGCCACCGGCGAGGGCCCGCCTTTGCGTCGCATCGATCGCCAGTGCTGAGCGGTCCAGCGCTAGCGGCTCACCGTCTGCATAGCGGAGTCGCTCGACCCACTGGACAACTTGGTGGGCCTCGATCCCGAGAGCCCTGGCGGCTGTCTCGCCTGCGGGTCCTTCCTCCATGCGCAACACCTTGCTCGCCTCGGCGAGGCCCGCGGCGGTGATCGTCTGCGCGAGTCCCGCGCTGCCGAGGATCGGCGCATCCAACTGGCGACGCACGACAAAGGTCCCACTACCCCGCCTGGCGTCGAGCAATCCTTCCTCACGCAGACGGCGGATGGCTTCGCGGACCGTGGCACGGCTCACACCGAAGACCGCCACCAGATCCGCCTCTGTCGGGAAGCGCTCGTCGAACTCGCCTGCACCAAGACGGCGACGCAACTCGGAAGCGAGCTGTGCCCACAGCGGCATCGGGTCACTCGCGTCGAGTGAGGTCATAGAACCGCGGCCGCCCGTGCTGCGCGACGTCGCCGCCGACTCCGCGGTCACGCCGACAACCAGCCCGCCACGAACGAGCCAAAGATGACCGAGAGCACGGCCACCGAGATCGCCGCGAACAGCCAGTCTCGTCGCCGCGAGAACGCCACGGCGCTCGTGACCAGGCCAGCGACAGGAGTCAATATCAACATCAGGACCCCGGCGACGATAATCGCCTCACCACTGCCATGCCCGATACCGTCCCACACCCCCACGAGCGAGTGCGGGAACTTCGCCCTGCCCGCGAGATGGGCCTGCTCCACAGCGTGCGAGGCGAAGGCGCCTGGCTCGGCTACGAGGCCCACGACGTAGCCCGTCAACAACAGCGCCGCACTCACAACGACGCCGACGCGCAACACCCTGCCCACCGCCGCCCGTACGCCGCGCGGGGACGGCGGCGTGCGGGCCCCGTAGCCGATCACCGGAGACGCCATCAGCCGATGCCCTTCCAGATCATCTCTACGGCGACAAGGCCCAGCACGGTCACGAACAGCACGCGGAGACGATCCGCGCGGATGCTCGAGAGCCACCTGGACCCCTGAGTCGCCCCGATCAGGATCCCGATCGCGACCGGCCCGGCGATGAGCGGATCGATGTCGCCCCGGGCGAAGTAGACCACTGCGCTCGCCGCAGCTGTCAGGCCGATCAACAGGTTGCTGGTCGCGGTCGACACCTTCATCGGTATGTGCATGGCCAGGTCCATCGCCGGTACCTTCAGCACCCCCGAGCCGATCCCGAGCAGGCCACTCAGAATCCCGGCAAGGTACATGAGCCCGAGCCCCAAGCCCGTGTTCGCTACGACGTAGGGCACGCGCAAGCCCTCCGCCTCGTCGTCGTAGGCCGAGTGAAGCGCCAGCCGGTCGGCCAGGCGACCGCCTCCACCCGCTCGGCCCTCCCGGCCGGCAGCCATGAGCACCAGGTCTTTGTCAGGGACCGCCTCACCCACGACTTGAGCCGGGCGCTTGCGCAGCATCTGCACTCCCGAGACTGCGAGGACGGTCCCGAAAAGGGCGAAAAGGAAGCGCGCATCGAAGACTCCGGCCAGCTCGGCACCCGTCAGTGCCCCGACGGTCGTCGCGAGTGCGAGGAACGTGGCGACCCGCAGGTTGGTGATGCTCTCGGTGACGTTCCTCGCGGCTCCGGCTGACGACGTGGCTACCACGGCCACGATCGAAGTCCCAATCGCGAGGCGGATGTCAAGGTGGAAGACCAGGGTGAGCACTGGCACGATCACGAACCCACCGCCCAGACCCAACAATGAGCCCAGAGCCCCAGCGAGGACCGAGACCCCGAACAGCACCGACGACAACTCGACCATGGTCACGATGCACATCCTATCAGAGTTGTACGTACAATCGGACAACTCCGATTCTCCTGTCCCGCAAACGGGCCAGCACCGACGCAACCACCTGGCGATTCCTAGCAGCAGGAAGATTCCTGGGGCGCGTAAGGTGACCGCCTAATGTGACAGGGGCAAACCAGTCTCCAGACGCGGAGAAAGGGCCGGTGGGGGGGATACCGGCCCCTTCTCAAGACTCTTCAGTTGCTGGAGGGGGGATTCCGCTACTGAGGTCTACGTACATAGTGCACGATTTCACAGCATCGGTCAAACAGTTCTTACCGATAGCTGATATCGTCGATTGTGATGGAACTGCGCCAGTTGAGTGCGCTCGTGGGGATAGCAGATCACGGCACGTTCTCCGCAGCAGCCGACGCTCTGCAAACGGTCCAGTCGAACATCTCTGCGCATGTGAAGAAGCTCGAGCGCGAGCTCGGATGCGAGCTGGTCGATCGTTCCACCGGCCAGCTGACCGAGGCCGGCGCTCTCGTGGTCGCCCGCTCGAGGCGAGTCCAGGTGGAACTCGAAGCACTGCTTTCCGACGTGATAGCTCTCACCCACGAGGTCGCGGGAACCGTCCGGATAGGGATGATCGGTACGACCGCACGCTGGCTCGTTCCCCAATTGCTTCGAACGGCTCCTCAGAGATTCCCCCACCTTCACCTGGTCTTCGTGGAGCTGACCACAACGAGGCTCGACTCCCAGCTCGCAACGGGAGAGGTGGACCTCGCCGTCTTGAACCTTCCGGCGAAAGGTCTGGACCTCGCGTTGACCCCACTGTTCCAAGAGGACCTGGTCCTTGTCGTGCCCAGTGAGCACCCGCTCGCGAGTTCGCCCGAGATCAGCCTCAGCGCCCTCAAGGGGATCCCCTTGTTGCTGCCGGTGCCTGGAACTGCTTTTCGTGCCGATCTCGACGCCGCCCTCAACGCGACGGGAACGACACTGCTGGCCCGGGCCGAGATCGACGGAACTCGCCTGATCGCCTCGCTCACCTTCGAAGGGTGGGGACCGTCCATCCTGCCGGCAACCGCCGTGCCCAGCTACCTCCGGGACAGCTTCGTCCTCGTCAGGATCTCCGAGATCCCGCGACGGCTAATCGGCGTCGTCCAGCGGGCGACCGGCCTGCCTTCGGCGCCCACCCGGGCCGTGCTCGACCTTTTGACCGAGATCATCTTCGACCCCTCCAGGCTCCCTGAAGGTGTCACACCGGTGCCGCCTGACTCGCCCCGTCCTCGCATCACCGAGACGCGCCGACAGAATGTCGTTGCTATGAAGCCGGCTTGAGCGGCTCCCTCCACATGAGCCACAGTTGCACGGAACTGTCCGGCACGCAGATCGTTTCCGTGACCTCGAATCCGTGGTGTCGGTAGAAACCGACATTTGCCTCTTTCGAGGACTCGAGATAGGCAGCTAGGCCTTCGCGATCGCAGGTCTCGAGCACCGGAGCCATCACAGCAGACCCGAGGCCCCTTCGTTGCCACTGGGGATCGGTGCCGAGCCCGCCAAGGTAGTAGTGGGGGGTCTTTGGATGATGCGATTCGACGACCTGGACGAGCCGGAGGGCCGCTCCCGCCCACCTCCCCAGGATCAAGAGCATCGGCAGCTGTGCAATCACGTCGCGCGCAGGAGGAGGGCCAGATCGAGGGGGCATCCACAACGCTGTCGAGTGGCAGTCGTCAGTCGTGTAGGCAAGGCCGCGCTTCAAGTACGTCTGGCGAAGCTGGAGCTTGAAGAAACGCAGCATTGCCCGTTCTCGAGTGCGCGGATCGGGGAACATGTACTCCAGCATCGGGTCGTCGTGGAAGGCCCGAACGAGCGCTGCGGCGACGGCCGGCACGTCGGCCGGCTGCACCAGGTGAACCGGTGGCACTGCAGGCATGGTAGCGGTACCGCCTCGCGATCCCGAGGAGGATCGACTCTCGGGGAATCCTGGACTGCGTCCAGGGGTTCACGCTTACATGACTACTCCCCCCTTCTCAGTCAACTGGGACTATCGGTGCCCCTTTGCCCGCAACGCCCACGAGCACCTCGTCGGTGCCCTCGAGGCGGGCGCGCCCTTCGAGGTCACGTTCCAGCCTTTCTCGCTCAACCAGGCTCACATCGCAGAGGGCGACCAGCCCGTTTGGGAGGATCCGGGCAAAGCCGCCGACCTTCTCGCCGGCCAAGTCGGCATAGTCGTGCGGGACCACTTCCCCGACAAGTTCCTCCGGACGCACATTGCGCTGTTCGCCCTGCGCCACGACCACGGTGGCGACCTGCGCGACCCGGCGGCACTGGCCTCGGTGCTGGAACAAGAGGGTCTGGAGGCCCGCCGCGTCTTCGAGGAGATCAAGAGCGGATGGCCGCTAGACGTCTACCGCAAGTCTCACGAAGCGGCAGTCGCCGACAACGACGTCTTTGGAGTGCCGACCTTTGTCGCACGCGATCAGGCGGCCTTCGTCCGGATCATGACAAGGCCGGGCAATGACGCGGGACTTGCGACCGCCACGATCGAGCGAATCCTTGATCTTCTCGAGAATCATGTCGAATTGAACGAGTTCAAGCACACGTCAATTCCCAACTAAACGTTTGCGGCCCTCCACTGCTATGGTCGGCCGCATGCGCATAATTTCAGAGCAAGAGCTCGGCAACCGGCTCGGTTCGTTGTCTGAGAGGTTGCCGCGAGTTGTCGTGACCGGCAACTGGGCCTCGCCCAAGAGAGCACTCGAGATACTCGACGCGAACCTCGAGAGGTACCGCGTATTCATGTTGGGCTGCCGTCACCCCATCTCAGACCGTCCCGCTGTGCGTTTCGAGACGCCGTTTGTCGGAGCTGGGATGCGCCGTTCTTCCGCCCTCGACTACATACCCATGCGGCTATCCCTCGTGCCACGACTCTTCGCGATCTCCCGTCAGCCCGACGTGGTCATCATTCACACCTCGGTGCCGAGAGACGGCAAGGTGTCCCTTGGCATCGAAGTCAATGTTCTGCCCGCGGCTTTGGAGGTAGCGCGCGCACGGGGGGCGCTCGTCGTCGCCCAGATCAACCCTCGGATGCCCTACACCTTTGGCGAGGGCGAGATCCCGACTGACATGGTCGACGTCGCCATTGAGGTGGAACAGGCACTCGACACCACCGAGGGCCACTCTTCCGATGGCCGCAAGGAACAGATCGGCGAATACATAGCTCAACTCGTGCCAGATGGTGCGACCTTGCAGCTCGGCATAGGCGCTATCCCCGACGCGACTCTCGGCCGACTGGTTCACCGACGTGGCCTGCGGATCTGGTCGGAGATGATCAGCGACGGTGTCCTCGCCCTCGAGCGGGCAGGGGCGCTTGACCAAGAGCACCAGATCGTCACTTCCTTCATCGGCGGGTCAGAAGAGCTCTACGAATGGGCTGACGCCAATCCGAGGCTGCGGATGTTCCGTACCGAGACGACCAATGACCCTGCGATGATCGCGATCAACCCGATGATGATCTCCATCAACGCCGCTGTGCAGATCGACCTATTCGCTCAGGCGAACGCTAGCTACGTGGGCGGCCGCATCTTCTCCGGCTTCGGTGGTCAGACAGACTTCATAGTCGGGGCCCTGCACTCCGCCGGTGGCCAGGCAGTCATCGGTTTGCCGTCCTGGCACGACAAGTCGAAGACCTCTACGGTCGTCCCGCTTTTGGAGATGCCGGCAACGTCGTTCCAACATTCGGTCGTCGTCACTGATCAGGGCTGTGCCCACGTCTTCGGGCGCAGTCAGCACGATCAGGCACGCCTTCTCATCGAGGAGGCCGCGGCTCCCCAGGCGCGCGACGAGCTCTGGGACGCGGCTGAAAGACTCGGCCTCGCTGACAGCAAGAGTGGCACGAAGCCGTCTGACGCTCTCTAGTTCCTCATCCCCTATCGGCCGTCACCGGGGCGGCGCACACCTGGCCGCTTGGCCCGGCTGCAATGCTTAATCGAGCGAAATCGGCTCGTCGTCATCGATCAGGCCTCCGGCTCCGATCGGCGTCTCCACTGCGAGGGCCGCCTTTTCTGCCACCAAGCTGCGGATCCGCTGATGGAGCTCGACCATGAGCTCGGGACTCTCCCGTAGGAATTGCTTGGCATTCTCACGACCCTGCCCAAGCTGCTCGCCCTCGTAGGTGTACCAGGCACCTGACTTTTTCGCGATCCCGAGATCGACAGCTACGTCGAGCACAGAGCCTTCTCGGCTGATGCCCTTTCCGTAGACGATGTCGAACTCGGCCATGCGGAACGGCGGAGCGCACTTGTTCTTCACGACCTTGACCCGCGTTCGGTTGCCTATGACCTCAGTCCCGTCCTTGATGGACTCCAAGCGGCGAATATCAAGCCGCACGGAGGCGTAGAACTTGAGAGCACGCCCTCCGGGTGTGACTTCCGGTGATCCGTAGACAACGCCGATCTTCTCTCTCAGCTGGTTGATGAACAAAGCGATCGTCGACGACTTGCTGAGGGTGCCCGTGAGCTTGCGCAGCGCCTGGGACATCAGGCGGGCCTGCAGGCCGACATGGGTGTCGCCCATGTCACCTTCAAGCTCGGCACGTGGCGTGAGCGCCGCCACCGAGTCGACGACGATGACGTCCATCGCTCCAGAACGGATCAGCATGTCGGCGATCTCGAGTGCTTGCTCGCCGGTGTCGGGCTGGGAGATCAACAACTCGTCGATGTCGACACCAATGGCTTTCGCGTACACCGGGTCGAGCGCGTGCTCTGCATCGATGTACGCACAGATTCCCCCGTTGCGCTGGGCTTCAGCCACCACGTGCAGTGCCAGGGTCGACTTACCGGAGGACTCGGGCCCGAACAGCTCTATTATCCGCCCTCTCGGGAGCCCACCGATTCCGAGTGCGAGGTCCAGGGCCATCGCGCCAGTCGAGATCACTTCGATCCCCATGCCGGTGTGCTCACCCATGCGCATGACTGAGCCCTTCCCGAACTGTTTCTCGATCTGGCTGAGTGCCGCCTCGAGTGCCTTGTCACGCTCCATCGTCGGGTCTCTCTCCTCTCGCGCTGCCTGTCGACGGTTCACTTCTGGGACTGGACCTCTCTGTGTTGGCTCATCCCCACTCACCGGCGTTACGCCGGCGGATCGCAACTTACGAACTGGGTATGTCACTCCCGACAACGATCCCTGCTGCGAGGTCATGACATCACTGTAGTTCCAAACATATGTTCGTTGGTGGACCTAACTGCCGACAGCGGGCCGCCACGCACTGGTAGGCAAAGCCTTACAAACCTACGGCCCCTGAGCCTCGCCGTCAGCTGCGGACAGACGGCGCCTCAGGAGGTTGAAGGCCGATATCGTCGCCAACTGCCGGACGCGCTCGCGCTCGCCCGGCAAGCGAAACTCGACAGCTTCAGAAACCGACCCGGGCAACGCGAGGCCCACGACAACGGTGCCGACCCGCCGGCCTTCTTGCTCGGTTGGCCCGGCGACACCCGTCGTGGCCAGCCCAACGTCGGCATGAAGGACCCGCCGCGCTCCTTCAGCCATGGCCACAGCCGCGTCCCGGGTGACCACTGGACCTTCCGGCACGCCGAGCACGGATTGTTTCACAGCGGCGTCATAGGCGACGACCGCGCCCCGGAACCACTCGCTCGCGCCGGGGACGCCCACAACCCGGGCCGCGAGGAGCCCCCCAGTAAGGGATTCGGCAATCCCGAGGGTCCAGCCACGCTCGAGGAGGAGCCCGCCCACAACATGTTCCATCGTCTCGTCGTCAACGCCGAACACCGAGTCACCGACAAGGATGCGCAGCTCCGCTTCCTCCGCGTCGAGCGCCTTGTCCGCGCTGTCCCGGTCAGCAGCCTTCACGGTCAGGCGCAGCTTTATCCCTTCGACACCGCTCGCCAGAAAAGCGATGGTCGGCACACCCGGGCCCCCGTCCTCGAGCGCCTCGACACGAGGGGCGACAAGCTCGGCGAGCCCTGATTCGCTCAGGCCCCACGTCCTCAGTGTCCTGCTGCGGATGACGGCCACTTGTCCGGACCGTCTCTCCAAGTCGGGCAGAACGGCGCGTCGCATCATGTCCTGCATCTCGTAGGGCACGCCAGGAAGCGCGTACATCACCTTGTCCCCGACGGGGCAGATGAGGCCGGGAGCCGTACCCATCGTCTGGGGGATCACCGTGGCTCCTTCGGGCACGTCAGCTTGTCGTTCATTGTTGGCTGGCATCGTCCGGGTCGGGCCACGGGGCACAAAGCGCTCCCGGACGATCTGCAGCACAGTGGCGTCCCGGCAAAGGGGCACGTTCATAACCGACGCGATCGCCTCTCGAGTGACATCGTCCTGGGTCGGCCCGAGGCCACCACAGACGATCACGGCCTCGTTCCGCCCGAGCGCCAGGCGCAGCGCCGAAGCGATCCGGTCAATGTTGTCGCCCACCCTTGTCTGGAAGTTGCAGTCGATCCCCGACATGGCGAGCTGCTCGCCGATCCAGGCGGAGTTCGTGTCGACAACCTGACCTAGGACAAGCTCTGTTCCGACTGCAACCACCTCGGCTCGCATGGTCTGTTCTCCAACTTCGTCTGATGTCAGGCGACGGGACGGCCGACATTGTCACGCGCCGGCGCCTCAGCGCCGCCAAGTAGCTTGCGCGAGTCCCGTAGGTACTCGAACCCGGTCCACAGCGTCACCGCGACGACGAACCAGAGGGCCCAACCGACCAACTTCGCGTGATGCAGACCGACCGGCGGCAGGAAAGCCAGGCCGATGACCATGTCCTGAAGCAGAGTCTTCACCTTTGCCGTCTTCCTGGCAGGGACCGAGACTCCGCGACGCGCGGCATAACCTCGAAACACGCTCATGGAGACCTCACGGGCCGCGATCAGGATCACCGGTAACCAGCTCACCTCTCCGATTGCCGCCAGCGCGGCGAGCACCCCGAGGACGATGCACTTGTCGGCGAGCGGATCGAGAAACGCTCCTGAGCGGGTCGCGCCGTAGCGCCGTGCAACGAATCCGTCGAGCCCGTCGGACGACGAGCAGATGAACCAGAGACCCACAAGCAGCCAGCTGGAAGGTCCGGTGGCAATTACGAGCGCGACCATCAAGGGTGACGCAAGCAGCCTGGCGAGCGTCAAAGCGTTGGCCGGGGTCAAAAGCGCCGACGGACCGAAGATCTTCTCACTGCTGCTCATGGCGCGGACCCACCGACGAGTTCGAAAGCGGGAACGGCCTCGAGGTCGGGCCCGACCGCGTCCGTGACGCGGACCGGGCCGAGCCAGCCCTCGGGGAGCGAACGGGGCACCCGGATGATGCCGTCGATCTCCGGTGCTTCACGGTAGGACCTGGCCCGGCCAGGTCGATCGACGAGCACTTCGCTCGTCGATCCGACCAGCTGCCTGCGTCGGCAAGTCGTGATCGAGTCCTGCAGCTCCGAACATTCCTGGAGGCGCTCAAGCGCGAGGCCCTCCGGGACCTGGTCGCCCAGACCAGCGGCCAGAGTCCCCTCTTCGCGAGAGAACGTGAAAAACCCAGCCCAGTCGAGGTCAGCCTCCTCGATGAACCTGAGCAACCCGTCGTGGTCATCCTCTGTCTCACCTGGATAGCCCAATATGAACGACGAGCGGAACACGGCGCCCGGTTCGAGCCGGCGAATTCGTTCCATGCGCTCGAGGAACCGCTCGGCGTCCCCCCACCTGCGCATTTTGCGCAACAGAGACCCCGAGGCATGCTGCAAGGAGAGGTCGAAATAGGGGACGCCGGTCCCAAGAACTGCATCGACGAGGCGATCGCTGAGCGAGGACGGGTAGATATAGAGCAGGCGCACCCGATCGACTCGCTCTGCCGTCGCCCTTACGAGTTCGACGATACCGGGCTCTGTAACGTCGCGGTGATCGCCATATGAACTGCGATCGCGGCCATAGGAAGCAAGGTCCTGCGCCACAAGCACCACCTCGCGCACGTTAAGCGCCTCGATCTCGGCAAGAATTGAGGCCGCCGGTCTCGAGCGCTGCTTGCCGCGAAACGATGGGATCGCGCAGAACCCGCACCGCCGGTCACAGCCCTCGGCAACCTTGACGTAAGCCCATGGAGCGGTTCCTGCAGGGCGTGGGAGTTCCAACAGGTCGAAGCCGGGTGCCGCGACATCTCCCGACAACTCGCCGGCAACGGACCGCACGACTCTTCTGGCGGTCTTCATCTCCACAGGCACGCCGAAGCCGGCAACGAGATCGATCTCGCCCATCGCGGACGAGAGCTCTTCACCCGATCGCTCGGCGAGACAGCCCGTGACGACCAGTCGTGACCCGCGCCTTCGTAATGTGTCGAGTTCAAGGATGGCCTCGACCGACTCCTCCCGTGCTGCCTCGATGAAAGCGCAGGTGTTAACGACAAGGAGGTCGGCCGCTCCAGGGTCCTGCGCCGGTTCGTAACCGGCCGCGACCAATCGACCGATCAGCTTTTCAGAGTCGACCGCATTCTTCGGGCAGCCGAGCGTCGTTATCCAGAAGCGCTCGTCCACCTACGAAGCGTACCAATGCCAGCACGCGGGCCTCTTGGCATTCTTACAACCGCTCAAGAAGCTCCCGCCGCTTTTGCTCATACTCGGCGTCAGTGATAACTCCATGATGGTGCAGGTCAGCCAGCTCGCCGAGCTGCTGGGCGATGGTCGGGGCCGCGGGCGTGCCCGACATCGCCTCCACCGCCTGTGGCGGCGCCACGGGCGGTGTGGGGTCGGTGGTCGGTTCTGAGACCGCTGCACTACCCGACGGCGAGCTCGCCGTAGGGGCTCGTGCCACGACGTAACCTCCGGCGCTCTGAGTCACGATGCGATTGATCAGCGACTGCACCTCGTCCGGCTTGCTGATGTCGGGGAAGGGATCCTGGCCGTGTCGACCGGCGGACTCCACTGTCAGACTGCCTGCCCTGACGATGCGCTCGACGACCGTTTGGTGGTAGGTCACGTCCTGCACGCGCCCGATCGGGATCTCCCTCCCAGTTCTGCGCATCACGCCCGTCCGGTAGACGATCCGCTGGGATGTGACAACGAAGGTCGTCGTGCGCCATCCCAGGTAGCGGAGGCCGAGGTAGGCGACAGCAACGAGACCGACGCCGAGGAGGATCAACCTGACATACCCAGGCGCACCCGTCCACAGCACACCGGCGGCGACACATCCGGCAAGAACCACAGCTGTGAAGACCGACGGCCAGAACAGGTAGGACCAGTTCGGTTTCGAGTCGAGGTAGATCTCCTCGCCGGGGCCTAACAGCTTCGTCGGGAAGCTCACCGCGTCCGCCGGGGCGTCCACGAGCCGCTCATCCGAGCTTGCTCGCGATAGACCCTGCCTGTCGCAGGGCGGACCCATCCGATCCCGCCGAGGAGAACGCGGCAGCAGGTCGCTTGGAAGCTTCTCCCAGCAGGTCCGCTAACAACTCCGTGAAGGGCAAACGGGGGTCGACCCACAGATAGTGCGACAGAGAACCTGGGATCGTGTTGATCTCGTTTATGAACACGTCCTCGCCGTCCGACAAGAAGTCGAGTCGCGCGACTCCGCGTAGACCGACGAGCGAGGCGACCTCGGGCACCATCTTGCGAATGCGGCCTTCGAGGTCGGCGTCGATTTGTGCCGGCAGCTCACGCGGGGCGGACGTCATCCCTTCCGAGCCGACGTACTTGTCCTCGTAGCCGAGGATCTCTCCTTTGCTACGTGTCCGCAGGGGCCGCTCGATCGCCGACAGCTGTAGCTCAGGCCAGCTTCTTACCGCAAGCTGGAGATCGAACATCTCGGCCTGGTACGGCTCGAGAACTGCTCCTCCCCGGAGGTGAGAGTTCGCTTTGAGACGCGCTCGGGCCGTCTCGAAGTCCGCGACGACCTCGATGCCTATCGACGAACCTCCAAAACGCGGCTTCACGATGTAGGGCGGAGCAAATCCCGGTTCTTCGCTCTCGTCGGTCAGAGGCACCCGCGGCAGGGCCGGCAAGCCCGCATAGATAACCAGTGCCCCGAACGCAAGCTTGTCCATGCCGATCGCGGCACCCATCGCCGTCGGTCCGGAATACGGAATCCCGGTCAGGTCCAGGGCACCCTGGAGCGTCCCATCCTCTCCTGGCCCACCGTGACAACAGACCAGGACAGCATCAAGGTCAAGGCGGTCCTCTTTGGCTCGCAGTCCACTCGCGGGCCTGACGAACCCCCCGCCGGGGACGCTGATCAACCGCAGGCGGACCGCATTGGACGGGACACCCTCGATGAACCCTGCCGCCTCGGTCGCAGGCTGTACCTCGTACCAGTCGCCCGACTTGGACCAGTAGAGCGACCGGACACTGCCGACACCCGGAGCGTGGGCAAGAGCGTGCACCGCTTGCAGGCCTGTCAGGATCGAGACGTCGTGCTCGGGCGACGGACCCCCGTAGATCACCCCGACACGCGAAGGGCGGCCAACGGCGTTCGGCTCACGAGTCTCACCAGAGCGCGGCTGGGTGACCGACTTAGGAAGAACGAACGCTCCCCGATCGTCCAAGTCCAAACGGCGCTTACCAGCTTGCCTCATCGTGAGGCCACTTTATGCCACAGTCCAGACGCGAACACCGACCTAGGTACGTTGATCGCGTTTCATCGGCGCGTGGCACTCAAGGGAAGTGATCCGGAAGGTCGTTCTCGAAAAGCACGGCGTCACCGGGACCAAGCTCTTCACGAGCCCACGTCACCGCCTCCTCGCGCGTTCCGACGATCTTCACCGACGGCGGCCGACCTGCCCGCCGCGAGCCTGCCAGAAGCGCTGCCCTGTTCGTCCTTCCGACGACCACGAGGTCCGTCACAACAAGTGCCGCCCTCTCGGCCAGGGCAGCGTTCTCAGCGGGCTGTATCCTCCCGAGCTCAACCATCCCGGGCGTCACGAGAGCTCGGCGGCCGACGGAGGATTCTGACTCGAGTGTCTGAAGAGCATGTCCGGCACCGACAGGGTTCGCGTTGAACGTGTCATCGAGCACGACATAACCGGCGTTGGCCTGGTAACGCTGCAGTCGATTCGGCACCCCGGGCAAGGAGGCGAGGCGCCTGACCAAAGTCTCGGGATCGGTCCCGAGCTCGAGTGCCACCGCGGCCGCACACGCTGCGTTCGAGCGGATGGGCGGAGGCGTACCTGCCGCGAGGGGGGCGACACCGTGCGAACGGCCACATATTCGCAGCTCCAAGGCATCGGCGAGTTCCAGCACGGCCACATCGGCCGTCGCGTCCAGTCCCGAGACCCGGACCACCTTCTGGCTCGGGCCGAGGTTTCCCGCGAGCCCTTCCAGCCGCTCGTCGTCGACGTTGAGGACGACGACACGCGCCGTCGAGGTGATCTCCGCCTTTGCCGACAGGGTTCTTTCCAAGGTTCCGAATCGCTCGAGGTGGGCAGGCCCAATGGAGGTGATCACAGCGATTTCGGGTTGCAACCACCGGCACAGCGCCGCAATCTCGCCTGGCCCGTAGGCGCCCATCTCGGCCACCAGTACCTCGGTGCCGGGCACTAGATGCTCATTTACCGTCCGCGCCAGTCCGGCCCGATTGTTGAAGCTGCGTGGGCTAGCCACCACGCTGCGATCGCCGGCAAGCAGATGAGCGAGGTAAGTCTTTGTGCTCGTCTTACCGTAAGACCCGGTGATCCCGACCACGGTGGGGTGAACACGGTCAAGCACAGCCGACGCGCGTGCGACGTGACGCTGTGCCAGCACATCCTCGACAGGCCGCAACAAGGCGAGCGCGCCGTCGACGAAAACAGGGGTGAGAACGGCGCTGCAGGCGGCCGCGAGCACAGCCCACGTGACACCCGCGTAAGCGCCGGTCAGGGCCACAACGAGACCCTCCATCGCGAGAGTGACCACCGCGACCTGGGACAGTCTCCGCGTCCAAGCGAGACGCGACGTGCGACCCCGTAATCGAAGGCCGCCTGGTCCGAGCGCCACGATCGCGCCGGTCCCGAGGGCCGATGCTGAAACGGCGCTCGCGAGTCCGGCGCAGCCCACGGCCAGCAGGGCGACAACGATGTTGAAGGGCGTGCTTGTCCACCAACGCCAGCCGAATCGCGCGGCCGCCCCCGGTAGATAGTGCTCACGTTGGGCCACACGCCACCACCGAAGGTCAGCGCAAACGATCGACCCGACGACGGCAACGAGAGTGACGACGCGGAGCACGCTCACAGGACGGACATGGCCTCCGTCGGATACGTTGCGATCACGTCTTCAGCCTCTCTATAGCTGCACGCAGCTCGCTAGGAATCGTCAAAGGCGTGAGATGACCCGCCCCGGGGCAAACCACGAGATGCGTTTGTGCCAGCTCAGCCTCTAGTCGCAGAGCGACCGCCAAGGGGACTTCGGAGTCGTCCTCCCCCCACACGAGCTCGACCGGGCACTTCACTCCAGCAAGCGCAGCTGCGTACTCCTCGGCGAGCGTTCTCACGAGAATCTCGCGCATGACACCGCTGGCCGCTCGGTAGTCACTCGACCCGTATCGCTGTCGCGCCGCCTGCATCGTCTCCTGGCCGATCAGTCCTCGCGCAGCCAGCGCGCGCGCCATTCTGAAACCAAGCCGCGGCTTGGAGGGGGCTCCAGCAGGTCTGTACAGAGGAGCGCCGCTGAGGACCAGGCCGGCAATCTGGTCCGGACGCCTCGCGGCCAGGTGCACGCCGACGCGTCCACCGAACGAATGGCCGAGCACCACCACGTGCGGCGCCATCTCTTCGAGTACCGGGGCAACCGCTTGCGCGTAGTCCGCGCTCCCCCACACCCCCTCAGGAGCGGGAGCGCTCCCGAATCCCGGCAGGTCAAGTGCAATGGCGTCGATGCCCGGAGCGGCGAGAACAGCTTCGAAGTCCCTGTGGTCCCTGCGCCAACCGTGCAGCGCCAGAATCCATGGTGTGCTCGTGCCGTACGACTCTCCGAACAAGCGTGAGCCGGCAAAGGACGTGAGCATTTCCGAAAAACTAACGCGTTCTCACCTCAGCGGACCTGACACTTGCATCAGAACGCGTACGCTCAACGCTGCCACACCCGACCGCTACGGTCTGATCATGGACTCGAGCGCGACACGCTCCAGCGACCTTGCCAAGCGCCTGCTGGCCGGGTGTGACCCCCAACAGCGCGAGGCCATCACGACTGAGGCGCGGCCGTTGTGCGTGCTGGCAGCGGCCGGGTCCGGCAAGACGCGTGTGCTCACTCGTCGTATTGCCTGGCGGGTGAACGCGGGCTCTGCCTCAGCGCAGTACGTGCTGGCACTCACCTTCACCCGCAAAGCCGCGTCCGAGCTCAGAGGCCGCTTGGCGGGCCTTGGACTGGGCGAACCCGCGACTGCTGGGACCTTCCATGCGGTCGCACTGGCCGAACTCAGGCGCCTCGCCGCAGAACGTGGCCGACCGGTACCAGCCGTCATCGCATCCAAGGCCGGTCTCCTCGCCGCGGCCGCAGGCCACGACATTGCTCACGACCGCGCCTCGCTTGCTGATCTCGCCTCCGAGATCGAATGGGCGCAGGCGCAGTGCCTCACAGCTCGCGACTACCAACAGGCTGTAAGCACGTGTGGCCGCCCGAGCCCCGGTGACCCGTCGGTCGTGACCGAGATCTGGAAGCGCTATGACCGCGAGAAGCAACGCCGGGGCGTCCTCGACTTCGACGATCTCTTGCTCCGCTGCGCCACCGAGCTCGAGCAGGACCCCGACTTTGCCGCGTCGGCGAGATGGCGCTTCCGTCACATGTTCGTGGACGAATACCAGGACGTGAACCCGGCTCAGGTGCGGCTGTTGGACACCTGGCTCGGAGACAACGACGACCTCTGCGTCGTTGGTGACCCTGACCAGGCAATCTATGCATGGAACGGGAGTGATCCGCGGGCGCTCATCGACTTCCCGCAACGCCATCCGGGTGCCCGCGTCGTCACGCTAGCTATGAACTACAGATCGACCGACGCGGTGCTGGCGGTCGCAACGGCTGTACTGAAAGGTGAGCCAACCATATCCTCCGAGCCGCCAGCCGCCGATCGGCCGGCCGAGCTGAGTGCGGAACTGGAGGACGCGCGCTTGACCGGCTATCCGCGATCTGGCGGTCCGGTCCATCCCATCGTCGCTTACGACACCGATGACGACGAGGCCCTCGGAGTGATCACCGCCCTCAGAAGGGCGCGCAGCCCCGGCGCGCCGTGGTCAAGCCTGGCCATCCTGGCTCGTACAAATGCCCAGCTCGTGCTCTTCGAGCGGGAGCTCAACGCTGCAGGCGTTCCCTTCAGAAGTGGCGGTGGTCGCGCCTTTCTGGCGCGCCCACAGGTGCGCCGAGCCCTGGAGCGATTGACGAGCTCCTCCGGGTCCCCGGGCCTGCATGCGTGGCTCGAGGAGCTCTCTGTTTTGGCAGGTGCTTCGGCTCTGGGCGTTGCGGACGACGAACGCGATGCCTTCGATGACCCCTCCACCGTCTACGGCCCCGTCGAGACCACTGCCGTAGACGACGACCTCGTCGAGCTCAGCGCGCTGGCTGCGGAGTACCTCCGCTGTGACTCCAGCGCGAGTCCGGCTGGGTTCGTCACCTGGCTCGAGGCCAGCTTGCGCTCCGATCCTCCTCGGCAAGTCGGTGACGCCGTCGACGTCATGACCTTCCACCGCGCGAAAGGCCTCGAATGGCGAGTGGTCTTCGTTACCGGGCTCGAGGACGGTCTCGTCCCGATCGCCCATGCGCGAACTCCCGAAGCCGTCGCCGAGGAACGCAGACTGCTCTACGTCGCGTGCACTCGGGCTATGGACGATCTTCGGTGCTCGTGGGCGCGCGAGCGGTCCTTTGCGGGTCGTCATTCGATGCGAAGGCCTTCGCCGTACCTTGCGGCCATCGAGGCCACTCATCGCGACCTTGCACGTCTCAACGAGGTGACAACAGAGCAGTCGCGCTCCTCCCACCAACAGGTGCGGGCCCTACTTGAAGCTCGAAAACGAGCGCGCCGGGCACTGTGACGAGCGACGGTAACCGCCTCCCGCCTTGTGATCAGGCGATCGTGCCCTGAGCTGGATCATACGAGTAGCATGGCGAGCGAAGTAGCATGCCTTGTGCGGGTCCCGCCGCCACGGGAACCGAGAACTTAGTTACAAAGAACGGCACGTAATGGGCGATTCCGTGAGAAGACAAGACGTCGGGCGATTGCTTGGAAGTTGGCACGGGAGGAGGGTGGCTGATGCCTAGAGACGGCGACAGCGGCGCGTCGGACCTGGAGGCACGAAACCACTACCTGAGCATCATTGACGATGCCTGGGAGGTCTACCGCGAAGCTGTTGAAGCCGCGTGGGCGGACTACGAGGAAGCCCTCAAGCCTGTGCGCGGCGTCTACGAGGAAGCTCAGTCAGCAGCTGAGGAAGCCCATGGCAATGCGATCGACGCGGCTTGGGCAGACTATAAGCAAGCCGTAGCCAGTGCCCCCGCGACCATGCGCCGCGACATCGTCGCCCAGGCGCGTGCCACCTACAACGAGTTGGCCGCGCAGATTCGCAAGGCCTACAACGAGAGCATGGCCATTGCTCGCGACGGCTACCTCCGCTCGGTGGACGAGGCGAGGGCGTCGTACCGGGCAGCCGTGGACGGCGAACTAGACGCCCACCGGGAAGCCGTTCGGGCGGCTTGGAGCAGCTACCTGCAAGCCGTCGACTCCAGTCTGCTCGCCGAGGACTGAGCTCTCACAAAACGCGCGCGATCCTGGCCACTGATAGATTTTTTGCTACCTGATCGGTACAAACGATCGATTCACGAGTAGACCGGGCTTCCGAACTGTCGGCAGCCCTTGGGCGACTGGACGCAGCCATGCATATCTCAGCCAGAATCGAGTACGCGCTGCGAGCGCTGTGCACCTTGGCGGCCCGCTCAGACGAGCCGCTCACCGCCGAAGAGCTGGCTGAAACGCAGGGGCTCCCTGTTCGCTTTCTGCGCGCAATACTCAACGATCTTCGCCGGGTGGGAATCGTCACCAGCCAGCGCGGCAACGAGGGTGGGTACAAGCTCGCGCGGCCAGCATCGGAGATAACCGTCGGCGACGTGTTCCGCCGGCTCGAGGGGCCCCTTGCTGAAGTGCGCGGTATGCGCCCCGAGTCGGCCAGTTACGAAGCTGACGCAGTACACCTGCAAAAGGTCTGGGTCGCTGTCCGGGCATCTCTGCGCGGTGTGCTCGACGAGGTGACCCTGGACCAGGTCGTGTCCGGCAAACTGCCCAACCAGGTCGTCCGACTCGTGTCCAGCCCTGGTGCGTGGGAACCCCACTGACGGTCCCGTCGGGGTCCGCCTAGTCCAGACCGGCCGGGCTCCCTATGATTTCAGTATCTGCGAGGGCCCTCCGAGCTCCCGTCACGATCCATCGGCCATCGACCGCGTACGGCTCTATCGGAAACCCTAGGGCCAACAGGAGCGGTCCCAGTGCCTCATTGAGAATGTCGACCGACTCGATCTCAGCTGCCGGCACCCTCTCGCCCGGCACGCCCGACTCCCGAAAGACCCAACCCACGACGACGCCCCCGTGCCCGTGACGGTCCATCGGCACGATGGACAGGTAGCACCCAGCCGCGGGCGAGCCGACGTTCTCCGGGTCGCGCGACCCGAGACCAAGTTCCTCGATGGCCGCCAGGAGATCCTTGCGCGCTTCGTTGAGGCCTGAGTCCTCAACTGCGGCCGTCTCGGACCGTTCATCAGTGCCGAAGTCCATGGCCCCCGCACTGTCGAACTCGGACGTCGAAAGCTCCATCGCTAGCGCTTCGAACGTCCTGTCCTCCATCTCTTCACTCATCGGTCCCTGACCATTCGGTCCCCTTGGGTATGCCATGTCGAAAGCAACAGGACGGCCCACACCAGCATCTGCGCCTGTCCCACCGCACACTCCCAAACCTATGCTACGTGGCTGCACTTGCGCGGCAGTGGATCGGCGGATTCCGGCAGGCGCCGGCGGGCCGAATCCATCTCCCGGCGCTTGTCACCCGGGTTCATAGCGACTCGCTCCAGTGCTTCTTCACCGGTCAGAACCTCCATTGACCACCAGGCTCCCGTACGAGTGCTCACCGGGTTCTATGCGACGACCCTGGCCGCGCGCCGCTGCCCGCCCCGCTCGAGGACGAGGCGACCCGATGGTGGAACCCCGTGGCGACAGGTGTTGTCCGATCGGGGTCGCCTCTTCGGCCGACCAAATGTACAGGCCTATGAGCTGTAGCGTCCCCCACCGACTGACGCAGACTTTCCTTCTGTCCGGCCGTTAGAAAGCTCGTGGCACGGATGACAATCGCCGACCTTCCGGTACTGTGGCGAGAAGAAATCGCTCCTCTGCCAGGGTCACAGCAGGCTGCCGAGGATGTGGTGCCCATCGCCTGACCATCTGCCGTGGCCCTAAGAACGTTGTACTGGCCTTATGCCCCTCCAGGCAAAGATGAACGAGGACACCTCCTTCCGAATATTGGCCGTCTTTTGCAGGCGTCCATTTTTATCATTAATCTTGCCAGCAGTGTCTTGACTTGACTGTTCAAGAACCGGCTGTGAGGACCGACATTACTTCTCGGCCGGCGAGAGTGCCGCCGGCTACTCGACGATAGGAAATAGTCTTGACGAGGGACCTGGACCGGCACTTCCCGTCGCGGGAAGTTTCTTCTCACCGGGAGGAGCCACGACTCCCTTCGGACCAGTTCAACCCATCATCCGCCGAGGAGAGTACGACCAAGTCCAGGTTCTCTAGGCTCGTAAACCATCTACCTTTCGAACATGGCGGCTGGAAGGTGTTCGTCGTTCTCGTCCTCGTGTCAGGACTGACCGTTTCCTTCGTCAGTTCCTGGGCCTGGTACGCGTACACGAGCTCGCTCCGCCACCAGGCGGTGACGTCCTCGCTTGCGGATGTGAAGTCGATCCTCGCGACCTCGTTGGAACGTGACAGTGACCTGCTCGCCACCGTGAACGCCGAGGTCGCCACGCACCCTCAGCTCACGAATGCCGCCCTGATGGCCATGTTGTCCAAATTGGACCTCTCCCGGCGCTACCCAGGGAGCTTCGCTTTCACATACATCGAGAGTGTCAGCCGCGCCCAGTTGTCTCAGTTCGAGTTGGTCGCCCAACGGGACCCCCCGCTAGGAGTTACCGACGATAGCTCGAGCCTGGTGAAGAGCTCGCTATACGGCCGGTCGGGCTACTGCCTCACTCGACTGGTCGCCGTCGAGATGAGCGGAGAAGCGATCCTCAAAGACGTGCTGCTCTCGTGGATAGCTCCCTACGTCTCGGCACACTTCAACTTCTGTGGCTCGTCTTTTGCGGGCTTGTTCGACACCTCAGCAAGAACCGGCGCGACCGTGGCGTCGACGATAGTCGGACTGATCCGACCGGCGCCGGGCCTGCCTGCGATCCCCGCGACACTCCACTCGATACTTCTCCGGCTCCCGGTCTTCATAGAGCTCAGTCCGGTATACGCCGGCACGCAGAACCCGACCAGTGTTGCTGCTCGGTCGAGAGCCCTGCTCGGTTGGACGATGGCCGTCTTCGATGCCGACCAGATCCTCAGCCCAGCTTTGGTCGGCGAGAGATCGATCTCTCTCGTGCTGGCGTACGCGCCACCCGGGGGAAGGGCTGCCGTGCTGGCCCGTGTCGGACGGTTTCAACGGGGAACGACCAGCGCGACCATTACTCTCCCGGCCGATCCCGGCTGGGTGATCGACGCGACAGTAACTCCCCGGGGCAGCGGCCCTACGCCGGCGGTTCAGGGGCTCGCGGTGCTGTTGGGCTCTCTGTCCCTCACGATCTTGTTGGTCATCTTGCTGAGCCTGCTGATTCGCTCCCGCCGCTCGGCACTAGAGCTCGTCGAGGAGCAAACGGCCGAACTACGCCACCAAGCCCTTCACGACTCGCTCACCGGACTACCAAACAGATTCCTGGTCAACCTGAGAGCGCACCAGCTCCTCGATCAGGCCCGCGGAGGTGGGCCTCCCATTGCGGTGTTCTTCATCGACCTCGATGACTTCAAGAAAGTGAACGACACCTTCGGCCACGATATCGGCGACGGGCTGTTGCGAGCTGTTGGAGCACGGCTCTCTGAGTCGGTTCGGAGCACGGACGCGGTGGGACGCCTCGGCGGGGATGAGTTCGTGGTGCTGTCAGAGAACTCCTTCTCTCAGGAGGGCCTCGGATCTGTGGCGGAGAGGCTTCTCGCAGTCTTGCGCCAGCCCTTCATGTTGGGAGACGCCACTAAGACCACACTGTCGACCTCAGCAAGCATCGGCATCGCTACCGGCATGGACTCCAGCCCAGAGGAACTCCTGCGGAACGCTGACATCGCCATGTACAGGGCCAAATCCCTGGGCAAGAACTGCCATGTGCTCTTCGAGCCCGAAATGCACGAATCGGTCAAGAACCAGCTCACGCTGGAGACGGACCTCGCCGGAGCGTTCGCAAATAGGCAGTTGTTCCTCGTCTACCAGCCGATCGTGGATCTTGCTACTGGCCTACCGCGAGATGTGGAGGCGCTCTTGCGCTGGCGCCACCCCCAGCGCGGGGTTGTCGGCCCTGTCGAGTTCATCTCCGTGCTGGAGTCATCTGACCTGATCATCGACGTCGGGCGCTTTGTGCTGATGGAGGCCTGCCTTCAGGCCAAGGCCTGGCACGACCTCGCATGCCCAGTCGGAATCTCCGTGAACGTCGGAGCGCGCCAGCTGCACCACGACGTCCTCCTCGATCACGTCCGCGAGGCCCTCGAGATGGCTGAACTGGATCCGAGGTACCTGACCGTCGAGGTCACCGAGTCGATGTTGATGATCGATCCCAAGAACACGGCCCAGCGCTTGGCAGCCTTGTCCGGGATCGGCGTTCGCATCGCCGTCGACGATTTCGGGACGGGCTACGCCTCGCTTTCGTACCTGCGCGAATTCCCAGTGGACATCCTGAAGATAGACAGGTCCTTCGTCGCCCAGGTCGCGACTTCAGGCGGCACGAGTTTCCTCGATGCTCTGATCCAATTGGGCAACTCCCTTGGTCTATTGACCATCGCGGAGGGTATCGAGCACGTGTCGCAGCTCGAACATGTCAAGGGCCTGGGTTGCGACTGGGGTCAAGGCTTCTTGTTCTCAAAGCCCTTGCCACCAGAACACGTCGAAAACGTTGTCAAGCGTTCGATCTATGACTTGGGGACCGCCCTTGCGCCGACCGGAGCCGCATCCTGATCCCACCGAGGCCGCCACGGATCGAGCGCCAGGTGCTGACTTCGCGAGAGCGCAAGGGAGAGCTCGGGCACGCTAACCGTCCAGTTCGGAGCTCACCTCCAGCAACGTGACGCCGTGTGGTTCGACTGCCACCGAGCACTCGAGCGAACCACCACGAACCTCCACACACTCGAAGCGCACTTCCGGCTCCATGAGCGACTTCAGCACCTCGAGGTCGGCGGGCATTATGTGTGCGGGCGCCTTCATGGCCACCCAAGCGTCGTAGACACTTCCGTGCCCACGATCGAATCGCGTCGTCCGCAGCTGGACAGACCGACCCAAGCCCGAAACTCGCAACGAGAACTGTTCCGCCCCCCCGGGCTCGAACAGGTCATAGACCTCGCCGGTGTCCGGCTCTCCGGGCGCCCGAGCCAGTGCCAGCAGCGCTTCGGAGGAGTCGCTGCGGTAATGGCGGTAGTTCCACACCAAAATGGCGAGTGTTCCGTCCTTACGTCTCGTCGCAGCGAAGCTCTCGCCGCTGACAAGTTCCTCCGGTCCGAGGCGCGAAAGAAACCAGTAGCCGTGGTAAGCGGGCTTTTTCAGAGATTGCGCGTTCAACAGGCCGAACCCACCATGGAAAGGTTCGTCTCCGAGGCGGGTCTCCTCAAAGATGTCGCTCACCGCCCAGAAAACGAGCGAGTCGGCCAGGCCACGGGCAAGCCAGTTGTTGCGCACGATGAACGGCGCCATGAACGCCGTGTCGTGAACGGGGTCCCGCGGGCTCGGGCTGCTGCTCCACTCCGTGAAATGCCTCTCGAGAGCCGCGAACGGGGCGGCGCCAAGAAGACTATCGACACCTCGAAGATCGACGCCGAGACGATCGGGTCCGTCCCAGGTCATGTCCCCTTGGCCGGCCAGGTCGACGGTATGGATCGTGGGATACGGGTGCGTCGAGAAGAAGTCGATCGGAAGCTGGCGTCGCTGGCACTCGAGCAGGAACGGGCGACCCCAGGGTGCCTCGCCGGCTGCTTCTCCGGCTCCCGAGGAGGCGGGTCCGCCCACTCGCAAGCCCGTGTCCACGTTCTTGATCACTCGCGCCGTTCGCTCGTACAGGTCCACGTACGCAGGAAAGTCAGCATTTTTCCAGAACACCTCTAGGTTCGGCTCGTTCCAAACCTCGAAGTACCAGCGGCGCACCTCCTCCAGCCCGTACCTTTCGATCACGTGGTCGAGGAACTGCCTCACTAGCAGTTCCCAGCGGCTCCAGTTCCTCGGAGGAGTGATGTTCCCCTTCCACCAGAACATCGTCTCGTTCCCGCTCGCGAGGTCATAGGGCATGAAGCTCAGTTCCACGAACGGCCTGATCCCTACAGAAAGCCAGTGGTCATAGACCATGTCGACGTACTGCCAGTTGAAAACGGGATGCCCCGCGTTCTCCCGATAGACCATCATGTCCTCGTGGAAGATGCCATGCATGCGGAGGTAGGAGAATGGCATGTCACGCTGCACCATCTCAAGATGCCTCTGAAACTGTGCGCGCAGCGCCTCAGCGGTACGGCCTCCCCCGACGCACACCCGCCAGTGCGGCACCAGGCAACGGCCATTGCCCTTGCTGTCCACGACAATGTCGTGGATCACGACGGTGCCTGTCGGCGGCTACGGGCCGCCGGCCGAGCGCATGACTCTCGGACGACCAGAGATGTCGCCAGTTCGACCCGTAGCGCGTCCAGCGGCATACCCTCGATTTGCCTCAGCAGCATCGAGACAGCGAAACGGCCCATGTCGACGAGCGGCTGACGGACCGTTGTGAGCGGCGGTATGACCAGCGGCGCCACGAGCACGTCGTCGAAGCCAACGACGCTCATCGCGTCAGGCACGCGTACGCCTCGAGCTCGCAGGGCGCTGTAGCACCCGAACGCCATCGTGTCGTTGCCGGCAAAAATCGCCGTGGGGGGACTAGCCATGTCCAATAGGGCCATTGTCTGTTCGTAACCAGATTCGTGGCGAAACGTGCCAGGGCGGATCAGCTGAGGGTCGGGCTCAACACCTGCAGATTGCATAGCCTCCCGGTACCCGCTGGCACGCTCTTGTGCGCAACCGAGGGTGGGACTCCCACCGATGAAAGCGATGCGGCGATGACCCAAGGACAGGAGATACTCGGTGGCGCTTCGCGCACCCGCCCAGTTCGTCGCGCCCACGGACGGGACGTGGGGACCGAGCTCGCCCTCGTGGTCGACGACCACGAATGGGGTCCGCCGTCGCCGCAACGACTGGACGCGCTCAGACTGCCCCTGAGCCAGGACCAAGATCGCCCCGTCGGTCCACCCATCTGCGATCTTGGCGAGCCACTGCCGTTCGCGTTGGTCCTCGCCGTGCGTGGCCGACACGACCAGGCGGAGACCTGTCGGCTCCAAGGCTTCCTCGACTCCGCGGATGATCTCAAGGATGTAGGGAGAATCGAGCGACAGAACGACAAGGTCGATCAAACCGTGGCGACCTTTGCGCATCGCACGGGCCGCCCTGCTGCGAACGAACCCCGACTCCGCGACGATCTGTTCGATCCTCTCGCGCGTGGCGGGCGCCACGTCCGGACGCTTGTTGAGAACTCGAGACACCGTCATCGCCGACACCCCGGCTGTCTCCGCTATCTCGCGGATTGTCAGCCTCTCCTCGGTCCGTTGTTGGGATGGCATGCTCGCTCAGCGTTCTACGTTACCGTTACAACAACTGTTAACCACCTGACGCACGCGCACGCTACAGAGCTTTCTCTTGCCGGTCAAGCCGGTCCTCCGACTCACGGCCTCAACCGTCCGTGATGGCTTTCGCTACTACACAACATAGTAAACAAGGTCTAACACACAATCCACTACTGCCGTTTTACGCGCTTGCGCGAGATCAGCCTCGGTGGTAGCCTTTTCCGTTAGCGTTAACGGAACAGACGCTGTGTTCCGCCCAAAAGCAAGGGTGCGCGTTCGACAGAAAGGGGAAGACTCAAGGGCTAGCAGCAAGGCGGGTATGAACGTCCATCTCGCCGCCAGAACCTACCGTCTCCAGCATTCTGGGGCAGAAGTGCGCTGGCATGTGACGACACCGTGTTGTTTGTGTGCACCGCGTGGCCCCTTCGGGATGGCTACTGAAGTTGCTACCGAATATTCGCGACCGCCCATTTGGGCACCGCTCTCCGCCAGAAGGGGCGGTCGACTTAGCGAGAAGGGAAGGAAACTTGATCCGCGAATCTCTCAGTCGAATACGGAGCAGGCGACTGGTCGCCGTGCTCGTAGCGTTCGCCGCGGCATTGTTCGTCATCGCTGTACCACAAAGCGGTGCCTCGAGCGCCGCTACCAAGACGGCGGCCCCGACCGCGTCAATCAACGTCTGGATGGTGGACAACGGCGCGAACATCAACAACTTGTGGGCGCAGGAAGCCTCAAGTTTCGATGCCGCCCACCCCGGTGACCACGTGAACGTGAGCATCACTCCGACGAGCAGCAACACCTATCAGGTGAAGCTGCTATCCGCCCTCGGGACGAGCAGCCCGCCGGCCCTGTTCTTCTCCTGGGGTGGAGGACAGCTCCAGCAGTTCATTCAAGCCGGCAAGGTGCAACCCTTCGCTGACGCGGGCATGACTGATGCAGGCAGCCCGTCGTGGACAAAGGACTTCCTCTCCTCGAGCCTCGGCCCGGTCACCTTCAACAGCAAGGTCTACGGCATCCCGATCCTCGGAACCCAGCCGGTGCTCTTCTTCTACAACAAGACCGTGCTGGCCAAGTACAAGCTCGCGTTTCCGACGACGCTGCCGCAGCTGCTGAGTGATGTGAAGTTGCTCCACGCCCATAACACCACCCTCATCGGCCTCGGCAACGAGGACAACTGGGAAGGCCTGATGTACCTCGAATACTTCGCCGACCGCGAAGGTGGCCCCTCGGTCTTCCTGAACATCCAGGCCAACAAGAAGGGCGCCTGGTCGAACCCTGCGATCATCAATGCGCTGACCGACATTCAGACGCTGGCCAAGGACGGCGCGTTCGAACAGGGCTACGACTCGATCAGCTGGGGGACCGGCTTCGTCGACGCCCTTGTTTACCAAGGCGTCGCGGCGATGGAGCTGATGGGGGACTGGGACCTCGGAATCATGCTCTCGGACAACCCCAAGTTCGTCAACTCCGATGAGCTGGGGATCGGTGCTTTCCCGACGGTGCCGGGTGGCACGGGTAACGCGGCCGACCTCGAGGGCAACACGACCAACTACTGTGCCCTGGCAGCCAAGCTGACGCCGGCCCAGACGTACGTCGCGGAGCAATTTGCAGCCTCGGTGTTCAGCTCCAAGGCTTATGCCGCCGCCGAGGTGAAGAACGGTCTCGTGCCGATGGTTGCTGGTTCAGCCAGCCTCCTCAACGCGTCGCCCCTCAAGCGCTACCTGGTGCCGGTGTACAACATGGTTGCGAAGGCCCCCTACTTCCAGTACTCCTGGGACCAGGCTCTCGGCCCAGTCAAGGCAACGCCGATGGTCAGCAACCTGGGCAAGGTGTTCGACCTCACCGAGACGCCCGCGCAGTTCGCAAAGATCATGAACGGCTACCAGACTGCTTCGTAGGAGATAAGTCCAGGATCCTCAGGGATCCAATGCCATGACCGGGCCACCCCTCGTCCGGTCACACAAGGGGAGAGGGTCCCGCCGCTCGGGCGCGGAGGGACCCTCTCTTAGACCCAAGAGGTTGACATGGCCACCGTGAGCACTGCCCTCCCCAAGCGACGAGCGACGGTGCCTGTCCGCAAGCCGGGAGCTGCAAGGAGCCGCGTGCTCCTCTTCGCCGACATCGTGGGGCTGTCACCGACCCTCTTGCTTTACGGGCTCTTCATCGTGATCCCGGTTTTCTTTGCCATCTTCCTGTCGTTCACCAGCTGGAACGTCGTTGGGCCGTTACGCTGGGTTGGATTCTCCAACTGGTCGCGCTTTTTCTCCGACCAGGGGGCTCACCACGCCCTCCTCGTCACCTTTGAGCTCGTCGCTCTCAGCTGGCTCGTGGAGACCCCACTCGCGATGGCCTTGGGCCTGTTCATCGCCGGAAGGCAGCGGTACCGGGCTATCTACGCGGCCATCTACCTGCTCCCGCTGCTGTTGTCGACCGCAGGCATCGCCCTAATGTGGGAAGGCCTGTTCAGCCCTGACTTCGGCGGCCTCGCCTGGTTCTCGTTTCACCTTCATATCAGCTTCTTGAACCAGAACTGGCTAGGCGACCCGAGTATCACGCTCTACGTGGTGGTCGTGATCATCGCCTGGCAGTTCGTTCCCTTCCACGCCCTCATCTACCAGGCCGGACGCAGGTCCATCCCCCGCGAGCTGGACGAGGCCGCACGGGTGGACGGCGCGACTATTGCCCAGACCTTCCGATACATCACGCTCCCCCAGCTGCGCTACACGATCGTGACCTCCTCGATGCTCATCATCGTCGGATCTCTCACCTACTTCGACATCATCTTCATTCTCACCCAGGGAGGACCAGGCGATACCACGCGAGTGCTCTCGCTGTACATGTACGACTCCGGGTTCCTCCAGACCGAGTTCGGCTACGCGAGCGTGCTGGCCGTAGTACTGGCAGTCATTGGCATCGCCGTTGCTCTCCTTCTCATTCGGGTCACAGGTTTCGGAAGGATGGACAGCGGAAGGGAAGGCATCTCGTGAGCGCCACCGGTCTGGCCCCGGCCGCTCCGGAGAACGTCACTATCGAACCGACTTCCGCCCGCATCGAAAGACGCCGGCAGAAGAGCCTGGCGGGGGCTGTGCGAGCCCCTCGCCTGGCGCGCTTTCTCGCTTTCCTACTCGGCACCGTCTGGCTCGTGATCGTCCTTGTGCCGATCTATTACATGGTGCTCGCCAGCTTCCGCACCCAAGGTGAGTACCTGACCGGCAATCCCTGGCTACCTACGGGGGGCCTAAGCCTGTCCTCGTACAGCACGGTCTTGTCGGCGACCGGGATCGCCGTCGACTTTCGTAACAGCGCGATTCTGACCCTGGCCGCGATCGTCATCGTGGTTCTATTCTCCCTCGGCGCGGCTTACCGCATCGTGCGGCGCGGCTCGCGCTTTGCAGCCGTCTCCTTCCGGCTCATCCTGTTTGGTCTGGCGGTTCCCATCCAGGCGATCATCATCCCCATCTTCATCATCGTCGTGAAGATGCACCTTTACGACACGCTGATAGCGGTGATCCTGGCCGCGAGCGCGTCACTCATAGCAGTCGCGGTTCTGCTCATGGTCAACTACGTCCGCGCCATTCCTGTGGAGCTTTTCGACGCCATGACCGTCGACGGCGCCGGCGAGTGGACCGTTTTCATCCGCCTCGTCTGGCCGATGGCGCGGCCTGTGCTCGCGGTGGTGAGTATCTTCGCGGGGCTCGGTGCGTGGAACAACTTCCTGCTGCCTCTCATACTCACACAGAGCGCATCCACCAATGTGCTACCCATTGGTTTGTATCTCGTGGCTTCGACGTCGCAGTACGGTGTCGACGTTCCCGTGGTCATGGCCGCGGTCCTGCTCTCGGTGCTTCCTCTCGTCGTCCTTTACTTCGGGCTGCGCCGCCAGTTCGTGCAAGGACTCGGCGGGCTTGCAATCCGCTGAGATCCGTCCCGGATCACCCAATCAGAAAGGAGTCGGTTCTCTCATGGACGAGCACATCGCCTTACGGGTCAATGGGACGAAGATCGAAAGGTGGTCGGGCGGCCGCGTCACGCTGCGTGGCGTCGGGGTCGGCGGTTGGATGAACATGGAGAACTTCATCACCGGCTATCCCGCCACCGAGTCCCTGCAGCGCCTGGCACTTCGACGAGCCCTCGGCGACGAAGGCTACCAGCGCTTTTTCGATCACTTCCTGGAGGTGTTCTTCGCTGACGAGGACGCGGCTCTCCTGGCCTCGCTCGGCCTGAACTGCGTACGGCTTCCTGTCAACTACCACCACTTCGAGGACGACATGGCCCCGTTCGAGATGAAAGAGGAGGGGTTCCAACTGCTCGACCGCGCGGTCGAGCGGGCCGCTCGGCACGGTCTTTACAGCATCATCGACCTGCATGCGCTGCCAGGTGCCCAGAATCAGCACTGGCACAGCGACAACCCGACCCACTGGGCAACGTTCTGGAACCACAAGCACTTCCAGGACCGGGTGGTGAACCTCTGGGAGGTCCTGGCACGCCGTTACCGCCACCAACCATGGATCGCCGGGTACAACCTCGTGAACGAACCGGGGGACGCCCGCGGCACCGCGATCTGGCCCTTCTACCAGCGACTGTATGAGGCTGTGCGCGCTATGGACCCCGCTCACATCCTCTTTGTCGACGGCAATCGCTATTCGACAGAGTTCGGGATCTTCAAAGACGTGTGGCCGAACACCGTCTACGCCTGCCACGACTACTCCGTCCCGGGATTCCCCGACGGCGGCGACTACCCGGGAGTCAGCCGCGGACAGCACTTCGATCGCGACGCCCTTGAAAAGCAGTTCCTCGAACGGACGCGATACATGAACGAGACAGGCACCCCGATCTGGGTTGGCGAGTTCGGTCCTATCTACACAGGCGACATCGCCCGCGACGAGATGCGCTATCGGCTCCTCGGAGACCAACTGGACATCTACAGCGAGCACGAGGCGGGCTGGTCGCTCTGGACGTACAAGGACATCGGTTTGCAGGGCCTTGTCTACGCTGACCCCGAGTCGGCCTATGTGCGACGGATACGGCCAGTCCTTGAGGCAAAAGCCCGTCTAGGCGTCGACGCGTGGGGATCCACCGACGCCGGGGTCCGCCACATCATGGCGCCAATAGAGGAGACCTTCCGCAAAGAGTTTCCTGACTTCCAGCCCTTCCCGTGGGGCCAGGACTCCTGGATAGCCCTGGTTGTCCGCCACATCCTGCTCGCGGAGCCTCTTGTCGGGGCCTTCGGGCGGTGTTTCGACGACGTGCGGGCCGATGAGGTCGAGGGTCTCGCTGACTGCTTCCGTCTCGCAGTGTGCGCGCGACGCGAGCGGCTTCTCGAACTGCTCGCTGCCGTATGCGCCAGCCCCGCTGCCGACTGACCGACCAAAGCCCGGCCCGTGAGGACAGGAAGCATGTCAAGGCGCTTGGTCCGTCACCGCTACGCAAAGCCGCGTGCTGGAGAGAGTGCCCAACCAGCGGGAACCGCCCCCCTGTTCCTAGGCGCCATCAGCGTCGATCACTCCCCCATCCGCGCCGACCACTCCGCCGACCACGACTTCTCCAAGCCTTGGAGACACAAGGCAGGCGCCTTCAGGCGACGCCTAACGGCGCCATGGCTCCCACGACTGACTCGAGGTGTCGGAGCTTCGCCCAACGGGCCGAGTGCTCCGCCTCCACCTCGTCTACAAGGCAAACCAGTCGCTGAACCCTTGCCCTGGCATCCTCGTCAGTCATCGACCACCGCAAGGTCAGTCCCACGACATCCCTGCCGTCCGCAACGGCCTCGCACAAGGTGAAACTGGGGTCCTCGGCGCTCGCCCTTCCTTCGAAAATGGAGCGCCACATCGTGTCAGGCTTCTCAGTGAGAAACAGCATGACCGCGAGACAGTCGGGCTCTATCTCCGTTAAGGGCTTCGCGTGAGTATCAACCTTAACCATGACACCAAGCGTACGCGCTCGTGAACCTACGCACTCCCTTCGAGGCTTACCCCCTGGTCACAGGTCATAGAGAAGCATCGAAATCGTCAGACAGGGTGAAGGTATCCCGGCGCCGCAACGCCTAGTGCGTCCTCCTGGCATCTGACGCGAGTTCCTCTCACCGCCCACCAGCTGAGACGCCACGCTAAAGAGCTCGCCATACTCGCAGAACCAAACGTATGTCCGCAGCGGTTGAGGTGTGGGCGAACCGTCTCCTTAGGGAAGCTGAGATCGTGCGACGGTCGCTCGACACGCTGCCGGCGTAGGTGCCAAGCGGCCCCAGTCGCAAGCGGGCACTCGCGATTCTCCCATCGTGACGGCGCCGCGAGAGCTCCGAGCTGCGTTCGAGACGCGTCAGCACCCCCGGCGGGGGGGTGCAGGAGGTGCTGACGCTACCTGGGGGGAGGCAAACTGCTGTAGCGCGCTTGCCATCTACCCCACAAACAGGATGCGCCCCTAGTCACTGGCTCGTCTAGTGCCGAAAGACACCTCTTGAACCGACGCTTCGCGTTGTCGGCCATGCCAGCGAAATCCAGCACAACGAACGGCTCAATCGCCGACCGTCCAGCTTTCATGTCCGGTGGCATCGAAAACAGATCGGGTCAGCCGCCGAGAAAGTTCACACGCTGGAAACAGAATCCCGGTCGTCCCTCGGTACCATGAGTTGCTAGGAGCGCGCCCGAGGGGGTGACGAGTCATAGGAGCCGATTAGTTGAGCACTCCGCTGTTCTTGGTGATAGTCGTGACCGCAGTCATGGCCTTTTTGCATGGCGCTTTGAAAGGCGACCAGTGGGAGGTAGCTGAGCTGGCGAACTCTGCCCAAATAGCTTCTGTAAAACACCGGGAAGTGTTGGTGTCAATGCCTGTTGAGGCCGAACGTTTCCTCATCAGGGCACTGTCAACGCAACGGATTACCTCCAACCTTCGCTTCCGACCGACCGATGGGAGGCGCTAATGGCTGCGGAAGTACCCAAGTGGCGTTTTGAACTGTCGAAGGTGTTTCGCTCTACGCAGGTTCGATGGACACTCAAAGACAATCACGGAAGGACCATCGCAACTTCGGATGCCTTCGTTGACCTCGTCAATGCCCAAAGGGCCATCACCTTCATCAAGAATAACGCAGCGACTTTCGACGTTAACCAAGTCCCTGGTGGCGGTTAACCATTCTTCATTGGTTTTAGAAGCAGACCTGCGCTTTTTCCGATGACCACAATCGTCGTTGTGTGAGCGGGAGTTGCCAATGGCCGCATTGCAGCTGACGAAAAGGCTCGAACAGACTCACGACTGAGTGCGCCGGTCAAACACCCAGGAAGGCAGGGATTTGTGACTCAGACGCGACGCGCCGCGTTTCAGGGTATACCTGCGGGCGGCCTCGCCAAGGGCGAGGAGAGGCGCGCGCCGTAGAGCGGCCGTCCCACCAAGGGGAGAGCGTCCGAATTCAGTGTGGTACCAGCCTCGGGCAGCGCATGATCACGAAGCGACCCCACGAACCCGTCAACAGGTGTTCCCCCCGTCAAGGAATCCACCGGAGATGATGACGGCATCAGGGTTCACCAGGTTGACGAGCCATGCAACAGCGATGCCGAGCTCACTACCGACCGCGGATAACAAACGGTTGACAGGTCACGCCAGAACCGCACTGCCCACACCATTGGAAGCGCTCGCCCTGGTAGCGCCCCGAAAGCCTCGAACCTCCGACCGTCTGCTTAGAAGCTATTGAGGGTCGAACGCTGCGCTGAGCAGGGATCTCGCAGGTAACTGACCAGCGAACCGGGCACAGTTAGACGGTGTTGTGAGGTTCCCTCGTCAGCACCTCAGACTCCTTCTTGTCCTTCGAGAGTGACGATCTTTACTTCGCTCATCCGGATCGCCCTCCGCTGCTCCTCGCCACTCTCCAAACTCGTGTAGAAGACGTACTCGTCGCCCTCGTCCTCGAAACGATCGGCGAGCACCGCCTCGGGTGCCCTGTCCGAGTCCTGCCAGTGGATTACGTATTGGAACATGAGCGCCACCGTATCCGCATGGCCGGTTACGCGCTCGCGTCTAACCCTCCGCCGTTCCTGCTCGTTTATGGCCGCCCAGGTGCCGCTCAATCCACGCTTACCCAAGGGCGAAGTGGACGTCTCCTCCCACCCATCTGCGTCCGCAGCCCCAGTCAACCTGGGATTGGACTTATCCGTGTCCCACTCATCCATGCGGTCCTCAGGGGCGACAGCGGAAGTTGGGCTGCACTCAGGCGAGTACATCCTTTCCCTTACGGGACCACGCCGGGATTGCCTCGAGGCTCAGGGTCGTGTCCACCCATCGCGGTCCGGCAAGGGTGGGCGCACCGTCAAGGCCTACCCATTCGCCGGGTGGTACCCAGAGGCTGACTTGGCCTCCAGGCTCGAGAACGGGTGCCACAAGGACGTCGCCTCCGAGGAAATACTCGAGGTGGGCCGCTAGGCGAGCCTCTTGTCGCTGGGGAAGCACTAACGGGAGCGGTCGCATCATTGGCAGCTGGCGGCTCGCCACCTCGGACGAAGTCATTTCCAGGTAAGACATCAGTCTCTCCCTCAACTGGCACGCGCGTACTGCGGCCGCGCCGTACGGTTCGGGGTACGCCCACGGCTCTCGTCGGCCGCAACCGTGGAAGCGCATCAGCGGGGTCAAAGCTCCCCACTGAGTCCAGCGAACGAAGAGCTCAGGTTCAACCTCTGCGACGTACAGGTCAGGGTCGTTGTTGTCCGACGCCTCGTACGCCACCTCGTAGCTATCGGGCGACCAGAAGCCGCCGATGTCGTGGGAGACGTACGCGAAGCCAGACAACGACAACGACAGGCACGCTCTGAAGCTTGCCTGCAGGCCCGCCCAGGTGGAAATGGAGTCGCCCACCCAGTGGCACGGGTAACGCTGTGCGCCGGCTGAGCCAGAGCGACAGAACATGGCGAACCCGTCGGCGGCGTTGAGGCTGGTGAGGGCCAGAGCCGTTTCGCGCTGGTACATCACCGCATATTCGTTACGGAGCTCCCAACCAGTACGACCATCGAAGGCGATCGCCTGGGTCGGCACTTCCTCGCCAAAGTCTGCCTTCAGAGCACTCGCCCCTTCGGCGGTGACCAAGGCACGAACATGCTCATGCCACCACCTGACCGCCTCGGGATTTGTGAAATCGACGAGCAGACGGT
>JBEKGS010000021.1:0-43840 GCA_050012675.1 Acidimicrobiales bacterium
CCAAATGTCCGGTTACCGGACCCTCACCGAGGGCCAGGAAGTCGAATTCGACGTTCAGGAGGGCCAGAAGGGGCTGCAGGCAGCCAACGTCCGGGCGCGCTGAGTCCGCGCACTCCCGGTGGGCCTGCTGTTTTGCAGCAGGCCCTGTAATCGTCGGGTCCGGTTCCGCGGCCCCGGCCACAATGTTCGGTTCCACTTGTCGAACCGTCTGGTTTCCGCGCCCGGACGAGGAGTCGCCGACGCGCGCTGTTTCGCGTATGTCGGGTGGCTTTTCGCCCGGTGGTCCTCGGCTCTTAGGAGACCGTCGTTCGCTGTAGGCCGTCCGACGACGTCGTCGCACGTGCCGGCGAGCCGGTCCGGGCCCGGATCCGGAGGTGAACGATGGGTGGGTTCTCGACGGAGCTGAACGATGATCAGCTCCAGGTGCTCGGTTGGGTGCATGACTTCGCCGAGAATGTGGAACGCCCGGCGGGGCGCGAGTGGGACGCGCGCGAACAAACTCCGTGGCCGATCATCGAAGAGGCCGCCAGGACCGGGTTGTACTCGCTCGACTTTGTCGCGAACTGTTTCGCGGATCCAACCGGGCTGCTGCTGCCCCTCGTCAACGAGGAGATGGCCTGGGGAGATGCGGGCCTTGCCCTGGCGATCCTCGGCTCGACCCTCGCCGTGGCCGGGATCGTCGCCGCGGGCACACCCGAGCAGGTGGCCGAATGGGCTCCGCGCTGCTTCGGCCAGGACGGTGACGTTCGCCTGGCTGCCTTGTGCGTGTCCGAGGCCGATGGCGGCGGTCCGGATGCGAACAGCCACGGGACCGGTGCCATCTATGACCGGAGCAGCGAGACCTGGACCCTCAACGGGACCGAGACCGGGGTCATCAATGGAGGCATAGCCGACGTGCACGTCGTCGTGGCATCAGTTGAGCCCGGCGCAGGTGGACGCTGCCAGGCGAGCTTTCTCGTACCGCCCAAGACGCCGGGATTCTCCATGGGCCGCAAGCTCAACAAGGCTGGGATCCGAGCTTGCCACACGGCCGAGGTCATCCTGCACGACGTCGCGTTGCCCGGTGACTGCCTTCTCGGGGGCACGGGCCGGCTCGACGAGCGGATCTCTCGTGCCCGCCAAGCTGCGCGGGGGAGGTCTCCGGTGATGGTGACATCCGAGGCGACGCTTCCCGCCGTAGCAGCCCAGGCAGTGGGGATCGCACGCGCCGCTTACGAGCACGTGACCGCGGAGGCCAGGCGGCGCGTCGCTTCGGCGCGTCCCGACGACGCGCACGAGGTCGTCGCGCTCAAGCTCGCGGACATGAGGACCCGTATCGACGCCGCGCGCCTCCTTTACATGAGGGCCGCGTCGATGGCCATGTCGGGCAGAGCGTTCGCGGCCGGCGAGGGCGCCATGGCCAAGTTCTTCTCAGCCGAGACGGCGGTCTTCGTGACCGAGCAAGCGGTCCAGATCTTCCAAGCCTGTGGTTGTGGCTGTGATTGTCCTTTGGAGCGTTGGCACCGCGACGCGAAGGCTCACGCGTTGCTTGCGGGAACGAGCGAACCCCAACGGCTTCTCATGGCACGTGCCATCACTGGGCTCGGTCTGTGAGCCTGAGGCGGCACCGTGGGCCTGTCTATGACCCTCGGCTAAGGGCGTACGCCGACGCCGGACTGTTCGGCAGGAAGGGGCCCTTTACATCGCGGTGCGCGACTGCCGGTCTTGATCGCGCAGGCTCAGGCGCCGGGCTCGGCTTCGACGCCAAGCTGCAGCAGGGCTTCACGGATATCGGCGCTCGAGCCGACATGAACCGCCTGCATGCCGGCGGTGCGAGCACCTTCGACATTCTCCGCTGTGTCATCGAAGAAAAGGAGCGCAGAAGCTTGCAAGCCGATGCGCTTGGCGACCAGGGCGAACGACTCGGGATCCGGTTTGCGCACGCCGAGATCTGACGAGACGAAAACGTGACGGAAGACGGACAACTCGCTCGCGAATCGTTCGGCCCACACTTGGCGATGGGTCGCATTCGAGTTGGTGAACGCGTACAGCAAGAAGCGTCGGCGAGCCGCCGACAGCAATGCCGCCGTTCCAGGGAGGGGGCCCAGGTAGATGTCGTTCCAACCAGAGGTGAGCTCGTTGTCGGAGAGATCGAGCCCGAGGCTGCGGCGCAAGGCGCTGAAGTAACCCGCAGCGTCGATCTCTCCCCGCTCGTGTCGCTGATATGCCTCGTCGAACGAGAACCTCCGTTCGAGCTCGGCGGGATCGCATCGGGCAAGGTCTGCCCAGATCCGGAATGCTCGTCCGAAATCCACGCCGATCACGACTCCGCCGAGGTCGAAAAGCAAGGCTCGGACCCGGCCGGGATCTTCGAGGGCTCTCCTGGTCACGCGGCGATTCTCCCATCCGGAGAGTTCGCGTCGACAGAGGGAGGCAACCATGGAGGTCCAGGCACCTCGAAGCACCTCAGTGCCAGGCGCGTCTCGGTCCTCACCAAATAACCTGCTCGGTATAGAACTCAGCCTTGGGAGGTGTCGATGGAAGGTGGCGGTTCGTTTCCTGTTCTCCGTCAGGTTGTGCTGGACACGACTGAGCCCCGCGTGCTGGCTGAGTTCTACCGGCGGCTGCTCGGCTACACCTACCGTTCAGGCGACGAACCTTCTGCGGGCACAGATGGACGGGCTGACGACTTCGTTGTAGTTCATCACGCCTCCGGCCGTCCACGCATCGCGTTTCAGCAAGTCGAGGCATTGGCCGAGTCGACCTGGCCGAACGGCGACGTCCCGCAGCAGCTGCATCTGGACATGTCTGTCAATACAGTTGGCGATCTCGATTTCCAGCACAAGCGCGCCCTGGAACTCGGTGCCCGGCTCGTCTTGGACCGCTCCGACGATCACGAGGAGCCGTTGCGGGTCTACGTCGACCCGGCGGGCCACCCTTTTTGCATCCTGGTCGCGGCCAGTTGAGACTTCTTTCGGGCCTGCGCGGTTATGACGGTCATGGCGGCTTTGACGACGCGATGGTGGCGATCAGGGCTGCGGAACGCTTAGCCGGGCGAGGAATCCAAACGACCGCCCCTGGCCAGTATGCGCCCAGCCCATGTGACATGTGGCGTGCTCTTGGCCACCGGACAAGACCGTCCAGGAGGCCTGGCCTCCTGTGCCGAATCGCTGCGGCCGGTGCCCTGTCCACGTCGGCCGTAATTCTTGTCGCATTGGTGCCGACAAATTCCGCCGCCTCAACGCGGGGCGCCCTGGCGTCTCACCCTGGCGCGTCGACGCGCCCACTGTCGGGCATCAACATCCTTGGCTGGGGGTTCGACGACCCGTGGGCCCTCACCGCGGATGCCAGCCACGTCTGGGTGGTCGACGGCGGCCACTCGGTGACCGAGATCTCTGACGCGGACGGGGCCTTCGTCAGAGCCATCCGTGGCCCAGAATTCGGGTTCGACGTTTCTTTGAGCATCACATCGGGCGGAGGGCACATCTGGGTCGTGGACGAGGGCGACAACTCGCTCACCGAGCTTTCGTCCTCGACCGGCGCCCTCGTCAAGGTCATCCGCGGCTCTGGGTATGGTTTCGAGGACCCGTGGGCCGTCACCTCGGACGGCACCCACCTCTGGGTCACGAACAAGAGCTCGCTCACCGAGCTCTCGTCCTCGACCGGCGCCCTTGTCAAGGTCATCCGCGGCTCTGGGTATGGTTTCGAGGACCCGTGGGCCGTCACCTCGGACGGCACCCACGTCTGGGTCAGGAACCAGGACTCGGTCACGGAGATCGTGTGCTCGACCGGCGCCCTCGTCAGGGTCGTCCGGGGAGCGAGCTACGGTTTCGACGGCTCCTTGGGCGCTCAGGGGATCACTTCGGGTGGCGGCCATATCTGGGTGACGAACGAGCTCTCCAACTCGGTCACCGAGCTCTCCCGCGTGACCGGAGGTCTGGTCAAGGTGATAAGCGGGGCAAGCTACGCCTTCGACGACCCGTCGAGCATCGCCTCGAACGGTACCGACGTCTGGGTCTCGAACACAGGCGGGTACTCGGTCACCGAGCTCTCCGCCTCGACAGGCGCCCTGGTCAGGGTGATCCGGGGAAAGAGCTACGGATTCAACGGCTCTCTCGGCATCACCCCGGCCGGCACCAGGATCTGGGTGGCCAATTCCGCCGGTAACACGCTCAGCGAGGTCTCCACCTCGACAGGCGCCCTCTCAAAGGTCATCAGTGGGTCGCGCTACCGGTTCAACGGACCTGCCGCTGTCACCTCGGCCGGTACCCGCATCTTCGTGGCGAATGCTTCCGACAGGTCGGTCAGCGAAATCTCGGCCTCCACAGGTGCATTGGTCAAGGTCATCAGTGGCTCCGCCTACGGCTTCGACAACCCCGCCGCCATCCTCCCGGTCGGTGGCCGCGTCTGGGTTGCCAACACAGGCGGGTATTCACTCACCGAGCTCTCGGCGTCGACGGGAGCGTCCCTCAGGGTCGTAAGCGGCCGAGACTACGGCTTCGACGACCCCGACGCGATGACGACGGCCGGTGCCGACATCTGGGTCGCGAACGAGAACGACTCGGTCACCGAGCTCTCAGCGTCGAGCGGCGCGCTTGTCAGACTCCTCATCGACCCGAGCTTCGGATTCGACGGTGTTTCGGGCATCACCTCGGAGGGCACCCGAATATTTGTGGCGAACTCCTCCGACAACTCGCTCACCGAGCTGTCGGCCTCGAGCGGAAAGCTGATCAGGGTGATAAGTGAGGAGAGCTTCGGCCTCGACGACCCCGCGGCCGTCGTCTCGCAGGCAGACCACATCTGGGTGGCGAACGAGGGTGGCAACTCGGTCACTGAGCTCTCCGGCTCCACGGGAGCACTGGTCAAAGTAATCGGGGGCGCTGGCTACGACTTCGACGAACCTGACGCCATCTTCTCGGACGGGGCCCACATCTGGGTGGCGAACCAGGGCAACTCGGTCACCGAGCTCTCGGCCTCCACGGGGGCCCTGATCAAGGTCCTGAGCGGCTCTGGCTACGGGTTCGACGGCCCTTCGGCCGTCACATCGGACGGGGCCCATGTCTGGGTGACGAACGCAACCGGCCAGTCGGTCACTGAGTTCCCAGCCTTGTGACCCTCACGCAGTCGCGGAGCTTCCCCGGTTCTTCGATGCCGAGGCCGCCGGCTCCCTGAGGTCGTCTTGCCCCGGACCCGTGGTTCAGGCGCCGGCTTGGGTCACGGCGCGCACGGCTCGCTCGGCTGCCACGCGCACTCTTGCCACCGGATCGTGCTGCAACCGCACCGCCGAGTCCAGAGCCTCTCCTACTGAGTGGCGGGCGATCACCTTTGCCGCCATTTCCCTCACGCGCCATGACGCATCCGTCGTGGCGCGAACGAGCGCAGACCCTGCTTCCTCGTCCCACACATAGAGCAGACCACGTGCCGCCCAGACCCTCGGCCAGTATCCGGACGTGCCCCCCGCCTTTCCACTGAGCACGTTCTCGGCCATGGGACCGCCCAGGGCGACTACGAGAGAGTCGTCGACATCACGACCCTCGAGGAGGTCGACGCATCCGCCGACCAGGGCCCGGCGTCCGCGACGTCGGCACTCGGCCTCGATGCTCTGGCGAGGGGTCGCCCCCCAGATGCTCGCCACCGAACCATGATGCCAGCCCAGAGCAAGCGCTGACTGCCGATCATTCGGCCCGTAGGACGCCGTGGAGGTTCGTCTCGCGCGGACCCGGGAGTCTTGATCATGCGGGCGGGGAGCCTGGCCGACTAGGAGCAACGCTACGCTTTGGCCGCGCCGAGGCCTCTTGGTCACCCGGCTCTGTGGAGGAGACGACTATCTGAGGAGGTGGCCCTGTCAGGCCGGATGACTTCGACCCAGGATCTGCAAGTGCTCCGCTCGGTAGCCGAGCGCACGCTTCGATTCGGTTTCGGGACCTGGTACTGGGGAGACGCGATTGCCATCGACGGGTTGCTCGGGACCGACCGAGTCATCGGTGGTCCATACCGTGATGCGGTCGTCAGCTGTCTGGAGCGCTGGAGCCGCCTGGCACCGGTCTCCTACGACGACGCCCTAGCACCGGGCTCTGCGGTGTTGCAGCTCGTGTCCGACGGCGCGCTGCCCCGGGCCGCCGCGGACCGGGTGGTTGCCGGCCTGGAACGGCTCCCGTTGCTCGATGGGACTGTTCCTGCCCTCGAGCCTCACAAGCCGCAGTTTCGTTTCGGCGTGTGCATCGACGCTCTCTACCATCTTCCCGTCATGATGATGCGCGCAGGCGACTACCGAGGCGATGCCGAAGCCGAGCGCAGCGCCGTCGGCGTTGCGACGCGAATCCTCGAGGTCCTCAGGTGTCCCACCGGCTGGGCGCAGTGGTACGACTCCTCACTCGGTCGCAACAACGCCGTCTCTTGGAGTCGCGGTCTTGGCTGGGCTGTTCTCGGACTTCTCGACCTGCTCGCGCTGGTCGACCACACTCGCGCGGCAAACCTGGTGGAAGAGGCCGGGAACCTCCTCGAGGCTCTCGCTGGTGAGCAGGCTGAAAGCGGCCATTGGCGGGCTGTTCTGGCCGATCCGAGAGCCGACGAGGAAACCTCCACAGCGGCTTTCTTCGTAGCCGCGGCTCTTCATCCGCAGGTCGCTCTGGTGGGTCTGCCACCTCGGGCAAAGGTCGAACACGCCACGGCGGCAATGCTGCAGGCCGTCACCACCGACGGCACTTACGGCGGAGTGAGCGCCGACGTGCTGCCCTCCTGGGATCTGGCCGACTACGAGCGGTTTCCCGTCGAGGCGTCCCCGTGGGGCCAAGGGGCGGCACTGAGGGCTTTGGTCGCCCTGGCGACCGCCGAGGACTGACCGGGCTCCGTAGCGATCGCGTCCGTACGAATGCGTGCCTTTGAGCCAAGGGACTTCTCGAAGAAGTGATGGGCATAGACGTTGTCGTTGTAACGGGCGATCTCCGTGTAGCCGCTGGAACGGTAGAGGCCGAGGGCCTCGGGCAGGTAGCGGCTCGTGTCCAATCGCACGAGCCGGTAGCCGAGGTTCTCCGCCGCGGCCTCGAGGCCTGAGAGCAGCCGGCGGCCGACACCGCGACCGCGAACCGAGGGGTCGATCCACATTCGTTTGATCTCAGCTGTGGTCTCGTCCAGATTCCGGACGGCCCCGCAGCCGACAGGTCGCCCGTCGAGCCGGGCGACAAGGAAGCATCCTGACGGGGAACCGCTCCGAGCGGCCGGTGCGGCAACGGAACACTCGGGGGCGAACCCACCGGGAAAGCGTTGGGCAAGCTCGCCGTAGTACCTCTCGAGCAGGTTGGTCGCGACGTCGCTGTCAGGGGGCACCGTGATCAGTTCCAGCTCCTCTTCCGCCCGAGCCCCCAGGGCCCTCTTGACCGCCGCCGCAACATGCAGGCGTGTCGTCGGGAAGACCGGCACCGAGGAGTCCGCTCTTTGAACGAGCATCTCGAGCTCGGTGCAGCCGAGGACGACTCCTTCGGCGCCGGAGGCCACCAGTCGAGCGATTACGCCCTTGAGAGCCTCGCGCGACTCCTCACGTATGACACCGAGGCAGAGCTCCTCGTAGATGATCTTGTGGACGACCGTCCGATCGGCGGAGGAGGGAACGACGACCTCGAGACCGCGTGCGGCCAGCCGGTCTTTGTAGAACGCCTGCTCCATCGTAAAGGCGGTGCCCAGAAGCCCGACCCGGGCTATGCCCGTGACCTTGATGGCATCGGCGGCCACGTCGGCGATATGGACCAGCGGGATCGACACGGCGGCCTCGAGGGCGTCGGCAACCTTGTGCATGGTGTTGGTGCAGAGAACGAGAAAGTCGGCACCCGCCAGCTCCAGGGCCCGCGCCGCGCCCACCAGTATGGTCTCCGCCTGTTTCCAGGCTCCGGCGGCTTGGAGCCGTTCGATCTCCGCGAAGTCGAGCGAGTAGAGCAGGCACCGGGCCGAGTGCAGCCCTCCCATTTCCTCGCGGACCAGCTCGTTCATGATCCGGTAGTACTCGGCCGATGACTCCCAGCTCATGCCTCCGATCAGTCCTGCGGTCTTCACGGCGACATGTTCTCACCGAGGCGGCTGGGCCGTCGCCCAGTTGCGAGCTCCGTTCGCCGCCAGATGTCAGGAACCTCGGCGCTGCGCGAGGTAGGCGTCGAGAACCCGCTGGTTGGCAACCCTTACCGGGATTATCGCCGGAAGAGCGTCGAGCGCATAAGCCACCGCCGGCCCTGCGGGGCCGTTCTCGAGGAGATCACCGCCTGTGACTCGGGCTACGTATCCGTGCGCCTTCATCGTCCCGGTCGGCGTTCCTTCCTGTACGAAAGTGACGAACTCTCTCACGATCTCGACCTCGAGGCCGGTCATCTCCCTGACCATGCGCACGGCGGCGTCCGCCGGCGCCTCCCCGGGATCGCACGGGTTGCTCGGCAATGACGCCGGGGCCTCCTCAGGTCCTCCGGGCGGGTGGACGAGGACGATCTTGCCCTCGTGGGTCTCGACCACGACCAGGGCACCGTGGTAGTCGAAGCGGTTGGACACGGCGGCCATCACGCGACTGTAGAGACCGCGAGCAAGTCGTCGCGCGACGTGGCCTGTTTGTGAGCCGGGTCTTTTTCAGGGCGTTCCCGTCGTAGCCCGCGTCCCAGTAGGCGACGACGGCGGCGCGCGGGGTCAATCCAGATTTCATTAGTATATGCAATGATTAGTGTATGAAGCAGCTGACCACTCCGCCTGACACGACAGACTCGGTGGTCGATGCCGTGCTGTCGGCGAGCCGGGTCTTGGTAGCGATTGCCGCACGATCCCTCGCGGATGTCGGCGAGGAGGTCACCCTCACCCAGTACAGGACCTTGGTCGTTCTGGCTTCCTGCGGCCCGCAGAATCTCGCGGGGCTCGCCGACAAGGTGGGGGTCACCCCCGCGACCGCCACGCGGATGTGCGACCGTCTCGTGAGGAAGGGCCTCATCCGTCGCGGGACCGGACGAGAGGACCGCCGCCAGGTCCGGGTCGTACTGACTCCGAGGGGTCGATCCCTCATCGACACTGTCACCAGTCGCCGCCGCAAGGAGATAGCAAGCATCGTCGATGAGATCCCCGCGGTTGAGCAGACCGTCCTCGTGCATGCACTCGGCCGGCTCGCCTCCGCGGCCGGAGAAGTGCCGGAACAGGACTGGACGACAGGGTGGGACCTGTAGGTGATAAGGGGAATCCTCGCCCTGCGATCCCGGTGGCTGGTTTCGAGGCGTTCGCTGCTTGCCCGGGCGGCCCGTTGGTTCGCGGCGGCGTCCTACGGTCGCAAATGGCTCGTGCTCGGCCTTGTCATCGGTGTCACGGCAGGCCTTGGTGCGATCGTGTTCTTCGAGGCGCTGAAGGCGACCACCCACCTGTTTCTTGGGGTGATAGCCGGGTACACGGTTCCCACTCCAGTCGGCGAGGGAGGCAGGGCCGCTTCGGCGCATTACGCCCGAGCGTGGGCGATACCTCTCGTGGCATGCCTCGGAGCCCTCGTCGGCGCGGTCCTTGTCTTTGGCATCGCGCCCGAGGCCGAAGGCCACGGCACTGATGCCGCAATCGCCGCGGTGCATCACGACCCTCGTGGCATTCGTCTCCGTACCGTGGCCGTCAAGATCGTCGCCTCTGCGCTCACAATCGGCGCGGGCGGCTCAGGGGGACGCGAAGGGCCGACCGGCCAGATCAGTGCTGGTTTCGGGTCGTTCCTCGCCCGGCTCTTGGACTTGAGTCCGTCGGACGCCCGTATTGCGGTTGCCAGTGGCGTCGGCTCCGGCATCGGCTCGATCTTCGGTGCTCCCCTCGGGGGCGCCATACTTGCCACCGAGATCATGTACCGCGATGACTTCGAGGTCGAAGCGCTGCTGCCCTCCTTCATCGCCTCCATCGTGGGCTATGTGGTTTTCGGCTCGGTCGAGGGCTTCAGCCCGCTGTTCGGCATCGTCGAGAACTACCGGTTGACCGACGCCCGCCAGCTTCTCTGGTTCGGGCTCATAGGCGTTCTCGGCGGGCTGATCGGCCTGTTGTACGCCAAGGGCTTCTACGGCATCGCCGATCTCTTCGGTCGGCTCCCCGTCCCTCGCTTTGTGTGCCCGGCGCTCGGGGGCCTTTTGGTGGGGTGCATCGCGCTTGGAATCCCCGAGGTTCTCGGGACCGGCTACGGATGGATACAGCAGAGCTTCGGGATCCAGCTACTGCACATTCCACTGTGGATCGTGCTCCTCTTGCCGTTCGCGCGCATCGTGACGACAGGGCTCTCCATCGGCTCGGGAGGCTCCGGAGGCATCTTCGGACCGGGGATGGTCATCGGCGCCTTTGTCGGCGCCTCCGTCTGGCGCCTGTTCGAGCCGGTCGTGCCCAGCCTCGGCCATGACCCCGCGCCTTATGTCATCGTCGGGATGATGTCGTGCTTCGGCAGTATTTCCAGGGCACCGCTAGCTGTCATGTTGATGGTCGCCGAGATGACGGGGACTCTCAGCCTCCTCGTGCCGGCGATGGTGGCCGTCGGGCTCGCGACCCTCATCGTAAGGCGCAACGACGACACCATCTACCGCAGCCAGCTGCGGAACCGATCAGAGGCCCCGGCGCACCGCATCTTGACAGGACTTCCCCTGCTCGCAGTCGCCCGGGCCTTCGAGGCGATGGCAGTGCCGCGCTGTGTGGTCCCGAGCTCGGCCGGTGTCGCCACTGCGCGGCACCTGCTCGAGCAAAGCGGCGTCAAGGCCGCGCCGGTCCTCGACGAAGACGGACGCTACGCCGGTGCTGTGACACTTGAGGCATTGAGAGGGGCGGCCGACCAAACCGACAGCGCTGGCGTCAGCGGCCTGGTCGATACGAGCTTCCTTCCCATCCAACAAGGTGTGCACCTCGACGTCGTGCTCGACACCTTGACTGCCACGCCACAGACGTGGATGGCTGTGGTCGACGATGAGCGCCGCGTCATCGGCACGATCGCAACCTCGGACCTGGTCGGAAGCTACCGGCGCGGCCTGCAGTCGAGCCTGCGCCGCGTCTCGGAGATCAGCGATTCAGCTGGCATGTTGGATGTCGTGGTCGCCGACGACTCACCAATCGTGGGAACAACGCTTCGCGAGCCCGTGATACCCAAAGGGGTGCTCATCACGGCCATCGAACGCGGCCGGGACGTGGTCCGGCCGACGGGCGATACCGTCGTCCATGGCGGCGACCGCTTGATGGTGCTCGGCACTTCGGCGGATCTCTCCCGGCTTGAACGTCTCGCCACGGCCGAACAGTTGCAGGCCGGTACGAACCCGCCGGCTCCGGGCGCGGCGGAGCGAGCGGCCAAAGTGGGACGGTCCCGCCGCTATTGAGCCGAGATGGGGGCACTCGCGCCCCTGGAGGACGACCGGACGCGCTGGCGCGCGGCCCTCGCGAGCGCACTGGCTCTGTCCCGTGGCGGTGTGCGGTGCAACCATTCGGCGGCGTCTCGATCCCGCCTACAGTCGTCCGTCGGCTAGATGAGCTGGCGCAACACTAGGAATGGGCGAGCTTTCTTGCCGAGTCAAGGGCGTTCGAGGAGAGACATCTGTCGGCCCGCGCTGCCACGAAGTTCGGGCGCGCTGGTATTCATCTGTTGCCAGAAGACCTCTTCGACCCGAAGGTCCCTCATTCGCGATCGGCCACCACGATCGCCAGATCTCGGTGAGTCCAGACGAGTTGGGCGCGCACGCCTGTGGACTCCAACCATGCCAGTTGGTCGTCGACACGACTCGGTTTGTCATAGGCGCCATCGATTGGCGTCACCGCGTCGTCGGGACGATCCGGCACGACCACGTCCGCCAGGACGAAGCGCCCACCCGGACACAGCAGAGCCACAATCCTTCGAAAGAGGTCGGCCTTGCCATTGTCGTCCAGGTGATGAACGGCGAGTGCTGCAACGACGAGTTCGTACTGGCCCTCGGGCAGAGGGTCCTCGAGCCTTGAGACTCGCAGGTCAGCACCCGGCAGGCGCGCTCGGGCATGTTCGAGCATCTCCTCGCTCTCATCGATCCCAACGAGATGTGCATCAGGATGTCTGGCCATCACTCGCACGGCTGTCTCGCCGGTCCCGACCCCGAGCTCAAGAATGCTGCGCACGACAAGGCCAGCTGTCATCTGGGCGGTGCGGTCCTGCAGCTCCTCGTAAGCAGGGATTTCGGCGATCACCATCTCCTGGTAGGTCACCGGATCAAAGTGGAACCGCCACGGCTCGTCTGGCACCTGCATAGATTGACTCAAAGCTCCGGTCGCGCGATGGGCTGATCAAGCGACTCGGGGCAATGGCGCCGTTGACAACGTCGAGTTCTTGGTCTTGCCCGGAGGAGATGGACGGGAACCTGCCCGCTGTGCGCAGTCTGAACTGCGAACCGAGCGTGATCGGCGCGGTTTTCGTGCTACCACGACCGGCCGAAGGGGGCTTTCCTCCTTCCAGTCGCACGGGCACACGGCCATAATCTGACCTGGGCGGAAGCCGGAAGGGGGGCCAGTCACGGCGAAGCGCAACGACGCGGGCACAGCTGGGACGCTCGCTGTCTCCTTTTACCGGCTGGTCGCCACCTGGCGCTCCCAACGGGGCTTCTACCTGACGGTGGTGCTGTTCGTCGGCCTCGTGGGCGGCCTGGCGATGGCCTCCATGGCAGCGGCCAGGCGCACGCAGTCGGCCTACCCCGCCTACCTCGCCAGCAGCCGGGCCTCGGACCTCGTCTTCGAGACCTTCGAACCGCAGGACTACGGAGCTGACTCCAACCTGAGCCGCGTGCTCGAGCACCTGGGTCGGGTGGCCTCGGTTGCCAGCTCGCCCAGCTTGGCCGTCTCGCCCGTCGGGCCGAACGGTCTCGCACTCCCCTCGGCGGTCAACGACGACGACGTGAACTTCGTCGGCAGCATCGGGGGCGAGTATTTCTCTCGGGACAAGGTGGTCCTGGAGGCGGGAACGATGCCGGACCCTTCCGCCGCCGACGAGATCGCCGCCACACCGGAGGCGGCGAGGCTGCTGGGCTGGAGACTGGGGGAGACGGTTCCCTTCGGTGCCTTCACGCTCGCCCAACTCGAGAGCGGGGTAGACCCCCTGCGCATCAGGCCCTTCCTGTACTTCCGCGTCAGGCTGGTGGGCCTCGTGATGTTCTCGAACCAGGTCGTGAGCGATGACATCGACCGCTTTCCAACCAATATCCTCGCCACGCCCGCCCTCACCAAGCGTCTGCAGGACGCCGCCGCCTATCCCGCCTACGCGTTGCGACTAGAGGGCGGCGCGGCGGAGGTGCCGACAGTGGAGCGGGAGATCATCGCCATCCTGCCGCGCGGGAGCGTCTACGTCTTCAGGGTCACCTCGATCATCGAGGGCGAGGTCGAGCGGGCGACGAGGCCCGAGACGATCGCCCTCGGAACCTTCGGGGCGATCTCGGGCGCGGTGGCCCTCTTGGTGACCGCGCTCATGATCAGTAGGAGGCTTTGGTTTGACGCCGACGAGACCGCCGTCTTGCGGGCCGTCGGTGCGCGGCGGTCCACGCTCGTGGCTGCCGCGACCCTGGGTCTGCTCGTTGCCGTCGTCGCCGGCGCCCTGCTCGCCGCGGCGGTGGCGGTCGCGATGTCGCCGTTCGCTCCGCTCGGCGCCGTTCGTGCCGTCGACCCTTCTCCAGGCTTTACCGTCGACTGGCTGGTCGTCGGGGCGGGCTTCGCCGTGATCGTCACGGTGCTGTGTGCCATGACGCTCGTGTCCGCCTACGTTCGCGCGCCCGGAAGGCAGGTTCTCGCTGCGACCGGTGTCGAAGGGCGCCCCTCCTCGATCGCCGGGGCGGCCGCGGCGGCGGGGATGAGCGTCCCGGCTGTCACCGGACTGCGTTTCGCACTCGAGCGCGGGCACGGACGCTCTGCGGTTCCCGTCCGCTCCGCCCTGGCCGGCGCGGTGCTTGCCGTTGTCGTGGTCGCGGCCACAGTGACCTTTGGCGCAGGTCTTTCCACGCTCGTCTCCCACCCCAGCCTGTACGGGTGGAACTGGAACTACGCCATCTGGTCGGCGCAGGAGGACGACATCCCGCCGGGTGCTCTCAGGCTCTTGTCGCGCGAGAAGGCGGTCGAGGCCTGGTCGGGATACGGCTTCGCCAACGTCCAGATCGACGGCGTGACGGTCCCGGCCATGGTTGGGACTGCAACTGCCGGCGCCGCGGTGGGTCCCCCGATACTCGAAGGCCACGGCGTCTACACCGACCGCGAGATCGTCCTCGGGGCAGAGACCCTCGCATCGCTGCACAAGAAGGTCGGAGACAGCGTGTACGTCTCCTACGGCACAGCCAAGGACTTCCCCGTCTACGTGCCGCCGACCCGCCTCGTCGTGGTCGGCAGTGCCACGATGCCGGCCATCGGCTCCTCGGGGGTACTCCACGCCTCGATGGGGACGGGCGCGGTGATCGCCAAGGGGATCGAGCCTCAGGCTCTGCAAAAAGCGCTCGAGAACCCCGATCCCAACTTGAACGGCCCGACGATCGTCCTCGTGAGGCTGCGTCCGCACGCGGCTGGGCTGGCGGCAATGCAGAAGGTGGCGCTCGACGCCGACAGGATCATGGCAGCCGATCCCCAAGGCGTGGGCGACACCTACAGCGTGCTCGGCCCGCAGCGCCCAGCAGAGATCGTCAACTACCAGTACAGCGGGGACACGCCCGCTCTGCTGGCGGTCGGCCTCGCCGCCGGGGCCACCGCCGCCCTGGGGCTGACTCTCGCCGCTTCGGTCAGGCGTCGGCGCAGGGACCTCGCCGTCTTGAAGACTCTCGGGCTTACGAAGGGCCAACTGGCGGTCACCATCTCCTGGCAGGCGTCCGTCTCGGCCGTCGTCGGGATAGTGATCGGCTTACCGGTCGGCATTGCGCTCGGGCGATGGCTCTGGGACCTGTTCGCGCGCGACATCTACGCCGTCCCGAGACCCACCGTGCCAGTTGCAGAGCTGGTCCTGGTCGCCGTCGTCGCCTTCGTGCTCGCCAACGCGGTGGCCGCCTGGCCCGGTCGGATGGCGGCGTCGACGCCGACCGCCGTGGCCCTCCGCAGCGAGTAGAAGAGGCGAGGGAACTCGCTCGTCAGAGTTTGCCGGTCTTCCCGCGGTCCCAATCGGCGCGGATCCCCGTCCGCACGCCGCCCATCTCCGAGGTGACGAAACGCATCGCCACGACGGCGTCGCCGCCTTTCAGCTCTGCAAGTCTTCCTACCTCGACAGGTGCGGCGTGCCTTTGGCCGTTCGCAGCCCGCGCGCCGACGCCTCTTGGGCCCGGCTGTTTTGCGGCGAGCTTGCAGGGCCGCGACGGTGCCGAGTGCCAGGTTGCGACGCCTGGTGCGGCACAGATGAGCTCACGGGCCGTACGAAGCAACAGCGCGCCAGACTCGGGATCTGGGGGCGGCGGAACTCACTTCGACGACGGACCAGTTGTGGAGGGTCTGTCGATCAGGCCGAAATCGTCCCGCGGGTCTCGAGAGTCATGGCGCGTTGCAGGGCCGCCGCTTTCATATCGGCGGGGATCGGTACTGCCCCGCCCAGCCCGGCAGCGTTGATGCCGGCCTGGGCGGCTTCCTCGACGATGCCGCCGATCATGACGGCAAGCTCCGGTGAGCGGTGGAACACGAGCACCCCGTGGTTGGCGAGGAGGACGGCCGGCACACCGGGGAGGACTGCCGCACGGATGTTGGCGATGGCGTTCTCAGATCCGCGGGGCCCGTAGCCGGCCAACGGCACACCGTCGTGCAGACCGAACATGGCCAGCGCCTCGACCCAACAGCCGATGGGCTGATGTGCCACCGCGTAAGCCGTGGCATAAGGCGAGTGGGTGTGGATCACGCAACCGAGCTCTGCCTGGTCGGCATACATCGCGGTGTGCATGGCGACGACCGCGCCCTGAATGGGTGGCAGCTGGCCCTCCCGGAGGACTCCGTCGAGGCCCACCCTGACCACCGCCTCAGCGGGATGGTCGCGAAGCGTCGAGCCGGCCGTGAAGTACATCTCGTCTTGCCCCGCGGCGCGGAGGCTGACGTTGCCGTGGGCGTTCGCCGATATGGCCCCGCTGGCTACGACACGTTTCGCGACCTCAACGACCTGGTCAACCAAGTCGCGATCCATCTGTCCACCCCCCTTGCGACGACGAAGCGCTGTCGAAGGTCTTCTTACCACGCGGGGTCCAAGGGAGCTAGACCCGAGGCCCCGTTCCAGAAGCGACGCGGCTCTACCTGCTCATTTCCGTCTGGACGGCCTAGAAGGACCGGCACCGCGCAGTGGGGAAGGTCTGTAGCTTCGGGTCCGTGCGTGTCCTTGCCGCTTGCTCGCTTGGGGGCGCCGGTCACTTCAAGCCGCTTGTGCCGTTTCTTGAGGCAGCGCAGTATCGAGGTGACGAGACGCTCGTCGTGGGGCCGCCGGCGATGAGTGACCTCGTGACCGGCAGTGGGTTCGCATTCCGACCCGGGGCTGAGCCCTCCGAGACCGAGATCGCGCCCATCCGGGAGAAGTTCCTCGTCGTCTCCCGCGCCGAGGCGCTTGTGCTCGGCAACCGCGAGCTGTTCGGGCGACTGGCCGCCAGCGCCATGCTCGCCTGCATGGAGCAGACGTACCGCGACTGGGCGCCTCAGCTCATATTGCGCGAACCGTGCGAATACGCCTCGGTCGTCGCCCGCCCAACTCGACCGGCGGTGACCGCCCAGGTCGCGATCTCGTTGGCACAAGCCGAAGCGGCATCGATCGCCGCGGCAGGCGCCGTCTTGGAGGAATACCGCAAGGGTCTCATCGACGAGGTGTGGGCCAGCCCATATCTGACCTGCTTCCCGGAGTCTCTCGACCCGTCGCCGTTTCCAAACACCGTCCGCTTCAGCCACCCCAGACGGGCGTTGCCGCGGCCGCTCCCGGCCTTCTGGGACAGCTCCGACCGGCCTTTTGTGTATGCCAGCTTCGGAACCGTTCTAGGGCACATGTCCGTAGCCGCCGAGGTCTACAAGACGGTCCTGGCCGCCGTCGGGGGACTCGACGCCCGAGTGCTGCTGACTGTCGGTCGAGGCTTTGATCCCGCACTGCTTGGTTCCCCGCCCCCGAACGTCCATGTCGAGAGGTGGGTAGATCAATCTGACGTGCTGGCGCAAGCCGACCTCGTGGTCTGCCACGGGGGATCCGGGACGGTCTGCGGCGCGCTGGCGGCCGGGGTGCCGATGGTCATGGTGCCGCGCTTCGCAGACCAGTTCGAGAACGCCAGGCGGGTCGCACAGGCACGAGCCGGCCTCACCGTGGAGCCAAGGACGGGTAGCCAGCCCTGTATTGACGAGGAACATGACTCGTGCCGGATCAAGACGGCTGCACAAGAAGTGCTGTCTAGCCCCGCCTTCAAGCGACATGCCGGTCGGCTCGCCAGCGAGATGGCGTCGTACCCCACCGCCGAGGAGGTCCTCGGCCGGCTCCTTGAGGCGGCTTTGCCTCACTAGACACGGATCCGACCACGAGCTGTCGTTACCGTGGGGCCTCAGAGCACGGGCGAACTCGGTCAGCGAAAGGCGCGGAATGCGTCAGCTGCCGCCAGCTGGACGCCGTTTCCCCGACAGAGTCGGGATACGTCCTTGTGCCAAGGCGGCTCCCGTGAGGATGACGAGACCCCCGACTGGTTCGTACCAGGTGACTGGCTCGCCAAGGAACACCGCGCCGACTACAACGGCGAAGACGGGCGTCAGGTAGGTGACGGTGCTCGCGATGGTGCCGCCGGCTTGGTTGATGACGTGGAAATTCAGCACGTAGGCGACTCCCGAGCCGAGGACGCCGAGGCCGATCATGGCGTACACCGAGGCTGTGGCGACATGAGCTTGTACGTGCCCTGTGAGGACGGCAAAAGGCAGGAGCTGCACCGCGCCACAGAACACCTGACCGGTTGCGAGGGCGACAGGGCCTTCGGCGAGGTTGGTCAAATGGCGTCGCGCGTAGGGAAACCCGATGCCGTAGCAGACGACAGCTCCGAGGCAGGCGCCCACACCGAGCAGTTCTCCGGAGCCGAGGCCGTTCCAGACCCCGACAACGACGAGGACGCCGGCGAATCCCAAGACGAGTCCACCGACGCGTTCGGCGTTCGGCTGGTCTTCGCGGAAGACGGCGACGACCATGAGCAGAACCGCGACGGGTGTTAGCGCGTTGATGATCCCCGCCAGGACGGCCGAGATGTGAGTCTCCCCGAAAGAGATGAGGGTGAACGGGACGCTGTTGAGGACCAGGGCGAGCACGAACAGGTGTCCCCAGGTGGACCGCCCCCGTGGCAGCCTGGCACGGGTCAGACCACTGATTACGACCAGGGCCAAGGTACCTATCGTCAGCCGGCCGAATGCGACGTCGACAGGCGAGAAGGACCGTAGGCCGAGCTTGATCCACCAGAACGAGCAGCCCCAGATCGCCGCGAGCAGCACGAACGACGCGGGCCAGGGGAAGGATCTCGCTCGGCCAGGTCCAAGGGCGCGCGAGGCCGTGGTGGAACGTCTCATCTGGCCGGCCGGTTTGTGCCGCGGGCTCTGAGAACAGCCCCGGCCGCAGTGCACAGTCGGCGAGTTCTGCCCGAAGACTCGTGGCGAACCTCGAGGTGATCCGACGCCACCGTCGCTACCGGTCTTGACGCCCGGCGTCCGGCGACTATGCGCTCATCACAAGGCACGCCGATCCAGGGGCCGAATAGCCCGCTAACTGAACCTCCACCTCCCCGTCTGTTGGAAGCTCTCTCGCCCCGCCCACCCGGCGGTACGCCAGGCCAGCACGAGCGCGGGCACGACACAGGTGAAAGGGCCGTATCGCGCGACGTCGTAGGACCAGTCGTACTTCCGGTCATACTCGGCAAAGACAGCTGAGCCGACCGGGTCGTTGACGGCCGTGCCTTCGACGATCACGACTTCGGTACCGCTTTCGAGATGCACGGTCACAGTAGGGTCGGCGGCCAGCGCCTTGACCGTCACAAGGGTGCCAATACTCAGGTAGAGACGTTCTCGCATCCAGACACCCCATACCGGCCTTGGATGTGGGTGGCCCTGCGTGCGCGCCGTCACCCAGTAGGTGCCGGCGCGAGTGAGCTCCCCGTCGACCCAGTCCCACTCCAGTTCCTCCGCGTTGGACTCTCGGCCGTAAAGGCGAAGTGGGGTGGACCGGCTCACAGTCGGACAGTAGCTTCATGGGCCGCCGCCGCGCTGCGTAGGCGGCTCGGGCAGCCAGCCCAGGCGGAGTCTCCCCGGGCGTCCCGGCCACTTCTGTTGAGCCCGACCGCCTTGGCCCGGGCGTGAGTCGTTGTTCTCGGTGTGCCGGTTTGTGGACGGGCTCGGTTCTCGCGCGGCGCAGGATCTCGACGGAGGCAGACGCCCGGCTACTGGCGCGCCAGGATTCGTAGCCTGAGGGCCCGAAGCTCCACTTTGCGGTTGTTGACCCAGCTGGGAAACCCAATGACGAGCGGATTGCGCCACAGCAAATCGAGGGGGCGCACCAGTGGCGAGCGGGCAGCACGGTGATGCAGCGCCCAGGGGACCGTTCGTGCCTCGCCTGGCGGGACCGCGGTCGCCAAAGCCGTGTGGACCTCGGTGACGTACCACGCCCCGAGGGCACTGACCAACTCAGGTTTCAAGCCGACGCGACCTGAAAGACGCCGGACGAACCTGCTCTCGTTGCTGGCCACCGCCAGGCGGTCGACCGTTGTCTTCACGGCATCGAGGGGGAGATTCGCCAAACGGGCGCGCACTATCGCCTCGACCCCGGGCGGCATCGCCTTGAAGTCGGGGGGCAAGGGATCGTTGGGGCGTGGGAAAGGAGCCACGTTGCAAAGCTACGGCTCTCGTTGCCTGGCGCGTTCGAAGGCCGCCACAGGCATGCCCGGGGTTAGCGGTTGACGCGTACTATGGCCGAGCACATTGAGATCGCGCCTAGGCCAACAGAGCCGACCTAGGTGCAGAACAGGACCCACATGTCGGAGCTACCCCAACTCCTCATACCGACCCTCGACGAGATCCGCGCCAACAGGGCGCGGCTGGGCGACCTCGTGATCACGACGCCGGTCCGGTTCCTGGGCGAGGAGGCGCTCGCTCACGCCGTAGGCGAATCGACGCGCGTGTGGCTGAAAGAAGAGCTGTTCCAGCGCACCGGCAGCTTCAAGCCACGTGGAGCGCTCTCGGTGATGCTCGACCTCGATGCCGCTGGCCTCGCAAGAGGTGTGACGGGGGTATCGGCCGGCAATCACGCCATCTCGCTCGCCTATTCGGCGCGCATTTTGGGCACGACCGCCAAGGTCGTGATGCCGGAGAACGCGAACCCCTTTCGCGTGCAGCTGTGCAGGGACCTAGGCGGAATCATCGAGTTCGTCGGGAACGTTCACAGGGCCTTCGACCGTGCAGCCGAGATCGCCGCGGTCGAAGGGCGGAGCTTCGTTCACCCGTTCGAGGGCCCGAAGACGGCGCTTGGAACGGCCTCGGTAGGTATGGAGTTTGTCGAGCAGGTGACCGACGCAGGTGAGGCGCTCGGTGCTGTGATCGTCGCCGCGGGCGGTGGTGGGTTGTCAGGCGGAGTGGCTTGCGCTGTCAAGCAGATGGTCCCGACAGCCAGCGTCTATGCCGTCGAACCCGAGGGCGCTGACAGCCTGAGTCGCAGCCTCCGCAGCGGTGTGCCCGAGGCTATCGACGCCGTGCGGACAATCGCCGACTCCCTCGGCGCGCCACGATGTGAGCCGTACTCGTTCGAGTTGAACCGTCGTTTCCTAGATGGGGTCGTCCTGGTCACCGACGAGCAGATCCGCGAGGCGATGCGCGTGCTGTTCCGCTCGGCAAAGCTGGTCAGCGAACCCGCCGGTGCCGCCGCCCTTGCCGCTTTGATGTACCCGTTGCACGAACGCCTGCACGGCATGAGCGTAGGTATTGTCGTGTGCGGTGCCAATATTGATCCCGGGAGCTTCGCCCGGTACATCCTTCCCGGCTAGGTTCCCCGGCACGGGCCTCCAAGTCGCAACGACCGCGGACGTCTCGTCTCCGGTCACGAGCCGCGGCGACGAGCTGGCTTCATGGCGGCCAGGGCGGAGATCCCCGGCCGGCGCGACGCGCTGTCGCAATGCGGTCCTCGCCACGGACCCGTGTTCTGTCCGTCGGCCGGGTCGCGGGTCACGGTGCCGTTCCCAGCCGGGACCCGTAACATGAGGCCTCATGGAAACCTGGGATGCGATCCGAGCCCGCCGTAACGTCCGTGTCTATGAGGAACGGGAGATCGCTCCGGCTCACCTCGAGCGGATCCTCGAGGCCGGGTGGCGGGCACCCTCAGCCTCGAACCGTCAGCATTGGGACTTCATCCTCGTCACCGACCCCGGTCAGCTTCAGGAGCTGTCGCAGGTTTGGACAGCCGCGGGTCACCTGGCCAAGGCAAGAGCAGCCATCGTCCTCGTTCTCCCCGAAGCCGAGAACGAGCGTTATCGGGTCCTTGACCAGTACGACCTGGGCCAGGCGACAATGGCCATGATGTTGGCTGCCGCTGACCTCGGCATCGGCAGCGGCCACTCCGCGGTCGGGGACCAGGAGGCTTGCCGGCGGATCCTTGCCGTGCCGGCCGATCATGTCTGCGCCTACATGCTCGCCCTCGGCTATCCGGCAGATCGACCTCTGAAACCGATAGCCAAACCCAATAGGAGGCCTTTTTCCGAGGTGGTCCACCGGGGCCGCTGGTAGGCGGTGAAGGCAGGCCCGGCGGGCGGTGTTCCTGCCCGCGGGCGGCGGTGCACTGGGCTACCGTGCCAGGGCGATGACGGGCGTTATGGCTCTGGCAAACGGTGGTTCCTTGGTGCCTACCCACGGTTGGTCGGGCACGAAGTCCTGCGTGTCGTTGGCAAAGGCCGTGCAGGCGAGGATGCGAGTCTGAGCCTGTGAGCCCTGGCCGACTTCGAGGGTGAGACGAAACCTGCTCGCCTCCTCCACGGCGATGGCACGGGAACCGGCGGTGAACTCTCCGAGGCTGACGGCCCGGACCGGCACCCAGAAGTTGAAGCCCGTTGCAGGGACTGCCGCCGGGATGTCCGCCACGAAGGACTCGTCCACGAGGTGGGTCCTGGGGCCGGCCCCCACCAAGAGCACCGTGCCTTTGACGTTTCCCTTGATCGGGCTCATCTGAGCCAGGGCGGAGGCAACGCCCTGGGGGAAGGTGACCTCCGTCTGGAAGCCCGACACCGTGAAGTCTCGCCCCAGTGCCGGCGCGTTCGGCGAGATCGTGGCCGTTGCCCTTGCGTGCAGGACGATCGGGGTTTCGACCGGATCGGGACAGTAGAGCTGATACTCACCGGTCAGGGCCTTGGGCGCCGAGGCGGCGAAGGTCGCGCCCGAGCCAGAAATTCCGAGAGCTCCCATTACCAGGAGCGTCCCGGCAATGATGACACCGGCCGAGCGGCGTCTGGCCATGGAACGACATTACCCGCCTTTTGCGGGCCCATTTTCCAGGATGCTTTCGGGGCGCGCCGCGCAGGTGGTCACTCCATGTGGAAGGTGTACATCCGGTCGGCGTCGATGCGGGCGCGGACGTTGGCATCGAGGAAGGCCTCCCACGTGGCGCCGTAAAGCGGTGTGTACAGCTCGATCAGAACCTGGCGGAGCCCGGCGTTCTCCTCAGCACGCATGTCGAGCAGCACGGCCCTGCCGTGGACCGTGACCGACAGCTCCTCGCCGGGCACGTGGGTCGCGCTGACATGCGGGCGGAGTCTGACGTGGCCGATGCGCACGGAGTCCGGCGACGACCCGAAGTGAAAAGCTCCTCTGTAGAAGACACCGTCGACCGGCCCGGTAAGGGGCCGACCGTCCGAGGTCACCGTTGCCAAGGTCAAAAGGCACATGCCGGTCAGACGATCGCACACCTCGCGGGCTGTCAGCCTGCGCTCGGGCGCGATCACCTCCCGGAGGTGCCGCCCGGCGTTCGCGTAGCTCCGGTCCAGGAGCCGTTGCAGCCTCTCAAGATCCTCCCCGGTCTCGTTCAATTGTCTCCTCGGGTCGCTCGCGCCGCGCACCTTGTGTGTCTGTTCTGGACCAAACTGTCTTCGCCAGAGGCGCCCGCCTCTTCTATGCCTCCGGAGCCTGCGTCCCGGCAAGCCGCGCCCAGAACAGGATGCGCTTGAACGTGTAGAAGTACGGGGCTTGCCAACCGAGCACCTCGCCGAGCCGCCGCCTGTAACGCTCCACGAACAGCTCGAACTCCTCAGAGGGGAGCAGGCCCTTAAAGCGCAGGAGAGTCGTGCCCTTCGTCCACTCGACGACAGCCTCGGTCGACTCGAGGTGGTGACCGTAGACCTGCAGGCGCACGTGCTGTTGCGAGAAACCGATCCCGTCGAGGATCTCGGCGTAATGCTCAGGGGTGCATACCGGGTGAATGTCGGGGGCCGGATCGGCACCCATGTGCTGTGCGAAGGGCGCTTGCCGTGCCACCTCGATGGCCACGGCGTGGGACGGGTGGTCGGCATTGGCAGGGACCTGAACAGCCAGCTGACCTCCGGGACGCAAGCCGCGAGCCAATTGTCGCAACAAGCGGGGATGGTCGGGAACCCACTGCAGACTGGCGTTGGCGAAGACGACGTCGAATCCGGCCTCGGTGTCGAAGCGGCCGATGTCTCGGAGCTCGAAACCGAGGCCGCCTCCCGCCAGGGGTCGGGCTTTGGCCAGCATGGCCTCCGAGGCGTCCACCCCAAGGGTCGTCGCGGCCCGGGTGTGCGCGTGCAGTCGGGCTGTGAGCTCGCCGGTTCCACAGCCCAGGTCGATCACCTCGCCCCCGGGAACCGGATCCACGAGCGCGAGCAGGTCGAAGAAGGGCTTCGCGCGTTCGGCGGCGAACTTCGAGTACTGGTCGGGATCCCAACCGTGGGTTACCTCGGTCCCGTCGTGCATCGACCTACCTCCCGGCATCGTGGCAGCAGTCGTCTGGCTCAAGCGAGAATATGGCCATGGCAGCTCCGTCGACCGCTCCGCCCGGAGAGATCGTTCTCGAAGGCTTCACATTGAGGCGGTACACCAAGACGGACGCGCCGGCCCTGGCGGTGGCGATAGGCGAGAGTCTTGAGCATCTTCGCCCCTACATGCCTTGGATCGCGCTCGAGCCACTGAGCCTCGAAGAGCGTGAGGCGCTCCTTGCGCGGTGGGACAAGGCCTGGGCGGAGGGCACCGAGTACAGCTACGGGATGTTCCGTGGCGACCGCGTCGTCGGGGGAGCGGGCCTCATGCGACGGATCGCCGCCGACGGTCTCGAGATCGGCTACTGGGTGCACCCGGCCTTTGTCGGGCGGGGGTTTGCGACCCGTGCAGCTGAGGCGCTCACGACAGTCGGACTCGGACTGCGCGGGGTGACCCATATCGAGATTCACCACGACAAGTCGAACACAGCGAGCGCCCGTATTCCCCTGAAGTTGGGTTTCCGGATCGTGGACGAGCTAACCGTCGAGATGGCGGCGCCTTCCCATACGGGAATGAACTGTGTCTGGAGGGTGGATCGCGCCGTTTGGGCCAAGAGGGCAAAGACACCTGGCGGTGGCCGTGGCACCGCCACCGGCGCTGGCACTGCGGTGGTGGACTGAACCGGTAGCGTCAGCCTCCTTTTGTCAGCCACCGTTCCAGCCGGCTTGGGAGCTCGGCGAGAGAGAAGTGCGCTCGTGCCACGGCCTGGTTTCGGTCGAGCAGTTCCGGGCTGGGATGGGCCAACCAGGCGGCGAGCGGGGAGGGGTCCCCCACGTCGAACCATTGAAAGCCGAAGTTCCGGATCTCTCTTCCCACGGGGTAGGGTCCGATGGCGAGAGGGCGGCGGTGCAGCGCCGACTCGACGCTCGGATTGCCGAATCCCTCCCAGGTGGAGGGCAGGGCGACCACGTCGCAGGCCGCATAGGCATCTGCCAGCGTCGCTTTGGGCCATGCCGGTCCCCGCAGCACGCGGATCTTGTGCCTGGCCGCCTCGACCAGCCGTTCGAGCTCGTCGTCGTAGCCGTCCTCGGCTGGTCCGAGCAGCCAGTAGACCGCACCGAGGTCGGTCGCGAGCCGCAAGCCGCCGGCGACGTTCTTGCGTGGGATGGCACGCGTCGGTTGCAGGACCAGAGGTGCGCCCTTCCCCACCTCGAGGGCGCCGCGAGCCGCATCGCGGTCGCCGGGCTGCGGGTTCGGGTCGAAGCGGTTGTAGAAGACCTCCGCCTCGATGTGCCTTGCCGCCAGCTCACGTCTGGACCTTGCGTTGATGCAGACGTGCCGCCAGGCCGGGTCGGTCGGAGGGGGGCCGAGATGGGCGAGATGCCGCCGCTGCCAGGCCAGGTCGTGGTGGCGCAGGATGGCAGGCCTGCCCTGGAGCGCCGCGGCGACGACTTCGCCGGCCAGAGGATTCAACGGGAGCGAGCAGAGGTTCTCCACGAGCACCAGGTCCGCATCCACGAGGGCGTCCGCCACCTCTGAGCGTAAGGCCGCGGGGTCCCCGGCTGTGGCATCGATGGCGAGTCCCGGCACGAGCCGATCGGCGTGTCCGCTCCCGGCGACGGTCGTCACGTCGAACCCGAGCTGGGAGAAGGCCCATGCCCACTTGGCGGCCTCCACCGAGACGCCGTCCTGGCCGCCGAGGCGGTAGGAGACGACGGCCAGAGTGCCGGAAGCCTTGAGGCGCACCGCCGCACGGTAGCCGTCGGCGGGGTCCCGGCGAGGCGCCCTGGTCCTCGGGCCGCCCCGCTTCCTTGCGACGGCGGACGCCAGGCTCTAGAACGTGGTGGTGCAAAAGCGGGCGCTGATAACGGGCATAACGGGACAAGATGGTTCCTACCTGGCGGAATGGCTGCTGTCGGAGGGCTACGAGGTGGTGGGCATGGTCCGGCGCTCCAGCACTCTCAACTTCGAGCGCATCGCCCACATCCAGGACCGCTTGACGCTCGCCTCCGCTGACGTCTTGGACGAGGTCTCGATGATCGAGGTCCTGCGGGAGCATCAACCCAGCGAGGTCTACAACCTTGCGGCCCAGTCGTTCGTACAGACCTCCTGGGGCCAGCCCGTGCTCACCGGCGAGGTGACCGCTCTCGGCGTGACCCGCATGCTTGACGCCATCCGCCTTACCAATCGTGACATCCGCTTTTACCAGGCGAGCTCGTCGGAGATGTTCGGCAGGGTCCGAGAGGTCCCCCAGAGCGAGACCACGCCGTTCTATCCGCGCAGTCCCTATGGAGTGGCGAAGGTCTACGGGCACTGGATCACCGTCAACTACCGCGAGAGCTACGGGTTGCATGCCTGCTCGGGGATCCTGTTCAACCACGAGAGCCCGCGTAGAGGCCTCGAGTTCGTCACGCGCAAGGTCACAAACGGTGTCGCGCGGATCAAGCTCGGCCTCGATAGTGAGATCCGGCTCGGCAACCTGGAGGCAAAGCGCGACTGGGGCTTTGCCGGTGACTACGTCCAGGCGATGTGGGAGATGGTCCAGCAGCCCGAACCGGATGACTACGTCATCGCCACCGGCGAGACTCACTCGGTGAGGGAGCTGTGCGAGGTTGCCTTCTCCAGAGCGGGGCTCAATTACGAGGATCACGTCCGGATAGACGAGCGTTTCAAACGGCCGGCTGAAGTTGACTTCCTTGTCGGTGACGCAGCCAAGGCGCACGAGAAGCTCGGTTGGAAGACACACGTCGACTTCGTGGGGCTTGTCGAGATGATGGTCGACGCCGACATCGACCTGTTGCGCGGCCAGATTTCCTGACCGTTCGGCAGCGGCCCGGCACCGCGGGCCGGGACTCGGCCTCACGCGCGTGACCAGGTCGCCGGCAGACCCGTAACATGGGCTTTCTTCATGCCGCCTGCTGTTCGTCTCCACGAGGCCGTAGCGCTCGCCGGCCGATTCCCTCTCCTCGCAGGAGCTTGCCTGGAACTCGGCGAGGGCGAGGTGGTACACCTGCGCGGCCCGAACGGCGCCGGCAAGACGAGTCTGCTCAAGGTCCTCGCAGGTCTGTTGGCGGTGCACTCCGGCGAGGCGAGCGTGCTCGGCCGGGACCTCGTCGCCGACCGGCGCGCGGTACGCCGCGAGGTCGGCATGCTCGGCCACCAGTCCTTCTTGTACGAGGAGCTGACGGTGGAGGAGAACCTGGCTTTTGCCGTGCGAGCGGCGAGGGCCGAGGCGTCGGGGATCCGCCCGGCGCTCGAGCAGTTCGGTTTCACGGGTCGTCTCGCGTCCGTCCCCGTCGGGAGATGCTCCGCCGGGCAAAAGCGCCGCGCGTCGCTCGCGTTGCTGGTCGCCCGCAGTGCGCGGCTGTGGCTGTTGGACGAGCCGCATGCGGGACTCGACCAGGACGGCCGAGATCTTCTCGACGAGCTCCTCGCCGGGTCCCGGGCGGCTGGTCGCACGGTCCTTTTTGCTTCCCACGAGCTCGAGAGAGCCACTGCCATCGCCGACCGGACCGTTCACCTGGCAGGTGGCCGTGTCGTGGGCCAGCCCGAGGCCGCCGAGACGGTCGAGCCGGTCGAGGAAGCCCCCGCTCATGTTGCGTGACGCCGCGCTCGTCGCCGGCAAGGACCTCCGCATCGAGATCCGCTCCCGCGTGGGCCTCAACCAGATCGGCCCGTTCGCGGTTGCGGTCCTGCTCCTTTTCGGTCTTGCACTAGGGCCCGACCGGCAAGTTCTCGCGCCGGCCTCAGCCGGCCTGTTCTGGGTCGCCGTTCTCCTCTCGACGGTGCTCGCCGTCCAGCGCAGCTACGCCATCGAGTCGGCCGACGCCGCCCGGGACGGCCTGCGCCTGTCCGGCCTCGACCCCGCTGGGATCTTCCTCGGCAAGGCAGGCGCCGTGGTCGTCCAGCTCCTTGTTCTCGAGGCCGTCCTCACCGTCGGGGTGGCGCTTCTGTACGGGGCGCACCTGTCGGGCGCTCTCGTTCTTGTCGCCGCCTGCGTGGCGGGCAGCCTCGGGCTCGGGGCCGTCGGAACTCTCTACGGGGTCGTGGCGTCGGGGCTGCGGGTCCGCGAGACGCTCCTGCCCCTGCTTTTCCTCCCCGTGGTCGCCCCAGTCCTGCTCGCCGCCACCAAGGCCTGGGACGAGGCCCTCGCGGGAACTCCAGGCCGTGCGGGCGGATGGCTGGACGTGCTCGTGGTCTTCGCCGTGCTCTATGTAGCCATCGGAATCGTGGCGTTCGGGCCGCTGCTGGAGGACGGATGAGCACGCCACCGCGTACCCAGCCGCAGGACCGCCCAGATCTGGCTCTGCGGGTGCTCGGGATGACGGCGCTGGTCGGCGTCGTGGCGACGGTGTGGTTGGGACTGTTCGTCACGCCGCCGGACGAGTTCATGGGCAATCTCGTGCGCCTGTTGTACGTCCACCCGCCGATGGCGTGGGTGGCGTTCCTCGCCTACGGGGTCGCCAGCCTTGCCAGCCTGCTCTACCTCTGGCCGAGGACGAGGGCGGAGCACTTCGACCGCCTGGCGGGAGCGTCGGCCGAGGTGGGTGTCGTGTTCACCGGCCTCACACTGGTCTCCGGATCGATCTGGGGCCGGCCAACCTGGGGAGCGTGGTGGGTCTGGGACCCGCTGCTCACGACCACGGCACTGCTGTTCGTGCTCTACCTCGGCTATCTCGCCCTGCGGCGCGTACCGGGGGAGTTCCATGTCCGCGCCCGGCGCTCGGCGATAGGGGCGCTGATCGCCTTCGTCGACGTTCCGATCGTCTACTTCTCGGTCGAGTGGTGGCGAAGCTTGCACCAGGCGCCCACCGTGCTCAACCCGACGACGCACAAGACATACGTTCACGGCTCGATGGCCTGGACATTGCTGCTCGGCTTCGTGTCCTTCACGCTCGTTTACATCTGGCTCATGGCTCACCGCTACCGCCTCGAGAAACTGCACGATCTGGAGGAAACACAGGGGCTCGAGGCGGCCCTCGAGGAGCGCCGGGCAGAGGCGGTGGCCGGATGAACGCCTATGTGGAGGCGGGTTACGTGGTGGTCCTCGGAACTCTCTCGATCTATGGGTCCACTCTCGTCGCCCGGGAGCGGGCGGCCCGCCGGCGACTGGGAGTGCCAGCGGGCCCCCAGGGAAGAGACGTGCCCGGCAAGGCCCAACAAGAGAGTGGGGACGTCCCAGTCCCGGGCCCCGGCGGCTCAGAGGAGCACGATCGGGGACCGGTTCCATGACCGGTGTCGGAACGAGAGCCGGTGACAGGTTCTCGGCCCATGACGATTTCGAGGACGGGCCAAGCTCCGGCGAGGCGGGGAGCGCCGCCCCGGCAGGCGCGCGACGTCGTCAGCGAGTCCTGAGCCCCGAGCAACGGCGTCAGCGCCGGCGCCTCGAAGTGGTGGGGCTGGTGATCGTGGCAGCGATCGGGTTCCTCGTCTTCAAGGGGATCACCTCGGCGATCGTGTTCTTCAAGACCGCCAACGAGGCGATCGCCGAGAGAACCGCTCTCGGTGACAGCACCTTCCAGCTAGAGGGCATGGTCATGCCGGGCACCGTCCGGACCCTTCGCGCGAGGTCGGGGACGACGGTTGCCTTCGTCGTCGAGTCGAGCGGCGTCAAGGTCTCGGTGACCAACAGCGGGTCACCTCCGCAGCTGTTCCAACCTGGGATCCCCGTGGTCGTCGTCGGTCACTTCGTCGGCACGACGGACCGGTTCGCCTCGGACCAGATCCTTGTCAAGCATTCGAACGTCTACATAGCGGCCCACCCGAATCGGGTGAAAGCGCTGAACGGGACCACCAGATGAACGCGGCCCTGGGAACGATCGGGGTCGCGCTCGGCCTGCTCGCAGCCGTCTCAGGAGTCGTCACGATCGGTGTCGGCCTGGCGACCGGGCGCCCGACACTGTTCGGCCGTGGCCGCACCTTCGCTCTGTGGGTGCTCGCCGGTGCGGTGCTCTCGACCATCGCCATGGAACGGGCGCTACTCGTCCACGACTTCTCGATCGCCTTCGTGGCGGCGAACAACAGCCGCGGAACGCCGGTCCTGTACTCGGTCACAGGCATGTGGTCGGCTCTCCAGGGCTCGATCCTGCTCTGGGCGCTCATCCTTGCCGGATATCTGGCCGCGATGACCCACGCCTTCCGAAAGCGCGCATCGGATCCGCTCGTCGCCTGGTCGGCCCTGGTGGGGCTTTGCGTGGCGGTGTTCTTCTTCGCCCTCATGGCGGGCCCCGCGAACCCGTTCGCGCACGTAGTCGGCTCTGTCCCCGCCGATGGCGCGGGCCCGAACCCGCTCTTGCAGGACAACCCCCTCATCGCTTTCCATCCGGTCTTTTTGTACCTGGGCTTCGTCGGATTCACGGTGCCGTTCTCCTTCGCCATCGCCACGCTCGTGACCGGACGCCTCAACGAGGGTTGGCTCGGGGCGACGCGCCGTTGGACCTTGTTCGCTTGGGCCTTCCTCACGATCGGGATCGTGCTCGGCGCGTGGTGGTCATACCAGGTCCTCGGATGGGGGGGCTTTTGGGGCTGGGACCCGGTCGAGAACGCGGCACTTCTTCCCTGGCTCTGCGGCACGGCGTACCTGCACTCTGTGATGGTCCAGGAGCGGCGCGGCCTTCTCAGGGTGTGGAATCTGTCTCTTTTGATATCGGCTTTCTCCCTAACCATCCTCGGGACGTTCCTCACGCGCTCGGGTGTGCTCGTATCGGTGCACTCCTTCTCCAACTCGACTGTCGGCCCGTTGCTGCTGGGCTTTTTCGGTTTCGTCGTCGCCGTGAGCGTCGCGCTGATCGCCTGGCGCGGTGATCGGTTGCGCTCGCCGGGGACGATCGACGCGGCGGTCTCCAGAGAAGGTGCCTTTCTCGTCAACAACCTTCTTTTTGCCGGGTTCGCGCTCGTCGTGTTGCTCGGAACCGTGTTCCCGCTATTTGTCGAGGCGCTCAACGGCCAGCAGGTCACGGTCGGGCGGCCCTACTTCGACGCGATGACGCTTCCGATCGGCTTCGCGCTTCTCTTCTTCATGGCCGTGGCGCCGGCGCTTCCGTGGCGCAAGGCGGGCCCTGGCGTTCTCCGCGGCCGGCTCGCCCTCCCGGCGTGGGTCGGTGTCGGCGTCGTCGTGGTGTGCGTGCTCGCGGGAGTGCGCGGCTTCACGCCGCTTGTCGCATTCGGCCTCGGCGCTTTCGCGGGATCGAGCGCCGTGCGCCAATTGGTCCTCTCAGCCGTCGCGTCACACCGTGCGGGCGGGGGAGCGTGGCGGGCCCTGTTCGGCCGGGCCAACGGTGGAATGATCGTGCATCTCGGCGTCGTCGTCGTGGCGATCGCCCTTGCGGCGGCGAGCTCTTATGGCCAGAGGACCCAGCTCGTGCTGAAGCCGGGCCAGTCGCTCGGCTTCGACGGTCACGTTTTCACCTACGTCGGCTGGAAGCAGTTCAGCGTTCCCAACAAGAGCGGCGAGACGGCGACGGTCCTTGTCGACGGAGCACCTTTCTACCCGGCCATCAGCGTGTTCCCCGGAAGTGAGGGGATCGGCACCCCGGCGGTGGACTCCTCGGTCCGCGAGGACACCTATCTCACACTCGCCGATATCAATGCGTCGCCCGACGGCCCGGCAACGATCGACGTGGTCATCCAGCCCATGGTGCTATGGCTCTGGGTCGGGGGCGCGCTCACCGCCTTCGGCGCAGTGCTCGCTGCGGCGCCGAGCCGTCGGCGCCGCTCGAAGGACAAGTCCGGCACAACCGGTCCCGTTGGGCGCGCCGAGGCCGCCGGCGGCCCGGACCCCGCCGCGCCCGCCGCGCAGGAGCCTGCGCCGGCCCGCGTCGGCGCAGGGTCGGCTTCGTGAGCGCCTGGAGTCGCCAGGTGAAGCTCGCCCGCTGGGCCGCGTGCGGAGTCGGTCTCGGCGCGCTCGCGCTCGTGGCCGTGCTGGCGGGCCGCCCGGCAGCGACCCAGACCGCCTCGAGCTTTTTGATCGGCAAGCCGGCACCGCCGGTGACGGGCCGCAATCTTGCCGGTGGTGAGTCCTCACTCGCCAACGATAGGGGCCGCTTCGTGCTTCTCAACTTCTTCGCGAGCTGGTGTCCACCCTGTCGCAGTGAGTCACCTGAGCTCGTCAAGTTCGTTTACGGCCGCCCCGCCGGCCAGCGTGTCGCGGTGCTCGGTGTCGTCTTCGGTGACACGGCGGCCAATGCGGCGGCGTTCGAGCGACAGATCGGGGCGACATGGCCATCGGTCGTTGACCCCACCGAGCAGATCGCGATCAGCTACGGCGTGGACGACCCGCCGCAGTCATTCCTCATCGCGCCCAACGGCCGGGTCGTGGACCGGATCCTCGGGGGCGTGACGGCAAGCGGCCTGGACCGTCTCGTCGAGCGTGCCTTGGCGGTGGGGGCGTGATCGCCGAGATGGAGGCGCCCACAAAGGACAAGGGCGGGCGGTCCGGGCGCACGGCCCGCTCGCTTCTGGCGTCCCGACCGGCCTGGGCGGCCGCGGCCGTCATCGCCGTCGTCGCCCTCGGCATCGGGAGCGTGCACCCGCACCAGCCCAGCTTGTCGGCGAGGATCGCCCGCCTCGACAGTGTCATCAAGTGCCCGAGCTGTGTCGACCTCTCCATCGCCCAGTCCGACGCGCCCATCGCCGTCGGGTTGCGCTCCGAGGTCGCCGCGTGGGTCCACGAAGGACTCAGCGACACGCGGATCGAGCAACTCGTAGTAGCGCGTTTCGGCGGCCAGGCGCTGCTCGTGCCCTCGGGATCGGGAGTCGACGTCTTGTTGTGGGCGGTGCCTCTAGCGGTGGTCGGCGGGGCGGCCGTTGCCCTGGCGTGGTACCTGTGGCGCCGGCGGCGACTAGAGGTGTCCGGGTGAGCCTCAGGCGCGCGACGGGCGGCGACGGTGCCGGGACCCGGTCGCTGCGGTCGCGCCCCGACGCGCTCGCGAACGAGCGGGACTTCCTCCGCCTCTCGGTCGAAGACCTCGAGGACCAGCGCGCCTCGGGCGAAATCGACGAGGAGGACTTCGCAGTGCTCGAGGTCCGATACAAGCGACGTCTCGGCGAGGTCGAAGCGGCCATTGCCGAACAGGCGGCCCGGGGGCTGGCGCCCCTGGGCGGCGCCAACGATGGAGTCCCCGTCATCGCCGATGGGCAAGCGGTTCTTGACAGACGGCCTGCAGGCGAGGCGCGGTCATCTCGTGCCCGACGGTTGCGCCGCCGGCTCGGGCGCCACCGTGTACGGCTTGTGATCGGGCTGGCGGCGACGATCTGTTTCGTCGCCGCCGCCATCCTGCTGGCGAGCTCACTGGCGGGAGTGCGTCTCCCGGGTGAGTCCGCGACGGGATCGGTGTCCCTGTCGTCCGCCCAGCAGGAACAAGAGACGTTGGACCGGGCGGCCGTTCTTGGCAGCCAAGGGCAGGTGGCGGAGGCCGTCCAGCTCTACAACCAGGTTCTGGCTACGGACCCGACCCAGCCCGACGCCCTCACCTACGGCGGCTGGTTGGTGCGCCTCGCCGGTCTCGCCTCGAAGAACCGGCTCGTCCTGGCCCGCGGTGACGCCTCGGTCGCCCGCGCCGTAAAGGTCGCGCCCGGCTATCCCGACGGTCACGCCCTGTTCGGCGTCATCCTTTACGAGGACTTCGCCGAGCCCGCCGCCGCCTCGGTCCAATTCCGCGACGCTTTGAGCGCGGGAGCTTCGAAGAGCCTCCTCATGTCTGTCGCCTCCATCGCCGCGAGAGCTTTCGCTGCGGCCAAGGAGCCATTGCCGCCCCGTTATCGCGCAGCCATGCAAAGCGCCGCCGCGCAGGCTGCGTCGAGCTGAGGAAGGCCGCGTCTAGGGAGGACTTCGTCAGCTGACGCTCGTTCCGAGAGCCCGCAGCCGCTCCACCACCGGGGCGAAGGCCGCCACGAACGCCTCGAGGTCCGCCGACGTCGTCGACCACCCGACCGAGAGCCGCAGCGACCGGTCGGGGTCGGCGCCCATGGCGGTGAGGACGGGGGAGGGCTCGATGGACTCTGAAGAGCAGGCGGAGCCCGAATGTGCGGCAATGCCCGACCGGTCGAGGCCGAGCAGCACGGCCTCGGCGAGTACCCCTCCGACGGCCACGTTCACGATGTGCGGAGCACGCTGGAGCGTGTCACCGAGCACGAGAACATCCTCCACGGAGGTGGCCGCTTCGAGGAGGGCACTGGTGAGCTGCCGGGCGGCGGCCTCCTCCTCTGGCAGCCTTCCCGGCTCGCTGAGCGCAGCCGCCGCCCCGGCGAAACCGACGATGCCGATCACGTTCTCCAGCCCTGCGCGCCGGGCCCGCTCCTGTGCGCCACCGACGATGAGCGGCTCGAGGCGCAGGCCGCGCCGGACCACGAGGGCCCCGATGCCGGTCGGGCCACCCAGCTTGTGAGCGCTCACCGAGACGAAGTCGGCACCGAGCGAGTCGAGCTCGACAGGCAGGTGGCCCACCGCCGCGGCGGCGTCGACGTGCACGGGCACGCCCGCCGCCCGGCAGCACGCCACTATTTCGGCCACCGGTTGCAGAGTCCCGACCTCGTGGTTGCACCATTGGCAGTTCACGAGCGCCGGCCGGCCGGCGTGATCGGCGGCGAGCAGCGTCTCGAGATGGTCGAGATCGATCCTGGCTTTCGAGTCCACCTCGAGCACAAGCACCGGACCACGGCGTCCTGCCGCCTCGCGTACGCAGGAATGCTCGACGTCCGCGCAGATCATCGGGGCGTCTGGGCGCGACTGCCCCGCGGCGAAGATGGCCGTGTTGGCGGCTTCTGTGGCACCACTGGTGAAAACGACTCGGTTGGCCGTTGTCCCGAGCAGTGCCGCCACGGCTTCCCGCGCACCTTCGATGGCATCGCGCACGACACGACCCTCGACATGCACGCGACCTGGATCACCCGAGCACGCCATCTCGAGCCAGGTCGACATCGCCCGGGCCGCCTCGGGCCGGAGAAATGAGGTCGAGGCGTGGTCGAGGTAGTGGCGGTCGCTCAACGGCGCTCGCACGCGGACCGCTCTAAAGGGCCAGGGTCAGCCTGCGACAGTGGCACAGACCTCGTCGCCACGCGCACGCGACGAGAGCTGAACCGGCACGCCGTCCCGGCACAGACCGTGGAGGAGGCCTTCCACGAGGCCCCTGTCGGCAGCGCAGAGCACGGGATGATTGATGGCGGCGTCGCCGAAGGGGCAGTGGTCCCGGATGATGGAGTTGGGCGATCCGCTCACGCCACCGTGAGCGGCGAAACCCTGTGCGGTCAACGCGTCGGCGACTGCCTGCATGGCCGAGCGCAGCGACCTCGGGGCTTCGCCCGGCGCCATCTGCAGGGCGAGGGAGCGGCCGCACTCCGCGCCCACCTCGTGGGCGATCTCCTCGGCCTGTTGGGGATCGACGATGGCGAGCAGGCGACCGAGCAGCGCGAGGAGCAGATCGTCCCGCAGCGCCGGCACCGACACCGTGGTGTCCGTGCTGCCCGAGAGGTAGCGCTTCGACGGCCGCCCGACCCCGGCGCTGTCGCGGTCGACATAGACATCGAGGTAGCCGCCTGCGGCCAGCTTGTCGAGATGGTGACGGGCGACGTTCGGGTGAAGGTTGAACTGCTCGGCGACCTCGGTGGCCGTGACGCCGCGGCGCTCTCTGGCGAACAGGTAGATCTGCCGGCGAGTATTGTCGCCGAACGCAGAGGTGATGGCGGCAACGGTCGCCGAGAACCCCTCGTCGGTGCTCACCGGTCCAGATGACTGGCGTGTGCCTTGAACCACACCGTTATCGTACCGGTGGCTGCTGCGCAGGTGAGCAGGACGCCGATATCACCCAAGGACGTGAATGACCGGACTCCCGGCAGGCCGATGACCAATCCCGACACGTCCTTGGAACAGGCCATCGGCGCTGTGGTCGACCCGGGCCTGTTCCACAGCCTCGCCGAGCTCGGGACGCTTCGCTCGGTGAGGACCGCCAAGGGCCGCACCGAGGTCGTCGTCGCGGTCCCTGCCGTCGGGCACCCGGCAGCGGCTGAGCTGACCGAAGCGGTCGCGAAGGCGGTTGCGGCAGCCGGGGGCGACGCTTGCGACCTCGAGCTTGTCGAGATGACCGAGCAGGAGGAGGCCGGGCTGCAGGCGAAGCTCCGCGAGCTCGCCTTTCCGGCCCAGAGCCGTGCCGGAAGACAAGGTGGCGAGCGTCAGGGAGCCGAGGAGCCCGCCTCGCGCCAGAACCCCTTCAACGACAAGGCATCGCACACAAGGGTCATAGCCATCTCTTCGGGCAAGGGCGGAGTGGGAAAGTCGACCGTGACTGTCAATCTGGCAGTCGCCCTCAGGCGTCAGGGCGCCTCGGTGGCGATCCTCGACGCCGACGTCTACGGCTTCTCGGTCCCGTCCATGCTGGGCATCGAGCACCCCCCGACGCTGGTCGGCGACTTGCTCATCCCGCCGGTGGCCCACGGTGTCCGCTGCATCTCGATGGGCTTTTTCGTGAACGAGGACCAGGCGGTCATGTGGCGCGGGCCGATGCTCCACAAGGCCCTGGAGCAGTTCCTCGTCGATGTGCACTGGGGCCGGCCGGACTTCCTCCTCCTCGATCTTCCCCCCGGCACCGGCGACGTCGCCATGTCCATCGCCCAGTTCGTGCCCCGCGCCGAGGTGCTCGTGGTAACTACTCCACAGCCGGCCGCCGAGCGGGTTGCACAGCGTGCCGCAGTGCTCGCCCGCCAGCTCCGCCTGCCGGTCAGGGGGGTGGTCGAGAACGAGTCGTGGTTCACCGGCGACGACGGCAAGCGCTACGAGCTTTTCGGCCACGGCGGCGGCGAGACCCTGGCCCACTCGCTCGGCGTGGCGCTGCTCGGCCAGATCCCCTTCCTGCCGGCACTGCGCCAGGCCGGCGACTCCGGTGTGCCGATCGCTGCGTTTGATCCCGAAGGCGAGGCAGGCCGCGCCTTCGCGTCCCTCGCCGAACGTGTCGTGGCCCTCGGGCCGGGGCGTGTCTACCGATCGGAGCTCTCGATCGGCTGACGCATGCGGCACTGGGGCGGCCCGGTTTGTGACACCGCAGGCGTAGCCTCGGAACTGTGGAAGCGGCATCCTTGTCGGTGATGAGCGAGCAATCCCGCCGTTGGGCCTCGACCATGAGCGGCCACGCGAGCAACGAGGAAGGCCTCCGCACGGCGCATCACCCAAGCGTGCCACTCGGGGTCTCGTCGGGGATCCTCGACCGCGAGGCGCGGGAGGCGGAAGAGGAGTGGCTGCTTGCACCTGGTGCCACCCGGTCGGCTGGGGCGGGCAGCCGGGCGATCGAGGAAGCCGCCGATCCCTGGCGGACCTGTTTCGAGCGCGATCGGGACCGGATCCTGCACTCGGCGGCATTTCGGCGCCTCGCGGGCAAGACCCAGGTCTTCATCTTCCCCGCCGATCACCAGCGCACCCGGCTCACCCACGCCCTGGAGGTCGTGCAGGTGGCGAATGCCATCTCGCGTGCCTGCCGGTTGAACGTCTCTTTGACCGAGGCCATCGCCCTTGGTCACGACTGTGGCCACGGCCCCGGGGGCCACGCCAGCGAGGAGGCTTTGTCACCGTTCCTGCCGGAAGGTTTCGACCATGCCGTCTGGGGTGCCGACGTCACGGCCGCGCCCCTCAATCTTTGCTCGGAGACCTTGGACGGGATCCGCAACCATTCCTGGTCGCGGCCGTCGCCCGGCACGCCCGAGGGTGAGGTCGTGGCACTCGCGGACCGCATCGCCTACTGCGCCCACGATCTCGAGGACGCCGTGCACGCCCGGATCGTGACGAGCGACGAGCTGCCGCTCATCGTCGCCGAGCACTGCGGGACCACGAGAGGGCGCCAGCTCGACGCCTTTGTGACCGACGCCGTGGCGACGTCGCTTTCGTCGGGCACCGTCGCCATCAGCGAGACTATGGGGGAGGCGCTCGAGGCTCTGCGCCGTTTCAACTACGAGCGCATATACCTCCGCCGGGCCTCGGTCGACCAGTCCTCTGCCGTCGTCGATCTGCTGCGTGCCCTCGTCGAGCACTACGTCAGTCGCCCGGAGGCGCTCGGTTTGGGGGACGAGCTCGCTCCGGACGAACCGGAAACGGTCCGGGCCGCCGTCGGCTACGTGAGCGGGATGACCGACAGGTTCGCCTGCACCAAGGCGGTGGAGCTCTTCGGCGAGCGTGCCACGGCCCTCGTGAACGCAGTGAGGCCCCTTTAGCCGCCCGCTTGTCCGCCTTTGCTCCTCTCAGCCGGGGGGCGGCGCCAGCGGTGCCAGAAGCCATCTGACACGGGGTGGGGGTCGCTGGCCGACGGGCCAGAGAGCTTTCCCGTGAGCCGTCCCGGGGACCCAAGCGGCGCACGCGTCACCGGTCGGCTCCGGCCGGACAAAGCATGTGACCAGCGCCGGCCGCCCCGTCCCCTACGATGACTCGGGAAGCGGAAGGAGCACTCGTGGACGTGCGTATCGGGATCATCCATTCAGTGAGAGAGCTCGACATCGACCTCCCCGAGGGGACAGAGAAAGCCGATGTGGTCGCGGACGTGGACAAGGGTCTTGGCCAGCCCGACGGCGTGCTCTGGTTCACCGACAAGCGGGGCCGTCACGTGGCTGTGCCCTCAGCCAAGGTCGCCTACATAGAGATCGGCGGCGGGGGCGAGGACCGGCGCGTCGGCTTCGGGACCAACTGACCTTCGAGCTCGGTGCCCGAGCTCCTCGCCCACAGGCTTCTGTTCGTCACCGGTAAGGGCGGCGTAGGCAAGACCACGGTTGCCGCCGCCATCGCCTTGCTGGCGAGCGAGCAGGGCAGGCGCACTCTTGTCTGCGAGGCCGAGCCGAAGGGAGACCTGGCCCGCGCCTACGAGTGCGGCCCGACCCCGTTCACAGGCAGGCGTGTGAGCGACAACCTCGTGGCCATGTCCATGGACACAGAGGCGTCGCTGCGTGAGTACCTCCGCGTGGTCGCGAAGGTACCTACGATCGGCCACATCAGTCCTGTTGCCAGGGCCTTCGACTTTGTCGCGACAGCCGCGCCGGGCATCAGGGAGATACTCACGGTCGGCAAGTTGTGCTTCGAGATCCGGGCCGGCCGCTACGACCTCGTCGTGGTCGACGCCTCCTCGACCGGCAGCGTCGTCGGTCAGCTCGCCGCGCCCACCGGCATCAACGAGCTGATCCGGGTGGGCGTGGTCCGGTCCCAGACAGACTGGATACTGGAGATCCTCGGCGACCCGATCCGAACCGGTGCCGTGCTCGTGACAACGCCCGAGGAGATGCCCGTGAGCGAGGCGGTGGACCTCGCTTCACGGCTGGCGAGCGAGACGCCGGTCCATCTGGCCTGCGTGGTGGCCAACCGCGTCCTGCCGGAGCTCTTCGGCCACTCCGAGGAGCAGATCTTCAACGAGCTTGCACGTTCCGAGGCGCTCGAGCTAGTGGCTTCCGAGCTCGGCACTTCCCACGAGCTTGTCGAGGACGTGCTTGCAGCCGCCAGGCTGGCGGTGACCGTCCGGCGCGACGGCGTGGCCCACCTCGAGCGGCTTCGGGCCGAGATCGCCTCGGAGGTGCCCCTTTTGTACATTCCCTACCTCTTCGCACGCGCGCACGGGCTTCGCGCCGTTCGTCAGGTGGCTCACGCCCTCTCCGAGGAGCTGTTGACTTGAGCCGGCCTGGGCGCCGTCCGGGCCAACGTGCCGAGAGCCGCCCGGTCCCCGGGCGCGCCGGGTCCTTCGGCGACAAGGACAGGACGCGCCACCTCGAGCAGCTGCTGTCGGCAAAGGAGGTCGTGGTCGTCTGCGGGCCAGGCGGGGTCGGCAAGACGACGGTCTCTGCCGCGCTCGCCGCCACCGCGGCCACGCGCCTGGGCGGTCGCGTGCTCGTTCTCACCGTCGACCCGGCACGCCGTCTGGCGGACGCGCTCGGGATAGGGGGCCTCGGAAACCTGGCCCGGCGCGTGCCCGACGAGGCCTTCACCGATGCGGGAGTGGTCCCGAAAGGTGAGCTCTACGCGGCCATGCTGGACATGAGCGAGTCGTGGGACGCCCTCGTCCGCAGGTATGCGCCCGATCCCGGGACGGCGAACCAGATACTTGCCAACCCGCTTTACCGCAACGTCACGAGACGCTTCGCGCAGGGCCACGACTACATAGCCATGGAGCGCCTGCACGAGCTGCACGAAGAGGGCGAGTACGACCTCCTCGTCGTGGACACGCCCCCGTCGCTCAACGCCCTCGACCTGCTCGACGCGCCGGGGCGCATGGCCGAGTTCTTCTCGTCGAGGCTGCTCCGCTGGCTGATCGTGCCCTACCGCTCCAGGCTCGTGAACCTGGCTTCCCGGCCCTTCTACCAGGTAGCCGACCGCGTGCTCGGAAGCCAGTTCCTCGAGGACCTTGCCGGTTTCTTCATCCTCCTGCAGACCATGCGGGAGGGCTTTGTGGGCCGCGCCGAGGCGGTGAACCGCCTCATCCGCGACGTCCGTACGACGTTCGTGGTCGTGACCACCCTCGAGGCGGTTCCGGCCATGGAGGCCGAACAGCTCGTCGAGAGCCTCCGTGAGCGCCGGCTGCACCTCGGCCTGCTCGTCTGCAACAGGGTTCTGCCCGAACCGTTCTCGGACCCGCCCGTCGCGAGGACCGCCGAGCTGCTCGGCGAGCGCGCAGGCGAGCTGGCGAGGTCGCTCGCCCTCCACATCCAGGCGGACGGGGCGAGCGGCGAGCGTCCAACAGGTGAGATGGTCGCACGCGTGCTGGCCGAGGTCGCCCGCAGCTTCGCCAACTTCAGGCTCGTGGCCACGCGCGAGGCCGAGCTGCTGGGGGAGATGTCCGAGGCCCACGAGGTGACCGCGACCGTGCCGTACCACCCGGGGCATGTCACCGACCTGCGCGGTCTTTTGGACGTCGGCGCCAGGATCTGGGGCGACGAGGTCCCGTCGGCGACCGCGAAGGCCGGTCCCCGCGCCGGGCGCCAGACCAGGGTCAAGCGCGGCTCGACCTCGCCCCCGACCGCACCTGAAGCCGGCATCGGGCCTTGACGGTCTCCACGAGGCTCGACGGCGCGCCATGATCTCGTTGCCGAAGTCGCCGCAAGACCCGGTCACGGCTGCGCCAGAAGCCAGCAAGGATGGATCACGTCTATGCCCAAGACCATGACCGCCGAGTCGAGAAAGCCTGCGCCCGCGTCCCCAGAGCAGTCCCGCCGGGGCGACGAAGACCGATGAGCCGCTCTCTTGTCCCTCTCGGCGCCAAGATCGTCCCCGCGCCGGACCTGATCCGCCGCTACACGTCGTTTGACGGCCACGAGCGTCGCCATCTGGAGAGCCTCATGGCCTTCTGGAGCCTTCTCGCCGACCTGTCCTTCTCGGACCTTTTGCTGTTCGTGCCGGTCACACGCGACCGCGGCGAAGAAGGCGGCAACTACGAGCCGACCGAGTCCGAGGGAGTCGACCACGGGGCGTTCGTCATAATCGGCCAGATGCGGCCCACGACGAACCAGACCTTGTACGAGGTAGACCTCGTCGGCCAGGTGCAGTCTGCCGACAGCCTGACCAACGTCGTCGAGGCCTACGAAAGCGGCGTGATCGTGCGCTCCGAGCAAGCCGGCGAGACTGCCGACGCCCTCGTGCGCGTCACGAACATCCCGGTTGGTCACAGGGGCAAGGTTCTCGGGGTCCTCTGCCGTGTCTGGTCGCCGCGCACCACGAGGCGGCGGGGCACGCTCGAACGCGTGTACCTCGACCTGTTCGAGAGGCTGTCGGTCATGGTCGCAGACGGCCTGTTTCCTTTCGTCGCCGGCCCCGCCGCAGCCGAGGAGGCTCCGAGAGTGGGCGACGGCGTGATCGTCGTCGACGCCCACCAGCGCATCACCTACGCATCACCGAATGCCGTGAACGCCCTGCACCGCGCCTCGATCACCTCGGCGATCGTCGGCTCGAGCCTGGCCCTTTTGGGCCTCGAGACCTCGGTCATCGACGAGGCCTTCGCGGGCAAGCTCCCCACGCTCGAGGAGGTGGAGCGTCCTCCCGACGTCATCTTGATGATCAGGTGCATTCCCCTCATCGCGAGGGGCGAGACGACGGGGGCGGCGCTGCTGCTGAGAGACGTGACGGACCTGCGGCGCAGGGACCGGCTGTTGTTGACCAAGGACGCGACCATCCGCGAGGTCCATCACCGTGTGAAGAACAACCTGCAGACCATCTCGTCGCTCCTGAGGCTCCAAGCGCGGCGGCTCGACGAAGCGGAGGCGGCGGGTCGTATCGCTCTGCTCGAAGCCGAGCGCCGGATCCGTGCCATCGCCCTGGTCCACGACATCCTGGCGCGCGACGCCACGGAACAGGTGCCCTTCGAGCAGATCGTGGCGGCCCTCGTGAACATGATCCGCGAGACGAGCACGATCTCGTTCCCCGTGCGGATCGAGGTCACAGGGAGCCTCGGAGATGTCGCGGCCGAGGTTGCAACCCCGCTGGCGGTCGCGATCGCCGAACTGCTGCAGAACGCCGTCGAGCACGCCTTCCCCGAGCCCTTGTCAGGCGAGGTCTCGCCCTGGGACCCGGGAGCTTCGCCCGCAGCGACGCCGGAGGCGCAAGGCCCGGGAACCTGGCTTGCAAAGCCAGCGCCGGGTGCTGAGCAGGCTGTCACCCGGACCGAACCGCGAGTCGATCTCTTCCTCGACGAGCAGGAGGACGCTCTCCTGGTCGTCGTACGTGACAACGGGTGTGGGCTGCCCGAGGGATTCGACATCGACCGGACCCGCAGTCTCGGGATGTCGATCGTTCGCGACCTGGTCCGCTCTCAGCTGGACGGCACGATCGAGATGAAGACAGACGGCGGGACTGTCGTCCGCCTGGAGATACCTGTGACTCGGCGCTCTAGCTGAGAAGCGGTCGATTCACCAAGCGCGGCGGCGCTGGGCGGCCAGCCACGCCTTGCGGAGCTTGCGGCGCTCGTCCTCCGAGGTGGCACCCCAGACGCCGGACTCCTGATTTGTGGCGAGGGCGAACTCGAGACAGGCTTCTCGGGCTTCGCACGAGAAGCAGACGGCTTTGGCCGCATCGATCTGCTCAATTGCTTGACCCGTGGTTCCAATGGGGAAGAACAGGTCAGGGTCAGTGTCCCGGCACTCGGCAACCTTGCGCCAATCGTCACTGTCCCACTCGCTCGAGCGGGTCCAGGTCAGAGCCACTCTGCCTCCTTGCGGCTTGGAAAGAGGGGCAAATGTCCATGGCCGTCCAAGCGCGCCCGTGAACACGATCACAAACATTGCACTTGGCAATCAGACCGATTACCGCTGACAGAAACCCGGCGAAGAGACGGTCGATTACCTAACTTCGATACATAATCTTACGAGACCGTGAAGGTCGATGCAAGCATGTGATCACGATCACAATCAGAGGAAAATCGATTACCGTTCGTTACGGCTCAAAAGCGGGAGCAAACAAACGTGACCAGGGTTTTCGCCCATCGTGGATCGGCTCATCTGGCAAGGGAGAACACCGTCGAGGCTTTCGCCGCGGCAAAAAAGCTCGGTGCGGACGGGATCGAGCTGGATGTCCACCTCACCGCTGACGGCGTCGTTGTCGTCCACCACGACGGCGAAGTACCTGGGCTCGGGCCTATCGCCAGCCTCCGCTCAGCGCAGCTGCCCCCATGGATCCCCACCCTCGGCCAGGCGCTCCAAGTCTGCCGGCCGCTTGCGGTCAACGTCGAGGTCAAATATGACGAGACAGGCGCCGGAGAAGAGCACGACCGACAGCTCGCTTTCGAGGTGGCGACGCACCTGGCTGCGCGGGATGAGGCGCCTCAGATCCTGGTCTCATCGTTTTCTCTGGCGGCGATCGACGCCGTGCACGCCTTTCGCCCGAGCCTTGCGACGGCGCTCTTGGTGGACCTGGACTCAGATGCCATGGAGGCACTCTTGACAGCCCGCGAGCACGGTCACGGGGGCGTGCACCCGTTCTTCACTGCCGTGGACGCGGCGCTCATCTCCGCCGCCAAGGACTGCGGCATGGCAGTGAGGACCTGGACCGTGGACG
>JBEKGS010000022.1:0-43087 GCA_050012675.1 Acidimicrobiales bacterium
GGGACCGTCCGAAAGTTGCCGTCTGGAAGGTGGCAGGCGCGGTACCGAGACGGGTCCGGCCAGATGTTCTCCGCGCCGTCAACTTTTCCGACCAAGACCGATGCGACGCGTTTCCTCGCGGTGGTGGAGGCGGACATAGCACGAGGTCTGTACATCGATCCCAGCGCGGGACGAGTGACCTTCGCCGAGTGGTCAGACCGCTGGTTGGCGCGACCCGGTAAGCGAGACGCATCGACGGCAAGAGATCGGCAAGCGCTCGCGTCGTTCCGCTCTCAGCTCGGTTCGGTGCTCCTGATAGGGCTCACCCCCGGGCTTGTCCAAGAAGCGGTGGACCTGCGCTCGAAGGTCGCGGCACCCGCGACCGTCGCCCGAGACTTCTCGGCACTCCGGGCTGTGCTTAACGCGGCCGTCAACGCCGACTTGATTGCTCGATCACCCGCTCGGAACATCGCGTTGCCTCGAGTCGTGCACCCGGAGCGATCAGGCTTATCCCCGTCGGAGCTCGCGGCGCTCGTGAAAGAAGTGCCAGAGCACTACCAGGCGCTCGTGCTAGTTGGAGCGGTACTTGGATTGCGTTGGGGGGAGGCAGTCGGACTGCGGGTCCGCGATGTCGATTTCATGCGCCACACCGTGACGATCGCCCAGACCGTTGAAGAGCTATCGGGTCATATGCGCGTCGTTCCAGAGGCGAAGACGCGATCCAGTCTGCGGACGCTCGCTGTTCCGGTGTTCCTCATGGACGAACTCACTCGTCACCTGCAGCAGCACCGACAGAACGTGATAGGTCAGTACGTCGACCCAGACGCGCTGATTTTCGTCGGTCCACGCGGCGGGACACTGCGGCGTCGCTTCGGCGAGCGCATTCTGCGGCCGGCAGGGGAGCGGGCAGGCATCTCGACGAGTCTCACTTTCCATTCGCTTCGGCACTGCGCGGTCACCGCGATGGCGGACGCCGGCGTGCCCTACAACGTGACCCAGGCGAGGGCCGGCCACAGCACGGCGCGCATGACGATGGAGCTGTACTCGCATCGGACGACAGCTGCTGATCGGGCGGCGGCTGAGGCCCTACAGGCTCACTTCGGCGAGGCGTTTGTAGCCGGAAGTGGCACGGGTGTGGCACGGAGCGCTGCTTCTTCGACAATCGCACCGAGAAACAGCAGGTCAAGTGCTCTGTAATCGCTGGCGACAACAGCCTTCACACGGCTGAGGTCGCAGGTTCAAGTCCTGCAGCGCCCACCATAAATTGACCTGAAACAGCAGCTCACGAGCTATTTCAGGCTGACCGACATTACTCACAGTGACCCCAATTAGGCCTGCGTGCCACTTGGTGTGACGTTGTCCGAAGGATTGTTGAAGTGAGGCGCTGGTCCGCCGCCTGAGACCTGCCACCTGGTAGGTGTCAGGTGTCAGGTGTTCCGCCAAGAACAACCCAGGAGGGGACCACCACCGATGAGTAAGGAAAGTACCCGTCGTCACGGTCGCGCGAGCGGACGAGGTGCTCGAGGAGCAGCCCTGTGACGTTCTGTGCATGGGCTGCCTAGAGCTACATCGGGAGATTCCCCGGCGATCGCAGCCGAACGGGCGCTTGTCGCCGCCAAGCGCGCGCAACCTCACGGCCGGGATCGCAGCACGGCGACCTCGGGCATCTCCGCGGGCGGGCCGAAGCCGTGCTCGACTAGCCAGCGGACGTTAAGCAGGCATCGCAACGACCACCACGCGCGAATGAGGTCGTGCTCGACGTTGGTGCCGTAGCCGGCGATGACGTCGCCAAGGTGCTCCTCGTGTCCGAGCGTGAGGGTGGCGAGGTCGAAGAGCGCGTCGCCCTGGGACGCCTCGGACCAGTCGATGACGCCAGTGACCTCGTCACCGGCCACGAAGACGTGGTCGACCTGCATGTCGCCGTGGATGAACACCGGTGTCCACGGCCGGAGCGCAGTCTCGGCGAGCCGGCGGTTGCGCGTGACCACCTCTGTGGGAACGACGTCGTTGGCGACGAGCCACGAGCACTCGGCGTCGAGCTGTGAGGCGAACTCGTCGACAGTCCGACCGGGCCATGGCGGTAGCGGCGCGGCGTGCAGCGTCCGAACAGCGGCAGCGGCCGCAGCCCACGCTTCCGACGACGCGGTAGACGGCTGGCCGAGGTGACCGAGAGCCGTCCCGGAGAGAGCGGCGAGCGCGAGCACGGGCGGCTTCCGCCACAGGATCTTAGGGGTCGGGACGGGCGCCATCGCCATCGCCTCGACCTCGACGTCGGTGCGGGTCTGATCAGAGTCGATCTTCAGGAACACGTCGCCAACACGAACGGTCGCGCGCTCGTTATGGGCGACGACAACCTCGACCTCCCCCACGTCGGCGGCTGACCACCGAGTCATGAGTCGAAACGTAGCCCCTGACTGTTCCGGCATGTCGATGGACTCGGTGCCGATCGCCACTGACGGCTTCTTCGAACAGGACCATTCACTCCGATCGTTCCAGAAGGGGGTCTTCGCTGCGCGTTCGAGAGCACACCTTGGTGTCTCTTGTGGAATACGGATTCGGCGATTCCGAGCTGATCAGCCAACGGCGCCCGAAACCGTTCCGAATGAGAATCCCACACAGGAGCTGCGACTGACTCGTAGCTTCAAGAGGTCCTACGATGACACAGACGGCGACCGCGCCCGCGAACGTTTACAAAGTGAACGTCTCGTGGCGCCGGAGTTGTTCGACCTTGAGGTGGTCGCAGTCATCCGGAAGGCGCTTTTCGCTGGAGTGCTTGATGAACGCCGAGCAGCCATTGCCCTCACAGACCTTGCAGACCTTGATCTGGAACGAGTAAGCCACCGACCATTACTGGTGCGGATATGGGAGCTGCATCGAAGTATCACGCCGTACGACGCGGCATATGTGGCCTTGGCTGAGATGATCGAGGCGACCCTTGTGACCGCGGACCGTCGTTTGGCACAAGCGCCAGGCTTGCCGTGTCAGGTCGAGTATCTCGGTTGATGCAAGGTCCACTACGAAGTACGCGGTGAGACGAGGACCACTTGCAATGAGTCGCAACCGTCAGTTTGGGACCGTCCGAAAGTTGCCTTCTGGAAGGTGGCGGGCGCGGTACCGAGATGGGTCCGGCCAGATGTTCTCCGCGCCATCAACTTTTCCGACCAAGACCGATGCGACGCGGTTCCTCGCGGTGGTGGAGGCGGACATAGCGCGAGGGCTGTACATCCGCGCGCGGGGCGAGTGACCTTCGCCGTGTGGTCAGGCCGCTCGTTGGCGCGACAGGTAATCGAGAGGCATCGACGGCAAGAGATCGCCAGGCGCTCGCGTCGCCAGCACCGAAGCGAACTCGTCTACAGGCCCGTCACGCGCTCTGCTCGTTGACCGGAAAAGCTCGCAGCAAGGCAAAGAGTCGTCCTACCGCCCGACGTTCCTGCGAGGGCATTCCTCCGGCTACTTCGATGACACTCACGACGCTAGTTACGAGTGGACCTGTCGTTCCGGCGGGCCTCCAGCATCCAGTCTCTCGCTTCGCGCTCACCTCGGAGATGCGCGATGAGTACGTCGGAGTCGACGAGGATCACCGTCCGCTTCGCACTTTGTCGAGGTGTCGAGAACGATCGTCCGTGTTCCGCTCGACGAAGTTCTCCTCGCCGGCGATGATGTTGAAGGACGCTTCGATGGCGGCGAGCTCCGATTCGAGATCGCTCTCGGTCTGGTCGAGCCTTCGATCGATCAAGCGCCGGATCTGCGCGGCGAGAGAGATTCCCTGTGCTCGGGCAACCTCGTCACGCGAACGCGCTTGCTCCCCGTCGAGGTAGAAGTTGTCCGGTTCACACATCGGATTATCCACCGTGCACCGACCTCCGCGAGGCGTGTCCAGGCAGACATGCGAGGGGGCGTCGAGGTGCCGGACCTCTCGCTGGTGACCGGTTCGCCACACAACATGGACAGATGGCCTTCGAGCGCATCGTGATCGATCAGCAAATCATGAGTGGAGTGCGTGGATAAGCGGGCGAGGATCCGGTTGCGACCGTTGTGGCCATGATCGCCGAAGGGTGACGACAGCCTGGCCGGGGCGCGGTGTGAAGCGGTGGTTCGCGATCCCGGGGGGTCCGTCAAGTTTGCCTGAAGGCCGTGTCAGGGGTACCGCGGCAGCGCAGCGATACAGATGCAATCGCACTGACAAAATCTCGGACTCTGCAAAGTGGCAGTGGTCACGCGACAACCTCAACCGCGCAGAATGCCGATGTTGGCATAATTTTCCTTGAGTCTCATCTGATTTTCATCTCCCTCTGGTTACATGCTCAGTGGCGGGCTTTCTCGGGCTTCGTCACTAGTCCAGACACATGAAAGGTAGGAGGCAATCCGATGAGACTCAATCACCCAGTCCGGCTTGCTGTTGCCGGGGCAGTTATCGTTTCAGGCAGTCTTCTTTTCGCCATGTCGGCCGGAGCGTCGACATCCGTTCCATCCTCGAAGATCTCACAGTTGCAGCAGAAGCTGGAGCAGCAACTCGGATACCGCGTGAGCCAGCTTCAGGTACTTTCCACTGACGTGAAACAAGCAACCGCACTCACCAATGGCGACGCAGGCACGCTTGCCGCTCGGCTCACGGCGGCCACCACGAGCATCAACGCCCTCGTTGCTCAGGTGCCCAGTGACACGACGATGGTTGAGCTGAGGGCGGCCCAGGAGACGATGATCCAGGGGAACCGCGTTTTTGCAGTGCTGACGCCACAGGTGTTCCAGGTAATCGAAGCCGACACCGACGCTTCCCAAGCAGCGACCCTGCAGTCGGGTGAGGCGGCGTTGCTGGCGGAGATCAACACGCTGGAAGGTCAGCCGGGATATGCAAACGCCCTGAAGCACGACAGCGCCTACGTTGCTTACGTCAACCAGGCTGCAGCCGACTCTGAACACGTCTCAACAGTTGTCATCGCGCAGCTACCGCAAGACTTTCCTGGTGACACCCAAGTCTTCGTGAACGCGAACCATCAGCTCCTCGCCGCTGACATCGCGCTTGCCCGGGCCAGCTACGAGGCCAGCGTCATCGGCCTGGCAGCAGGCGGTTACACGGGGTCCTGAGAGCAGAGAGCCACGAAAACCAACCATCGCCATCGTTGAGCCGCCAAAATGGTGTCATCGGGACGAATGAGATGAGCAAACAGCGATCACGAGTGCTTGTCGTCGACGACGAAGAGGCAATTCTTCGAGCGGTCGGGCGGGCACTCGTGATCAATGGTTATGACGTGGAGACGGCCCCGGACGGTACGAGCGCCATCCACTCTCTGATGGCTCGGGCTCCGGACGTAGTGGTCCTCGACGTGTCCATGCCGGGTGTTGGCGGCCTCGAGGTCTGTCGCCGATTGCGTCAGGCGGGGGACCGGACACCCGTCCTCATGCTCACAGCGAGCGAGGGCGTCGAGGACCGCGTGGCCGGGCTCGACGCCGGGGCAGATGACTATCTGGTCAAGCCATTCGCCCTGGAGGAGCTCCTAGCGAGGCTGCGGGCACTGCTCCGGCGTGCCGGCCCGACCGAAGCGAGCGAAGTTCTGTGCTATGGCGACCTCTCCCTCGATCTCGGATCAAGGGAGGTTCGTCGGTCGGGTCGAGAGATAGAGCTCACCCGTACGGAGTTCCTTCTCCTTGAGCTGTTCCTGCGGCACCCTGGTCGGGTTCTCACGCGCCAGGTGATCTCGGCAAACGTCTGGGACTACGACTTCGGTCCAGCCTCGAATTCGCTCGACGTCTACATCGGCTACCTGCGTAGGAAGACCGAGTCGCAGGGCGAGAGTCGGCTTATTCAAACAGTCCGGGGCGTCGGCTACGTCCTTCGGGAATGAGTTCGCCTCGCGGGCGACCCGTCGAGACCCGTGGGGGCTGGCTCGGCGGAGGGGGCAGGGCGGCGAGACTTCAAGTGCGTTCGCGCGTCGCGCTGATTATCACGCTCGCTGTCTCTGTCGCGGTCATCCTGGTTTCCGCGAGTGCATATGTCGTATTTCGCCACGACCTGCTTGACGCGGTCGATGGCACGCTCACGAGCCAGGCCGAGACGCTAAACAGCGCACGCACGCACGGTGGCCTCCATGCGGCGCTCGATCTGTTGTTCAGCCCGCCTTCCTTGCTTTCTGACCAACCCGCGGAACAGGTCGTCGAAGCTGCTGGGCTGGTCGTTACCCCCTCGCGCGGCTCAGCTCAGCTTCCCGTGAGCGCGAGAGTGCGCGCGGTCGCGGCAGGCAGGGCCAACGGCTATTTCACGAGCACGACTATCGGTTCGGTACCGGTGCGCGAACTGGTCACCGGATTCGGCAAGGGGCTTGCGCTCGAACTCGTGCAGCCGGAGCGGAACACGGAGCTCGAGCGTCTGGCTGTGTCACTCGCACTTGCAGCAGGCGCCGGCGTGATCCTCGCGCTGCTGCTCGGGACCGGTATTGCGGGTCTTGTTCTACGACCGGTACGACGGCTGACCGCGGCAGCAGAGAACCTAGCCACAACCCGAGACTTCGGAACTCGGATCCCAGTTGAAGGCCGCGACGAACTCAGCAGGCTCGCAGTGAGCCTCAACACGGTCCTGGCCGCGCTTCAGAGCTCCCAGCTCGCTCAGCGCCAGCTGATCGCCGATGCCTCGCATGAGTTGCGAACACCGATGACGAGTCTGCGGACCAATGTCGACATTCTGGCCAGCCGCATCGAGATCGATGCCGAGGCGAGGACGCAGGTTCTCGAGGACGTGGTCGACCAGCTAGACGGGCTGGGTCGCCTCGTTGGCGATCTGATCGAGCTGGCCCGACAGGAAGGGACGCCCGAGCAATCTCGGAACACGGAGGTCGTTGCCTTCCAGGACGTCGTGACGGACGTGCTCGCAGACATGAGGCGCGACCCGCACGTCAACATCAAGGACAGTCTCGCCCCTGTGCTTGTTCGCGGTGTGCGAAGCGACCTCGCTCGGGTTGTGGCGAACCTCGTAGGCAACGCCGCGAAGTGGAGCCCCCAAGGCACCGAAATCGAGGTCAGGCTTAGCGTTGACAAGGCGACAGCCGTCCTCTCGGTGAGCGACAAGGGCCCAGGGATTGCGGCAGCGGATCTTCCGTATATCTTCGACCGGTTTTATCGCGGTTCCACTGAGCGCAAGGTGGCAGGATCGGGCCTAGGTCTGGCGATCGTCCGGCGCATCGTAGAGGTCCATGGCGGGGAGGTTGGCGTCGTCAGCTCTACCAGCACGAAAGGGTCCTGTTTTGAAGTGCGACTGCCACTTGCTAATCCGTAGATCGGGCAAGGGCGGCCCAGCAGGGCTCTTGACTTCTGAAGCCTAATCAGTCGAGGTTTCAGCCAGCGGTCAAGCGCGAGGGTAGTGCTCGGTTCCAACCTGAAGGTCGATGCTGACAGCTGAAAACTCTCTGCAACCCACAGCGCTCAGGTCGAGCGGCATAGGATCGCCTCGCGCGACATGGGGGCGCGCCAGCCTGGGCCAACGGTCGTGGGGGCCGGGAGGAGGAGCGTTCATGGAGGTTCGCGGTCGTCGTCTGCACTTTGGCGTCCAGCTCCAGTCACAACGCACGAGCTGGGCGGAGTACGCCGCGGCTCTGCGGTCGGTCGAGGAGCTCGGCTTCGACTCCGTTTGGACCTGCGACCACCTGCTGCCGTTCTCCGGACCGGACGACGGTTCCTGTTTTGACGCCTTGACGACCATCGCGGCGATGGCAACCCTGACGACGCGCGTTCGTATCGGAGTTCTCGTGAACGGCGTCCTCTACCGCGACCCTGCGACACTGGCAAAGAGCGCGGCCTTGGTCGATCACATCAGTGGCGGAAGGCTGGAGTTCTCCCTCGGGGCCGCCTGGGCGGAGAGAGAGTTCCGCGCCTACGGCTTGCCATTCCCATCGCTCGCGGAGCGTTACGACCGGCTGGAGGAAGCGTTGCAAATCGTTACATCGCTCTGGCGCGAGCACCGCACGACGTTCAGGGGCAAGTACTACAGCCTCGAGAACGCCCCTTGTGCGCCGAAGCCCTTGCAAGAGCCGCACCCTCCGATCACGATCGGCGGGTCGGGCCTCGGCACACTGCGACTGGCCGCCAAGTACGCGACGATCTGGAATATGCAGGGCTCGCCAGCCAAGTGCGCTGAGCGGGCCGCGGTTCTCGAGCGATGCTGTGAAGAGGTGGGTAGGGACTTCGGCGAGATAGAGCTCTCAGTGCACCCCCTGATGGCGCTCGCAAGAACCTACGAGGAGGCCGAGGACCTCGCTGCGCGAACTGCCGCCAGCCACGGTCAGAGCATCGAGGGCCAACGAGGTCATTGGCTTCTCGGCTCACCGCGCGAGGTCACCGACCAGCTCCGGCGGTATGCGGAGGTGGGGATCTCCCACTGTGTGATCGGTGTCGGGCACCCGTTCGCCACGACGCAGCTTCGGCTGCTCCGGGAGGAGGTCGTACCGGCGCTCGGCTGAAAACCGTAAGCTCGGCGTCGTTTGTCCTCGCGGTTGGGTCTGGCCGCGAGCGCGTGATCGACCCGGCGACAAGCGTCGCGCGACCGTTTGGTCCTGGTGGTGGACTTGAACCCGTCGATCGCAGCTGACCGGTGCGGGCGCGCAGGACCCCGGGCGATGTTGCAAGGGTTCGTCGGGCTGACAATGATGTCGTCGAAGTTTCCTAAGCGTCACAGATGATCGAAGGGGTCACATGCGCTCGTCCCGGTTAGCCAGTCTTGTCGCGGCAGGAGCCATCGTCCTGCCTGTCCTGGCGTGCAACGCCTCGGTGGTCGCGGCGAGCCCGCGGGCTTCCAAGCCGATCGGAACCCAGCTCGCGGAGCTGAAAGGCTCCGACACGGTTGCAGGCGACAGTCTTGGCAACTCGGTCGCCGTCTCGGGTTCAACGGTCATCGTGGGTGCATATAACACTGCCAAAGACGCCGGCAGGGCCTACGTATTCGCGACGACAGGGTCGGGCTGGAAGCAGGTTGCCGAGCTGCAGGGGTCGGACACTGTCGCGGGCGACCAGTTCGGCTCGTCAGTGTCCATCTCTGGCACGACAGCGGTTGTGGGTGCCGGCGGCCACGCCGACCACGCCGGCCGGGCGTACGTGTTCACAAAGACGCCGGGAGGCTGGAAACAGAAGGCCGAGCTTAAGGGTTCGGACACCGTTGCCGGCGACTACTTCGGCTGGTCGGTTGCCATCTCCGGCGAGAACATCGTGGTCGGGGCTTACGGCCATGCCAAGAACGCCGGAAGGGCCTACGTATTCACGGACAAAGCGAAGGGCTGGGCACAGACCGCCGAGCTCAAGTCGGCAGGCATCCTGCCGGGGGACCAGTTCGGCTCCTCGGTCGCCATCTCCGGCCCGACCATCGTCGTCGGGGCGACGAACCGCTCGGCCGCTGCCGGCCGTGCCTACGTGTTCACAGAGACCGGGAGCGCGTGGAAGCAGGCTGCCAAGCTGCAGGGACTTGACACGATCGCCGGCGACCACTTCGGCTGGTCGGTGGGGATCTCGGGTACCACGGCCGTCGTAGGCGCCTTCCTCCATGCCAAGAGCGCCGGCAGGGCCTACGTGTTCACAAAGGCGAGTGGATGGAAGCAGACCGCCGAGCTGAAGGGCTCGGACACGGCCCCCGTCGACGGGTTCGGCATCTCGGTAGCCATCGCGAGCATTGGCATAGTTGTCGGTGCGACAGGACACGCGTCCGGTGCCGGCCGCGTGTACATGTTCGCCAGGTCGCCCGGAGGCTGGAAGCAGGTGGCCGAGCTGAAGGGCATGGACACCGCCCCGAGTGACGAGTTCGGCTTCTCAATGGGACTGTGGGAAACCTCCCTCGTTGTCGGCGCACCAGACCACGGCGTCGGTCATGCCGGCCGCGCGTACGTCTTGAACGTTTGAACGCGGTGGGCTACCTCGGCCGCGCGTATGAAGAAGGCTCGCCCGCGCCCGGTGATAGCCGCGTCTCGTTGGGAGGGCTCGAGGTCGTCGGCTAGCCTCGCGGTATCGGACGGACCTCGGCTGTCAGTGACCATCACCGAAGGCTCCGATTAGTTGCCGCGCGCGTTAAGCCCCAGCTGAGGATCGATGGTGACGGACTGGCGCGCTGAGAGCAATCTGCCAGTGATCATCCAGGGTGGAATGGGTGTCGGCGTCTCGGGCTGGCCCTTGGCCCGGGCAGTTGCGGTAACTGGCCAACTGGGAGTCGTCTCAGGCGTGGCGCTGGACACCTTGTTGGCGCGCCGGCTCCAGCTGGGGGATCCCGACGGGAGCATCCGCCGGGCGCTCGCGAGCTTCCCGAGTGCGGAGGTCTCCGAGGGGATCCTCGCCCGTTACTTCGTCGAAGGAGGTCTCGACCCCGCAGCGCCGTTCCGCCTTGTGCCGCGCCTGTCGCTGGATCCGAGCCAGCTCGCCGTCGATCTCGTTGTCGCAGCGAACTTTGTGGAGGTCTTCCTGGCCAAAGAGGGCCACAATGGCCTGATAGGGGTCAACTATCTCGAGAAGATCCAGATGGCGACCCCGGCAGCAGCCTACGGAGCCATGCTCGCAGGTGTTGACTATGTGCTCGTCGGAGCCGGCATACCGGCCGAGCTGCCCGGGCTGCTGGATGCCCTGGCTGCTGGTCGGGCCGGTGAAGTCTCGGTCGACGTCATTGGTGCCGGCACGAACCGCTACACGGTGGGGGTGCGCCCAGAGCTCGTCTCGGGTGCCAACGTGACCTTGCACCGCCCGAAGTTCCTTGCCATCGTCGCCTCGCACGTGCTGGCCTCGTATCTCGCCCGGGAAGACCGCACACGACCCGACGGGTTCGTGGTCGAAGGGCCGGTGGCAGGGGGCCACAACGCTCCGCCTCGAGGTCCGCTGAGCTATGACGACGAAGGCCAGCCAATCTACGGTGCTCGTGACGTCGTGGACCTGGAGAAAGTGGTGTCACTGGGCTTACCCTTCTGGCTTGCCGGTGCTTACGCGAGCCGTGAGCTGCTCGGCAGGGCACTGGCGGCGGGCGCTAGCGGCGTTCAGGTGGGCTCTGCGTTCGCGTTGTGCGAAGAATCGGGCTTCGAGCCTTCACTGAAGAGGGCTTTCATCGAAGGTGCCCTATCGGGCAGCCTGAACGTGCGTACTGATCCGTCGGCTTCCCCGACCGGTTTTCCTTTCAAGGTGGCGGACCTACCTGGGACCGTCGCCGAGGCCGGCGTGTACGCGCAACGCCGGCGGGTCTGCGAGGCGGGCTATCTCCGCGTGCCCTACCGCAGCCAAGACGGCGCAGTCGGCTACCGGTGCCCCGCTGAACCGCCGTCGGCTTACGTGCGCAAGGGAGGCAAGCTGGAGGATACGGCCGAGCGACGCTGCGTGTGCAACGGGCTTATCGCAGCCGTCGGCCTTGGTCAGCGGCACCGCGACGGAGCCGTCGAGCCCCCGCTCGCGACGATCGGGCAGGATCTCTCGTTCCTGCCTTCATTGCTCGGCGCCGGTCGCGACAGCTATAAGGCCGCCGACGTCGTTGCCTACCTCCTCCAAGGTGTCGGCGCTTGAGGCGCTGACGCGAGCTCCAGGGCTCAGGCGGCTACGACCGTGACGCCATGGCCCGTGCCTGGCCCACTGTGAGGATCGATAAGGCGGGGACCAGCTTTCAAAAGGCGTGATTGGCACATGCCCGGCAATGGGCTAGAATTATTATGTGCCACAAGTAACTAGTACCGGACTGGAAGAGCCCGCACCGAAGACGGCCAAAGAGTCCGTCGACGAGATCCGGGAGGCGTTCTGGATCGTGGGGCGTTCGATGGGGCAGGTCCGCGTTCACGAACGCCTCCTGCGCGCTGCCGGCGTCCGGATCGACCGTGCCGGAGGCGCCCTTTTGTACATGCTCCTGGCGCATGGCGAATCAGTACGGGTGACAGGCTTGGCGGATCTGCTCGGCGTCGACGCGCCCTCGGTGACAAGGAAGATCCAGCAGCTCGAGCGAGAAGGCCTGGTGGCCCGTCACGCCGATCCGAAGGACCATCGGGCCACCCGGATCGGGCTCACGGACAAGGGACGCAAGACGCTCGAGCGCGTGCTCAAGGCCCGGAGGGCCTGGTTCGACAGGCTGCTCGAGGGCTGGGACGACCGGGACCTGGCCAACTTCGCGGCCATGCTGGGCAGGTTCGCGACGTCCCTCGAGCGTGACTTGGAGGACGCCCGTGGCGTTTGAGCAACTCGTCTTCGCGTGCGGGACGCACAGGCGCCGCCGACTCGCCGAATTGACGCGACCGTTCGAAAAGCGCCGGGTCAGGGCCAGCCAGTGCTGATCAGTCTCGTCCGTCGCTTCATGGGCCGTTACAGGGGACAGGTTTGCCTCGTCGTCTCGCTGCTCGTCGTGCAAGCGGTCTCCAACTTGTACCTGCCCAACCTCACAGCTGACATCATCAACAACGGCATCGAAAAGGGCGACATCCATTACATCTGGACCACCGGGGCGTGGATGCTCCTCATCACGCTCGTCGTGGGCGTTATGTCCATTGTCGCCGTTTATTTCGCTTCCAAGGTCTCGATGGGCTTAGGCAGAGACATCCGTGGTGCCGTCTTCAAATCCGTGCAGCGGTTCTCGGCACAGGAGGTAAACCACTTCGGCACTCCCTCGCTCATCACGCGAAACACCAACGACGTCCAGCAGATCCAGCTGTTCTTACAGATGGCCCTCACGATGATGGTGCTGGCGCCGATCATGTGCGTGGGCGGCGTGATCATGGCGCTCAAGGAGGACGTCAAGCTCTCGACCCTCGTCGTCGTCGTCGTCCCGCTGATGCTGGTGGTCATCGCAGTCCTCATGTCGAAGGCGGTCCCGCTGTTCAGGTCGATGCAGTCCAGGATCGACAGGGTGAACCTTGTGCTTCGCGAGCAGATCACTGGCGTGCGCGTAATCCGGGCGTTCATCCGTACCGCTCAGGAGCAGGATCGCTTCGCTGAGGCCAACGGTGCGCTCACGAACACGGGTCTACGTGTGAACCGCATGTTCGCACTGGCATTGCCGACGGTCATGGGGATAATGAACCTGTCCGCTGTGGCGGTGATCTGGTTCGGCGGCCATCTCATCGCCAGTGGGAGCATGCCCATCGGCAACCTGACGGCCTTCCTCAGCTACATCTTGCAGATCCTGATGTCGGTGATGATCGCCGTGATGATGGTGATCCTGTTGCCGAGGGCTGTCGCCAGCGCCGATCGGATCGAGGAGGTGTTGCGCGCCGAGCCTGCGGTCCTCGACCCGGCGCAAGCCGTCGTACCGGCAAGCTCAGCTGGCCTCGTGGAGCTGCGAGCGGTCGACTTCGGGTACCCGGGCAGCGAGGAACCGGTGCTGCACGACCTGTCTTTCTCACTCATGCCCGGAGAGACGACAGCCATCATCGGTGGTACTGGCTCGGGCAAGACCACGCTGCTCAACCTCATTCCGCGTCTGTTCGACGTGACGAGCGGTGCCTTGCTCGTCGACGGGGTCGACGTGAAGGACCAGGCGCGGGGCGCTCTTTGGGAAAAGATCGGCATGGTGCCGCAACAGGCTTACCTGTTCAGCGGCACGGTTGCGGAGAACCTGCGTTTCGGCCGGCCCGATGCCAGCGACGAGGAGCTGTGGCAGGCACTCGGTATCGCTCAGGCGAGTGAGTTCGTCTCGGAGATGCCGGGAGGGTTGGAAGCCGAGATCACCCAGGGCGGCACGAACGTGTCCGGCGGTCAGCGACAGCGACTGTCGATCGCAAGAGCTCTTGTGAAGCGACCCGCCATCTACCTGTTCGACGACTGTTTCTCAGCACTGGACGCTGCCACCGACGCCAAGCTCCGCGGCGCTCTCAGATCGGAGACGGCGGACGCGACGGTGCTGATCGTGGCGCAGCGCGTGAGCACGATCCTGCACGCCGACCGGATCATCGTGCTCGACGACGGACGGGTCGTGGGGATTGGCCGTCACGAGGAGCTCCTGTCGAGCTGTCCTCAGTACCGCGAGATCGTCACCTCCCAGCTCGGTGAGCAAGCCGCATGAGCACACCTGCTGTCAGGCAGCGTCCCGGGATGGGACGGGGGTTCGGCGGACCAGGCAGGCCAGGGATCGCCATGCCGGCGGAAAAGCCAAGAGACTTTCGCAACACCGTGCGGCGCCTCGGGCGACGGCTGAGGCCCGAGAGGATCCGGATCGCTTTCGTGATCTTCATGGCCTCCGGAAGCGTGCTTTTCACGGTGTTCGGCCCGAAGATCCTCGGGGACGCCACCGACGTCCTTTTCAACGGCGTCGTCGGAAAGCGGCTGCCTGCGGGGATGTCCAAGCAGCAGGCGATCGCCCTGTTACGCGCGAGAGGCGAGGGACAGCTCGCCGACATGATCAGGGGCATGTCGATCAAGCCGGGATTGGGAGTCGATTTCGGGCACTTGGGCATGTTGCTCGGCCTGGCGGCGCTGGCCTACCTCTGCGGCGCCATGCTCAACTGGGCACAGGGCTACGTGATGGCCGGGGTCGCGCAGCGCACGGTGTACCGGATGCGCGAGGACGTGGAGTCCAAGTTGGCGCGGCTTCCGCTGAGCTACTTCGACCGCCACTCCCACGGGGACATCCTGAGCCGGGTCACCAACGACATCGACAATGTCACCACTACGCTCCAGCAAGGCTTGAGCCAGCTACTCAGCTCGGCGCTCACGATTCTCGGTGTCATCGCCATGATGTTCTGGATCAGCCCGTTGCTCGCGGGAGTGTCGCTCATAACGATCCCGCTCTCGGTCTTCGTGACCTTCCTGGTCGCAAGGCGCTCCCAGGTGCAGTTCGCCGCCCAGTGGGCGCGCACCGGAGCCCTCAACGGCCACGTCGAGGAGATGTACACCGGGCACGCCCTCGTGCAGCTATACGGGCGGAGCGAGGCTTCCATAGCCGAGTTCGACCGCCAGAACGAGCCCCTCTACGAAGCGAGCTTCCGCGCCCAATTCCTCTCCGGCGTGATCCAGCCCGCCATGCAGTTCCTGGCCAACTTGAACTATGTGGTCATAGCCGTGCTCGGGGGATACCGGGTGGCGTCGGGCGCCCTCTCGCTCGGCGACGTGCAGGCCTTCATCCAGTACTCCCGCCAGTTCACGATGCCGATCACACAGGTGGCAAGCCAGATGAACCTGCTTCAGTCCGGCGTCGCCTCGGCCGAACGCGTCTTCGCCCTGTTGGACGCCGAGGAGGAGGAGCAGGACCGCCCGGAGCCCGCACAGCTTCTCGAGCCGGACGGTCGCGTCGATCTTGACCACGTGAGCTTTCGCTACGAGCCCAGCCGGCCTCTGATCGACGACTTCAGCCTCTCGGTCTCACCCGGCCAGACCGTCGCGATCGTCGGGCCCACAGGTGCAGGAAAGACGACGATCGTCAACCTTCTCATGCGCTTTTACGAGATCGACTCGGGCCGTGTCCTGCTCGACGGGGTGGATGCCCGCGACCTCACCCGTGACGACGTGAGGCGGACGTTCGGCATGGTACTTCAGGACACCTGGCTGTTCACCGGGACGATCAGGGACAACATCGCCTACGGGCGTGAGGGAGCCACCGCACAAGAGGTCCTCACGGCCGCCGAGGCGGCGCACGTCGACCATTTCGTGAGGACCCAACCGGAGGGCTATGACACCGTGATCGACGAGGACGCCTCGAACATCTCGGCGGGGCAGAAGCAGCTCATAACAATTGCCCGTGCCTTTGTGGCCAACCCGACGATCCTTATCCTCGACGAGGCGACGAGCAGCGTCGACACCCGCACCGAAGTCCTCATTCAACAAGCCATGGCTCGCTTGCGCCACGGGCGGACGAGCTTTGTCATCGCCCACCGGCTCTCGACCATCCGGAACGCGGACATCATCGTCGTCATGAACGCAGGCAGGATCGTCGAGCAAGGCAGTCACGCCGAGCTTCTCGCGAAGAAGGGCTTCTACGCCGATCTGTACGAAAGCCAATTCACAGAGGCCTTTGTGGAGACAGTCTGATCGGACGCTGCCGTTTCTCGCGGTGGTGCGGAGGTCCCGATCGGACCGGGGGCGTGTGGGCCACGGCCCGGCGTGAAGGGCAGGGCGCTAGCCGGAGTGGGACGGCAGCTGGCGGGGCGGGAAGTCCAAGAACGCGTACTGCCTGACCCCGCTCGAGTGCAGTCGGTACTGGGCGCTGGTCTGCAGCACGCCGAGGCCGTAGCGGACGCTCGCGCCAAACCTGATCGAAGAGGAGTCCGCCGCGTAGCGCGTCGGGCAGGAGAGCTCTCCGATGTTCGCGCCGTACTTGACCGCCTGAGCGATGATCTGGTTGTCGAAGACGAAGTCGTCAGAGTTGCGCTCGAAGGGCAGAGCCTGGAGCAGCTCACGGCTGTAGGCCCTGAGGCCCGTGTGGTACTCGGACAGCTTCTGGCCCAGCACGATGTTCTCGTAGAGCGTGAGAATGCGGTTGGCCACGTACTTGTAAACAGGCATGCCGCGGGCCACCGAGTTCTGCGCAAGGATCCGCGACCCGAGAACGAAGTCGTACTGTCCGTAGGCGATCATCGCCGCCAGGGCAGGCACGAGAAGCGGCGAGTACTGGTAGTCGGGATGGAGCATGACGACGATGTCGGCACCGAGCTCGAGCGCCGCCTTGTAACAGCTCTTCTGGTTCGCACCATAACCGCGGTTGCGGTCGTGCTGGATCGAGATGAGACCCAGCTTCTTCGCCTGCTCGACGGTGTCGTCGCTGCTCGCGTCGTCCACCAGGAGGACTTCGTCCACGACCGCGCGGTCAAGCTCGTCGACCGTGCGCCTCAATGTTTCCCCAGCGTTGTAGGCAGGAAGAACTGCCGTGATCTGTTTGCCGTTGAGCACGCTGCGAGTGTACTCAAGGGCCCCCAAAGCTCCACTCTCCGTGGCGGCGCCGCTTGGTAGGGTCGTCCAGTGCTCGCGACCTATACCTCGCCGGCCGAGGCGACCTCGGTCGTTCGCGCGCCAGGGCACCGGCGCCGGCGGGGTCGCCCGAAGCTCGTCGCCGAGGCTTTGGCGGTCGCGCTCTCGCCCTTGGCCGCCTACTTCGTCCTCAGGATCCGTGGCATGGCGCCGAGCGAGCTGCCGGATCCGGCCATGCACACGATCTACATCGTCGACCCGCGTGAGATGTTCCTCAGGTACTCGGCGGCCTTGGCCCCGACGGCGCGTCTGCGCGAAGGCGCTCAAGTGGGCTTTCTCGTCATCGCCCGTCTCTTCTATGTCGTTTTCGGTGCTGTCCCAGGCTTCTTCGCCACGCGCTACCTGTTCGCGCTGATCGCCGTCGTCCCTGCCTACGTGCTGGTGCGCCGGTTGTATGGCGTCCCGGCCGGGGCCATGGCCGTCGTCGCGCTGCTCAGCTCTCCCGTGGTCATCACAGCCTGGGGAACCGACTATCCGAACTCCGCAGTCGTGTCCTACGTCGTCGGGGCCGTGGCTCTTCTCGCCATGCCATCTGGCAAGAGGTGGCGCTCGGCCTGTCTCGTCGGGGCAGGGCTGCTCCTGACTCTGGCGGTCTGGTCCCACGGCATGGGCATGGTGCTCGCGGCCACGACCGTTGTCGTGTACGCGGCCGTGCGTGTGTTGCGTGCGAGGGAGCACCTTGTCCGCGACGGCGCGGTCCTGGCGGTCGTGGCCGCTGCGACAACGCTGGCGCTCATGGTGGCCTCGGCGCTGATATTCGGGCAGCTCGACTTCATCCGACCGACCTTTGCCGCGGCGGCCTATCTGAACCAGCCAGGGCAGGTCCTGCTCTTCCACTCGGCCAACTGGCGCTGGGCACCCTACCTGGCGTACCTGCTCGTGCCTCCTTCTGTCATCGTGGCCTTTTGGGTCAGCTTCGCTGCCAGGCTGCGGTCGGTTCCGACGTCGCAGCTGTTCGTCGGTCTCGCCTTCACGGTCCAGTTCGCGGTCTTCGCCTATCTCCAATTCGGCTACCACGTGGAAGCCCTCGAGATGTATTACTTCTCCTCAACTATTTGGGGTGTGATCTGCCTGGCCCTCGCCGTAATGCTCGCCGAGCTCTGCCGGCCGTTGTCGACGCGTCCGCTTGCGCGTTGGCTGCCGGCGGTGCTGCTCGTCGCCATTCCCCTCGCGTACGAGGTCGACCCCCACCCGCCGGCCTTCGGGTGGTTGCCGGTGGGCGCCGGCCTGGCCATGGTCCCGGTCGTGTTCTCGGGAGCCATGAGACTTCACAACCGTAGAGTCGCGTCCCGCGCTTTTGGAGAGTTGCGGTCCGGTTTTGCCGTGGCCGCGACCGTCGTCGGCGTGGCGGGGTCCTTGCTCGTCCTCACGGTCACGCCCAGTCCCGTACACCCGCCCCTGAGCGATGTGGCCCGAGCGGCCGACCCGGCGGCCGCGTACTCCACTGCTCTCGGTGGGAACGCAAGCCTGCTGATCGATTGGTACGACGTCACCGCGTCGATCCCGTCTTTCGTAGGCAACGCCACCTATCGCGGCGAGCAGCTGCTGATGTGGTTCCCCTATGACCCGAGCGGGGTGCTCACCGAGCCGGTCGGCATCTACCACGGGCGCTTCAATTCTCTTCCGAGCAATCCGGGCGTGCTCACGACGCCCGATGTGGAGATGCTGGCGGCGCGGCGCCCCGCCGAGATCCTTCTTCTCAGCACCACAGGAGCCAATTTCGAGAGCGCCTTCCAATATCTCGGTCCGTACCGGCCCGTGATTGCCCGCACGGGCGTGCTACGAGACGGGAGGGCCGCCCTTCACGTGTGGCTGATCCTGCTCAAGGCCTTCGCCACTCGTCCCTGAGCCAGACTGCCGCCCGTTTCGAGCGCTGTGCACCGGCCGACCAGGACACTCGACGACGGGAGGCCCCAGGGCAGGCTTCGAGCGAGAGGCCAGGGCCCGCGGCGAGGTTCGGCCGAATCAGGGGACTTGTGCTACAACAAATGCAACGTGAACGCGGGTCGCGTTCTCGCCACGAAGGAGCAGCCTGTGCAGTCGACAGCAGCAGCAGTGGTGCAGTTCAGTCCGTCGCCGGACCCGATCGTGTCTGTGATCATCGTCGCGACGGGTGCGGCACCGGACCTGCTGGGATGCCTCAGGGCTCTGGCCTTGAACACCAAGGATGTGCCCTTCGAGGTGGTGGTAGTCGAGAACGGGGTCGACCCCAGCGTTTCGGACGACCTCGCTTTCGGGGTGAGCGGCATCGTCACCGTCCGCTCAGGGGTGAACCGGGGCTTCGCGGGCGGCTGCAACCTCGGCGCACGCCATGCGCGCGGTGTCTACCTCGTCCTGTTGAACGACGACGCCGAGCCTGAGCCCGGCTGGCTGGCACCGCTGGTCGAGGCGGCGCAAACGCCGGGAGTCGGTGCGGTCGGTGGCCGGGTTCTGTTGTCCGACGGGACCTTGCAGGAGGCGGGCTCGATCATCTGGAAGGACGGCTCCAGTTACGGTGTGGGCCGCGATCTGCCCGGAGACGCCGTGGCGTTGCGGTTCCGCCGCCGGGTCGAATACTGCAGCGCGCTGAACTTCCTCGTACGGAGGGACATCTGGAACGAGCTCGGAGGTCTCGATGAGGGCTACTTCCCGGCCTATTACGAGGACGTCGATTTCTGCTTCAAGATCGCGGAGCGCGGAAGCATTGTGCTCTACGAGCCGCGTTCTGTCGTGCGCCACCTCGAGTCACGAAGCTCGACCCAGCGCTACAAGGAGTTCCTCTGTCTCACGCATCGCAAGAGGCTGTTGGAGAAATGGCCGGAAGTCTTCGCGCGCGATAATCACGCCGAGCCCATCGACGCCGACTCGGTAGAGGAGGCGGTGCACCTCGCCATGGGGTCCCCGCCACGGGTGCTCGTGATCGACGACCGGCTGCCTGACCCTCGGCTCGGCTCGGGCTACCAGCGGATGTTCGACGTCGTGCGGGAGGTGGCAGAGGCCGGCTATCGGGTTTCGGTGTTCCCGACGATCGGGATCATCGACGACCCCGATGTGCTCGGGGCGCTCGGTGTCGGGGTGATCACAGAGCCGCTCGCCGAGCACCTCCGCCGACGTTCGGCGCGTTACGAGGCCGTGATCATCTCCCGTCCGCACAACTTCGAGCGCTACGGCTCGCTGGTCCGCGAGCTGCAACCCGGGGCTCACCTCTGCTATGACGCCGAAGCACTGTTCCACCGTCGCCTGGAGGCTCAGGCAGAGTTCGCGAACTCAGAAGAGGCTCGGGAGGCCTTGCTCAGCGCCGCCGACGAGGCGCGCACGGTCGAGGCGGAGATGGCCTTCTCCGTCGACACGATCGTTTGCGTGTCCGCTGACGAGGCGGCGGCGCTTCGCGCACTGGGCGCACGCGATCCTCTGGTGGTCGAGCCGTGGCTCAGCAATCTCGCGCTCACACCCGCAGGCTTCGCCGAACGGTCGGATGCGTTCCTGGTCGCCGGGTGGCTCGCCGGGCCCGAGTCGCCCAACGTAGATGGGCTCGTGTGGTTCGTGCGGGAGGTGCTGCCCATCGTCCGCGCCCGTGTGCCGTGGGTGCGCGTGCACGTGTCGGGCCCCGAGCCTCCGAAGGTGGCCCGCGATGTCGAGGGTCGCGGCATCTGCTTCGAGGGCCAGGTGAGCGACATGGCCGAGTTCTACGGCCGCACTCGTGCCTGTATCGTGCCGCTGCGTTACGGAGCGGGTGTGAAGATCAAGACGGTGGAGGCGCTGCAGTACGGCGTGCCGACGGTGGCGACCAGCGTCGGAGCCGAGGGCATCGACCTTCGCGGCACCGGTGCGCTGTGGGTCGCCGATGACCCGAGGGAGTTCGGGAACGCTCTGGTCTCGCTGCTCACCGACCGCGTCGCCTGGGAAGCCAAGAGGACCGAGATCGAGTCCCTGGACGCCCTGCGTAGATCCGAGACATCGAGGGTCACCTGGGGCTCTATTCTGGCGGAAGTCGTTGGTGACCAAATGGCCACCAGTCTGCGACCTGAGCAAAGGGCAGGAATATGAGGAAGCTCCCGGATCCGAGACGGCCGAGCACCGGCCCTGATCTTGCCTTTGACGAAGGCTCCGAGGATGGGGCGTGGCTCAGCTTCCAGCGTGCCGGGGAGACCGACGACTCGACGCGTGAGCGGCCACGAGCCTCGCAGGAGGAAGGTGCCGAACAGTCGCAGGTTCACGAGCTGGAACTGCGCCTTCGGGAATGGGTCGAGCGGGTCGAGACGCTCGAGACCGAGCTCGCCTACTTGAAGCGGGACCTCGAGGTCCGTACGGCCTACTGCCGTGACATGGAGCGTCAGGTGGAAGACCACACCAAGGCGGTTCGCTGGGCTGAACAGGAAATGATCGCGATGCGTGCACGGACCTCCTACCGGGTGGCGGACGCTCTCGTCAGCCAAGTGAGCAGGCGACCGTCGCTGGAACGGCTCGGGCGCGCCTGGGCTCGAAAGCTGATCGGCGCGCGTGGCCGCTGAACGCTCCGAGGACGCGCGAACCAGATTCCGCACGGGAGGTTCGAGTCCCGAGCGGATGATCTCGCACGCCGCCAACGCCGAGGATGTCGTGCTGCACCGTGCCCTTTGCATAGGCGGCGCCATCGGACGCTACGTCGACGTGGGGGCCTCCTCCCCATATCTGGGCTCTGTGACGAGGCACTTCTACGAGGCGGGCTGGAGCGGCATAGACGTGGAGCCTCTTGCCGAGGAGGCGGCCGAGCTGCGCCGCACCAGACCGCGCGATGCCGTGGTGGAGGCGGCTTTGGGGGCCACCAGCGGCGAGGTCACCCTCTTTGTCGTCGGTGACGAACGGGGCCTGTCCAGCACCGACGCAGAGGTGGGACGCGGCTATGTCCGCGCCGGGCGGCCGGTACGCGAGCGCGTGGTCCGCCAGCGCACGCTGGCGGACGTCCTCGACGAGCACTGCACCGGAGAGATCTCGTTTTTGAAGGTCGACGTCGAGGGCGCGGAGCCCGAAGTGCTGTCGGGCAACGACTGGACGCGGTGGCGCCCGAGGGTCGTCGTCGTCGAGGCGACAGATCCATGGTCCTACCAGCAGAACCACTCACGCTGGGAGCCGCAGCTGCTCGCCGCCGGGTACGTGTTCGCCTCCTTCGACGGGATCAACCGCTTCTACGCCCGGGTCGAGGAACCTCAGCTCGTGCCCCTGCTCGCGCCGGCGAGTGTTCTCGACAACTTCGTCTCCGAGAACCTCAATCGGGTCGAGGGCTACGTTCGCCACCTGGAGGCGGAGCTCAAGGCGAGAGCCGCCCACGTCTCCCAGCTCGAGAACTTCGTCGCCGCCCAGGAGGAGATCATCCACGCACGGGACAGCCGCATCGCCGAGCTCGAAGCTCGACAGCGCCCACGGACGCTCCCAGGCGGGGGCAGAAAGTCCCGATAACCCCTGAGGTGCGTGCCCGGCCTTGGATACGGGTCGTCAGGTGCGCACCAGTTGGCACGTGCGCACCGACTGACCGACCGTGCCGATCCGCGCCGGGATAGCGACGCAGGCGCTCGTGTTCACCTTGAAGCCGTAGGTCGCCCACGGAGGCCGCGGCTGGGAGAGCAGGGCGGCGTCGCTCGGGAACGAGTTCGGGTCGACCCAGAAGAGATAGACGTGGCTGTAGGCCTTGAGGTCCTTTTTGATACGCGCCACGACGGTGGGTGTCAGGCGGATGTTGGCCTGGATCCGCGCGAAGAAGTCGTCACTTGGGAAGTAGGGGACGACGTAGGCCTCCGGCTGGGTGCCGATCATCAAGAACGCCGCCGGGTGGACGATGGAGGCGGGCACCAGGACGGTGATGTACCTGCTCGCCCATGCGGTGCGGCCTATGTTGTCGGTCTCTTCAGTCAATAGCGACGCCACGACTATGGCCACGAGCACCACGGCCGCTATCGGCCGCCAGGGCTTGAGGGGGGTGAAAAGGCGTCGGAGGCAGACACCGAGCAGCACGAAGGTGAGCATCTCGAGAGGGATCAGGTACCGGTAGATCGCGAAGACGTCCACCCAGATCAGGTAGGTGACGATCGTGAGGACGACGAGGAAACGCTCCGCGTCGGAGCCGAAGATGGGCCGCCATCCCCGCCGGCGCGCCGTCACCGCGATGGCCTTTACGACCAGAAGCAGCAGGACCGCCTCCAGGGCGGGCATGGTGAGCTCTCTGAAGGGCTGAGGACTGGTGCGCAGTGGCTGCTGGGTCCAAAGGAACGGGTAGAAGATCGCCTGCAGCACGCCGTGGGGCAACCTCCTCGCGTCGGTGTTCGACGCCTGAGGCGCCCAGGGCGAGGCGAAGACCTGGTTCAGGTAGGGCAGCAGCGGGCTTCCCCACTTGGTGGCGAGGTCGTAGCCCCACCATCCGTAGGAGATCAGGAGGCCCACGAGCGCGCCACAGCCGGAGGCGAAGGCCACGGCGAACCGCCGTGCGAAGGGGAGGCCGATCACGAAGAAGGCAACGACGGTGGCCACGGTGAAGGGGAAGGCGGAGAGCTTGAGCCCCGAGCCGAACCCGGAGACGAGTCCAGCCCCGGCGGCCAGCGCCAGCACACGCCGGCGTGCGCCGTGAGCGGCCGGCCTGCAGGCGTAAAGACCGAGCAGGATGCCACCGAGGAGGAAGGGAGCCGTCAGCGTGTCGCCCATCACGCTTCCGATCTCCGAGAGGGCCCCGGCGGCGAACATGCCCAGGCCCGCGGCTACGAGAGCCAACAGCCGGCGCCGAGTGAACACCCGTGCGACGAGGTACACGATGGGGAAGGACAGACCCTGCACGAAAGCTATGCCGTAGGCGACAACCCGGGGCGAGAGATGACGCGCAGCCAGGTAGAAGGGGAAGTCGAGAAGCGGGTTGTAGTAGGTCTGCAACTGCGCCGGCATGATGTCGTGCTGGTTGTTCACGAGGACCCAGAACGGATCGAAGAAGTGGTAGTTCATGAGGTCCCAGTCCGCGTCCTCACCACGGTGGAGCGCGACCAGGCCGTACACGAAGGGAAACACGATCAGTGCCGCAACGGTCAGCCACTTCGCCCAACGGTTCATCGCCGCCTGGCGTTCGGGCGAGAGGGGACGGATCACGAAGTTTCGCCGCGGCAGATCGAAAGCACCGGTCGGGGCTGACCGAGGCCGGACTCAGCCAAGGCGCACGAGGTCGGTGAGTTCCGCGAAGCCGTCATCGGGAAAGATGAGCGGGCTTTGCCAGGGGCAACTCGCGTTGCAGTCACCGGAATACACCCGGCTGCGTCCGAACCGGCCTCCATCAGGATCGCGAGTCTGGCACACGAGGCCGCGCTTGTGCGAGCTAGCTCGCTTCGGCTCGTCTGGGCGTGGCCACCCGCGTCGCAAGCGGGGGCGATAAGGTCACCTCGCTAGAAGCTAAGGCAGTAGCTCGAGGAACGTCGCTCCACCCGAAGGCGAAATGACAAAGTCGACAAGACCGTCGGTCAACGTTGTGCGGGGAGCCTTCGGAACGGGCCACCTCGTTCCGAAGGGCGCCCCATAGGTGCACGGCGCGAGCTTTCCCGAGTCCGAACATCCGCTAGACCTCAGGAGCTTTAGGCATGGCAAACATCTCGGACCATCAGCAGACCCGGCTTCGGGCGCTTCAGCGACTCGTCATCGACATGGGGCGCAAGAGCTTCGACGAGCGCTACGGCGAGGTGAAGCTCACTCCGGTGGTTGGTCTGATCTGCGCCTATGAGGAGGAGGCCAACATCGCAGACGTGCTGCGGCGCGTGCCGAAAGTGGCCTGCGGCCTGGAGGTCACCCCACTTGTGATCGTCGATGGCGGTGATGACGAGACGGCCCGCGTTGCGTTGGACGAGGGGGCGGTCACCTTCGTGTTCCCGGTGAACCTGGGCCACGGCGTGGCCCTGCGTGTCGGCTACGACCTCTGCGTGAGCTTGGGCGCCCAGTACGTTGTCACCTTCGACGCCGACGGACAGAACGACCCGACCGAGATGCCGCAGCTGCTACAACCGCTTGTGGACGACGAGGCCGACTTCGTCGTCGCCTCACGACGCCTCGGCGTGGACAATACAGGGGACCGCTACCGGCAATTGGGCGTCGTGTTCTTCGCCACCCTCATGAACTTGTTGACCGGGGCGCACCTCACCGACACCTCCAACGGCTTCAGGGCTCTCCGGGTGACGATGCTCGCGGATGTGAAGGACCGCCTCGAACAGGACCAGTACCAGACTGCTGAGCTTCTGATCACATCGCTGAAACGGGGCTGGAGGGTGACCGAGCGGCCCGCGGTGTGGCACGAACGGGCCTCCGGCCAGTCGAAGAAGGGGACGAACCTGCTCTACGGCTTCCGGTACGCGGCGGTGCTGCTCGCCACCTGGCGCCGCGAGCGTTGAGCCTCACCATTCAACGCTCAGCGTGACCTTCGAGCCGGTCCGTTCGGGCGTGCGAGACCCATCCGTGGCGCGGCGGTAGTTCGCGCTCGCCCGCGGCAGTGCCCACCGGCCTCGCGGAGGTTTACGCCGAAGCCATGGTCCCGGGACTGTTGTGCCCAATGCCGTCAATAGTGGGCAATTCCGCTCGTCGTTAGAGCGGTTCGCAAGCGGGCGGCCCACGATCGGCCATTCCCGTCAGAGTTATACTCGCCCCGGAATTCGACCAAGGAGCGGAGGAACTCGTGCAGATTGGGATCCTGACTGGTGGAGGAGACGCGCCCGGGCTGAACGCGGCGATCCGTGGCGTGGCTCGCAGCGCTTTTGTTGACGGAGTCGATGTCCTCGGCGTGCAGAACGGATGGGCCGGCCTGGTCGGCGAAGGTGACGCCGTGCCGTTGCGCCCAGGGGACGTGTCAGGGATCTTGACTCGGGGTGGCACGATCCTCGGCTCCTCGCGGGTCAACCCGCTCGCCGACCCGGCAGCGATGGATGCCGTCATCGCCAACATCGGCCGGCTCGGCATGGACGCGCTCGTGACGATCGGAGGAGACGACACGCTCTCAGTGGGTGCGGCTCTGGCTGAGCGGGGACTGCCCGTCGTCGGCGTGCCGAAGACCGTGGACAACGATCTGCTCGTGACCGAGTACTGCATCGGCTTCGACACCGCTGTCGCCATCGTCACCGAAGCAGTGGACCGGCTTCACACCACCGCGGCGTCGCACCATCGCGTGATGGTTGTGGAGGCGATGGGTCGCGAAGCCGGCTGGGTGACGCTCATGGGCGGTCTGGCAGGCGGGGCGGACATGATGGTGATCCCGGAGTTCGCCGTCGAGCTCGAGGAGGTCGTCGCTCATCTCCACGACCGCCGCAAGCAGGGAAAGACATTCAGCATCATCGCAGTCTCGGAAGGCGCCGAGGTCGGAGGCCTTCCCGGGCCGTCGGACAGCGGAGCGCCGCTGGACGCTTTCGGCCACGAGCAGCTCAGCCGTCGGGGGATCGGCGAGCGGCTCGGTCGCCAGCTCGAGGACGTGACCGGCTTCGAGACGAGGGTCACCGTGCTCGGTCACACCCAGCGGGGCGGCACGCCGACCGCCTACGACCGGATCTGGGCGACACGTGTCGGTGTCGGCGCCTACAAGCTGATCAGCGAAGGGCGTTTTGGGCAGATCCCCATCAAGCGCGGGGACAACGTGGAGGCGGTCCAGTTGTCAGAAGTCGTCGCCGAGCCGCGCCTTGTGCCCGAGGACCTCTACCGGATGGCGCAGTCGCTGGGCTGAACGGCCATGACAACCGGAGCCGGTTGACTCTGCCGTTTCCGGAGGACCAGGCCTGTGACCCGGTAGACTGACATGGCACGGCGGTTGCCGTGCCTTTCTCCGGGGTATTTCGCACATGGTTTCGCGCGCCAATTTCCGCAACCTCGCGATCGTGGCTCACGTAGACCACGGGAAGACGACTCTCGTCGACGCGATGCTCTGGCAGTCGGGAGTCTTCCGCGCCAATCAAGAGGTCAACGAGCGCGTCATGGACTCGATGGATCTCGAACGTGAAAAGGGCATCACGATCCTCGCGAAGAACACCTCTGTCCGTCACGGGGGCGTGAAGTTCAACATCGTGGACACCCCTGGGCACGCCGACTTCGGCGGCGAGGTGGAAAGGGCACTCGCCATGGTCGACGGCGTCCTGCTGCTAGTGGACGCAAGCGAGGGTCCCTTGCCCCAGACCCGCTTCGTACTGCGCAAAGCGCTCGAGCGGCGGCTGCCCGTCGTGCTCGTGGTCAACAAGATCGACCGACCCGACGCCCGCCCGAAGGAAGTCGTCGACGAGGTCTACGAGCTGTTCCTGGACCTCGACGCGGACGAGGAACAGATCGAGTTCCCCATCGTGTACTGCAATGCCAGGGCGGGACGCGCCTCACTTGACGCGAACCTGGTGGGCACGGACCTGGAGCCGTTGTTCAAGGTGATATGCGACTACATTCCTGCTCCGACCTTCGAGCCCGGCCACCCGCTGCAAGCACTGGTCACGAACTTGGACGCTTCCGCCTATGTCGGGCGCCTCGCCATATGCCGCGTGCTCCAGGGCACGATCCGGCGCAGCCAGCAGGCCTCGTGGTGCCGTGCAGACGGCAGCGTGGAGCGGTTCAAGGTGGCGGAGCTGTACGTCTCGGAAGGGCTCGACCGAGTCGATGCCGCGGAGGCGGGCCCGGGCGAGATCATCGCCGTCGCCGGACTGTCCGATGTGACGATAGGAGAGACGCTCTCGGACCCCGAGGACCCGCGGCCTCTGCCGTTGCTCATCGTCGACGAGCCGAGCCTCGGCATGACCATCGGCATCAACACCTCGCCCCTGTCCGGCACCGAAGGCACCAAGGTCACCGCCAGGTTGCTCAAGAACCGGCTCGACGCCGAGCTTGTCGGCAATGTGTCGATCCGCCTTTTGACAACCGATCGGCCCGACACCTGGGAGGTGCAGGGCCGCGGTGAACTGCAGCTCGCCGTTCTCGTCGAGGTGCTTCGCCGGGAGGGCTTCGAGCTCACTGTGGGCAAGCCGCAGGTGCTCACCCGCATGGTCGACGGCAAGCTGCACGAGCCCGTGGAGGCGGTGTCGATCGACGTGCCCGAGCAGTTCCTCGGGGTCGTCACCCAGTTGCTCTCGCTGCGCAAGGGGCGACTGGTCCAGATGGTCAACCACGGCACGGGCTGGGCACGGCTCGACTACTCAGTGCCATCTCGGGGCCTGATCGGCTTCCGCACCGAGTTCCTGACCGAGACCCGCGGGACCGGGGTGCTGCACCACATCTTCGACCGCTTCGAGCCGTGGCACGGCGAGCTGCGCTGCCGCGCGTCCGGCTCACTGGTCGCCGACCGGGGCGGCCTCACGACGACCTACGCCCTCATGAACCTCCAGGACCGGGGCATGCTCTTCGTAGGTCCTGGCGTCGAGGTCTACGAGGGGATGATCATCGGCGAGAACGCCCGTTCTGAGGACATGGACGTGAACGCCACCAAGGAGCGCAAGGTCACCAACGTCCGTTCTTCCACAGCCGAGGAACTGGTCCGCCTGATACCGCCGAGACTGCTCTCCCTCGAGCAGGCGCTCGAGTTCATAAGCGAGGACGAGTGCGTCGAGGCGACGCCGGCCAGTGTCCGGCTGCGCAAGGTTGTTCTCGACCAGGCCGCGAGAGGCAGACGCACCGCCCAGTCCAAGCGGGAGCGGCTCCGGGGCGAGGCGGGCCAGGCCGAGAGCGGGCGCCGTGCCGGGTGAGGAGCCTGCGTGAGTCGCGCCGGCTCTGCCGTCCCAAGATGCCTGAGCCTACCGATAACGACTGGCCGGCTCTTTGCTCAGAACGCGGGCTCTGCCCGGTCGACGACGAGGCGGCCCCGACCGGCACGTTTGGCCAGGTAGAGGGCATCGTCCGCTCGGCGGAGGAGCTGGGCGGCGTTCTCCTCGGGCCGGAACAGCGCCATTCCCGCGCTAACCGAGGACGCCACGCCCGTGACGGTCAGGATCGCCCCGTCGGCGATTGTCAAAAGGTCGCGCGCGACTGCTTCCACGCTCTCGGGATCGCTGTCGCCGAGCAGCACGACGAACTCGTCCCCCCCGATGCGAACCAGCACATCGCTGCGGCGCAGACGCTCGCGCCACTTGGCGACGAGGTGACGGAGCACGTCGTCGCCGACGTCATGGCCCAAGGAGTCGTTCAGGTCCTTGAAGTGGTCGATGTCGAAGAGCACGAGCGCCCCGCTCGGGACTTCGCTGGACTCGGTGCTCAGCCGCCGGGCCAGCTCGACGTCGAGCGCCCTGCGGTTGTGGGCGCCGGTGAGCGGATCGCGCAGCACGAGCTCTTCGAGATACGCCTCCAGGCGATGTCGGTCGGTCACGTCCAGGACCTGGATCACGAGATGAAGAGGCCGTCCGACCTCGTCGCGCACGAGAGTGATGCTCATCACGGCGTGCACGACTGAATGGTCGGGTCGCAAGTAACGTCTCTCGACCATCGCCGTTCGTCTCTCGCCCGCGAGCATGCGCACGGTCAGCTCGCGGTTCGCCTCGACATCGTCTGGATGGATCAACTCGGACCACGACCCGCGATGCAGCTCCTCTCGAGAGCGTCGTGTCAGGGCGCAGAACGCGTCGTTGGCACGGAGCACCGAACCATCTGGGGCGATGATGGCCATGCCGATCGGGGAGTTGTCGAAAGCGCTCGAGAAGCTGGCTTCGCTACGGCGCAGCGCTTCGTGTGTCCTCTCACGCGCGGTCACCTCGAGGTTGACGATGAGGACCTCCTGGACCTCCCCGGAGTCAGATTCGACAGGGAGGTATCGCGTCCAGAACTGGTGGGGACCCGGTCTCGAGCTGTCCTCGGTCGGGGTGAGACCCGCAAAGCACTCTTCGAGGTGACAGCGCGCAGCTTCGAAACGGCCTGCGCTCAGGAGCTGGGCGAGGGGGCGGTCGACGCAAGCCTCGGGGCCGCTTGTGATGGAGGGGAAACCTGCCCCGGCCGCGAATCGGCATCGCAGTTCCCTGTCGACGATCCAGGCGGTCATGCCCGGCACGGCATCTGTGACCTGACGGAGGCGTCCTAGCTGTAGTTGCTGGCGTCGTTCGAGCTCGAGGCGCTCGGTCGCCGGTCGAGAGACAGCCACAAAGCCGGTGGCCGTGCCCTTGCGGTCCTTGACCGTCCGCATCCGGGTCTCGAGCCAGGCGGCCCGCGAGTCGGGCGTCCGGCTGCGGAATGTGACATCCGCGTTGTCATCGCCGCCTCGGAGGCGTTCGACGGCGGAGGTGAAGAGCGCCGCGTCCTGCTCGCACACAAGGGCTTCGCAGCCAGCGCGACCGACGAGCTGGTCGGGCGCAAGGCCGAGGATCTCGCGGGAGGAGTCGGACGCCAACCGTATCGTCCCGTCGAGTTCATGGAGTGTGACGAGGTCGCAGAACGCGCCAAACATGGCCGCGAACTCGTACTGACTCGGAATCGGCCTGGATGCGGTGAAACCCTCGGGCACGGCGTGGCTCCGCTCGCGCCGGAGGAGGCCTCGCTGATGCTCGAACACCACTTCTGTCATCGGCGTTCGGCGCTTGCACCTTGAGAACCGCGCCGCCGATCTGTCCTGTTCGCAACGGGAGTTTGCTTCCTCGCCGACATCGCAGAGACGACCGGCTGCCTTCCAGGTCGCCGGCGGCCCGTCAATGACCGGTGCCTGCGATGCCGAGAGCTGCTGTCGCTCGGCGCAACGCGGCTTGAAGATGTGGGGCGTAGATCACACCGACGACACGGCCGTCTTCGACAACGGCCGCCGCACGCCGGCGCAAGACGCCCAGACACTCGACGGCGACCGGGTACAAAGGGTCGTCAGGGGCCAGTGCCGGAGTACCGCGGTCGGTGGCGTCGGCCACGACGAGCGCCCCGGGAGGGCCCGGGAGCCGGTCGGCCGCGATGAGGCCTACATAACGCCCACGGTCGACGACTGGCAGTACCCGCCCAGGTGAGGCCTGCAAGAACGGGGAGACCGCCGAGAGGGGAAAGCCCACCTCGAGAGTCGTGGGATCCTGCACCATGACGTCGCGCACTTTGAGGCCCCCTACCGCGGTGCGGAGGGCCGCGGCGTGGTTCTCGCTTGTGGCTCCCACGAACACGAACAGCCCCACAAAAGACAGCCAAAGGTCGTAGCGCAGCCCGACGAGGACCATTGCAAGGCCGAGGAAGCGGCCGATCTGCACCGCCAGAGCCGTCGCGCGCATGTCGTCACGTCCACGCGCGAGCAGAGCCCTCAGCACCCGTCCACCGTCCATGGGGATGGCGGGCACAAGGTTGAAGCCCGCAAGCAAGGCGTTGGCCCACATGAGCCGGCTCGTGACCGCCCCGGCGAACAACGTCGGTGGCCACATGCGAGCTCCTGTCGCGAGACCTGCGAGAGCGAACAGCAGTGCCAGTGCGAGGCTGGCCACAGGACCGGCGATGGCAATCGCGAGCTCGTCGCCCGGAGCGCCCGGTAACCCCGAGATCTCTGACGCCCCGCCGATGGGCAAGAGCACGATGTCGCGTACTACAAAGCCGCGGCGGCGGGCCACGAAGCTGTGGGAGAGCTCGTGGGCCACGATGCACACGAAAAGGGCCGTGATCCATACAAGGCCCTCTGCAATAGAGCGCGCCGTCGTGCGTCCGGCTGTCGGCAGGATCACGAGGACAACGAGCAGGGGGAAGCTCCAGTGGATGCGTATCGGGACGCCCCGCACGCTCCCGATTCGTAATGACCGGCCCATCAACCCTGTGCTCTCTCTTGCTCCCCACCAGGTTAGGGCTCGCACCGGCGAAGCAGGTCCGCGGCCTACCCGTGAGCACGGGAGTCTCAGTAGTTTGCATGGAATGGCTCGGGGAAGGCTTCTCGTCGACCTCGGGCCGCTACGGGACTCCCAGGCCTTCCGTCGTCTTTGGGGCGGGTACCTGGTCACGACGCTCGGGTCGCAGCTCACGGTGGTGGCGATCCCGTACCAGGTGTTCAGTCTGACGCATTCCTCCTTGGACGTGGGCCTCGTCGGCCTGGCGCAGATCGTGCCGGTGCTCGCCGGATCGCTGTTCGGGGGCTCGATCGCCGACGCCGTCGACCGGCGGCGACTGCTCCTTGTCACCCAGATGTCGCTGGCGGCCTGCAGCGTGGGGCTCGCGCTGAACGCCTCCGGCCGGCATGCAGCCCTTTGGCCGCTGTACGCGCTGAGCGCGCTCGGTTCCGGGGTTGCCAGCATCGACGGCCCGACGCGCAGCGCCGTGATCGCCACCTTGGTGGGCCGACCCATGTTCGCCAGCGCGAACGCGCTGTGGCAGCTCCTCTTCCAGGTCGGCCAGGTGGGCGGGCCGGCTGTCGCGGGATTGCTCCTCGGGCAGTTCGGCATCGGATCGGTCTACTGGATCGACGCGGCCACCTTCGCCGTCTCGCTCCTGGCGGTCGCGAGCCTGCCCGCCCTGCGGCCGCCCGGGGGCGGCACACGCTTTGGGCTCAGCTCGATCGCAGAAGGGCTGCGGTACCTGAAGGGACGGCCTGTCCTACAGGGGACCTTCGTCGTCGACCTGAATGCCATGGTGCTGGGCATGCCGCGGGCGCTGTTCCCCGCCCTTGCCCTGGTGCGGTTCCACGGCGGTGCCGGTACGGTGGGCCTGCTCTACGCCGCGCCCGGAGCGGGCGCCCTCATAGGCGCTGTGCTCACGGGCTGGGTGACCGTGGTGCGCAAGCAGGGCCGTGCCGTCCTCATCGCCGTGCTCGTCTGGGGGGCGGCGATCTGCCTTTTCGGCCTCGTGCCCTGGTTGGCCGCCGGTCTCGTGCTGCTCGGGGTCGCGGGGGCGGCCGACGTGGTCTCGGCGGTCTTTCGGGGCACGATCCTGCAGCTCGAGGCACCCGAGTCGCTGCGGGGCAGGCTCTCCTCGGTCCATACAGCGGTGGTGACGGGGGGCCCTCGCCTCGGTGACGTCGAGGCCGGAGTGGTGGCGACGCTGTCGACGGCACAGATCTCGGTTGTCTCAGGCGGGCTCGGCTGCATGGTGGGCGTGGGCCTGGTCGCCTGGCTCATGCCGAGGTTCGCCCACTACGACACCGCCGACCCCGATGGCCTCGGGCCGTCAGCCCGTGTGAAAGGCTAGGACCATGGACGTAGGAATTCTCGGAGGAACGGGTCCGGCGGGCAAAGCCCTTGCCGTAAGGCTCGCGTCGATCGGTATGTCGGTGTCAATCGGTTCGCGCTCGGCTGAGCGCGGCGAGGAGACGGCGGCCCAGCTTCGTGACAAGTGGTCCGGGCGTGACCTCAACCTGCGCGGGGCGTCGAACGAGGTCGCCTGTGCAGCGGAGCTGGTCGTGGTCGCGACACCATGGGAAGGCGCGCCTCAGACAGTAGGAGCCCTCGCCCCCCACCTCGATGGCAAGGTCGTCGTCTCGATGGCCAACGCGCTGTTCAAGGTGGGCGACGACATGGAGGCAGTCGTGCCGGCACGCGGCTCGCTGTGCGTGGCAGTCCAGGGCGCCGCCCCACAGGCCCTCGTCTCGGGGGCTTTCCATCATCTCCCGGCAAGGGGCCTCGCGAACATCGACGAGCCTCTTGACGCGGACGTCCTTGTCTGCTCGGACCACCCGGCCGCTACCAAGGCGACCATCGAGCTCGTGGACCGTATCCCGGGATGTCGCGGGATCGACGCTGGGACCTTGTCGGCCGCCGCCGCCATCGAGGCCTTCACGGCGGTGCTCATCGGTGTCAACATCCGTACGCGCTCGCACGCCAGCATCCGCCTGACCGGCTTGCGCACAGAAGCCCCCTAGGGCTCGTCACCGCGTCCAGAGCGCAGCCGGTCATGCGGCTTTACGACACGGCACGTCGCGAGGTGGTGGCGTTCACACCGGGCGAGGTCGTGACGATGTACACCTGCGGCATCACGCCCTACGACTCAGCGCACCTAGGCCATGCCGCGGTGTACGTCACATACGACGTGCTGCAGCGTCGCCTGCGGGACCTCGGGCACCAGACCTTGTGCGTACGCAATATCACCGATGTCGACGACGACATCTTGCGCAAGGCCCGCGAGCTCGGCGTGCACTACTTGGACCTGGCGGCCGGCGAGATAGCACGCTTTGACGCCGACATGGAGTCGCTCGGGCTCCTGAAGGCGTACTCCGAGCCGCGGGCGACCTCGGCCATCGCCGACATCCTCGGCTTCATCGGAATGGTCCTCGACACGGGCCACGCATATCGGGCAGGCGGGGCCGTCTATTTCGACGTGTCGTCGTTTCCCCGCTTCGGTCAGCTGAGTCACCTCGAACGCGACGAGATGGTGGGCCTCGCCGCCCTCCGCGGTGGTCGGCCCGAGGACCCTTTCAAGGACGACCCCTTGGACTTCGTGCTCTGGCAACCGTCCGCCCCGGGCGAGCCTTCCTGGGAGTCGCTGTGGGGCCCGGGCCGTCCGGGATGGCACATCGAGTGCTCGGCGCTCGCCATGCGCGAGCTCGGCACCACGATCGACCTGCACGGCGGGGGCACCGATCTCATCTTCCCGCACCACGAGTGCGAGTCCGCCCAGTCGGAGGCGGCGACGGGCTCGGTCTTCGTCAGGCACTGGATGCACGTGGCCATGGTTGGCCTCGGGGGGGAGAAGATGTCGAAGTCGCTCGGCAACCTCGTGTTCGTCCATGCGTTGCTCGACGATGGCCACGATCCGTCCGCGATCCGCCTGGCCTTGCTCTCCCAGAGCTACCGGCGGGCGTGGGACTGGACCGACTCGTTGCTCGAGGACGCCGAAGACCGTCTCGAGCTATGGCGCAGGGCGGGGGCGGGCACAGCTGGGCTCGAGGCCGTCCGGGCAAGGCTCGACGACGACCTCGACACTCCCGGAGCCGTCGCGGCCATCGACGAGGAGGCGGGAGCGGGGCGAGGCATCGGTGACGCGGCCCGGCTGTTGGGCGTGCGCCTTTGACGGGCCCACTAGGGCCTCGCGGTGGGCCGGTAGGCTGAGGCGTTCCGGAGTGCGACCGACGGTCGCCAGCACGAGGAGTGGTTCTGATGCCCAGCGAGGTCACGGTCTTGTTGCCCGACGGGTCGCAACGTAGTGTCCCCGACGGCACGACGATCGCAGAGCTTGCCGCCGGGATAGGACGGCGCCTGGCCGGTGCGGCGGTCGCCGGCGAACTGGACGAAGTGGCTGTCGATCTCTCCCATGTTCTCGTCGATGGCGCCAAGGTACGAATCGTGACCTGCGACAGCGACGAGGGACGCGCCGTGCTGCGCCACTCCACGGCGCATGTCATGGCTCAGGCGGTGCTCAGGCTCTGGCCCGGGGCGCGCTACGCGATCGGCCCGGCCATCGCCGACGGTTTCTACTACGACTTCGAGCTGCCCCAAGGTGCCCGCTTCTCCGAGGAGGACCTGAGCAGGATCGAAGCCGAGATGCGGGCCATCATCGACGAGGCCCAGCCGTTCCAGCGCGAGGAGCACACCATCGCCGAAGGCCTCGAGATCTTCGCCGACCAGCCTTACAAGCGCGAGATCATCGAGCGTGTCGCCCAGGCCGCGGTCGGACTCGACGCCGAGCTGTTGGCCGAAGCGGGCGGGAATCCGGGCGGGGTCAGCACCTACCGGAACGGCCCGGGCTTCGTGGACCTGTGCAGGGGTCCCCACGTTCCCTCGACAGACCGCCTCGGGCACTTCAAGCTCACACGCGTGGCCGGCGCCTACTGGCGCGGCGACGAGCACAGGCCCCAGCTGCAGAGGGTGTACGGCACCGCCTGGGAGTCGGACAAGGCCCTGGAGGCTCACCTGCGCCGTCTCGAGGAAGCCGAGCGCCGTGATCACCGACGCCTCGGGGCCGAGCTCGACCTGTTCTCCTTCCCGGCCGAGCTCGGTTCGGGCTTGGCGGTCTTCCATCCAAAGGGCGGACTGGTCCGCAAGGTGATGGAGGACTACTCGCGGGCGCGCCACATGGAGGCCGGCTACTCGTTCGTCAACACTCCCCACATCACCCGCTCGGACCTGTTTGAGACATCCGGGCACCTGCAGTGGTTCGCCGAGAGCATGTTCCCGCCGATGGAGCTCGACGAGGGTCATCGCTACTACCTGAAGCCCATGAACTGCCCCTTCCACATCCTGATCTTCAAGTCGAGGCAGCGCTCCTACCGCGAACTTCCCTTGAGGATGTTCGAGTTCGGGGCCGTCTACCGCTATGAGAAGTCGGGCGTCGTGCACGGTCTCACCCGCGTGCGGGGCATGACCCAGGACGACGCGCACATCTTCTGCTCCCGAGAACAGATGGCCGGCGAGTTGCACTCCTTGCTCGGCTTCGTGCTCGACCTGCTCCGCGACTTCGGCCTGGACGACTTCTATCTGGAGCTGTCGACGATGCCTGAGGAAAAGGCGGTCGGCACTTTGGAGGAGTGGGAGGAGGCGACAGAGGCCCTGCGCCAGGCAGCGCTCAGCATGGACCTCGAGCTGGTGCTCGACCCCGGCGGAGGCGCCTTTTATGGTCCCAAGATCTCAGTTCAGGCCCGCGATGCGATCGGCAGGACGTGGCAGATCTCGACCATCCAGGTGGACACCCAGCTGCCCCAGCGCTTCGCCATGGACTACGTGGGTCAGGACAACACCAGGCACCGGCCCATCATGATCCACCGTGCGTTGTTCGGTTCGGTGGAACGGTTCTTCGCGGTGCTCGTCGAGCACTACGCCGGGGCGTTCCCGACCTGGCTGTCACCGGTCCAGGTGCGGGTTCTTCCCGTGCGCGACGACCACGCCCCCTACGCGCGGCAGGCTCGCGACAAGCTGGCCGCGGCCGGTGTGCGTGCCGAGGCGGACGACGCCGGGGAGCCGCTCGGGGCGAGGATCCGGCGCGCCAAGCTGGACAAGATCCCCTACGTCCTTGTCGTCGGCGACTCGGACGTGGCCTCTGGGACCGTCGGCGTCAACGCCCGGGGCAGCGAGGATCCCGAGCGCGGCGTCGGACTCGACGCATTCGTCGACAAGCTGCGCGTGGAGGCGGCACCGCCGCTCGCCGGTCGTCGCGCCGGCGCGCCGGGGCAGCAGTGAGTCTCGACCACCTGTGGGCGGGCTGGCGATCGAGCTACGTGAGCTCGTTCGGCGAGAGCGCCGCCGGCGGGCCCGGGACCGGAGGAGATACGCAGGCTGCCTGCGTTTTTTGTGCCATCGTCGGCTCAGGCGAGAGTGACGAGGCCAAACACTTGTTGTGGAGGGGCGCGTTCACCGTGGCGCTGCTCAATGCCTTCCCTTACTCCCCGGGCCACGTGATGGTGATGCCGGTGCGTCATGTCCGGGACCTCTGCGAGCTCGAGCCCGAAGAAGCCGCCGAGCTGTCGGGCGGGGTCTACGGGGCGGTGGCCGCGGTGAAGGCCGCCTACAGTCCCGAGGGCATGAACCTCGGGCTGAACCTCGGGCGGGCGGCAGGGGCCGGCATCCCAGCGCATCTGCACGTGCACATTGTTCCTCGATGGATCGGCGACACGAACTTCATGACCTCGGTTGCCGGGGTCCGGGTTCTTCCCGAGGCCCTCAGCGACAGTTGGGCGAAGTTACGGGCCGCCTGGAAGTGAGCGGCCCTGGGCCCGAGTTGCATCGGGCGCCCGCGATCTGGGGGGAGTGCAGAGTCGAGGGGGACGAGGTGGTCGTCCAACTGCGCGGTTGGCGCAGGATCGTCGCCACACGGGGCACCCTGAGACTGCCGCTCGCCTCGATAGTCCGGGTGGACCACGATCCCTCGGCGCGTGCCCACGTGAAGATAGGCCTTCGCCAGTGGCGCAAGCACGGCCAGGGAGTCTGGCGCGTCGGTACTTATCACGGCCTCGACGGGTGGTCCTTTTGGTCCATCGGGCTCGGCCGCAATGCCGTACTCATCGAGTGCTCGGGAGAGCGCTTCCGTTATGTGATCATCGAGGTCGCCGACGCCAGGGCCACGGTGAGGGAGATCCGCCTGGCCGTCGGCCGAGCCACGCGGCGCGTTCCCGGAGGTCTCGGCAGCGATCCGGCGAGGCCGCGCCCGCGCGACCAGCGCGACCGGTACGGGTCCCAAACGGGCGAGGATTGAGCTCGTGAACAGTCATCGCCTGGACTACGAGTCGCACCGCGCGGCACTCGAGCGCGAGTGCGACGTCATCATCGCCTCGAGCGGTGAGGACTTGCAGGTCCCGGTTCCCACCTGCCCGGAATGGCAGCTCTCGGACCTCGTCGCGCATCTCGCTGACGTGTTCACGTTCTGGAGCACCCAGCTGGAGGTTGCCTCGCCGGAAGCCCCTTGCGAGCCGGCCACGCGGGGTGCGCCCCCGGGGGTCGCTGTCGTCGACTGGCTCGAAGCCGCCAGCGGGAAGCTCCTCTCCACCCTTTCTGTTCGTGATCCGGAGGATCCTTGCTGGAACTGGTCGGGCGAGCAACTGACAGCTGAATGGGTGTGCAGGCGCATGGCCCTCGAGTCGGCCGTGCACCGTTTCGACGTCGAGCTCTCGGTCGGCTCGCCAGGGCCGATCGAGAGGGATCTCGCCGTCGACGGGATCGACGAGTGGATCGGTGTGCACCTGGCGACTGACGTGCCCGAGGCGCCGGGCGCCTCCCTCGGAGGTGTGCTGTGCCTGGCCTGCGCCGACGCGGCAGCTGCCTGGACGGTGGAGGTCAGCGCCGGGCGCCTGCGTTGGCGCGAGGGCAGAGGGCCTGCTGACGCCGTCCTCGTCGGTCCGGCGTCGGATCTCTACCTCTACTGCTGGAACCGCAGGCCCCTCGATGCGCTCGAGCTGACCGGGAACAGGCAGGTCGCGGCGGCCTGGAGCTCCCTGACGCTCTGAGGCGACCCGCTGCTAGCTGTCGGAGGCCTGTTTGGCGAGCTTTTCAGCGAGGGGCGCGGGCACGACCTCGTGATGGTCGTGACGGACCGCAAAGCGGCCCCGGCCACCGGTGAGCGAACGCAGATCGGTGGCGTAACGCTGGAGCTCCGAGGCCGGCACCAGGGCGATCACGACCTGCTCGCCCCGCTCGCCGGCCTCGGTGCCGAGCACGCGACCCCGCCGGGAGTTCAAGTCCCCGAGGATGTCACCCTGATAGGCGGCAGGCACGGTGACCTCGAGGCGCGACACGGGCTCGAGGATCACGGGACCGGCTGCCGCGAGAGCTTCTTTGAAACCCATTGAGGCCGCCATCTTGAAGCTCATCTCCGAGGAGTCGACCGAGTGGAACTTGCCGTCGTAGCAGGTGACCCGGACGTCGACGACGGGGTAGCCGAAGTGGCCTCCGGTGACCATCGCCTCCTGCACGCCCTTTTCCACCGCAGGGATGAACTGGCGGGGTATGGCACCGCCGACGATGGCGTCCACGAACTCGAAGCCCTGGCCGCGCTCCAGAGGCTCGACGCGTAGATTGGCAACGCCGAACTGGCCGTGGCCCCCGGTCTGCTTCTTGTACTTGCCCTCGGCCTCGGCGGACTTGGTGATGGTCTCGCGGTAAGGGACCTGCACCGGCTCGGTCTCGACCGCCACCCCGAACTTGCGGTTGAGCTTCTCGCAGACGATCTGCAGGTGAGTGTCACCCATGCCCGACAGCACAGTCTGGTGCGTCTCGTCGTCCCGGCGCACGAGAAGGGCCGTGTCCTCCTCCTGGAGCCTGTGGATGGCTGTCATGAGCTTGTCGTCGTCGCCTTTGGCCTTCGGGTGAACGGCGATGGACAGCACCGGGGTCCGAAGCCGCGGTCCCTCGGCCAGCACAGGCTGGTTCTTCGGTGCCAGGGTGTCGCCGGTGAGCACTCCGCTCAACTTGGCGACGGCGACTATGTCACCGGCCGGGGCGGCCGTTGTCGGCTGGGTCTCCTTGCCGCGCATGACTTGGAGGGCGTGCAGCTTCTCCTCGGAGCGGCTTCGGCTGTCGACAAGGGTCATGTCGGGCCGGAGCGTTCCGGACAGGACGCTCATGAGCGAGATCCGTCCGACGAAGGGGTCGGCGATCGTCTTGAAGACACGGGCGAGAGGCGGCCCGTCGGGATCGCGGGGAAGCTGCATCGTGTCGTTGCCGGCACGCACCGTGAAGGACCTCCGCGCGAGCGGGCTCGGCCCGATGGCGCAGATGAGCGAAGCGAGTCGGTCGACACCCACCCCGGTGAGCGCCGACCCGCAGATGACGGGGAACACCGTTGCCGAGGCGACGCCGTGGGCGAGGGTCGCCTCCAGGTCCTTGGGGGCCGGCACCTCACCTTCCAGGTAGCGCTCCATCATGGAGTCGTCGGCCACGACGATGCCTTCGATCAGGGTCTCGCGGACACGATGCTCGAGCTCGGAGATGTCCTCCGGTATCGGCCCGGTAGTGGGCTTGCCTGCTCCATAGAAGATGGCGGAATCGCTGAGAAGGTCGGCGATGCCGTTGAAGGCCGCCTCTGTGCCTATCGGGAGCTCCAAGGGCGCGATGCCCGATCCGAAACGCTCGCGGAGCTGGTCCAGAGTCCTTTCGAAGTCGGCTCGCTCGCGGTCGAGCTTGTTGACGAACACGAGCCTCGGTATGCCGAGCTCGGTTGCCAGTCGCCAGGTCTCCTCGGACTGGACTTCTACGCCCTCGACGGCGCTGACGACCAGCACGGCCAGGTCGGCGACCGACAGGCCCGCTTCGACCTCGGCAATGAAATCGGCGTAGCCCGGCGTGTCGATGATGTTGATCTTGCAGTCCTCGAAGAGGAACGGAGCCAGTGCCAACGAGACCGATATCTGCCGCTTTACCTCTTCCGGCTCGAAATCGCAGACAGTCGTCCCGTCCTCGGTGCGTCCCAGCCGCGTCAGAACGCCGCCGACCACGAGCAGCGCCTCGGCAAGGGTTGTCTTGCCGGCGCCACCGTGGCCAATGAGCGCGACGTTGCGGATTTTGGCGGACGGCACGGCGTTCACGTGGGTACCTCACTTCCCGGGACCGGCTTCCCCGTGGGTGACTGGTCGACGAACTCGCTGGACAGCCTGGGAGCCTATCGGTCGCGCGCGCGCCACGAGGAGGCCGGGGATTTCGCGGGGGCCTCTGGTATTGTCTTTGGGAGAGGACTATTGCCGCGCGAGCTTGCGGGGCAGGCGTTTTCGACCGCAGTCTGCCAGACAGGAGCGACATGATCGACGGCCACCGGGGCCAATCGACGGCGAGCGGCAACGAGGATGCCGCAGTCGAAGATCAGGCCGTGCCGGCTCCTGAGCCGGCCCTGTCGGCCGACAAGGTGGCCAGGCCGCCCGAGCGCGACATCCGCAAGGGTTTCGCGATCGGTGACCGCCTGGCACGACACGGCGTAACGGCGAACGAGGTCACAGTCGTCGGCATCCTGCTCGCGGGTGCCACTGGCGTTGTCATCGGCCTGGGCCAGTTCTGGGTCGCCATCGTGCTGCTCACCGTCGGCGGTCTCATGGACACCCTCGACGGCGTCGTGGCAAAGGCCGCGGGCACGGCCTCGAAGAAGGGCGCCTTTTTCGACTCGGTAGCCGACCGGGTGTCCGATGCCCTCATCTTCGGCGGCGTCGCGTGGTACTTCGCCTCGGGAAGCCAGCCGCGCCTGGCCCTGTTGCCGTTCGCGATCCTCGGGGTGAGCACGGTCATCTCCTACGAGCGGGCCAAGGCGGAGTCCCTCGGATATGACGCCAAGGGTGGCCTCATGGAGCGCGCCGAGCGCCTTATTTTCCTCGGTGTCGCCCTGCTCTTCCATGTGATCTTTGTGCCCCTGCTCGGGGTGTTGCTGGCACTGACGGTCTTCACCGCCGGGCAGCGCTTCGTGAAGGTCTGGCGCCAGGCGAGCCCGGAGACAGCGACAGCTGCCGGGGGACGGGGGCAGTGGCGCCGGGGGCGTGTCGAGTCGCGCTGGCGCACGTGGCGTCAGCCGCGTGCCACCGGTACAAGGCGGCGTGCGACGACACCGAGTCGCGTGCGTGCCCGACGCCGGACCGAACCTTTGGGCGTGAGGTTGCGCCGGGTGCTCGCGAGCGAACGTTCCGGTGCTCGCCGCGTCACCCCGCGCTCGGAGCGGCGTAGCTTCGGTATTGGTTCGGCGCGGCGCCGGCATCCGGGAGCCGATAGCTGACCAAAGTTCAGCAACCTGCTGCCAAGAAGCGACCAGTCGACATGCCAACACGAGGCCAGCGCGTCCGCTACCTCACTTACCGGGGACTCGCCGGCGTGCTGCAGGTCACTCCGCGGCCACTGGCTGCGGTCGTGGCGGCCGCAGTCGGCTACACGATCTCCGGTATGTCGCGCAGCAAAGGGCCGGTCGTGCACGCCAACTTGCGGCGAGTGCTCGGACCAGACGCGGACGAGGCTCGGGTCCGGCGGCTGGTCAAGAGGGCGTTCTCCTCCTACGCGCGCTACTGGGTCGAGGCCGCGCAGGTGTCGGCGCTCCGCTCCGACCAGATCGAGTCGATATTCAGCATCGAGGGCTTCGAGCGGTTCCGGCTCGAGATGGCCAGGGGTCGCGGGGTTGTGATCGTGCTCCCGCATGTCGGTTCTTGGGAGTACGGAGGCCGCTGGCTCGCCCAGCAGGGCTACCCGATGACCACCGTCGGCGAGCTGCTGGAGCCTCCCGAACTGTTCGAATGGTTCACACAGCAACGAGCGGCGCTCGGGCTCACGGTCCTGCCTCCCGGGCCTGACACGACCGTAAGGCTTCTGGACACCCTGCGTGCAGGCCGCGTCGTGGGGCTGCTGGCGGACCGGGACCTCGCCGGAAACGGGATCGAGGTCGAGTTCTTCGGTGAGAAGACCACGCTTCCCGGAGGTCCGGCCCTGCTTGCGCTGCGTTCCGGGGCACCGATCATGACCTGCGCCATCTATCAGCGACCGCGAGGCCGCTACCACGCGGTTCTTGAGCCTCCGCTCGACTCCGCGCGCACGGGCCGCTTGCGCGAGGAAGTGCAGCGAGTGACCAAGGAGGTTGCGCTGTCTCTGGAAAAGTTGATCCGCCCGGCACCCGAGCAGTGGCACCTGTTCCAGCCGAACTGGCCGTCGGACCGGGAGCTGTACGGCTGACCTTGACTTTCAGTGGTCGCTCGTCGCCGTTGTCCGCGGATCCGCGGGACGCGGCCGGGGGACCACGGCCGAACTGCTCTTGAGCTGAGCCGCCCGCAGGGCGGCTCGCAGAGCCCCGGCGGCGGGGCTCCCGGATCTCTCGGCTGCCTCGACAAACCGCTCGAGCTCGACCAGGACGGCGTCGACCATGATCTCGAGGCAACAGGTATCACACCGAACGGGAAGACTTACTCGGACCGATGATTTGCCTGCCGCCGTCTCGTCGGAAGCTGTGTAGTGGTCACCGAGGTGGACAGAGCAGGAGGGCCAGCCATGACCAGCGA
>JBEKGS010000023.1:0-42428 GCA_050012675.1 Acidimicrobiales bacterium
TCAACTATGGTGGGCCGTACAAGACTTGAACTTGTGACCTCTTGCGTGTCATGCAAGCGCGCTACCAGGCTGCGCCAACGGCCCCTCAGGGCTTGACGCTACCATCGTGCGGCGCCCTGCTGGGCATCGGAATCGTTAGGGTGCAGCCACCGGGCCGCCACCCCGGGATAAATTGCCGCCGTGCAGGCCATCGGCGAAACGGTGCGCCCGACCCGCGGCGAGGTAATCACCAAAGCCCTCGGATTCGTCGCTGTTGTCGGAGCGACGGTCTTTGTCATCTGGCAGCTGCGACCAGGTCTTATATTCAGCCCGAACATGGATGTCGGTGGCGACAACGCCGGCCACATCGTGACGCCCTACTTCCTCATCCACGACTTGCTTCCCCAGGGACGCATCACAGGGTGGGATCCGCAGTGGTTCGAGGGGTTCCCCCTCTACGTCTTCTACTTCCCTCTCCCGGCGTTGTTCGTCGCCGCGCTCTCTGTCGTGTTCCCGTACGCAGTTGCCTTCAAGCTCGTAACAGTCCTCGGCCCGATCGCGCTGCCTGTCTCGGCTTGGGCCTTCGGTTGCCTGGCCGGCTTCAGAAGACCCATCCCGGCACTGATGGCCATGGCGACCTTGCCCTTTTTGTTCAACACCGCCTACACCATCGAAGGCGGCAACATCACATCTACCCTCGCCGGTGAGTTCTCTTTCTCCCTTGCGCTCACCACGGGACTTCTCTTCCTCGGCGTGTTCGCGTACGCCCTTAGAACCGGTCGGCTCCGTTGGCTCGCGGCCGCCCTGTACGGGGTGACGCTGCTGTGCCACGTAGTGCCGGCATTCGGCTATGCCGCCATCGCTGTCCTGCTCGCGCTGAGTCACTGGAACAAGAACACGTGGCGCGTCCTGATCCCCGTCGGAGTGGTGGGCGGGCTCCTGGGGGCGTTCTGGCTCGTTCCGTTCGGTGCCGATCTCGCGTACAGCTCGTCCATGGGCTACACAAGGGTGACCGGCGTCTGGTCGAACATCTTCCCGCACGGCTATATCTGGATGATCGTCCCGGCGGGCGTGGGCGTCCTCGTCGCCATCATCCTCCGCGACCGAACGCCCATCGCGCTCAGTGTCGCCGTGGTCGCCTCGGTTGCCGCATTCCAGTGGCTCCCTGCGGGATTCATCTACAACGGCCGCTGGTTGCCGTTCTATTTCCTGTTCACGGCGCTGCTCGCCGCCTACGGCATCGGAGAGCTGTTCCGACTGGGCGGCGCCTGGCTCGAGTACGACGCCTGGGAGGCGCCCGTCGCGATTGTGCTGGTCAGCATTGCCAGCATGATCGGCGCCTTCGTCGCCGGGGGAATCGCCTTCCCGGGTTTCCAGCCCAGCGTCAGTCAGCTCGAAGTTCCCGGCTGGGTCTCATGGAATTACACCGGGTTCCAAGGCAAGTCGGGCTGGCCCATCTATGAGGGCATCGTGCACATGCTCGACAAGGTGGGCAGGACCTACGGGTGTGGGCGCCTGCAGTACGAGTACATCACCGAGACCAACGACCCCTTCGGCTCGACAGAGGCGACGATGGCGCTTCCTTATTGGACCAACGGGTGCATGGACACGATCGACGGCGTCTTGTTCGAGTCCTCGACGACAACGCCGTTCCACTTCCTGGACCAGGCCGAGTACTCACTGCCTGGCGAGAGCTCGAACCCAGTCTCGTACCTGAGCTACCCCACGTTCGACCTCGCCGACGGCATCCGGCACCTGCAATTCGCGGATGTGCGCTACTTCCTCGCCGTGTCCCCACAGGTAGAGGCCGCGGCCGAGAGCGACCCGGGGCTCGTCAAGATCGCGTCGACGCCGGGCTTTGCTGGCCCGATCAACCAGGTGACGGTGGCACATCCGGTCTGGGATCTCTACCTCATCAAAGGTTCCCAGCTGGTGACGCCACTCGACTACCTGCCCGAGGTGGAATCCGGCGCCTCCGCGAAAAGGTGGCTCGACACGAATCTGGTCTGGTGGGAAGACGAGAGCTACTGGCCGGTCGAGCTCGCGCAGAACGGGCCGCCTAACTGGCCCAGGGCTCAGGTCGGGAACCTCATCCCCCCGGGGCTCGGGATCCCGGTCAAGCCGACGACGGTGACCGACGCTCGCACGACGAACTCGACGGTCAGCTTCGACGTCGGTCGGCTCGACGCGCCGGTGCTCGTGAAGGTGCCCTACTTTCCCAATTGGCACGCCACCGGTGCCCTCGGACCCTACGAGGTCTCCCCCAATCTGATGGCGGTCGTCCCCACGGCTCATCACGTCACACTCACCTACGGGACGACGCGAGCCGACCAGATCGGCAAGCTCGCCTCTCTCGTGGGTGCCGTCGGCCTAGGCATGCTCATGACACTGCGTCCGCCGGTCATGGGAGAACAGGGCCACACATCCGAGACGGCGTTGCCGCCGACGGGTGACACGCCGATGAGCGGTACGCCCGTTGCCGTGGAGGATGAGTGCGAACCGGCCGCGCCTGACGACGAGGAACCTCTGGACCACGGACAGGCCGGAGTCGACGGCGATGAGCCGCCCCACGACCAGCATTGAGTGACCCCATGGTCAAGTTGATAGTGCGTATCCTCCCTTTACGTGCCCCGAGATCCGGCGATGCGCTCACTGGAGAGTCGCCGGTTCGTTCACCACACCACCAAGGGCCGCCGGTGGCCCAAGCGTTTGCTCGTCGGCGTGGCCATCCTGCTCGTCCTGGTAATCCTGGGCGGCGTCGGAGGCTGGTTCTACGTCAACGCCGTGCTTGGTTCGATCAAGCGCGTCCCGGTCCCGAGCATCACACCGGAGACCTCGGGGACGCCGATCGACGTCCTTCTCGTCGGCTCTGACTCCCGGGCCTTCGTCGACACCCCCGGGGAGGCCTCGTCCTTCGGAAGCGCAGCCTCCCAGTCCGGTCAGCGGTCAGACGTGATCATCGTCGTAAGGCTCGTTCCGAAGACCCGGCAGGTCGAGATGCTCTCCATCCCACGGGACACCTACGTCCCGATCCCGGGCACGGGCGGCTCGAACCGGGTCAACGCGGCCTTCAACTCCGGCCCGGGCCTTCTCGTCGAGACGATCCAGCAGGACTTCGGGATCCCGATAAACCACGTGGTGGTGGCGAACTTCCCCGGCTTCGAAGCCATGGTGAACTCCCTCGGCGGCATCTCGCTCGACTTCCCGTATCCCGTCCGCGATCCTGACTCCGGCCTTAGCGTGACGAGGGTGGGATGCCAGACCGTGAACGGCACCACGGCGCTCGCGCTCGTGCGCAGCCGGCACCTCTACTACTTCAAGGACGGGAGCTGGAACTACGACGGCATGAGCGACTGGAGCAGGATCCAGCGTCAGCAGGCCTTCTTCCATGCTGTGATCAACAAGGTGAACGGGGAGTTCCCCAACCTGCTCGCGATCAACAGCTTCTTGCATGCGACTGCTGACGACCTACAGGTGGACTCGGGTTTCTCGAGCCGCGAGATGATCTCTCTCGGCATGCATTTCAGAGGCATCGCCTCGGCCAGCCTTGAGACCGAGGTCCTCCCCACCTACGGTGCCACCGTGGACGGCAACGACGTGCTCATGGCGGCACAGCCTTATGCCCAGAAGATGATCTCGAGCTTCCTCGCGCTCGGCTCGAGCTCTACGGGCACCTCGACGACCACGTCGGCACCGAGCGTCGCCACGACCACGACTCCGGAGAACCAGGTGGTCTTCGACAACGCCAAGAACCTGCCCGAGCCCTGGAACCCGAAGCCCTGCTGATTACTTGGGACGCGCTGCTAGGGCGTAGGAAGCCACGTTCCTATCTGGTCGACCTCTAGGCCGAAGACCTGGCCAATCAGCCCGAGACCCGCAAGGTCGTGGCCGGGGAACAGTACGGAGTGATGCGAAGGCAGTCGTGCCATGAGGGCGTGGCCGTCGGGCACCTTGATGACCGCCCCGTTGAGACAGTCCGAGCCCGGGAAGCCCGCGTATCCGGTGAGCTCGCCTTGTGCAACCGAGAGCACGTCGAACGCGGGTCCGAGCTTGACCAGAGTCAGCTCGCCGACGGGGAGTCGGGCGTCGATAGCCGTGGCGTTGTCGTCCACGATGGCGAGCACTCTCGGGCGCAGCTTCCACTCGACGGCGAACCGCCGAGGCAGAACGCCCAGGTAGCCGCAATGGGCGGCAAGGACGTGGTTGGCAGGGTCGTCGACGTGAGGGAAGGCCGGAATCCGCTCGTGTTGCAGGGCCGCCTGGCCCATCAAGAACGGGTAGAGGTTGGTCATCATCACGGGCACCTTGAGCGAGCGATGCACGACGAACTTGGTGAGCATGGAGACGATGTCCGCTTCGCATCCCCAGATCATCTCCCGCTCTGTGTAGAGCAGGTCCCAGGCGAGACACGGCGACGTGTCCGAGCAGGCCGACTCGTTCAGGCAGTTGATGCCCACGGCCAATACTGAGTTCTCGCTGTCGAGGTCGTCGCGCAAGGCGAGGTAGAGCTTGACAGCGCTCAGAGCCGCCCCTTCGCTCACAGTCTCGAGCGGGACCTCGTCACTGAGACGCGCCCATTCCTCAGCCGCCCGCGGGTCCGAGATGGCCCTCGCCCGCGCCCCCAGGTCTGCAAAGCTCCTTTTTTCGATACGAAGTCCGTACTTGTCGCCAATGCGCTGCGAGCACTCCTCCTCCCACCAGTAAAAGCGCCTGAAGATGCTGGGCTGGAACCCGGCTTTGCCGGGACGGTCCTGGTAGACGAGGAAGCGCCCGTCTCGCAATTGCCGCTTGGCGCCAAGGGCGCGACAGGCGGTCCTGGCCGCTTCGAGGGAGTAGGGCGCCATCACGGCCACACCTTCGGCGCGCAGGTAGCTGATGATCTCCCAGTCCCACATCGCCATCGTGGCGAACTGCGAGGTGAGCACCAAAATGGGCACGCCGAGCCTTTGGAACTCCCCGAGACGCCGGTACGCTTCCCCCACCATCTGAGGGAAGACCACCCCGTCGACATCGGGCAGCTGCGCCCCCAAGGGGAGCGGCTCTACGATCTCGGCCTCGTCGGCGAGCAGCTCGCGCAGGCGGTAGGTCTGGCCGACGAAGTCGGGATCATCCGGCGCGCCAAGGTACAGCGGTGCCAGGCGTGCTCTGCTCATGCGCGGCCACCTTGGCCAGCGCCCGAAGCGCCCGGTGCCGTTGCGTCGCGCAGCCCAAGGGCGATGTCGGACAGCTCGCCCACGATCTCCGGGGTCATCTCCACATCGAAGACCTCTTCGATCACGCAGGTCCATCCGTGCACGAAATAACGCCAGCCGTCTTCTATGAGAAGTCCCCGGCTGAGCTGCTGGCGCTCCGCCTGGTGCATGAATTCGAGCTCGCCTCGGTAGTTGAGCTCCCAGACCAGGGCCTGCTCGGGGAAGACGGCACCGTCGGTGAGAGGGCTTCCCGGGCTGTCCTTGCCCATCCCGGTCCCGTTGACGATGAGCGAGCCCCTCGGCACGGTTTCTAGGAGGCGGTCGTTCTCCGCCGGATCGCAGTTGTGGACGTAGTCCACCTCGACACCCGAACCCAGCTGCTCGTGAACGGTGCGCATCGACTCGAGCCGGCCCGGGCTGCGGTTGACAACGACGATGCGCCGGGGCCGGTCTCGGCTGGGGCGCCCGGTCATGAGGTGCAGGCTGATGGCGAGATTGGATCCGCCGGCCCCGAACAGGACCGCCTCCGCGCCCGTCAGTGCCCAGTACCCATCCTTCACGAATTCGTCGAGGGAGCGGCCTGAAGAGATCGGGTCCTTGGCATGAGCTCGGAACGAGCCGGCGCGCTTTGACAACGATGAGACCTCCCCGCAGAGCTCGGCGTAGGGGTCCACGTAGTCGAACATGTCCCTGCAGGCGGCGAACAGATCGATCTTGTGGGTAGTGACGAGCCCCCCGAGCTCCAACGGGTCCGAGGCGATGGCCCCCACGAGCTCACGGTAGGACTCCGGCGGAGCGTGCATCGGGAAGTCATGGCCGAAGATCCCGACGTCCACCAGTCCGAGGTGCTCGGCCCAGGCCGGGAAGACCCGCATGATCGCGGACCTGCCGGTTGTGACGCCGATGAAGCTGAATCGCCTGGTATGCCCGCAATCGGCTCGCATGGCTCATGTCTCCTTCGCGCTTATCCCGGCCAGGAGTTGGGAGGCATTGGCGCTGATCTCGCCCCAGGCGCGCGCCCTGCGGAGCGCCTTGGGAACGAGCTCCCCGCCGAGCCCCACGGCGAGGGCACCCGCCGAGAGCCACTCGCCTGCCGTGGCCGGGGAGATCCCACCTGTAGGGATCACCTGCAGACCGGGGAACGGCCCGAACAGCGCCTTCAGGTGACCGACCCCGACGGTCGAAGCGGGGAAGAGCTTGACCACGATGGCCCCTTGCCTCAAGGCGCAGGCAACTTCAGAGGGGGACATGACGCCCGGCACGGCGAGCAGGCCTGTGGAGAGCATCCCGGATAGCAGTCGCTCGTCGAGGTGAGGGCACACGAGGAAGTCGGCCCCGGCCTGAACGGCAGATTTCGCCTGTTCGGGTGTCGTGATCGTCCCGGCACCCAAGAGGAGCTTGTCACCGAGCCGTCGACGAACCTCGGCCAGGGCGGCGTCAACGCCCGGCGTCGTGAAGGTCAGCTCGATCGCCCCGAGCCCTCCTGCGGCCAGCGCCTCGGCTATGTCGATGGCCTCTTGGCAGTCGTCGGCGCGCACCACCGCGATCGCCCTGACCACGCGCAGTCGTTCGAGTGCCTCGATCGCCTTCACGCCGGAAACCTCGGGTCCAGCCCGGACAGGACGGCAAGTAGGTCATCGAGCGCCATCTCGCCCATCGCAGTCGTCGCCTCAGGTGTGTGGGGGCCTATATGGGGCGTCACGAGGACGTCGTCTCGTTGCACGAGCGGATGGTCCGAAGGTGGCGGCTCTTCGACGAGCACGTCGAGGGCGGCCGCACGAAGTGGCCCCTCCTCGAGCGCCCACAGGAGGGCCGCCTCGTCTATAAGTGCTCCCCTCGCCGTGTTGACCAGCGCGGCACCGGGCTTGAACCGCTCCAAGAGCGACCGGTTCACCATCCCTCTCGTCTCATCGGTGAGCGGAGCGTGCAGGGAGACAAAGTCCGACTCGGCGACGAGAGTGGCGAGATCGACCAGGACGGCTGAGCCGCTCTCGGACACATTCGGGTCGCAGGCGAGGACATGCAGGCCCAGACAAGCGGCCTTGGCGGCCACCTGCGAGCCGATTCGGCCCAGGCCGATCAGGCCGAGGGTCCTGCCGGCAAGCTCCACCCCGTTCAACGCCGGCCATTGCCCGGCGCGGGCACGATCATGGCCAGCCACCACCGGGCGGGCAAGGGTGAAGAGAAGGGCGATGGCCAACTCGGCAACGGCGTTGGCGTTCGCGCCCGGTGTCACTGTCACCGTCACGCCGTGACGCGCGGCTGCTGCCAGGTCCACACGGTCCACGCCCACGCCGTAGCGGGCGACCACCCGCAGCCGGGGGGCACCTGCGAAGACCTGCTCGCTCACCTCGTCAAGGCCGCAGAGCAGGCCGTCGGCGTCCCCGACAGCCTCCACCAAGGCATCGGCTGCGAGCGGGCCGGGGCAGTAGTGGACCAGTCCAACGTTCTCCTCGAGCCGGCGCCGCAGGGCCGGCTCGTGCATGCCGAACGACCGGGGCGTCACCACGACGACACAGTCGGCGAGTGCCCGCGGCCGGGCGTCCAAGGGGCCCGGTGCCGGTTGGCCTGCGACCGCAGGTCCTTGAGTGCGGTCGCCGGTCATCGCGGCACGGCTCGCTTCGGCGTACGCATCACTCGCTCGGGGAAGCCGGTCATCTCGATGGCGCCGTAGTCGTGGCCGGCCTGGCCCGGGTAGACGGCGAAGAAGACGAACGGCTCCTCACCGGTGTTCACGGTGCGGTGGGCCCAGCACGGCGGCACGTAGGCGACGGTGCCCGGGCCCATCGGTGTCGCCGCTTTGGCACCGTCCTCGGTCATCAAGAGCAGCTGACCGCGGCCGGAAAGCCCGAGGTAGACCTCGCCCGTCTCCCGCACCGAGTGGTAGTGGCCCTTGGTCATGAAATACTCCTCGCCGACCGTCCCGGGGTGGAGAACAGTGGTGCAACAGATCAGCTGACCCACCTCCTCGGGGACGTCGTACTGGAGCACCTCGTACACGAGCGGGTCACCGAGGGCTACGAGCTGGTCGAAAGCGTCCCCGTCGGCGTAGGCGCCCCGCATGTCCGAGACGTGCCGCTCGGTTCGGGAGGTATACGGCTCGAGTGCTCCCGTGGTGAAGTCGACCATCAGGGCGAAGGGGTCGAGGGGTTGAAAGGTCATGGTTCATCACCACTTTCGGTCACGGTTCGATCACCACTTTCAAGGCCCGGCCCGAGCCGGCGAGTGCGAAAGCGTCCACAGCCGAGGCGAGGTCGAAGCGGGCGTCGATGAGAGAGCCCACATCGACCCGACCATCGGCTATCAGGCCGAGCGCGGCGCGGCACTCGTCATTGGTGCTCGCCGTGGTCCCGGTCACAACGAGCTCCTTGTAATGGACGAGGTTGCTGTCGAGCTCAACCTTGGAGCCTTCCCTGGGCAGGCCGGCGAAGAAGTTGACGCGACCCTGCGGGCCCGCCAGCTCCAACGCCTGGCTCTGGGCGAGCGGCACTGGGGCGGCCACCACGACCGCGTCCGCGCCCCTTTTGGCGCCGGCGTCCTCCAAAGCCGCCTGCAGCTGCTCGAAGCCGGCGTCATGGACGGAAGTGGCGCCCCAGGCGAGAGCCCGTTGGCGCCGCTCGATGTTCGGCTCGCAAACGACCACGGCACGAGCGCCGCCAAGGCGTGCCAACGCGACGTGGAACAGGCCGATGGGACCCGCGCCGTAGACGAGCACGACATCTCCTTCACCGATGCGACAGGCCCTGGAGCCGCGTAGCGCGCACGCGAGCGGCTCGGCCAGCGCCGCGGCGGCCGGGTCCACGCCCGGACCGGTCCGGAGCAGATTGCCTTGTTCCACGAGGTCGCGCCGTAGCAGGACGTACTCGGCGAATCCCCCGTCCTCGGTGATGCCCACGGCCCGTGGGTCCTCGCACAGGTTCACCTGGCCCCTGAGGCACTCACGACAGCGGCCGCACCCGTAATTGGGCGCCACAAAGACCCTCTCGCCGACGCCGCCGGCCACGCCCGCGCCTTTCTCGACAACTGTCCCGGCGATCTCATGGCCGGGGACGCGCCCGGAGCCCTCGCCATAGGCGCGGTGGGTGCCTGCGGCGATGCGCAGGTCGGTTCCACATATCGAGCACGCCTCCACTTTGAGCACGGCTTCGCCCTCGCCCGGGTGCTGGAAGGGCCGCTCCTCCAGCACGAGCGGGCCAGCACCTCGGTACACGAGGGCCTTCATCAATGGGACCCGTAGTCCACCAGCACGGGGCGGCCCTCCAGCCAGGACGTGTTGGAGGCACGAACCGCCGCCACAGCGGCGCGGCCGTCACGGGCACCCACGACAGGCTCGCCGCCACGCGAGGCCGCCTGCACGAAGGCTGCCAGCTCCGCGCGGTAGGCGGGCTCGAAGCGTTGCGGCCAGGAGGCGAACGTCGGCGTCTCGCCGGTACCACGGGAGCGGATCTCCAAAAGCGGCATGGCGCGGTTCTCCCCTACGACAAGAACACCCTCGGTCCCGAGCACCTCGGCCCGGGCGTCGTAGCCGTAGTCGGCGGGGCAGGTCCCGTCAATGGTCCCGATGGCCCCGCTCGAAAAGCGGAGCGACACGACCACGTTGTCGTAGAAGTCGGCAGCCGTGACGCCGCGCTCGCGGCCCTTGAAGTTCGCCGTCTCGGCATAGACGCGCTCGATCTCGGACGAGACGAGCCAGCGAACGCAGTCGAAGTCGTGACTGTTCACCTCGGCGAGCATCCCGTTGGACCGGCGCAGGTCCTGCGCCCACGGCGGGGGGAGCCCTGGACCGCGGGTGAGGGACTTGACCACCATGGGCGTGCCGATGTCACCGGCCTCGATGCGGCGCTTGGCCTCCACGAACTCCGGCTGGAAGCGCCTGACGAAACCGACCTGGAACACGACGCCGGCCTTGTCGGCCGCGCCGGCCATGGAGTCGCACTCCTGCAAGGTCAGCGCCATGGGCTTCTCGCAGAAGATGTGCTTTCCGGCGCCGGCGGCGAGCACGGCAAGCTCGGCGTGCACGAAGGTGGGAGCCGTGATGACCACTCCCTCGAAACCGGCCCCCGACAGCGCCTGCGCGAGGTCCCTGAAGACCGGTACGGCGAGCTCTGCCCCCGCCTTTGCCCGCGCGTCCTCGTCGGCGTCCACGACGCAGGCGAGCTCGGTCATGGGGATCGACCCGACGGCGTTGCGTGCGTGCACCATCCCGACACGCCCGGCACCGAGCACGGCCAGACGGAACGGCCGTCTCACCTTCGGTCCTCCGCGGGGGTCGGGACCAACAGGTCGACAAGTGCCCGGTAGTCGCGTTTTCGCGTGTCGTAAAGGGACACCAGCGAGGCGTCCGGCATGACGCGACCTGCCTCGGCAGTTGTGGCCAGGGCGGTCCCGGCCATGTCTTCGACGGCTCCGACAGCCGCGGCAGCCACGATCGCAGCACCCCAGCAACTGAAGCTCTCCCTCCGCAAGCGGACATAGGGCAGGCCTAGGACGGAAGCCTTGATCAGGTTCCAGAGGGCGTCGTCACCCCCGCCCCCGATCACCCTCACGTCGAGGGGCACGAGATCCGGGAACAGCTCGAGGGCCCTTTGCAGGAAGCCCGCGTACTCGAAGGCGACGCTCTCGAGCACGGCGCGGGCGAGGTCTCCGCGGGTCTGGGAGAGGTCGAGGCCCACCCACGCGCCCCTCGCCTGGGGAGCGGAGGGCAGGATCCGGCCTCCCAGGTGGGGCACGAACAGCAACCGCCCCCCTCCGCAAACAGAAGCCTCCTCGACCAACTGTTCGAGGGGCGGGTCGCCCAGCACCTGGGGAAGCCATCGGAGCAGGTCGCCGCCGGCAAGATAGGCGAGCGCTATCCACTGGCCGGGAACCGCGCCCCTCATCTGCACCAATGTCCGCGAGAGGTCGGGTCGAAACGCCGTCGTTGACAACGCCAGGACCGAGGCCGTGCCCGCCGTGTCCAGCACCTGGCCGGCTTCGACCATGCCCGCGCCGAGCGCCCCCGCCGCCGTGTCCCCCAGCCCCGCCGCCACGGGCGTGCCCGAAACGAGCCCGCAGTCACGGGCGGGCCTTGAGCCAAGGCCGCCCACTAGTTCAGTCGGGCTGACAATACGGGGAAGCTTCGCCGGCTCCACGCCGATCGCCGATGTGAGCTCCTCGGACCAGGTCGCGCTGGACGCCTCGGCAAGCCCGCTGAAATGGAGATGGGTGGTGTCGATGAAGGCCTCACCGGCATCCAGTCCACACATCCTGGCGGCCACGTAGGCACTCGGGACGACGAACTTGGTCACGCGCCGGTACACCTCTTCGCGCCACCGGCGCCACCAGGCGATCTTGGCTGCATGGGCGACCATCGGCGGGCACCCCGTGAGCTCGACGAACCTGTCGCCCAGCCGGTCGGCGATCTCCTCCACCTCCGGACGGCAGCGCGAGTCGAGCCACGAGTCATAAGGGGTAACCGCCTGGCCGTCGGGGCCGACGCCGAGCACGCCCGCCATCTGACCGGCCACGGCCACGCAAGCCACATCGCCCGAGCGGCCCGAGCTGGCGACGCAGGAGGCGATGGCGGCCGTCGCCGCCCCGTAGAAGTCTTCTGGTTCCTGCTCGACCTCGTCCGCGGCACGCCGGTGGATGGTCAGGGGAACCGACGCCTCACCGAGACAGGCACCGCTGAGCTCGAACACGGCCGCCTTCGCACTCTGGGTGCCTACGTCGACCCCTACGAATACGGGCTCGCTCACGGTAGGAAGCCGTCCCGGGAAACCGAGATCCGCCCAAGGCGCGAGGCACTTCCGATGGGGCTGGACAGATCGACCTCGAAGGCACTCCGGTCACCGCGGTGGAAGGCGACGAAGTACTCCAACGGGCGGCGCCCGGTGGTGTAACTGATGCTGCGGAGCACGAGCAGCGGGTCGCCGCGTCCCAGTCGCAAGAGGCGAGCCTCTCGTACTCCGGCCGTCGCCGCTTCGACGCGGCGCCGGCTCGAGACGACGGGCAGGCCAAAGTCTTCCCGCAGAAGGCGGTAAAGCGAGGCGGAGCCGTTCAGGTCGCGCTCGACTAGGCCGGGGACCATCGCGGCGGGGAGGTAGGTCATAGTCAGCACATGGGGTTCGCCGTCGAGACGGCGCACACGCTCCAGCTCCACGACCGGCTCGCCAGGCGCGAGGCTCAGCCTCTGGGCCACGGTGTCGGTCGCAGGCGCCTCACGGAGGACGAGAACCTTGCTCTGGACCTTCTGCCCGCGCAACGCCGCATCGTCGGCGAGGCCGCCGAGCTCGCTGATCAGGCCCTCGGCGGTCTTCGGCGCGGTTACGAAGGTGCCCCGCCCTCGTTGGCGGTATATCAGTCCCTCGTAGCAGAGCTCCGTGAGCGCCTGGCGCACCACGCCGCGGCTCACACCGAGCCTTTCACACAGCTCGAGCTCATCGGGGAGCCGGCTCCCTGGCTCGAGCTCGCCGGAGAAGATGCAACCGGAGAGCCACTGCTTGAACTGGTAGTAGAGCGGCACGGGCGTGGAGTGGTCGAGCACCGTCCCCAATACGTCCATATGTATTGACATTCTGCTTTGATCCTGCCACTCTCGAAACCCGTATGCAACGCCACCTCCTCCCCGAGGTCGTCACCACTGCGGGACATGCCCCAGAGGCCCGCAAGCGGCCAGGCCGTCAGTGACCGGGGGCGTCGTACGTACCGTCCGCGGCGACATCGACCCCGCCGAGATGGGACCAACCGACTCCCACGAGCACCTGTTCTTTGTGACACCGCTGCAGCCAGGTGACGAGTTCGCCGACGTCGACCGGGCGATCGAGGAGGCCCGGAGCCTTGTGGACGCCGGGGCAAGGACGCTCGTTGACTGGACCCCACTTGCTCTCGGACGCAATCTCGAAGGGCTGTTGCGGGTCTCTCAGGCAACCGGGCTGCACGTCATCGCCGCGACCGGCGTGCACCGCGACGCCCACTACGCGCCGGAACACCCGCTTCGGGCCGAGACGCCCGATGCCCTCGCCCGCCGTTTCGTGGCCGACATCGAAGGGCCGGGCCTGCGGTCCGGGGTCATCAAGATCGGCGCGAGCTACCACCGCTTCCAGCCCTTCGAGGAGAAGGTCTTCGCCGCCGCCGCGCAGGCCCACCTGGCCACCCGGGCGCCGCTTTGCGTCCACACCGAGCACGGGACGATGGGCCTTAGAATCGTTGAGCATCTCGCCCGGCTGAACGTGGCGCCCAGCTCGGTGATCCTCGCCCACCTGGACCGCAACCCCGACCCGGGCGAGCACGCCGAGACCGGGGCCAGCGGTGCCTGGCTGCAGCTGGACGGGCCCGGTCGCACGAAGTACTGGCCGGACTCGACCGTCCTCCGGCTGATCTTCGATCTCGCCGATCGCGGACTCGAGAAGCAACTGCTGCTGGGCGGCGACACCGGTCGCAGCTCCATGATGCGCGCCTACGGGGGCGGGCCCGGTCTCGACTACGTATTCGCCCGTTTCAAGCCCCGGCTCGAACGCGAGCTCGGCAACGAGCTCTCCCGGCTCATCTTCGTCGAGAACCCGGCCCGGGCCTTCGCTTTCGTCCCGGGCTCGCGGACACAGGCCACGCCGGCGGGCTAGCTGCCCCGGACCCGCGCCCGCGGGAGTCTGTCAACCACGCTGTCACAACTTGCCGGCGGCGCTCACAAGCGGCGGCCACGCGAGTGGCGTTCGTCACCTCAGTGATCGGCCCACCGGCCCTGGTTTGCCTTCAGTCGGCATTGGCTGGCGCCGCGGCGTTCGACACCGCGACCAGCCGATGCAGAGCGCCCTTGGCGTTCCCGTCGTCGATGGCCGCCGTGGCAATCTCGAAACCGTCGGCAAGGTCGTCGGCTAGGCCCGCCACGACCAGTCCCGCCGCGGCGTTCAAGCAGACCAGGTCGCGTCTCGGGCCGCGCTCGCCGTCAAGAAGCCGCAGCCCCAGGTCCGCGTTATGGGCGGCGTTCCCGCCGGCCAGATCGGCCAGGGTGGCGCGTTCTATACCGAGAGAGATCGGATCGATCTCCAATCGACGGCGGCGACAGGTCCCGTCAGGCTCACGCACGGACTCGATCAGGGTCGACGGCGCCGTCGTCGACAGCTCGTCGAGGCCATCGTGGCCGAAGACCACCATCGCGTGCACCGAACCGAACGTCTCGAGCACGTCGAGCATCTTGTCCGCCATCGTCGGGTCGGAGACACCTACGAGCTGGCGTGTCGCCCCAGCGGGGTTCACCAGCGGCCCGACGAAGTTGAAGGCCGTCGTGACGCCGAGCTCACGGCGAACCGGCGCGGCAAAGCGCATCGTCGGGTGAAACCGTGGCGCGAAGCAAAAGCCGATCCCCGCCTCGTCAATGCATCGCCGCACGCCGTCGGGACCGAGGTCGATGACCACGCCGAGGGCCTCGAGCACATCGGCCGAGCCGGCGAGCGACGAGGCTGCCCGCCCGCCGTGCTTGCACACGACCGCACCTGCGCCCGCGACCACGAAAGCACTGAGCGTCGAGACGTTGATCGTGCCGCTGCGGTCCCCGCCCGTACCGCAGGTGTCCACGACCTCGACTCCGACCTCGAGCCTTTCGCCGTGGGAACGCAGCGCCCGCACGAGGCCGGTCATCTCGTCCACGGTCTCGCCCTTGATCCGCAGCCCGGACACGAAAGCGGCGATCTGGGCGGCGGTTGCGTTGCCTTCGAGCACATCGTCCAAAGCCGCGCCAGCTTCTTCCGAAGTGAGGTCCAGACGGTTCAGGATCTTGCCGAGGATCGCCGGCCAGCCACCGAAGCCGGAGAGCGTGGGCACTGTCACCGCCTCGATTTCACAAGTGCTCTCGGGAAGGCATGCGAGCGGCGTCCAGGCCGGCGTCCTCGGGCGCGATCAGCTCTTCGGTGAGGTTGCACTCCACCGGGCGAGGCTACCGGGACGGTTGGGCCGCTCCGTCGGGGACCTGAGCCGGAGGCCGGGAAGCGTCAGGCAGACTTGCGGTGCTGGCGGACGATGCGACGACGCTCACGCTCGGTGAGGCCACCCCACACGCCTTCGCGCTCGCGCGCGGCAAGTGAGTACTCAAGGCACGCCTGGCGAACCGTGCACGACGCGCAGACGGCTTTCGCCTCCTCCGCGTCCTCATCGGACACGGGGTAGAAGATGTCTGGGTCAACCCCTCGGCATGCGGCTCGTTGGCGCCAACTGGCTTTCATCCAGGTCCACTTTCGTCGTCTGTCGACCGCCGACGGCGACTTGCCGCGGCAAAATCGAATTGCAAGGAGATCGGTCGGCAGCAGCGGAGCTCTTGTCGTGCGCCAGGGGGGCGGCCGGCCGAAGTCTCGATTATGAATGATCGTAACTAAACTGTCAACAACTGGCCTTCGTCCCGGTGTCACCCAACTGTGCCCGGTAAGCCCTGCTAGTTGTTCTTCCAATCTTCGGCCGGCAACGCCCCTTCCTTGACAGGCAAATGGCCTTCGAGGGAAAAAACTTTGCCCCGCCGAAGGGGTCCCCCTCCCGCCTGAAACCCTCAGCACGGAAGAACGCCGGCACCGAGGGGCGGCCGGGGACTTGTCGTGCCTCCGGAATGTGGCAGGCTGTCGAAACGGTGCCTTGATGAAACGACCAGCGACCATGTTCGACCGTGACGTCGCTCTGTCGGCGCTTTCGGACGGGAGCTTCGACGTCGTCGTCGTGGGCGGAGGCATCACAGGAGCCGGCGTCGCCCTGGACGCTTCCTCGAGGGGTTTGCGGACGGCCCTTGTGGAACGGGGCGACTTTGCTTCCGGTACCTCCTCGAAGTCCTCCAAGATGGTGCACGGGGGCTTGCGCTACCTGCAACAGCATGACTTCGGCCTCGTCCACCAGAGCCTCACGGAACGTCGTCTCCTCTTGCAGAACGCCGCTCATCTGGTCGAGCCACTCACTCTTCTCGTCCCTTTGTTCGGCAAGGGGGGCGTCCTCGACCGGGCCACCGCTCGGGGCTACTCGACGGCGCTGTGGATGTACGACCTCGCCGGCGGCTGGCGCATCGGCAAGCGACACCATCGCATAACTGCCGAGGAGCTTGCCTCCCACTTCCCCACCCTGCGAACAGACGCTCTCGTGGCGGGATTCGTCTACTACGACGCCTGGGCCGACGACGCCCGGCTCACTCTCTCGGTGCTGCGAACAGCCGTGCTCGAACACGGGGCAGTCGCGCTGAACTACGCCCCCGTTGTCGACCTCGTCCACGACGGGGCGTCGCGGGTCGTGGGCGTAAAAGTCGCGCCGGTCGCCGATCCCCGCTCTGGCAGCTCGATGACACGATCGACGCGCGGGGACGCCGCAGCGGACGAGATCGTCGTTCGGGCAAAGGTCGTCGTCAACGCGACCGGCGTGTGGGCGGACGACCTCCACCACCTGGACGACGCCTCCCGCCCGAGCTCGATCCGACCCGCCAAGGGCATTCACCTCACCGTGGCGCGTGACAAGTTGCCCTGTGACATGGCCACGGTGTTGCCGGTGGCACAGGACCGCCGGGCCATCACGGTGATCCCCTGGGACGGGCACACCTACATCGGAACGACCGATACCGGCTACGAAGGCTCGTTGGACGACCCCCGTGTCGAGCCTGGCGACATCAGCTACGTGCTCAACGCTGTGAACGAGGCCGTCTTGTCGCCGATCAGACCCGAGGACGTCACCGCGAGCTGGGCGGGCCTGCGGCCCTTGCTCGCCCCTCACGGGCGTGTGCCGAGCGAGCGCACGGCCGACCTCTCCAGACGCCACAAGGTCGAGCGCTCCGCGTCCGGGCTCATCACGATCACGGGGGGCAAGCTGACGACTTACCGCAAGATGGCGGAGGACACCGCCGACGCCGTGTGCGCTGAGCTCGGGACGACCACGGCGAGGTCTCGGACGAAGAACCTGCACCTTCGCGGCTGCGAGCCCCCCAACCCCTCCCAGGTCCGAGAGCTCGCCGACAGACTCGGTCTCGGCAGCGATGTCGTCGAGCACCTCCGGCGCCGCTATGGGGGAGAGACGATGGCCGTGCTCGGCCTCAGCATCGATAGACCGGAGCTTCGTGCCCGCCTTGTCGGGGGTCTCGACCTGCTTCAGGCAGAAGTCGTGTACGCGGCCCGCTTCGAGATGGCCACCTGTGTCGATGACGTCTTGTCAAGGCGCACCCGTGCCCTCCTGCTCGATGCCCGGGCCGCCTGCGCCGCAGCGGTCCGCACCTCCGAGCTGCTCGCAGACGAGCTCGGCTGGGACGACGGCAAAAAGGGCGAGGAGTGCGCGGCATTCGAAGCCATCGGCCGCCACGATCTCGCCGCGGCGACGTCGCTTTCCGGCGGCGCCGTCCCGGGCCCCGGGGCCTGAGCCCAGATGCGGCGCAATCGCAGGGCGGAGCCAGCACCGATCGGGCTCGGGGCCAACGCCGCGGATCCGAAAGAGCGGCTCGGCGGTCGGTCCGTAGTGCTCGGGGAAACCTTTGTCGAGCGGCTCTCGGGAGCGTGCGCCTGCGTCGACGTCGTCCCCGAGTCCCTCGCCGACGCGGGACGCGACTGGTGGCCCCTCTCTATGCGATGGGCGCTCTCGGGTACCGTACCCGCCAGGCCCGGGGTCATCGCCCGGCCGGCCACGACCGCCGAGGTCGCGGACGTGCTGCGGTGCTGCAACGAAGCCTCCGTCCCTGTCACCGCCTCCGGTGGACGAAGCGGAGTCTGTGGCGGAGCCGTCCCGGTATTCGGTGGAGTCAGTCTCGACTGCTGCGCACTGGAGGGCATCCAACAGGCTCGCAGCCGGACATCGCTCGTAGATGTCCGGGCAGGCACCTTCGGCGACGACCTGGAACAAGAGCTTCGCTCCCGACACGCGATGACAGTCGGTCACTGGCCCCAGTCCGTCGCGCTGGCGACCATCGGTGGCTCTATTGCCTGCCGCGGCGCCGGCCAGTACTCCACCCGTTACGGGAAGATCGAGGACATGGTCGCCGGGCTGGAAGTGGTGCTGGCGGACGGGACGGTCGTCCGCACGGGCCAACTGGCCGGACGGGGAGCCGGACCACGCTCGGCCATGGGCCCGGACCTGACGAGCCTGTTCGTGGGCAGCGAGGGTACCCTCGGCGTCATAACCGCCGCCCGGCTCCGGGCTCATCCCGTCGCCCCCGAGGAACGACGCGCGGCCTGGGCCTTCCCGAGCTTTGCCGACGGCCTCGAGGCGCTGCGCCGGACCCTTGCTCGCGGAGCGACACCTGCCGTGCTCCGCCTTTATGACGCGACTGAGTCGAAACGGAGCTTCGACGGCCTCGACACCAACTTGCTCATCGCTCTCGACGAAGGCGACCGCCACATCGTCGAGGCCGCCATGGCCGTGCTCTCCGAGGAGTGCCGGACGGCCGAACCGCTCGACCCGGGCATCGTCGAGCACTGGTTCACGCACCGCAACGACATGTCACTTCTCGAATCGGTGATCCGGGCGGGCATCGTCGTCGACACGATCGAGATCGCGGCACCCTGGGACGTGCTCGCTGCCATCTACGAGGGCGCGTTGGCCGCGCTCAAGGAGACTCCCGGGACGATCGCGGCCTCTGCGCACCAGTCGCACGCCTACCTCGACGGCGCTTGCCTCTACTTCACCTTCGCAGGCTGTGGTCCCGATCCTGCCGACGACGATTGGGCAGAAGCCTTCTACCGGCGTTGCTGGCAGTCGGTCTTGAGGGCCACGTCGCTCAACGGCGGCTCGATCAGCCACCATCACGGCATCGGGCTCGTACGGGGCCCGTACCTGCCGGACGCCCTCGGCGCCGGCTTCGACGTGCTGGTGAAGCTAAAGGCGGTGCTCGATCCTCGGGGCATCTTGAACCCGGGCAAGCTCGGCCTCCCCTCGCCTTTCGGCCCCTCGCCGTGGACCGGCCCCTGAGGGCGGGCTCGTCGCAGGGCCAATTTGAACGCGGGTGCCCAAAGTGGCAGTACGATCGCTCAGCGTGGGGACTCTTTCATGACGACCGATGACCTTGTGAGGGAGGCCGCGGTGAACCCGTCGCTCGACGACGCACTTGAGCTGGCGGCGGCGCTGCAGGAGAACCTGAACGCCGTTGTTCTCGGCACCCCCGCCGCGGTCGTAGCAGCCACGACGGCGGTGCTGGCTAGCGGACACCTCCTGATCGAAGACGTTCCCGGCGTGGGAAAGACGATGCTCGCAAAGGCGGTCGCGGTCTCGATCGGCACCCGCCTAGCCCGGATCCAGGGCCATCCCGACCTGCTCCCGTCCGACATCACCGGCGTCTCGATCTACTCCGGCTCGTCTGAGACCTGGGAATTCAGGCCTGGCCCCGTGTTCGCCCACGTCGTGCTGTTCGACGAGCTGAACCGCACGCCGCCGAGAAGCCAAGCGGCCTTGCTCGAGGCCATGGAAGAGCGGCAGGTCACAGTCGACGGCGAGTCGTGGCCCCTGCCCGAGCCGCACCTCGTGCTGGCGACCCAGAACCCGATCGATCAGTCGGGCACGTTCCCTTTGGTGGAGAGCCAGATGGACCGCTTCCTTCTCGCCACGCGCCTCGGCTATCCCGACGAGATCACTGAGACGCGGCTGGCTCTCTCCCACGGGGCGCAGCCTTCGTTGTCCACGCTCTCGCCCGTGTGCACCCCGGCGGGCCTCGCCGCCGCCCAGGCGGCCGTCGCCGAGGTGCCCGTCGCTCCTGGAGTCGCGAGATACGCCGTCGCTGTCGTGCGTGCGAGCCGCGCCGATCCCTTCATCCGCCTCGGGGCCAGCCCGCGGGCGGCCATCGGCCTGCTCGCGGCTGCGCGCGCGCACGCCGTGATCGCCGGCCGGGACTTCGTGCTACCCGACGACGTGAAAGCGGTGGCCGTCAGCGTGCTCGCGCATCGGCTGGTCACCGACGCCGCCCCGGTCGGAGCCTTCGAAGCCGGGATTGCGGCGGTGGAGGCGATCCTCGAGCGAGTTCCTTCGCCGAGGCCCTGATGAAAGGGCGCTCCCGCCGGCAGGTTCCGGCGGCTGACCGAGCGCGCAGCCAGGCGACCTCGACAGTGCGCGTCCGCCACCTGGCGCTGCCCGAGCGCGCCTTCGGGCCGGTTGCCGGCTCGGTGCTCTTGTTGCTGGTGTGGGCCGGCGTGGCCCACGCGAGCGGCTCAGGCTGGGTGCAGACCGTGGGGGCAGTGGTTGCCGGTCTGCTCCTTTTGGGCCTTGTCGCCCCGGCCTTCGCGGCGCCGGGGCTCGCCGTCATATGTGAACGGTCCCCCACCGACGCTCTCGCCGGCTCCGCGGTGGAGATCGACGTCGTTGGGAACCGGTCCATGCGCTGCACCCCTCGGTCGGCGGGAGGAAAGCCGGTTCTGCTCACGGGCAAGATCCCGGCATCACTTGTCATCGTGCCCCCGCGTCGCGGCGTCATATCGACTGTCACGGTGCGAGTTGCGACCGCCGCGCCCTTGGGCCTGCTCTGGTGGTCGCGGGATCAGGTTCTCGAGCTCGCCCGGCCGCTCTATGTCGCGCCGCAGCCTCGCGAGCGGGGCGGCGAGCTTCGCCAGATGGTCACAGCGGAGGAGGGGCAGGGACCACCGCGCCCGACGCTCACCGGTGACCTGCGCGGCATCCGCCCCTACCAGCACGGCGATGGGCGTAGGCGCGTGCACTGGCACGCGAGCGCCCACACGGGCGATCTCATGATCCGTGAGTCGGAAAGCCGCCGGGACGACCCGATCCGGATGGTCGTCGACCTGCCCGGGGACCTCGACGCCGCCGACCGCGTCGCGGAGCAGGCCATGGGAGAGATCGTCTTGCAGCTGAACGCGGGTCGCCGCATCGTGCTCGAGACCACCGAGATCACCGGGACGGTCATAACCCCCGTCGCCGACCGGCTCTCGGCAGGACGGCGGCTCGCCCGCGCGGTCGCTTCCTACGGTGCCCGCTAGGAGCCGGTGTGCAAGGCGGCGAGGACTTCCGACGAAGGCACCGGGGACCGCAGGCAAGGTCACACGCGGGCTTTTTGGATATGGTCCGGCGAGCCAATGCCCCGCTTGCTCCAGAGCACTCCGTGACCTTCCGCGTCGCCACGGCGGTCGCCGTCCTGACCGGGATCCTCGCTTGTGCCGCCGTGGGCGAAGTGTCGGTGCTCGCCACCGTCCTCGCATCTGTGGGATCCGTCGCCGGCATGGCCTTCTCCTACAAGACGCGCACAAGGCCGTGGCAGTGGGTGAAGATCCTGCTCGCACTCTCGGTGCTCGCCGTGTTCGCCTCGTTCGTCCTGCAGATGATCAGCGCGGCCCACATGGGCCAGCTGACATCGATCGAGGTCCCGCTCACGGGCCTGTTCGTCTGGGTGCAGGTCGTCCACTCCTTCGACGTCCCGGCGAGGAGGGACCTTCTCTTCTCGCTGGCTGCCGCCGGGGCGCTGCTCACCCTCGGGGCCGCCCAGGCGGTCTCGGTGGGCTTCCTCGCCTACGTGGCGGTCTGGCTCGGGGCGGGCCTCGTGGCGCTCGGCTGCTCGTGGCGTTCTATGACGGGAGGACTCGGGCCTCTTGCGCTGGGATCGCTTGCGGCAACCGGCCTGGTCATAGTGATGGCTGGAGCCGGCTTCCTCGTCCTGTTGCCAGCGCCTCGCGCCGCGCAGGAGATCACGCTTCCGTCCTCGCTCATCTCCTACCTGCCTCTTAGCGACCCGAACGGCGTCACGGGGACAGGCGCACAGTCGACCGAACCTGCTCAGGCGGGCAAGGCGAGCGGCCGCACCGGGGTCGGCGGCTATCTCGGATTTGCGAGCGAGCTCGACATCGCCAGCCGAGGCTCGCTCGGCGACGAAGTCCTCATGCGAGTGCGGGCAGACCGCCCCGGCTACTTCCTCGGCATGACCTACGACACCTGGGACGGCCAGAACTGGAAACGTTCGCCGGCGACGGCAAGGATCCTGCAGCTGACGACTGGTTCGCCCTTCGAGGTGGCCTCCGCCTGGACCTCCTTCCCGGTGCTGCAGCCAGCAGAAGGGACGCCCCCTGGCTTGGCCGACGGGGGGCTCGGGCTCGGCCCGCTCAACGTCCAGACCTTTTATGTGGCCCAGCCCATCGCGAACCTGCTGTTCGCGACTCCTCAACCGACGGAGGTCTACTTCCCAGAACACACGCTCGTGCTCGGCGCCGACGGCTCGATGCGCTCCACGATCGCCATGACGCCGGGCACGGTGTACACGGTCATTTCCGCCGATGACGAGATGTCACCGGCCGCCTTGGCGAAGATCACAGGCCCCCAGTCCAGAGCCGTCTCGCAGGCTCTGCGAGAAGACCTCGAGCTCCCGCCGGGCCGCTACGGGCGCGTGGCCGCCCTCGCCCGCCAGATCGTCAAGTCCGCGGGGGCGACAACGACCTACGCCAAGGTGACCGCTCTCGAGGCCTGGATGGGCGCCCACTTGCGGTACTCGACGGACATCCCGCCGCTGCTGCCCGGACAAGACGCCGTGAACCAGTTCCTCTTCGGCTCCCGCGTCGGCTACTGCGAGCAGATCTCGACAGCTCTCGCGGTCATGCTCCGCACCCTCGGCGTGCCGACGCGTGAGGCGATCGGCTACGTGCCGGGGCCGTTCGACCCTCTGAGCGATCTCTACGAGATCCAGGCCAAGGACGCGCACGCATGGGTGCAGGTGTGGTTCCCCGGAGTCGGCTGGCAGAGCTTCGACCCGACCGCACAGGTGCCTCTCGCACCGCCCGATCCCGGTGCCGTGCTCCTCTCCGACATCGGACACGCCATCGGCGCCCTCCCGTGGGCGCCCATCGGCGGCGGGCTCTGCGTCGTCGCGACGGGCGCGCTCGTCGCAGTCGAGATGCGCCGGCGCCGGCGGCGACCGGCGGGCTGGGTGGGAAGGGTCACCGCCGAACTGGAACGCCGGGGTGCGGCGGCCGGCCTCAAGAGGTGGCCGGCCGAGACGCTCGGCGAGTACGCCTCGCGACTGGGCAACCTCGCCAGCTGGCGGGCGGGCCCGACGGCGACCGCCTCGCTCCCGGCCGCCACGGCGGTGTTGGAACGCGCCGCTTACGGGTTCCACGAGCCCGACGCCCCGACCCGCGCATTTGTCGAGGCCGTCGTGAACGGCTTGCACCCCGTGAGGGGCTCACGGCGGACACCGCGGGGGCGCCGGCTCTCTACGGCGTGAGCGCCAAAGCCTCGGCGAAGCCGGCTCCCTGTTCGAGAAGTCGCCTGTAAGCCATGAGGGGCCTCGACCGGTTGAACCCGACGGCACCGGTCAGGCGCCCGGCCCTTCCGAACAGGACCAGGAAGGAACGATCCTCCAAGGACCCGTCCACGACAGCGGTCTCGTCGCTCGAGCGCGGCATGCCGATCACCTGGATCTTGCGGTCGTACTGGTCCGACCATACATAGGGAACCGGCGCAAAGCCGGGGCGAGCCCCGTCACCTGCAAGAAGGCTCCTCGCGGCATGCTCGCCCTGCTCGGCCGCGTTCGTGCGGTGCTCCACGCGCAAGAGCTCGCCTGTGAGCGGATGGGGCCACCTGACCAGGTCCCCCGCCGCCACCACACCGGGCGCCGCGGTCAACGACGCGTCGCAGTTGAGCCCCTCCAAGTCGACGTCGAGCCCCGATCCCGTGAGCCACGACGTTGCCGCGATGGCGCCGACGGCGACGAGCAGGCCGTCCGCCTCGATGCTCGAGCCGTCACTGAGGCGACAGGTCACTCCTGTATCGCGCAGTGTGCCGGCTGCGACGCTTTCGAGGCGGGTGGCGAGGCGGAGGTCCACACCGCGGTCGCGGTGCACGCGCTCGCAAACAGCTCCCACGAGCGGACCCACGGCGCGCTCGAGCGGGAAGGCGAGGGGCTCGACGACGGTCACCTCGCAACCGAGGCCCCGGGCAGTCGCCGCGACCTCGAGGCCGATGAAACCGGCACCGGCGATCACGAGCCGTGCTCCGGGGCGGGAGATGAGGGTCCGCAGCATGATCGCATCGTCCAGGTCTCGAAGCGTCAGCACGCCCGGGCGCCCCGTGACGCCGGGCAGAAGGCGCGGGCGCGCACCAGTGGCTATCACCAGCCCGTCGAAGCTGACCCGGCGAGTGTCACTGAGCACGAGCGTGCGCCCAACCACGTCCAGGTGCGCCGCCACCGACCCGAGGTCGAGCTCGATCCCGAGGGCTTCGAGCTCGCGCGAAGTCCGCAGGGTGCATCGATCGATGTCCCAGGCGCCCGCGAGCAGCTGCTTTGACAGAGGCGGGCGGTCATACGGCAGTCGGTTCTCCCTGCCGATCAACCTCAGACGCCCTCCAAAGCCCAGTTCTCGTAGCGCTTCACACGCGCGAAGCCCCGCGACACCCGCTCCCACCACCACGACAGAGCCGAGACGAGCTGCTACTGCTGCCTGCCCTCGTCCTCGTGAGCCGGTTCCTGGCCCACTGCCTCGAGCCGGGGCAACAGCGAGCCGACCCTCTCCCGGGCTCCTCGGATCCGGCGGTCGAGCTCCTCGACGATCTCGACCGCCCGCCGGAGCCGGACCTCGAGCAAGTCGACGTCGATGACGCCGCCTTCGAGCTCGGCGATGATCGCGTCGAGCTCGTCGGACGCCGCGGCGTAGCCGAGATCGGCGACCGGGACCGACTCGTCACCAGGATCGGGTGCGTTCATGGAGTTCCTCCGTCGTTCGCTTCACCGGCGTTGACCCCGGCGGACTGGGCCGGCGGCCCGATCTCATCGACGACCGACCTTGCGCTGCCGTCTGCGAAGGTCGTGGTCAGTCTCTCGCCGAGACGCAGCGAGGCCGCCGATCGCACGACCCTGCCGTGCTCGTCGCGCGTGAGGGACCAACCTCGTGCCAGCTGGTGGCGGGGACTGAGAAGCTGCAGCAGCTCGCGGCGGTGGGCGATCCGTTGGGCCTGGGCGGCGAGGTGCTGGGAGGACGGGCCGGCCAGTCTCTGGGCCCGGTTCACCAAACGTCCCTGACTCCGCTCGATCGCCACGAGCGCGGCGCCGCCGATGCGGGACTCTTTCGTGCGCAGCTCGAGCGAAGAGCGCTCGAACGCCTGGCGGGCCGCCCGGCGCGTCGAGTTGCAGGAGGTGACGAGCTCGCGGCGCGCCTCGTCGAGCCGTGTCTCCACGCACTGGGCGAGACGGCGAGCACGCCGGTCCACCCCGTCGAGGTAGGCAGCGACCATGGCCACGACCGCCTCACCACATTGGGTAGGAGTCACGAGTGCCCGGTGCGCGACCTCGTCGGCGACCGATCGGTCACCGGTGTGGCCGATGCCTGTCCAAACCGGGAAAGGCGCTCCGGCAATCGCGCGGGCGACCTGCTCGGAGTCGAACGCCGCGAGATCGCCTTTCGCCCCGCCTCCGCGCACCACGACCACGAGCTGAGGAGAAAAGGCGCAAAGCCTCGTCAAAGCGCCGGCAATTTGTGCCGGCGCTTCGGGTCCTTGCACGATCGAGGTCTCGAATCGGACGTCGAACAGGAATCCGGACCGTTCCAACTGGCCCGTGAAATCCCGGTATGCCTCCGAGCCTGCGCTCGTGACGAGGCCGATTCGAAGAGGCACGAGGGCCAGGGGAAGGCGCTTGTTCGCCTCGAGGAGGTCCTCGGAAGCGAGCGTGCCGAGCAACCGTCGCCGCGCGGCGGCTATTCCGCCGATCAGAGCCTCGACGTCGAGCGCCGTCATGGAAAAGCGCAGCTTGCTCCCGCCTTCCCAGACCGAGACCGTGCCACGCACCCGCACGACGAGTCCAGGCGTGAGCTCGACTCCCACGGCTTCGAGCTCGTAGTGGACCACGGGCCAGTCGCGTGCCCAGCAGGCGACTTCGAGCGTGGCACTCGGGTTCCTCGGCACTCCCGCGCCCCTGCCCGCAGACGCCTCGGAAACCGACCGGTCGAGGCCATCGAGACGGTCTGCCAGCTCGAGGTAGTGATGTCCGCGCGACACGGTCACCTTGCGGATCTCTCCAGTCACCCAGATCTCGCCAGGAAAGCTCTCTCGGAGCGCACCTTTCACGCGGCTGTAGAAGTCCGTTATCGACAGCGCCGCGTCCGACACAGACCCGGGCGCCAAGGTGGGCTCGGAGGCGACGATGGAGAGCATCGGTGACCGAGGAACGTCCACACCCAGGTCCCCCGATGGCAGCGTCGCCGGTGCCGCGACAACCGGTGCCACGATCAGCGGATCGGGCGCCTCGAGCTCACCCCCGGTGAAGTCGAAGCGGAGCTCCTCGACATCGGGCCCGCTCAGGTCGCGTCCCCGCCTGGCTCGGGTGCCGGTCATCACCCCAGGCTACTGCCGCGCCATGACAACTCTTAGGGACATCGCCCGGCGTCAGCTCGAGGACCCGAACTGGATGGCAACATGAAGCACTTGCACCATGCGCCAGGTCGCCCCGCCTGCGAGCACCCAGTCCGTGAACGCCGTGTCCCCGACCGAGAGGGCGTCGAGCCTTCCTGCAGGCCCGAACACGACCGTCGCGGTACCTGAAGGCGGTGCCGGCAACCTGCGCCACCTCATCGTCGGCTCACTCATGACCGCCAGGATGAGGTGGTGAGCCGTGCCCGGTGTGAGCGCGTAGAGCCCGAATTGTCCCGCGGGGCCGAACGAGACCGTGCCCTTCTGGCCGGCCATCGGTAGGGCCGGTGACACCTGCCATTTCAAAGCATGGACGCTCGTGCATGCCGCCACGACGCCGGTGCTGTCCCTTACGCCGGCCACAACGAGCACGCAAAGGTCACTGTTCGTCGTCTCGAGGCCGAGAACCTCGGTGCCGTAGGTGCTCAAGGCGGGCGGCAGGCGCGGCCCTACGAGTCGCCAGGTACCCCCATGTGCAAGGAAGACTCCCACGACGCCGTCCCGGCGGCAGCTCGCCCCGATCAGAGCGTTCCCGGCTAGGTAGCCGACGGCCGTGAGCTCTCCGACACCACAGGCGCGGCCTGCCTGCGAGGTGGCCAGCTCGTCTTGGGTGGTCATCTGGCGCCAGTGCACCAACCCACGAGGGCTCGCGAGTACGCGCTCGGTCCCGCCCTCACGGACGAGCGCCATCGCCTGATCTCCCGTGCCGATCGCCAAAGCATCGGGCTCGGCCGCGAGCGGGCCGACCGGGCTGGTGGGCGTCCAGGAACTGGCGTTCGAGGTGACGATAAGCGGCGAGTAGTCCAGCAGGTTGGCGGGTCGGACGCCGACGAGGAGCGATCCGCGCGCTCGGCTGGCGACCACGAGGCCCCCGTTGGTGGCAACTGCCAGAGCTGATGCCTGGTCGGACCAGCTAACGGCTCCGGTCGGCCGGAAGAACAGCTGCCAGAAGGTGTTGAGCGGCTGGTCGAGGTGCCCCATCGCCACGGTCGCCCAGGAGCCCGACGACGTCTCGAGCGAGGTCGCGAGAGACGCCCGGACCTCCGGTGCGCCCGGCTTTGCCCCCGGGCCGTTGCTGTGAGCTGTCCCGCAACCCGACAGGGCGCAGGCTCCAAGCGCCACAACGAGCCCCGCAGCAAGGTGGCGCCGTGTCGCGAATGACGGTGCCTTCGGGCAAACAGGTCCGGGGCTCATCAAGCTCGGAGCACCGCGCGCAGCTCGTTGGCGAGCAGTACCGCAAAGGACGACTTCGAGGCCTCGGTGCCGGGGCCCGGGTTGCTGTTGAGGATGTAACGCATGTGTCCCGTCGGATCGATCACGAAAGAGAGGTCGCTGTGGGCGATCATCGCGCCGCCGGGGGCAAAGGCGACCTGGACGCCGAACGAGCGCCAGACGCGGCTGAGCGCGGAGCTGGAACCAGTGAGGTAGTACCAGTTGGAGACCTTCTGCAGGCCTTGTTGGTCATCGAATGCGACCAGATATGCCGGCTCACGGTAGACAGGGTTCGCCACGACGCCCACGAGGGCGACCCGGCGGGAGGTCGTGCCGAGCAGCCGGTCCGCCTCGAGAAACTCCTGCGCGATTAGCGGGCAGTCAGAAACGCACACGGGGTCGAGAAAGGTGACGGCGACCGCCCTGCCACGCAGGCTGGCGAGCGCGACGGTCGCCCCATTCTGGTCGACGAGGCGGAACTGCGGCGCCAAGACGTCGACGATGCCGGGCGACCCGTCGAAGGCTTCGGCGATGATCGGGTCGGCGTTCGGGTTCACGGAGGCGGCGGCCATGGGGATGACGCCGACGAGCGTGATGCCGATGGCAGCCAGCGCCGCAATGGAACGGAACAGGTAGGCGGGCCGGCGGCTGAGCCCGGCCCAGAACGACGATTTTTCCTCGGCGGCAGCGTTGGTCGTCGCTTGAGCGTCGGCCACGGCGGCAAGTCGCGTCATGGCCAGGTAGCCGGCCACGAAGACGATGACCATCGGGATCATGCTGTTCGGGTCTGTCCCAAGGCCTCCGAAGAAACCGAAGTCCTCGACGAGCACCCAGTCCGCCAGGCACAGGACGATCCCCGCGTAAACGGCGACACGAACGAGGCGGGCGCGCCCGGACACAAAGCCGGCCCCAATGGCCGCGAGGCTGACTACGAGGAAAAGGTTCACGGCCCAGCCGTGCGCGGCATCGAAGGCGGCGAAGCTGGCGAGCCATGAGGAGATGAAAGCGGGCTGTGGTGTCGCAGACATCTGTTGCACCATCCCGGTGAGCGTGCCCGGGCCGGCGTTGTGGGCCAGACGCCCCTGCCAGAAACCACGACCGGGCCAAGCCTGCAGGACTGCCATGGCGACGAAGAAGACGCCCATGACCGACAGGATGGTTCTGCCGAGACGTGGACTCGACCACATCCGCTCGGGCAGGGCGACTAGCAGTCCGGCGAAGCTGTAAAAAAGGACCGCTCCAGGAGCCCCGAAAGCCCAAGTGAGGCCCGGAGCGAACACACCCCCGAAGCTCTCGCCGAATATCCAGACGATGAGTCCCCAGAGAACGGCACCGAGGCCGGCGAGCCGGGACCAGTAGCCCCTCGGCGCGACTATCAGAAAGACGCCTATCCCGACCTGGATCCAGACCGCCGCCGCCGGCGCCGATATCGGGTGGTTGCTCCAGATCGTCGCTCCCGCGTTGACAAGATGTTGCACCCACGCCGGAGACGTCGCCGCCGTCGGCTCGATCACCTGGCTCGTCATGCCGAGCGGCATCGACGGCTGAGCCTGCAGCACTCCATCGAAGATCCAGATGAGCCCGAAGGCGATCCGTACCAGTCGCCGGCCCACTGCCTCCGGGTAAGGCGAGGCTTCGGCGGCAAGCTCACCGGCTCTCGCCTGGCGAAGCTGCTTGGCACGCAACAGGTTCCAGGCCAGAGCCAACAAGGCGACGAGGACAACCACTATCAGTCCCTGGTGTACCAGCAGAGAGTGAAACGCAGAAACGATAGTGGGGTTGTTCGTCGAAAGCCCGGAACTCATCCCTGGCATTGCTGTGGACCCACTCCTGTCTATTGACGGGCACGAGACCGCCCGGCCCATTGCCGACGGCCCCGCATTGTACGTACGGTTCGCCCCCGGACCGATTCAGGCGCTGCAAGGCTGCCGGGCGTGGCGCAGGCTCAGGGCTCTCGACGACAAGAACGCAGCGTCGAGGTTCGGCCCAAACGGTACCGTCGTTTCAGTCGAGAGCGGCCGGCGGGCGGCTCAGGCTCCGTCCCCGAGCAGGCGCCTCAATTCCTCGTCGTAACGGGCATAGCGACGAGCGACGAGCGCCGCGCGACCTATCTCCCGCTCGACGATCCAAGTGGGCCATTCGCATTCCATCACCGAGCGGTGCACGACGAGCTCGACCGGGATGCCTCGAGCAGTCACCCCTATCCGCACGCCGTCCATGCGCGCCCTGTAGGCCACCCGGACGGCGCGCACGGTGGCCCGCACGTAATAGAAGCCGTGCCAGAGATCGCGGATGTCGGCATCGGTACCGTCGAGGACGATCAGTCTCGCCAGCGCTAGGGCCGGATCCAAAAGGGCCACGAGAGACTGCCACGGTCCCTGTGGCCCACGGGCATGGATCCAGGCGTCGTCGTCGAGTCCGTAGCTCTCCAGGAACCCCGGCTCGTCGGCCCGTGCCTGAACGGCGCGGGCTATAGCTTCTGAGCCAACGGCCCATTCGGAGCCGACTTCGATGTCGGCCATGCGAGTTCCCACGCCACGAGCCTTCCTGCCAAGGGAAACGCACAATAGGCCCCCCGCCCTTCCTCACTGTGGGATGGGACGCGACCTGCAGGCTTGACTGGGGTCCGGCCGATCACCGCAAGAGTGCGAAGGCCCCTGCGACGACATCGAGGGCTTGGAGCTCGACCGACAGCGACTCCTGGACGGGCTTGGACGTGTCCTCGGTCAGGACGACGACGACAAATGTCTGACCACGGCTGTCCCGAGCGAGGTAGCCGAGCGTCAGCACACCTGGCTCCGAGCCTCCCTTGAACCACACTCTCGGCCACGTGCCTGCGTTGAGGTTGATGCCTCCGTTGTTGGTCGACATCACCGTGGCGATCGGGGCCAGTCCGGGCTCGCTCTGCAGCACGGCGAGGCCGGCAAGGGCGCGGCAGATGTCGTCCGCCGAGGCGAACCACTCGATCGAGTTGATGTCGCGCGGCATGCCGGCCGACTGCTCCTCGCCGGCGGTGACCCTGTCGACGGTGCTGGCGAGATACTCGGCCTTCTCCGGCGGATCGAGGGACAGGTAGTGGTTCGCCATAGCCGGAAAGTCGTGGTACTTGAGGGCGAACAGCTCGCTCACTGTGAGGAAAGGGACGTCTAGGGAGGCGTGCTTTGACCAGGCTCGCACCTGCTCTTGCACCGCGGCTCGCCCGACGAGCTTCAACAGCATGTCGGCCGCAGTGTTGTCACTCACCGAGATCATCTTCACTGCCGCCTGTTCGACGGTGAGCTTGGTCCCGTCGGGCAGATCCTGAAGGGTACCGCTCCCCCCGACCTTCAAGGCTGCGGTGACAGCGACCTGCTGGCTCCAGGTGATCCGGTGGTCGTGCAGCGCTTGCGCCAGGGCGCCGAGGACGAACAGCTTGAACATGGACCCGAGGGGCCGCGCAGTCCCGGCCAGCACTGAGTGCACGGGACTGCACGATCCGTCGGGGCCGACTTTGGCGGCGACGAGACTGACCCCGGGGGCGATCTCGGCCAGTTGCTTGTCGAGTTGTGACCACGACCGAGCCGCGACGTTGGCTTGAGCAGGCTTGAACAGAAGTCCTGCGATGCGCCCGGCTCCATCGACGGCGAGGTCCACCGAATAGACGCTGGACCCTATCCGTACCAGCGCCACGAGCGAGGTGGCTGTGACGTCCGACAACTGGAGCAACGTGGTCGCCGACCCGGGAGGACCCAGCGACTCCAGAGCTTCGTTCAGCTCCGACGCGCTCACCTGGGCGAGGAACGCGGCATCAAAATGGGCCGATATCTCCTTGCTGGAAAGGGGCAGATGGGGCGCGACGGACAAGAGCCAGTCCAGTTGTTTGCCGACGGGGCTCCGCGGCACCGTGACAGCTGGTAGGCCGCCGCCGGCCGTGAAGGTCGACACGCTCGGCGGTCCCGCGGCACCGACAGCTACGGGAGTCAGGAGAAGAGCCGTCGCCGCGACGACCGTGAGCGCAAAGGCGGTCGTCATCACGGCACCGGCGCGCCCGGTCTTGGCGCGCTGGACCGCCGCCACGCCTTCGTAGCCGCGGCGGCGATCGGTAGTGACGCGCGCCGCGGCAACTTGGGCCTCATGTGCGCTCTTGGGTGTCATGTCTTCTCCTTCTGGTGGACCGGGTGGTTGGGTTCAGGCATTCGTCCAGCGCTCCGAGTCAGCGCACGCCCTCCATGAGCACGAAGAAGCCGGCGATCGCGCCGTCGGAGTCGAAAGCGAGGCGGCCCTTTCGCCTGCCCTTCTGGTAGGCGATGGGGATGTCGACGACGCAGTAACCGGACCGGACGGTGACCGAGGGATGCCCCAGCTCCAACACCTGGCCCAACTCGCCGACGAGCTTGGAGCGCACGGAGTCAAGCAGGCCAACGGGACAAGCGTCCTTCATGCGCTCGTTGAATTCGGCCCGCAGTTCCTCGTGCTCCCCGGCGAGGAACCGACGCAGGGCTCCTAGGGCTCGCTCGGGCGCATCAGTCAGTGTCTCGTCCCCCGTTCCGGTCACCTCTCCGATACGTGAGGCGAAGCGCTGGAACGCCGCCTGACGACTGACCTCCAGCGCATAGCCGACCGCTGCCCATGAGTTGCCTTCCGAACGGGCCTCGCGCACGAGGGCAACGACCACGTCGTCGAGGACTGATCCGAGGCTCGTGGCCGCGGCCAGGGCCGCGATCGCCGCGCCTTGCTCTGTGCTGGGCCGTTGCCCCAAGCGATCAATCAGCAGCTCGGCATTGGTCCGCAGCATCAGGAGGAGGACGTCTCGCTCGACGTCGCCCCCGGAAGCGTCGAGCGACTCGTTCACGATGTCAAGATATCTTTACAAGAAGTGGTGTGTCAACAAAGGTTGACGTTCATCGTGGCCGGAGACCGTCACGCGGTAGAGCGCTCGCGTCGATCCTCTGGCAACGATGCTCGCGATCCAGGCGACCCATTGCGCGATCGTCGCGCGGCTGACGACGAGCCCGTGCTCGTCGAGGGGACCGGGGAGAGATTTCAGCTCCTGGTCAGTACCTGTGCCAGCCACTGAAGCGCCACCTGGAATCGCTCACGGGAGCGGCCGCCGTGATTGCCCGTGTTCTCGTTGGCCCGGTGTTCCACACCTGCCTCGCTCAGGTGGTGACTCAAGAGCCTGTGCCCCCATTGCAGGTAGTGGTCGTCGTTGCTGCCCACATCCAGAAGGACGCCGCTCAACTTGCGGAGATTGTCGAGGCGCCCGCGCCAGTTGACGACCGGATCGAAGCTCAGCCAGCGGTGCCAGACCTCCTCGATCAGCTCGCCGGTCGGAAAAGCGACAGGAAGGTCGACGTAAAAAGGCGGGTTGTCGGGGTTAGGCGAGTAGCACGCCGACAACGCGTAGACGACGTGGGACAGGTCGTTGCCTTCGACGGGGCCGCCCGGCGCCTCGGGCCAGATGCTGTTCAGGTAGTCGTAGAGAACCGTCCTGTGAGTCACGTCGAACAACGAATCACCCGAAAGCATCGCCAACGCGCCAAATGTGTCCGGATTGGCGGAGGCGATGTTCCATGCCCCGAAGCCTCCCGATGAGAAGCCGAGCACGCCGCGGCGGCTCGATTCCGGGAGAGTCCTGTAGTTGTTGTCGATGTGCGCGACGACGTCGCGTAGCAAGTACTGCTCGAAGTTCCCGTTCACCGGCGAGTCCACCCACTGACCATGCCCGTAACGGGTCGAGCCGTCGGGGATGACGACGATCATCGGTGCAGTGCCCATGCGGCCGAAGACAGGGTCCAGAACGTCCTCGATGGGAGGTTTCCATCGCAGCCCGTCCGTTGGAGGGTGGACGAGCTCCTCGGCGTTCTCGCCGAAGGCATGGAGCAAATAGGCCGTCGGATACCGGTGCGCGGAGTCCTCATAGTCCGGTGGCAGGTACACGAACAGGTCCCGCTCGCTTGGATCTCCTAGCAGGTTGCCCGCAAGGTTGGCGCTTTCGACGCGCGAGTGAACAATCATCTTCGCCTCCCTGGACGCCATTCGTGTGGGCGTCCAGCACGGTGGTGGGACCGGTCCTTGGTCGGCGGGGTGGACCTCGAGCCCCGTGGAACGCTACCCGGACGATCAAGTGAGGCGCGCTGCCCTCTGAGCTGGACACCGGGGCCGCCCAGCTTCGAAATAAGCCCTATCGTCCGCAGAATGGAAGAAGCCCCCGAACTAGTCTCGCTTATGGAGCGGATGCTCAGGAATTTCGACGTCCACGATGGCGACGCCGTGGTCGACGCATTCTCCCGAGAGCCCGGCTCGTTGGCAATCGGTTCTGACCCAGACGAGTGGTGGGAGGGCTACGAGGCCCTGGCAGCCCTGTGGCGGGTGCAGCTCCAAGAGCTCGCGGCGACAGGGTTGAAGCCCCAGCTGGACATAGAGAGGCTCGCTGCTTGGAAGGAGGGGACGGTTGGCTGGATTGGATGCCGCGTCCGTTCGGTCGTCGAGGGAAGAGATCCCTTCCTGGCGAGGACGACCGTCGTCTTGCACGAGGAAGGGGCGTTTTGGCGCATCGTCCAGTGGCACACCTCGCTGGGCATCTCGAACGAGGAGACCCTGGGCGTCGAGATGACCACGGACGTCGACGGGATCCTCTCCATCGTCCGTGACGAGCCGGCGCCCGTGGGAGCACTGGCCGGTGACGGCTCGGTCACGATCATGTTCACCGACATCGAAGGCTCTACCGCTCTCATGGAGTCCCTCGGCGAAAAAGCCTGGCTGGACCTGCTCGAGTGGCACGACGGCGTCGTCAGGCAGCAGACCGCCGTCTTCGGTGGCAGCGTCGTGAAGGGCCAAGGCGATGGCTTCATGTTGGCCTTCCCGGCCACAGGCTCAGCAGCTGCCTGTGCTACGTCTATCCAGCGTGCCCTGAGCGCCGGTTGGGCGGGTCTCCGTGTACCAGTGCGTATCGGCATGCACTGTGGCAACGCCAAAGCCGAAGGTGGGGACTTCTTCGGCCGGACCGTCGTTGTCGCGGCCAGGCTGGCGAGCGCGGCGGGCGGCAGCGAGATCCTCGTGTCGCAGTCGGTCCAGGAGAGCCTCGGCGGCGCCTTCCACCTCGAAGGACCGCGATCGCTCAGCTTGAAGGGACTTGCAGGTCATCACTCCGCGTTCGCCATGAGCTGGCAGTAGGGGTCATCGGGCGTTCGTCGAGCCAGCACCAGCGCCAGACCGATTGCGGCGATCACGGTGAACGTCGGCACCGCGTACGGTGCGAGCCTCGGGCCGAACCAGAGCTCGAACATGGGCACATCGTCCCCGGCTCGACGTTGAAAGATGCCCAACGGGCATCCCCTGCCGAGGATCAGGGCAATCCCCTCACCGACCAGAACGGCGACGGCAAGCCTCAGCTTGACGTCGCGGCGCCTCGTGATCACGCACAACCACAGGTATCCAAGACAGACCAGCTCGCACACCCCGATCGCATTGTGCGTCGCCCGCAGCATCCTGGCTTCGCGGCTCAGCGTCGGGACGCCGGTCCCATGGGCGAGATCGTCACACAGCACCCGAGATCGCAAGACGACGTCGTCGAGGCGAGCCCAACGCAGGAGCGGCGTCATCTACCGAGCCTCGCGGCCCCGTCCGGCACCGTAGCGACAAGGTGACAAGTACCAGGGCACGACGGCGGGCGGCAACCTCTTGTGCTCGCAGCCCCCTCGTCGGTCTCGTGCGCCGGGCGAGGCCGACCTGAAGGGACCGGCGCGATGCTCAAGGTGCTCCACCTGAGGATCGCCCGACTCGGGACATCGGGCCTACTTGGAGAACTCGAACCTGTGCCCCGCGATGAGCGCGATGGCCGTCTCACAGGCTTTGGCGTCGTAGCGGGTACCGGCCCCGTCCTCGATCTCGCTCAAGGCGACCTCAATGGGCACGCCCGGGCGGTAGGGGCGGTGGCTGACCATGGCTTCGATCACGTCAGCGACCGCGAGGATGCGTGCCTCGGGGAGGATGTCCGAGCCGCGCAGGGCTTTGGGATAACCCGAGCCGTCAAGGCGCTCGTGGTGCTGCCGGATGATCTCGGCCACATCACCGTCGAAGCCGATGAGGGCGGCCGTGTTCGCACCGGCGTCGGCGTGCTGGCGGATGATCTGCATCTCCGGTTCGGTGAGGCGCCCGGGCTTGGAGAGAATCTCAGCAGGCACCACGATCTTTCCGATGTCGTGCAATAGGGCGGCCACCCTGAGCGACTCCAAGCAGGCCTCTCCCACCTCGAGCTCGCGGGCGATAGCGCAGGCGAGCTCGGCCACGCGGCGCTGGTGGCCGGCGGTATAGGGGTCGCGCAGCTCTGCTGTGGCACCGAGGGCGGCGACGGCTCCCTCCAGGGTCTGTCGCAGCTTGACCGCGCTCTGGGCGAGGTCCTGTTGGGTCTGGCGTATCTCGGTCACATCGAAGCTGACCCCGACGATGCCGGCGGGCTTTCCCGTGACGTCTGAGTAGACCGCCTTGTGGGTCATCAGGTAACGCGGGGTGCCGTCCGCGGCGCTCGTCTCGAAGACGATCTCGAGGGGTTGTTCGGGATGGGCGAGCAGCTCTTTGTCGGAGGCGTCGTAGAGCCGGGCAGCCTCCGCGGGATGCAGGTCGTAGACGGTCCTGCCGATGACCTTGTCCTTGGAGAGCCCGAGAGTTTGGGCGTAAGCCTCGTTGCAGGCGACATAGCGCAAGTTGAGGTCGCTGTTGTGGACCGGTGCCGGGATCGCCTCCAAGAGCTCCTCTAAGAAGTGGGAGCGCTCGCTCGCGACCTGCTCGGCACGGCGCAGCTGGGTGATGTCGGTGACAATGTGGACGCCGCCGACAACTTGACCGGTGGCGTCTTTCTCCGGGGTGAACATGATCCGCAGCCAGGCGCCGCCCCGCTCGATGATCTCGGTCTGCGCCTGTCCGGTCTCGAACGCACGTCTTCGCGGGCAGTTGGCGTAGTCGTTGTCGTGAAAGACCTCATGGCAGTAGTGACCGATGATGTCGGGGAAGTCACGGCTCGTGAGGGCCACGGTGGCGGCGTTGCAACGCACGATCCTGCCGTCACGATCGAACAGGCAGACCGAGTCGCTCATGGCATCGAAGGTCGCGCGCCACTCGAAGGCGGCAGCCATGAGTCGTGCCGCGGATTCGTGGCGGTCGGTCACGTCCTGGAAGTAGCCGACGATGGCGACCGCTTTGCCGGTCGCATCGCGCTCGGCCGTGCTCTCGCCGTGAAGGAAGTGCACGCTGCCATCCCTGTGGACGACGCGGAACTCGATCGGAGGCGGTTGTCCAGTCACCAAGGCACCGTCGCGAACGCTCATGAAGGCATCCAGGTCATCGGCGTGGATGCGCGCTTGGAGTGTCGTCATGACATCGCCGTCGAAGGCTTCCGGGTCGACGTCGAACAGCTCGAAGAGCTCCCCCGACCAAAAGAAGGCGGTGGGGTCGAACTGCCACCGCCAGCTGCCGACACGGGCAACGCGTTCGGCCACGTCGCGCATGGCCTCGCTCTGTGACAACGCCTCTTCTGCTCGTCGGCGTTCGGTTATGTCGGTTATGAAACCGATACTTGCGCTCCCATCTTGAAGCTGGACTGTCCCGATGGACACGTGGACTGGGAACACGGATCCGTCAGTGCGCTGAAGGACGGACTCGAAATCGGAGGGCGTCGCCATTCCTAAAGACCGGCGTCGGGTGCGTTCCCGGCTCTCTTCTTGCGCTTGAGGAGCAAACCCTTGATAGACGGACCCTCCGACAAGTTCCTCGGCGCTCTCGGCACCAAGCATCTCGGCGAGGGCCTGATTTGCGTAGAGACACAGTCCCTGGCGCGTCACGATTATTGCCACCGGGGCGTTCTCCACATAGTTACGGAACTGTGCGTCCTTTTCCCGCAACACTTCCTGTGCAAGCTTGCGTTCGGTTATGTCCTCCACGAAACCCTGGTAAGACTCCTCGTCGCCTTCAGGCGAAAGCACGACGCGGCCGTTGATCGAGACCCAGATGCGGCGCCCGTCCTTGCGGACGAACTGGCATTCGTAGCCGCGTACAACTCCTTTTTCCTTGAGCAGCGCAACAAAGGTTGCCTGTTGCTCAGGATCGGCCCAGACCTGTCGGGTGTCGACAACCTCGGCCATCGCGTCCACAGCGGAGCCGTACCCGAGCATCTCGGCCCAGGCTTGGTTGACTCTCAGGTTGCTTCCTTCCAGCGAAGCCTGATAGACGCCCTCGATGGCGCCGTCGAACAAGACCCGATACCGCTCCTCGCTTTCGCGCAGGGACAGCTCGGCAGTTTTCTGCTCGGTTCTGTCACGAGTGATGCACACGTAGCCGAAGATCTCACCGCCAGGATCCCGCAGCACCGCTGCCGAGATCTCCACGTAGAAAGTGGTCCCGTCCTTACGCAGCCCCTCGTACTCAGTCGAGCCGATGTCCTCCCCGCTCAGGCGGCGCTCGATGTTCCGGTGCGCCCGGTCCCGATCGGAGGGGACCAGCAGGGCCGTCGCATGGACGCCGATCACTTCGTCGGGCGAGTCGTAGCCGTGCATACGTGCGTGCGTACGGTTGGCCGTCAACACACAGCCGTCTTTGCCGATGAACAGGACGCCGTCGGGAGACGAGTTGAAGAACTCGTGCTCGACGCTCTCGAGCAGGGAGTGGCTGAGTGCAACACCCTGACGGCGGTCCGACGAAATGCTCTCGGTCTCGGAGACGCTCATTACCGGGGCCACCTCCTCTCCAACATCGGCGACCGACCTGCCCGATGGGCGCTCGTTGCGGCGAGGGATTCTCTAGCCCCGACTGAAGGGCTGGAGGCAATCATACGACCTGGCGGGGTGAGCCACGATCACTGCCTCCAAGCGCCAGCTGCTGCCTTGGTACCGGGGCGGTCCGGACGCGGTCCCGCCCCGCTGTTGCGCCGGGGGGAGAGTTCCTGCGGGTGTGGGGGGTCGTCATCGTCATCGGCTCCGCGCCAGGTCTTAGGTCACAGCCTCGGGTTCTTCTTGGCGTCGAGGACTCGGTCCGCTCTCGGTCGACCGATTTGATGTCGTGGACGTCTACCACGGTCGCCAGCTTTTCTCGGCTCTCTACAGGCGCGACGTCAAGCGTGCTGGCTGCTCTCGGCTGCAGCCCGGCTGCGCCAGGTCGATGACAGCGATCCGCCCGAGCACGAGAACCTTGAGCGCGCCGCTGCGCGCAATCCCGCCCGCCTTGCCTGGTCCGTCGACGCGATCGCTGCCGACAGCGCCTCCCGAGGGTTCTCCTAGCGGGATACCCCAAACTTCCCTCCATGCGGCGCAATAAACACACTCCATCTTCCGGGTCGGCGAAGGTGCTCCCAGCTGCTATTTGCCTCGGCGACATCATTAGAGGGCAGCGTTGAATCGATTGAATGTTTCTCTTCCGGAAAGAGGGGTATCGGATTAGCTGCGAGGAGAAGACCCCGGTCACAGGCTGAGCCTGAGACCGGGGCATCCAGGCCGTCGGCTTTGGGGTATCGAACGCTCCAGGCCGGGAATATCGGGCCCCACGCTCCTCGAGATGGAGGAGTCCTACCTAGCGCATTTTACCTGATGCTCTCCGGACAGATCTTCTCGAGCCCTCACACTAGCTCGGAATGTTTACATCCGTTTCTCGTGGGGTAGGTAATAACTTCGTAACCAACTGTATTTGAAGCCGTAATGTTTTTGCTTGAAGGAGGAAAGCAAAGTGATGAAAAGCGCGAAATTTCTAGTGGGTGCGCTGGCGTTGGCCGCGGCTCTCGGCGGATCGGTAGTCGGAGCAACTGCGGCTCTTGCCGCGAACCCCACGGCCCCAGCCTCGCCCATCGGCCTGACCGCGGTGCCGGGCAACAATATGGCCACCCTCAACTGGACGGCCCCTGTCGATGGCGGCTCGGCGATTCTTGGCTACAACGTTTATGAGGCGACAAGCCCGGGCGGCGAAAACTACTCGACGCCGGCTAACGGAAACGTCCTTGTCAACGGGACTAGCGCCATCGTGACGGGCCTCTCCAACGGGAAGATCTTCTACTTCACCGTGACTGCTGTGAACGGCGTGGGGAACTCGCCGGCGTCGAATGAGACTTGGATTATCCCCGGCGGCACTGTTCCAGGTGTGCCTAGCGCAGTGAATGCCATTCCCGGAGACGCCTCGGCGACCGTCAGCTGGACTCCGCCTTCGAACTTAGGCGGTTCGGCCATAACCAGCTACAAGGTCATCGCGGCTGACTCGACGCAGTCGAGCAACGCCGGCCAGACCTGCACCTGGACGACCGGACCACTGTCCTGCGTGGTGACTGGGCTCACCAACGGTGACTCGTACACATTCACGGTCACCGCCACCAATGCCGTCGGCACCGGCTCTGCCTCAAGCCCGTCGAATGCGGTCGTCCCCACCTCAGGCTCCGCGAAGAAGGAAGCGACGAGCGTCACTTTTGCGCTGTCTACGACGAGTGTCGTCTTCGGGAATGAACAAGCCGAGAGCTTCTCAGTCAAAGTCGCGGCAAACTCGGGCCCCGCCCCGACAGGACGCGTTTTCGTGATGGCGCAGCCCTGCCGCACCTTTGGCCACTACTGCCCAACGGCGAGTTTGGAGCTCCGCATGGGGTTCGCCGCTGTCATCAAGCTCAACTCGGGTAGCGGTTCGGTCATGTTGGCGAAGCGGGCGCTCGAGCCGGGCACATACCGTCTCTGGGCCTTCTACACGGGCAGCACAACCGACATGAGCTCGACTTCAGCGAGCAAGGTCCTAGTCGTCACCAAGGACCCCCACCGCAAGTAGCGAGTGTGCTTCAGCACTAGAGAGGAGGGGGCCGGCTTCAGCCGGCCCCCTCTTGGCGATCAGGTGGGCCCCTCACGCTTTGACTGTTCACAAGCCGCGTTTAGTGTCAGGCGAGCTCTGACTGAGACCCTTTGCGATGCCCGCCGTGGGCTAGTTCGGGCAGTGAATCAGCTGGACAAGCCACGGCGGCCTTGTCACCAACGGAGCCCTCTGGAGGCCGTCTCAACCGTGCGGCAGGTACGCGGAACAGAAGTGAGGACTGGTCGTCGGCTGCGGGTACGATCCGGCAAGAACCGGAGGGAGACATGACAACAGGTCGGCGATGGTGGAGCAGTGCCGCGGTCGTGGCGGCACTCGCTGCCCTATGCGGTGCGACACCCGTGGCGGCCGGCGCCGGCACGCCGACCACGAAGACCGAGAACATCTATCCGTGGCTCGCGAACGGGAGGTTGCAGGCAGGGTTGAAGGTTTCGGGCACAGTCGAGGGCACCTGTTGGACAAGCTCGATCGCCGTCTCGAGTAGCCATGCCTACCGCTGCATGACAGACAAGTCGATCATCTACGATCCCTGCTTCGCCCCCGTAACGAAGACGGTCACGCAGCTGGCCTGCATGGTTTCGCCCTGGAGCGAGATCACTCGGTTCGACCTCACGGCGCCTATCCCCAAGGCGGCCAAGCATCCCAACGGCAAGCCGTGGGTCTGGGCCGACCAGCTCGGAAACGGCGTTCGCTGCATCACCGACACCGGAACCGGGGTAGATGTAGACAAGGTGGCGTTGAACTACTACTGCATACCGGGCAAAGGCTGGGCGAGCATTCCCGACGGGAAGGCCACACCTTGGACTGTCCGGTACGCGAAGAGCTACCAGTCCAAGACCTTGGAGACCGAGAAGGTCACGACAGCCTGGTACTGATCCCGCTGGCGTCCGTGACGATGCTCCCACGCGCGCCCGAGGGTCCTGGAAGTTAGATCGGTCGTTCCTGAGCGCGGGTGATGACGGCCGACGACGGGCCGGCGTCGTATCAATAGCTGTACAAGGCGGTTTCGGTCATCCTGCTCGAACCACCCAGAGCGGTCACCGTGACATGGACGGTGCCCGACCCCGGCGGAACGGTGACCGTGATCTCAGATGACGAGACCACACGCACGCCCGTCCCGCGTCTGCCGCCGAAGCTCACCGTGACTTTGCCGACAAAGTTGGCTCCCCAGATCGTGACCTCTCTGCCGGCTTTGCTGGATCCGCCCACGGGTGTGACCCTGGAGATCGTCGGAGGCGGCACGTAGGTGTACTTGGATGTGGCAGTTACTTGGTTGGAGCCTCCAACCGTGGAAACCGAGACGTAGACGGTGCCGGATCCTGAGGGCGCGACAACCGTGATCTCAGATGACGAGACCACACGCACGCTTGTTGCCGACTTCGATCCGAAATGAACCGCGAACGTTCCTAAGAGGTTGCTTCCCTGGATCGTGACCTTCGTCCCACCCCTCGTTGGACCGCTGGCCGGCGTGATCTTGGAGACCGCCGGGACCGGCACGTAGGTGAACTCGTCGGCGGGCGACGGAGTCGAGGTGCCGTTCGCGGTCGTAACGGTGAGACCGACGGTGGCGGCCGCTTCACCCGGAGCCACGGCGGTGCAGCTTGTCGCCGAGGAGCAGCTCACCTCCGGGGCCACGGCGGTGCCGAAGTCGACCGTGGTGTCTCCGGGGACAGTGGAGAATCCGGTGCCGGTGATCGTGACTGAAACCCCTCCCATGACTGGGCCGGAACTCGGTGAGATCCCTGTGACCGTGGGGGGCGAAGGGGTAGAGGGCGGGCCGCCGGAGGGCGGCGGTCCGGAGGGCGGCGGACCGGAGGCGTTGGGCGTCCACTGGGCATAGAGAGTGGCGCTCTGGGTGAAGGGGTAGGTGGCCCCGTCGGCATAGGCGTTGCCCCCTCCCCCCGAGGCGGTGTTCCAGCCCGAGAAGCTGTAGCC
>JBEKGS010000024.1:0-39876 GCA_050012675.1 Acidimicrobiales bacterium
GCAGGTGGAGATTCGGCTTCGCATGCCGATCGACGACCCGGCAGGCAGCCGCCCAAAAGCTCGATCACGAGGCCGCGCTCGGGCGCCGGTGTCAAGTGATGACGTTTTGCGATCCATTGGTCTTCACGCAAGACCGCTACGGCCACCTCTTCGAGGATGCCGACTCGGAGGCTGCCGCCGCGGTCGCCGCAATGGTCGACGAGGCGTTGTGATCACGGCGAGGCGTTGTGATCAAAATGTGATCATCGGGCGGTTTTTGGCCTCTCGCAACGGCTTACGCAAGCCTGTCACCTGCGACTTTGTGTCGGCGTCGGAGTGCCCGGAGCGGGACTTGAACCCGCACGTCCTTTCGAACAACGGCTTTTGAGGCCGCCGCGTCTGCCATTCCGCCATCCGGGCCGGTAAGGAGCGTAGCTGGCCCAGTGCACCCCGGTCACCCCTCGGACCTGCAAACCTGAAGGTGATGGGAGACGTCACGGCCGGGGATCCGTCTCGGCGAGGCGCACCCGCATCTGTCGAGGTCGTGGTGGGTGTCGGGTCGACTTCGGAACAAGGCGGGGGCGCATTTCCACCTGACGCGGGAACAGCTGTGCGCGCAGTCGGTCACGAGCTGCGGGGTGCCCTGCGGCCCTCCGAGCTCGCAGAGGCTGCTGTCCTCGGTGACCTGGGGCTCGTCCTCGAGGTGCTCGGTTGGTTCGTGCCGCTCGTCGGCGCGGCCTTCCAGGGCTTGGCGATCGTTCCCTTCGCGGCACTCGCGGCCCGCCAGCGGGCGCGGACAACGGTGGTCGCGATCTTCGCGGCCAGCGCGGTCTCGTTTCTCGTCGGCGGCGTCGGCATCGTCGTCGAGACGGCTATAGCAGGCTCGCTCGGGCTAGCCGTCGGTACCGCCTACCGTCGCCACTGGAACCCGGCCAAGGCTGTACTCATCGCGTTCTTCACCACCGGGATTCCGGTGGCACTGATATCCCTTTTGGGAGAGACGCTGTCACCGGGCCTTCGGCGTTTGGCTTTCGCGCAAGTGGAGATCTTGTGGCGGGACGCTCGCGCCGGGCTCAAGCTGGGCGGTGCGGGCTCGCTCGCCTCGTCAGGGGACAAGACGCTTCGATGGGTCATAGGTCACTGGTGGCTGACGGTGCCCCTGTTCGAGCTCCTGGCGATCGTGCTGGCGGCGGCGCTCTGTGCGCGCTACCTCTGGCCGCTCTTCGAGCGCCTGGAGCACGATTCGCCGCCGCCGGCGGAACCGTCCCCGCGGACCGTGCGTGGGCCGGTCGCACGGCATGGGGAGGCGTCTGTTCCAGTCGGAGGGCTCGCGCCCGTACCAGTCGAGCTCGATGAAGTCTCGTACCAGTATCCCGGCGCCAACGGGTGGGCCGTCGCACAGGTGTCACTGAGCGTCCAGCCCAAGTCGTTCCTTGCTGTCGTCGGCCCGAATGGCTCGGGCAAGTCGACACTCGTGCGTCTCATAGCCGGAAGGTTGTCGCCGACTTTGGGCACGGTGCGCCGGGCAGGCGATCCCGGGCTCGGCGTGCCCCGAGGCACCTCGATGATCTTTCAGAGACCCGAGAGCCAGGTGCTCGGGGTCCGCGCGCGCGACGACGTCGTCTGGGGGTTGCCGCCGACGCCACGGCCGGACGTGGAGGCGTTGCTCTCCCGGGTCGGGCTCGCGGGCTTCGAGGAGCGAGAGACGGCCGGGCTCTCGGGTGGGGAACTGCAGCGGCTCGCGATAGCAGCGTGTCTCGCCCGCGAACCGCGCCTTCTCATATCGGACGAGGCGACGGCGATGATCGACGGCCCGGGTCGTGCAGAGGTTGTCGCCTTGCTCGAGTTGCTGGCCTCCGCGGGGATCACTGTGGTTCACGTCACACACCGCCAAGCAGAAGCGGCGAAGGCGGACTCGACGCTGCTCATGCTCGGCGGGCGGTTGATACCTTCGGCGCCACAAGGCGCGGCCACTCCAGCCACCCGAGCGCGCCCGAGGCCGGCGCAGCGTCCGGCCGCGATGAGCCGGCCGACCCAACCCGAGTGGTCCCTCGAGCCCCGGCCCTCGTTCCTCCGCCTGCGGGAGCTGGGCTATGTGTACGCGAACGGGACGCCTTGGGCTCGTCGCGCTCTCGAGGGCATCGATCTCGATCTTCAAAAAGGCGAGGGCATCGTCGTCACCGGGGACAATGGCTCGGGCAAGTCGACACTTGCCTGGATCCTCGCCGGCCTGCTCGTGCCGACCGAGGGTGAGGTCCTGCTCGAGGGCCGTCCCGTTGTCGCCGGAACCGGCGCGGTCGGCATCTCGTTCCAACACGCGCGTCTCCAGCTGATCCGCCCGACGGTGTTGTCCGATGTCGCGTACGGCGCCGACAAGGACCGGGCGACAGCGGCTCTGCGGTCAGTCGGTCTCGACCCGGTGACGATGGGTCCCAGGCGCGTAGACGAGCTCTCCGGTGGCGAGCAGCGGCGCGTCGCGCTGGCAGGGCTGCTCGTACGCGATCCCGTGCTGCTCGTGCTGGACGAGCCCTACGCAGGACTGGACGATGAGGCTCGCGAGGGACTGGCGTCGATTCTCGCCTCGCTGCGGGACGAACGCGGTATCGCCACCGTCGTCGTCTCCCACGATCTCGACAACGCCGAGCTGCTCGGTGATCGAATGGTCACCCTCGAGGCGGGGCGCGTGGCGGGCGAGCGGAACGTTGGGAGCGGGACGTGACCGCTAACGGCTCGTCGCGCGCCGGGCTCTTTGAGACTGCGGCCGAGCGAAGGCGCGCCCGCAACCTTCAGCTCGGCGACATCCACGTCGTCCGGTTCGTGCCCGGGTCGAGCCCGCTTCACCGTTTGTGGGCGGGGACGAAGCTCGTCGCCCTCGGGACGCTGTCCATCGGGCTTTTGCTGTGGCCGGCGTGGAAGTCGATCGGGATCGTCGGCGCGCTGGTGCTCATTGCTTTCCTGGCGGCGCACCTGCCGAGGGGGATCAGCCCGAGGCTGCCCTGGTGGCTCGGCGGCGTCCTGATCGCCGGAGCCGTGCTCGCCCTGGTTTCTGGTGGTGCGCCCGAGGTCCACCTCGGCTCGCTAACAGTTGGCCTCGGAGGTCTCGGCAACTTCGCCCGCTTTACGATGGTGGGTGTCGACGTGTTGGCGAGCGCCGCATTGCTCGGCTGGACGACGCCCTTGGCGGACCTGTCGCCGGCTCTGGGGAGGCTGCTCGGACCGTTGCGCCGTCTTCGCGTGCCCGTCGACGAGCTTGTCGGCGCCATCGCGCTCTCCATCAGATGTCTGCCGTTGCTGCTCGAAGAGGCGCGGGTGCTGCGGGCGGCCCGGCGGGCTCGTCGCCCGGCCAATCCCAGATCCCTGAGGGAGCTGGGCGACGAGTCCGTCGAAGTCGTCTTCGGTGCCCTCGCCAACGCCCTCAGGCGAGCACGGGAGATCGCAGAGGCGATCGAGGCCCGAGGTGGCGTGCCCACGGTCGCTCCTGAGACCCACCCGTTCATGAGGATCGACGTGCTGGCCCTGGCGGTGAGTGCGGTGGGGTTCGCCGCTATGGCGGTGCTGCGCTGAAGGCGCCGACTGTGCCTTCGTCGTCGGACGAGCCGATGGCGAGCAACTCCGAGACCTGGTCGTAGACTTCCTGTGTGAAGCGCGACGAGGTGGAACGCCGCCTTTTGGATGTGCACGCGCGCCTCGTGCGCGCCCGACAGGAGCTGGCGGTCGCCGAGGAGCAGCTCGACGTGTTCCTCGAAACGGCTGAGGAGGCGCGCATTCGTTCGCTCGTCTCCGAGACGCCGCTCGCCGACCGCGACTGGCAGGATGCCCAGCGTCACGCCGAGGCGATGGTCCGCGGTCGCGACAATGCCAGCGCCCGGGTCGCCGAGCTGGAGCGTGCACAGGACGAGCTGCTCTCCAAGCTCGTAGTGTGAGCGCAATCACACAACCAAGAGGGATGAGTTCGACAAAGGAGTGGACCTGTTGGCCAGAACCGTCGTGATCGCCGAGGACGAGGCGATCGTCCGCCTCGACCTGCGCGAAATACTCGAGGAGCAGGGCTTCGACGTCGTCGGTGAGACCGGACGCGGCGACGAGGCCGTCGAGCTCGCGAGACAGCATCGGCCTGACCTTGTGATCCTCGACATCAAGATGCCGGGACTCGACGGGCTGTCGGCGGCCAGCGAGATCAACGCCGAGCGGGCGTCCGCGGTCCTCATCCTCACCGCTTTCAGCCAGCGCAACCTGATCGAGCAGGCGCGTGACGCAGGGGCGCTCGCCTATCTCGTCAAGCCGTTCCAGCAGGACGAGCTGCTGCCCGCTATCGAGGTCGCCCTCGCCCGGTTCAACGAGATGCAGGCGCTCGAGGCGGAGAATGCTGCACTGGCGGACGACAAGCGCAATCTCGAGCAGCAGCTCGCGACGCGGCGCTGGGTCGACCGGGCCAAGGGCAAGCTCATGGACGATCACGCGATGCGCGAGGCCGACGCGTTCACCTTCATTCAGCAGACGGCCATGAACCAGCGCACGACCATGCGGGAGATATCGGAGAAGATCGTCGGGGGCGAGATCGTCCCCTGAGCCGTCACGGCCGGCCACGTCCGGCTTAGCATGCAACTAGTGGCGCGCGACCTTCTTCTCGACGGCCACTCGCTCGCGTACCGGGCGTGGTTCGCCTTGCAAGAGGCCCAGCTGTCCACGGCGTCCGGCCAGGAGACACAGGCGGTCTACGGCTTTGCCTCGATGCTCGCGAAGCTTTTGGAGGACCAGTCGCCAACCGGCATGGCGGTGGCCTTCGACCGTCGCGGGCCGACGTTCCGTGACGGCCTGTCCCCGAGCTACAAGGCGGGCCGCGCCGTCACGCCCGAACCCCTGCTAGAGCAGATCGAGCTCATCCGCAAGCTGGTCGAGACCCTGGGCGTCCCGGCCGTCGACGCCGAGGGGTACGAGGCCGACGACGTGATCGCCACGCTTGCCACGAGCCTGTCCGCCGAGGGCCACGAGGTCGTCATCGTGACCGGTGACCGGGACGCCTACCAGCTTGTGTGCGATCCGCTCGTGAAGGTCCTCTACAACCGCCGCGGCGTGACCGACTACGTGCTCTACGACGAAGCAGGAATCGAAGAGCGGACCGGGGTAAGGCCGGCACTGTACCCGTTCCTGGCGTCGCTTCGTGGTGATCCCTCCGACAACCTGCCCGGTGTCCCCGGAGTGGGGGAGAAGACCGCGGCCAAGCTCGTCAACAGCTACGGCGACGTCGACACGCTCTATGCGCACCTCGGGGACCAGACCGCCAAGCTGAAAGCCTCCCTGGCCGAGCACGAGCAACAGGTGCGCCTCAACTTGCAGTTGACGCCGCTTGTTCGCGACGTGGTTCTCAAGTGCGCACCCGAGGACCTCGTGCTCGGCCGGTCCAATCGTGAGGAGATGCGCAGCCTGTTCGACCTGCTCGAGATCCGCGGCCCCCGCGACCGGATCTTCAAGCAATTGGACCGCCTCGAACCGCTGGCCGCCGGGGCGGACGCCTCGGGCAACCTCGCTGCGAGTGCCGCGGACGACGGCGGGACTGCTCTTCGTGCTGTTCAGGTCCTGACCTTCGAGGAGCCCGAGGCCGCCCGCACATGGCTCGCGTCGCTTGCCGCCTCATCCGCAGCGGTCGCCGTCGAGGCCGTGTGGTCGGGCGCCGCGGGCCGGTCCGTCATAGAAGGACTCGCTCTTTCTTCGCTCGAGGACCTGGGCGCGTCCGCCACCGGCCAGAGCGGGCCCGACGCCACCGCCGAGGCCGACAGCCGGCCGCTGGTCGTGGGCTTTCTGGAGGGCAGGCAGATCATTGAGCCGGGAATCCGCCAGGCGCTCGGAGATGTCCTCGGCGCGCGGCCGGACGGTACCCGGCGCGCGGTGGCCCATCGTGCCAAGGAACTCATGCGCGCGCTCGAGCCGCTCGGGGTTCGTATGACAGGTCTCGATCTCGACACCGCGGTGGCCGCCTACCTCCTCGACGCCCGTGAAGGCCAGGCCTCGCTGTCGGGACTGGCCGGTCTCGTGCCGACCCTCGGTTCGGCCCAAGCCCCGGATGAAGGCGGCCTCCGCTCCGAACAGCTCGGCTTTGACCTCGGCGGCGGGAGCCCGACCGGTGACGAGACGGGGGAGGATGCCGGCCCGCCGGCCGCTGCGGCGCAGGCAGCGGCGCAGGTGGCCATGCTGGGCCGACTCGTTCCCGGACTGCGCCGAGCCTTGGATGAGACCGGGGCGACCCGCCTCTACGAGGACGTCGAGCGTCCCCTGATCCGCGTGCTGGCGAAGATGGAGCTCGCCGGGATCGCGGTCGACATGGACAAGCTGCGGTCCATAAGTGACGAGCTGACCTCCGAGGCTCGAAGGCTGGAGGCCGAGGTCCACGAGCTCGCAGGTGAGCAATTCAATGTCAACTCGACTCCGCAGCTGCGCCACATCCTGTTCGACAAGCTGCAGCTGGTTCCGCAAAAGCGCACGAAGACCGGCTACTCCACCGACGCCCAGAGCCTTCAGCGCCTGCGCGACGCCCACCCCTTGGTGGAGACCCTGCTTCGCTACCGTGAGGTCGAGAAGCTCCGCTCCACCTACGGCGAGGGCCTGCTCGCCGAAGTCGCACCCGACGGGCGCATTCACGCATCGTTCAATCAGACCGTCGCCCGCACCGGCCGGCTCTCGTCGGACCAGCCCAACTTGCACAACATCCCGGTGCGCAGCCTCATCGGCCGCCGTTTTCGCGAGGCCTTCGTACCGAGCGCCGGCAGCGAGCTTCTGATCGCGGACTACGACCAGATCGAGCTGCGCGTGATCGCACACCTGTCCGACGATCCCGGCCTCGTGGAGGCCTTTCGTTCCGGGCTCGACATCCACAACGCCACCGCCGCCAGGGTCTACGGCGTCGAATCGGGCGAGGTGACGCTCGCGATGAGATCCAAGGCCAAGATGATCTCCTACGGACTCGCTTACGGGATGGAGGCCTACGGCCTCTCCCAGCGCCTTGGCGTCGGGGTCGAGGAGGCCGCCGAGATCCTTGCGCAGTACTTCGCCGCCTTCCCGAACGTGAAAAGGTACATGGAGCGTTCAGTTGCCGAAGCCCGCGGGCGCGGATACACCGAGACCCTGCTCGGCAGGCGCCGCTACCTGCCCGAGCTCGACTCGGCCAACTTCCGCGTGCGCCAGGCAGCAGAGCGCCAAGCCATGAACGCCGGCATCCAGGGCTTGGCGGCTGACATCTTCAAGGTCGCGCTTGTCCGCTTGGACGCCGCACTCGACGAGCGCGGGCTCTCCAGCCGGATCGTGCTCCAGGTTCATGACGAGATCCTCGTCGAGGCGCCGTCGGCCGAGCGCGACGAGGTCCTCGCGCTGACCGTCGAGACCATGGAACACGCTTTCGAGCTGCGCGTCCCCATGGCTGTGCACGTGGCGATCGGGGACAGCTGGGCGGCGGGCAAGGAGCCCGCCGGGGACTCCGGCGCCGAGTTCGACATGGCCGACTCCCTCGTCCAGGGCGAGCCGCTCGAGTGACATTGTGATCGGGGCCCCCCAGACAGGTACCATTGTTGCGCGACCATTACGGCGGTGACCAAGTACTGGTCGGCAGCGCACCAACGAGTGCTATTCGAAGCCCAATCCAAATCGTCAGCGGCGGCCGGCGCGCCCGTCGTCTTCAACGACCTGTCCGAAAAGAGAGCGACCTACTTCCCATGTCCGACACTATGAGCACCAGTGCACCTGATTTCTCCGAAGACCAGGAGCGTCACGGCACCTTCGACGCCGACGGGGTCTATGTGCCCCGCAAGGTCGTAGAGGACGACCTAGGCGAGCTGTCCTTCGAGGACGCGATCGACCAGACCATCGTCGCCTTCGAGGACGGGGACGTCGTCACCGGCAAGGTCGTGAAGGTGGACAAGGACGAGGTGCTGCTCGACATCGGCTTCAAGTCCGAGGGTGTGATCCCGGCACGTGAGCTGTCCATCCGCCATGACCTCGATCCCCACGACGTCGTCTCTGTCGGCGACGAGATCGAAGCTCTGGTGCTCCAGAAGGAGGACAAAGAGGGCCGTTTGATCCTGTCGAAAAAGCGCGCCCAGTACGAGCGCGCCTGGGGCACGATCGAGAAGGTCAAAGAATCCGGCGGCGTCGTCAAGGGCCTTGTCATCGAGGTCGTCAAGGGCGGGCTCATTGTCGACATCGGCCTACGCGGTTTCCTTCCGGCATCGCTTGTGGAGCTTCGGCGGGTACGCGACCTCCAGCCGTACATAGGCAAGTCGCTCGAGGCAAAGATCATCGAGCTCGACAAGAACCGCAACAATGTCGTGCTGTCACGGCGCGCGTGGCTCGAGGAGACCCAGCGCGAGCAGCGCGGCGAGTTCCTGGTGAACTTGAAGCCTGGCGAGGTACGAAAGGGCGTCGTGTCGTCGGTCGTGAACTTCGGCGCCTTCGTCGACCTCGGTGGGATGGACGGGCTCGTTCATGTCTCGGAGCTGTCTTGGAAGCACGTCGACCACCCCTCGTCGGTCGTCGCCGTCGGTGACGAGGTCAACGTCCAGGTGCTGGATGTCGACCTCGACAAGGAGAGGATCAGCCTGTCGCTGAAGGCGACCCAGGTCGACCCCTGGCAGGAGTTCGCCACCAACCACCGCATCGGCGAGCTCGTCTACGGCCGGATCACCAAGCTCGTTCCCTTCGGCGCTTTCGTGCAGGTGGGCGATGGCATCGAGGGCCTTGTGCACATCTCGGAGATGGCGGCGCACCACGTCGACCTGCCCGAGCAGGTCGTCACGCCGGGCGAGGAGCTCTGGGTGAAGATCATCGACATCGATCTCCAGCGTCGCAGGATCAGCCTTTCCATCAAGCAGGCCGCCGAGGGCGGCGAGGTCGCCGAGGAGTACCGCGAGGCCTTCGGCGAGCACGCGTACGACGCGGAAGGCAACTACATCGGCTACGACTACTCGGCGACCGACTTCACACCGGAGACCGAGAGCCAGGCGGCCTGGGCCGACCTCCTCGCGGCCAACGAGGCCGCGACCGCGACGGCCCTCGAGCAATCTGGCGCGGCGACGAGCCCCGAGGAGCCCCCTGGCGACGCCGCCGACACCGCGGCGGCCGGAGAGGCCGAGCACATCTCTGTCGGGGCGCTCGTTGGCGAGGAGGACATCTCGCCAGCCGAGGTCGGTACCTTGCCCGACGAGGCCGCCGAGGAGGAAGGGACCGACGAGCCTCTTGTACCGTCGGCCCAGGCCGACGAGGCGCCAGCCGTCGACTAGGACCGTCCGCACCGTCCGCTTCGGCGAGATGTCGTGTGGGCCAGGCAGCGCTCGGGACCGCGACGTGCTCCCGTAACCGATTGAGGATCGAAGGCCGCGGCTAGATTGCGGTCGATGCACCCGGTGAACGCGCCGGTGCGGTCACCCGAGGTGCCGACGCCGTCTTCAGGCAGGACTGAGGAGCGCAAGGCCGCCCCGCCGAGAACCCTCGAGCAGACCGTTGTCTCGACGGCATGTGCGGCTGTTCTCCTCGGCGCAGTCGTGCTGCGTTTTTGGACGCCGTCGCCCATGTGGTTGGACGAGGCGCTGACAGTCAACATCGCCAAGGCCCCACTGAGCCTGATCCCACATCTGCTTCGCCACGACGGCGCGCCGCCGTTGTACTACGTGCTGCTTCATTTCTGGATGAAGGTGTTCGGGACAAGCGACCTGGGGGCGCGTTCGTTGTCGGGTGTCCTCGGTGTTCTCACTCTGCCTGTGGTGTGGGTCGCCGGCTACAAGGTCGGCTCGCAATCCTGGCGAGCGGCCGGGCCGACCGGCGCCGAGCCGGAGGGCCAAGACGCCTCGTCGCAGCGCCTCGCCCGCGAGCGTGCCGGCCGGGCGGTGGCCTGGACGGCGACCCTGCTCGTCGCCACCTCGCCGTTCGCCGTGTACTACGACACCGAGGCCCGTATGTACTCGCTAGTCATCGCGTTGTCGAGTCTCGGCGTACTGGCATTCATCGCAGTGCTTCGCAGGCCCACGGTCCTAAATGGGCTGGCCCTGGCGGCCGTTACCTGCGGGCTCGAGTACAGCCATTACTGGGCGTTGTACTTCGTGGCCGTCACCGCCATCGGCACCGCATTCTGCGCCAGGTCCGGCCCTTACTCGCACAGCTGCCGTGTGGCCCTTGTCGCGTTGGCCGGCGGAACCTGCGCCTTCGGCCCATGGGTACCGACATTCCTGTTCCAGCTGCAGCACACGGGTACGCCCTGGGCGACTCCTGCGGACTTCACGGCGCTCGTGTACACATTCACCCAGTTCGCCGGCGGCGACTCCGACGCCGGCCGGGCGCTGGCCCTGGTGCTGGCGTTCCTGGCGCTGCTCGCGATCGGTGGCCGCGCGCTGGACGGGCGCCGGGTCGTTCTCGATCTGAGGACGCGACCAGGAGTGCGCGGCCTGGCTCTTGTGTCCGCGGGGACGCTCCTCATGGCCCTGATCGCCGGCAAGCTCACCGGGAGCACGTTCGCGGACCGTTATTCCGCCGTCATCTTGACGCCGTGCCTCCTCGTGGTCGCATACGGGGTGACTGCGCTGGCCGATCGCCGCGTGCGCGGAGGGGTCGTGGCGGTCGCAATCGCCCTCGGCCTCGCGGCCTCGATCCCGAACGCGTTCCTCACCCGGACACAAGCCGCCCAGGTGGCTTCTCTTGTGCTCGCCCGCGGGCGCCCAGGAGACGTCGTGGCCTTCTGCCCCGATCAGCTCGGGCCGGCCGTGAGCCGCGCGCTGGACGATCGCTTCGACGAGGTGGCCTTCCCCCGCGCGAACGCGCCGGAGATCGTGAACTGGGTCGACTACGCCGCGACCGTCGAGCACGCGAGCACGCGCGCTTTTGTCAGGCTCGTTCAGTCGCGGGCCGGTCCGGGAGATGTGATCTGGTACGTGTGGGCGCCCGGGTACCTCAACTTCGGGAACGACTGCCAGGCAATTGCAGCCGAACTCGCCGCGAGTCGGCCGGAACGGGAGATCGTCGGCGAGAGGGGGTCGGACACGCCCTTCGAGATCTTCGAGGGCGAGAACCTCTATCGTTACGCACCGTCGTGAGCGACAGGACGATCACCCATCGCAGCGCCAGGGCGCAGTGGGAAGTCACGTCGCCAGCCCTAAGAGCCTCGGTCGTCCCCTTCCTCGTCTCGAGAGCGATCGTGCTCGTCGCCCTCGGTGCCGCAAGGCTCTCGTCGGGCATCTTCAAGCTGGGTGCGGCGGCGCACAACGCAAGTTATTCGGGCTTGCTCGGCTGGGACGCCCGCTGGTACGACAAGATCGCCGCCCAGGGCTACGAGAACCTGGGGAAAGCCGCCCTGCGCTTTTTCCCTTTGCTGCCGGTGCTCGCGAGGTCCCTGCGTGCGGTTCCCGGCATGACTGCCGGCATGTCGGTGGTCGCCGTCGCCAACGTCGCCTCGCTGGCCGCCTTCGCGGCCCTCTACCGCCTTGTCGTGGTCGAGCTAGGCGACGAGGCGTGTGCCCGCCGAGCGGTCTGGCTGCTCGCACTGGCGCCGCCTGCCTTCGTGCTCGTGATGGGGTACGCGGAGTCCCTGCTGCTGCTGACCTCGCTCGTGACCTTCCTCGGACTGCGACAGCACCGTTACGCCCTTGCCATCTGTGCGGCTGTCGCCGCCGGGCTGTGCCGGCCGGTCGGGATGCTGTTGGTGGTCCCGGCCGCGATAGAGGTCTACAACAGCTGGCCTGTGCTCGGCGGTCGAGAACGAGTCCTCGGCGTCGGCTCGGTGCTGGCAGCGCCGGCCGGTGCCGTGGCGTATCTCGCCTGGTCCGAGGAGGTGATCGGGAGCTTCCTGCTCCCGTTACGCGAGCAGCTCGCACGGTCGCGGCGGGGGGCAGCCGCCGATCCGGTCGTGACCTTCGCCCGCGACGCCCGCGACCTTGTGCAGCTCACCCATCTCGGCACGGCGGAACACGCCTTTTGGGCCGTCGTGCTGTTGGCGTTGGCAGTGTTCATCGTACGGCGGCTCCCGGCTGCCTATGGCTGGTACACCGTCGCCGTGCTCGTCGTGGTGCTGACCGCCTCCAACCTCGAGTCACTCGAGCGGTACGGCCTCGGCTGTTTCCCTTTCGCCATTGCCGCGGCGATGCTGACGAGTCGCCGAATGACCTACCGAGTAGTCATCGTCCTTTCGGGCTTGCTGCTCGTCGGTTACGCGACGGCGGCCTTTCTCGGCAAGTACGTGCCCTGAGCCATGTCATGCGGCCAGGGTTAGCCGGTCCGGACCGCTCGTGCGATGATGGCCCGACCATGAGCCGAGCGGACGACTCGAGCGCTCCAGTGCCTTCGTCAGAGCGCGGTGGGCCCGGCCAGGTCGTGGTGGTCGGTGCCGGACCGGCGGGTCTGACGGCCGCCTACGTGCTGGCCAAGCGGGGCGTCACATGCACGGTCCTCGAGATGGACAGCGTCGTGGGCGGGATCGCGCGCACGGTGGAACGGGAGGGATGGAGGTTTGACATCGGAGGGCACCGTTTCTTCACCAAGGTGCCCGAGGTCGACAAGCTTTGGCGCGAGATCCTCGGGGCGGACGACTTCTTGGTGAGGCGCCGGTTGAGCCGGATCTATTACGAGGGGACCTACTACGACTACCCGATCCGCCTGGGCAATGCCCTGCGGGGTCTCGGGATGATCGAAGCGATGCGCTGCGGCCTGTCGTTCTTGTGGGTGCGCCTGCATCCCCCACGCGACCTCGACACCTTCGAGGGCTGGACCGCCCGGGCTTTCGGATGGCGCCTTTACCGGAAGTTCTTCAAGACCTACACCGAGAAGGTATGGGGAATACCTGCCGCCGAGATCAAGGCCGACTGGGCAGCGCAGAGGATCAAGAGCCTGACGCTCGGCAACTTGATAAGTCACGCCTTGGCCCCTGGCCGCAAGAGGTCCCCTGTCACCTCGCTCATAGAGGAGTTCCACTACCCGCGCCTCGGCCCGGGAATGATGTGGGAGCGGGCCCGGGCCTTTGTGGAGGACCGGGGCTCGGAGGTGTTGTTGAACTCACGGCTCGAATCGATCGAGCGGTCCGGGGGCCGCGCGGTCTCGGCGGTGACGCGATCGTCCGGCACGCCCCGTGGGCAAGCCACCGCTGCGACGCCGGACGACCAAGGCGCGACCGCGACCTGGCCCTTCGACCACCTGATCTCGTCGATGCCGCTCTCCGAACTCGTCCAGGCGATGGACCCGCCGGCACCGGAGGAGATTCGCCAGGCCGCGCGCTCGCTTCGTCATCGTGACTTCCTCACCGTCGCGCTCGTGCTGCCGGCCGAGCGCGCCTTTCCGGACAACTGGATCTATGTGCACTCACAGCACGTGCGCGTGGGGCGTGTCCAGAATTTCGGCGCGTGGTCCCCCGATCTCGTGAAGCAGGGCCGGACCTGTCTCGGGCTCGAGTACTTCGTGTTCGAGGACGACACCTTGTGGTCGATGGCGGACGAGGACCTCGTGGCCCTCGGGACGGCCGAGCTGGAGACGCTCGGCCTGATCGGGCCCGGCGACGTCGAGAAGGGCTTTGTCGTCAGGATGGCCAAGGCGTACCCGGTGTACGACGCGGGCTATGACCTGAACGTGCAGGCGATCCGGCGATGGCTGGAGGCCGAGGTGCCCAACGTGCATCCGGTCGGCCGCAACGGCATGCATCGCTACAACAACCAGGACCACTCGATGCTGACCGCCATGTTGACCGTGGAGAGTCTTTACGGTGAGCCTTTCGACACGTGGGCCGTGAACGTCGATGCCGACTACCACGAGCAGCAGATCGGAAGACAGCCGAGCGGCGCGCCGCCGGACAGCTCCGGGACGGGCCGGGCTGTGCCCATGCCGGTTGGTTCATGACTGTGGCCAGATGAGACGTCGGGTATCTCCTTCTCCCAAGAGGTCCGGCTTGAAGGCTGCGAAGCCACAAGCCGCGGCCGCCGGCGCCGCCCCGGAGTTTCCCGGCCCACCGGCCGTGCCCGCGTGCGCCGAACTGGCGGAACTTGCCCGCGACGCCGGCCTTCGCCGGGTGGCCATGCTCGCGTGGAGGGACATCGACGACGCGGAGGCGGGCGGGTCCGAGCTGCACGCCCACGAGGTGGCCACACGATGGGCGTCGGCGGGCATAGACGTGGTGCTCAGGACTTCGTCGGTGGCCGGCAGATCAGGCCTCGTGGAAAGGGACGGCTACCGGGTCGTGCGCAAGTCCGGGCGCTATGCGGTGTTCGTGACCGGACCTGCGGACATCGCCACGGGCCGTCTCGGGCAGGTCGACGGGCTCGTCGAGATCTGGAACGGGATGCCTTGGCTGAGCCCGGTCTGGTCGCGTCTGCCGAGAGTCGTGTTCCTGCACCACGTGCACGGCGAGATGTGGCCGATGGTGCTGCCGTCGCCACTTGCGCAGGCAGGCAACCTGCTCGAGTCACGTCTTGCCCCGCTCTTCTACTGCACGTCACGGATCGTGACGCTCTCCGAGTCGTCCCGCAGCGAGATCGTTCGCCTGCCAGGTGTTCGCGCAGACCGCGTCAGCGTCGTGCCCCCGGGGATCGACCCGCGTTACTCGCCGGGCGGTGAACGCTCCGACAGGCCCCTCGTGGTCGCCGTCGGGCGCCTCGTTCCGGTGAAGAACTTCCCGAGACTGATAGGGATCCTGACGCGCGTCCGCGAGAAGGTCCCCGATCTCGAGACGATCATCGTCGGCGAGGGCACGGAGCGCTCGAACCTCGCGTCAAGGCTGCGGGAGCTTGGTGCGGACAGCTATGTCTCGATGCCGGGGCGGCTCAGCGCCGATCAGCTCGTCGATCTGTACCGCCGGGCGTGGGTGGTCGCATCGACCTCGCTACGGGAGGGCTGGGGCATGACGGTGAGCGAGGCGGCGGCGTGCGGGACCCCGGCGGTCGCCACACGGATCCCGGGACATGTCGACGTGATCGAACACGGCGTGACGGGCATGCTGGCCGATCGGGACGACGATTTCGAGCAGCATCTCGAGGCGCTCCTTCGCGATGCGTTGCTCCGCCGGCGGCTCGGCCGCGCCGCCTCGCAGCACGTCACCGGGCTCAGGTGGGAGGTGACGGCGCGCGGGGCGCTCGAGGCTCTTGTCGCCGATGCCCGCAGCCGCGTCTTGCGCGGGAGAGCTCAGCTGCCCGGGTAGGTGCCGAAGCTCCAGGAGACCGACCAGGGATCGACGACGGTGAAGGTCCGGCTCCCGAAGTCGGTGTCCTCGATCTCGCGGGTGATCTCGAGCCCGGCCGCTCTTGCCCTCTCGTAGAGGCTGTCAGGGTCCGGTGTTACGACGTAGAGCCCGGTCGGGGCCGGCTTTTCGCAGTCACGGATGATGACGCCGCCGCTGCCGTGGGGCCAGCGCAGTTCGATCTCCGCGTAGCTGCCGGGCGCCTCGCCCGGGATGAGAGCGGTCGGCTCGAAGCCGAAGATCCCGACGAGGAAGTCGATGGCCGCTTGCGGGTCGGGATACGGGACGCTCGGCCAGATCGTCGGGGGCTTGTCGGGTGAAGTGGCACTGACGGCGGTGGTGACGTGGATCGTGGTCTTGTCCATGCGACTCAGCTTGGGTCGGCGCGAGCGACGTTGTCTTGGAGAAATGGGAGCTCTTCTTTGATCCATTCCTGGGGCGTGCAGCCGGCGAACCGTTTCCAGTCGTGGCACAGGTGGGCTTGGTCGAAATACCCGCAGGCCGCCGCCACTTGAGCCAGGCTGGAACGCCGGCCGGAACTGATGCACCTTCGGGCGTGGTCAAACCGGAGGATCCTGGCGGCCGTTTTCGGCGTGATGCCGAGCTCGGCACCTACGAGCTGGCTCAAGTGGCGGCGGCCGAATCCGACCTCGGCGGCGATGACTGAGATCGGGGCGGCACCGCAAGACGAGACGAGTCGGTGCCACACGGCGTCGACGGCCCGCGGGCGGCTCTCTTCGGTCAACCACCGTGTCAGTACCGTCTCGAGCGCCTCGGCCCGTTCGCCAGGGCCGGCCGTCTCCGCGAGACGGTCGGTCAGCTCGCTCGCGCGGCGCCCCACAACTTCTTCGAGGGAGAACACGCCGTCCGCGAGCACGGCCGCAGGAACCCCGAGCAGGACCCGGGCGCCCCGCGGGGTGAGCTCAAGCTGAAGACCCTGCTGGGTGCCGTCGTGCAGGATCTCGACGGGACTGGTCGTGAGGCCGGCGACAGTCGCCGTTCCGGCAAGGTCCGGTTGACCGGGGCGACGCACGACGACTGGCGAGCTGCAACTGAGCACCAAGGCGACGCCGGCGCCGGGCAGGCCCCGATGGCGCCCCGGGGGCCAGCCGGCCATGTCGAACCAGGAGCAGCGCGAGACATAGGGGCGAAGCCGGTTGCCCGGGCTCTTCTGCCGCAGGGTTGCGCCCTCGGCTCCCAAGTGGCTCCCCTCCACGCAGCGATGCTAACTGGACCTATCGGGCCGGCGGGCCGTCTTGCGAGGGGTCTGCGTGACGCCGCCGCCGGGCGAGCTCGACGGCGGAGTCGGTTGCGAGTGCCACCACCGCGATGAACGCGAGTACTCCGGCGGTCTCGAAATTGTGGGGCCAGTCGCTTCCGGGCGAGTAATGATGGCGAACCTGGTCAAAGACGGTGACGGCGCCTGCGGCGCCGAGGCATGCGACAGCCGAAAGACAGATGATCATCCGCGCCCCACCCCAACGCAGGGCGGCGAAGGAGACGACGCCGGTCGCGCCGGCGATGGAGGGGGCCCACGGTGGCGGCAGAACCAGCATCGCCACGCCACCGCAAACCGCCGCGACGAGGACGCACACAGCAAAGCCGGGCGCCGTCCCCTCGGCCGCGAAAGTGGCTCCCAGAGCTGGCGAGGTGTCGGCAAGCCCGCGGTGAGCAAGGCCCGCGGTTCGGGCTTCCGGCGTGCCTTCAGCCGCTTCGCCGGTGCTCGTGGCCTTTATGTGGGGTCCACGGCGCCGGCGCCGGATACGGCCTATGGGAACCAAGCCGAGCACCAGGCAAACAAGCAGGCTGGCGCCGGACACGAGGATGGACGCGGTCACGATCCTCTGCGGGGCGAACCGGAGCGTGACGACGAAGGTCCCGCTTGGTGGCGTGACGTACCAGCCGTTCGCGTATCCGTCGATGAGTGACGGCGCCCCGAGAGACTTCCCGCCTGGTCCGCTCGCCTGCCAGCCGGCGTTGAGGCTCTCGCCGAGGACGAGCCAGAAAGGACCGGTGGCGCCCGTGACCTCGAGCTTGGCAGATGTCGCGCTCGAGGCGAGGAGGCGGACCACAGGTGTCGCCAAGGCCGTTGTCGCGGAGGTGGCGATCGTTCCGGGCGCCGGTGCCGCGGTGCCGCCTTGGCGCGGAGCCAGAGCCTTGCCTCCGGGGGAGGAGTCGAGCACGAGCCGGTCGAGGTCCCAGCCTGTGACCTTCCCCTCCGTGGCCTCGAGGCTGTGACTGCCCGGTCCGAGAACGATTCCCTTGGCGTCAGGCCCGCATCCCGAGACTGTCAGGCCCTGTAGCTTCTCGGCGGCGCCTACGGTTCCCGAGATCTCGAGCCAGACCGGTCGGCCGTCGATGCGCAGCAGCTTCGAGGTGCAGACCGTGGGGATGCGCGCCTTGACCGGCTCGGGCGTGAAGCGGACACCGGGGAGCCCGATCTCGGCGATCCCGACCGGCATGACGATCGGCTTTCGTGTGTACCAGTTGATGGTCGTGACCTGGCGCACGGCCTCGATCGTGAACCGGATAGTGCTGCCGGTGAGCACCGGGAAACTGACAGGGACGCTGACCACAGAGTCGATCGCCTTGCCGTCACGCACCGGCGGCACCGCGACGAGATCGTCACCCCCGGTGTTGGTGGTGATCCTGATCCTTGTCGGCACGGAGTGGCGCCCGTCGGCGATGAGCTCGAGGTCGAGGTGGTCGAAGCTGACGCTTCGGGTGAGCGATGCCTGCATCCAGGAGCCGATCTGGGCCGGCCCGTCCAAGCCGGGGCTCCAGAAGGTCTTCGGGTTGCCGTCGAAGGCGAAGACGGCCCTGGCGTTCAAGTCACCGGGAAGCCGCTCGTTCGAGCCGATGACGGCTCCTCCAAAGACCGTGGGACCGCCGAGCAGGGTGTCGATCTCGTTGTCGGGGATCAGCGCGGACACGCGCGCCGTGCCGCTCAGGGAGAACGCCCGAGCTGTCGGGAGCCAGAAGGTCCTGCTCAAGGCCAGCTCGGGATCGGAGCGGGGAGGTATCGGCGAGACGCGGTCTCGGGTCATCACGATGGTGAGACGGTGCGACAGCGAGGAGGCACCGAGCGCCCGTAACAGGTCCGAAGGCATCTGGATCGTCTCGGCGATGCTCACGCCGGGAATCCGTACCTCGGAGAAACCGACCCCAGACGCCGCCAGCATCGAGCTGCGTCCCGCCCAGGTGGTCCCGTCGATCGTGATCCGAAGCGTCGTGAAGGAGCGGGCCGGGAAGCGGACCGTCTGGCCGGCAGCCGTCCGGGAGGCGTCGTTCAGACTCTCCGAGATGGCGTGCGAGCCATCGAACTCGAGGGTGACCCGGGTGATCCAGCGGTTGACCGTGGCGCCCAGCACCTGGACGAGGTCGATGTGGTCGGTCGTCACAGGATGCTCGAGGCGGACCTGCAGCCAGTTGCCTGTCGCATCGGAGAAGGCGGCGACGCTCCAAGCGGTGTCGAGGTTGCCGTCGAAGGCATTTGCCGGCCTGTCCTCGGGGGTTAGCGTGACCGGGTTGCCATAGCCGGAGGCCGCCACATATCTGGCTCCGGAGTAGACGGCCACTGTCTCGGCGGCAGGTCGCACGTTCGTGAACAGTGGCAGTGCCACCGAGGTCGGGTCCGGGCGGGAGGGCTCGGGTTCGACAGGGAGCGTCTCGCCGATGTTGTCGCTCACCGAGGACCAGCGCTGCAGCACCTTGCGGTTCGAGTCGGTGAGCACCAGCTGCGCTGCGGGCGTGACCACCTCGCGCAACAGCTTGGCGTCGGAGTCGAGTGTCCCGGCGTAGAAGATGGTGGGGTTGTCGTCGAGCAGTCCGGCGGCTGCCGCGGCGACGACACCGGCCCCGCTGCCGTCGATCACGACGGGTGCCGAGGCCGGTTCTGTCCTGTAGATCGGGCGGGCGTGCGAGACTGGGAACACCGCGATCGGCGGCGGCCAGGGGGCGTTCGCGGGCTCCGCCAGGGCTTCCTCGTCGGTGAGGCTGTACTGAGCCGGCGCCGTGACCGGCACGGGCTTTCCGAACCCGACAGGCTTGCCGATGCCCGCCGGTGGGGGATCGAAAAGGGCCCAGGTCTCCTGCGGGCGCGGGGTGTTGTAGCGCCAGTAGGCGAGGTTCGACTGCAGCACCACATCGCCGGCGCTGAAAAGCCGCGCGATGGGCGCAAGCGTCGAGGGCTCGTAGGTGCCCTGCTGGAGCGTGAGGTCGAAAGCCTGCAGGAGGTCGGTCGTCGGGTACGAACCTTGGATGGTCTGCTCACGCAGGACCTCGGGCCGGGTCATGATGCCGGGCCAGATCGTGTCGAAGGTAGTGCCCCAGTCGTAGGCGGCGAAGTTCTGTCCGGGTTCGATCAGCACGCGCGTGGAGTTCCCCTGAGCGTCGAGATACCGCGCGGCCTGGGCGTAGTACGAGGGGATCTTCTCGGGAGCCAAGAAGTTCTCCGCGAGGGCGCCTCCTTGCAGCAACGGCGTGGCGTTGGCGACAACCACCGCCGCCAGCGCACAAGCGGCGCCGAGGCCGACGCGGGGGAATCGGGACCAAAGCGCCGTGGCACCCACGCCGAGGAGCACGGCGAACCCGAGCACCACAAGCGGCGTGGCGCGGTCGCTCGAACGCAAGGCGAGCCCGACCGACGAGCCGGACATGAACGCCTTGAGGCCGCGGCCGATGATCGACGGGTCGCTGTAGGGGTGAAGACCCACCGCCAGCACCACCCCGACGAGGATCAAGGCTACGAAGAATGCCTTTGTGCGCCACCGGGAGAACACGGCGCCGAGACCGGCGAGCAACGGAACGGCGAAGCTCGTAGTGAGGAGCCAGGCGCTCTCCTCGAGCCTGACGGCCGCCTGCTTCCAGGGCCCGAGCCGGTCGCTCCCGTAGAAGTACCAGTAGCCGAGGCCGCGGACGACCTCTGAGGCGAGCGAGGTCCCCGCGATCGCCGGCAGGGTCTCGGTGTACTTGAGGACGTTGACGCCGTACGCGCCCTCCACTCGCAGCCCGGCGATCCAGAACAGCGAGACCCCGAACGAGAGCACGCCCATCTTCACCCCGGCACTGAAGGCGCGCCGCGCCGGTGCGTCACGCATCACGGCAACGGCGTAGACGAGCCACGCAACCGGGGCGATGCCTGCGTAGATCAGCGAAGTCGCGTTGGTCGCCCCGACGAGGGCCACCACCAAAGCGAACAGAGCAGGGTAGCGCCACCCGCCCCGCCGTACGGACAGCACGGCGAACACCACGAGCCACCCGAGACCCGACCAGGGCAGGAGTATCGCCGAGGTCTGCTGGATGTACTGGAGGAGATAAGGGCTGAGCGCGTAGGCGAGTCCCGCTAGCACGGGGCCCGGGCCGGTGAGGCCGAGCGTCCTTGCCAGGTAGCGGACCCCGGTTCCGGCCGCGAACAAAAGGGTGCCCATCCAGAGCCGTTGCGCCACCCACATGGGTACGCCGAGCTGAGCGAACACCCAGTAGAAAGGCCCTTGGGGGAACAGGTAGCCGATGTTCTGGTGAGTGACGGTGCCAGCTGCGATCGACGGGTCCCACATCGACATCGCCGAGCTGAGCAGACGGCCTGGATCGAGGTAGAGGTACAGCTTGGTGTCGTCGGCGAGCATTCCCGGTTTGGTCGCGAGCAGGGGGACGTAGGCGAACCCGGCCAGGAGGCCGATCTCCAGGGCTCGCAGCCAACGCGGGCGGGTCCTGTCCGTACGAGCCACGGCCCGGTTAGTGTAGGCGCCCATGTCGTCGCCCGGCGAGGCACCAGTGGTGCCGGCCGAAACTGAGTCCGCGCTTGGGCGTGCACGTTGATCGTCGTCGGCCTCACAGGCGGGATCGGTGCTGGGAAGTCGACTGTAGGCGCCATGCTGGCCGAGCGCGGGGCCGCTTTGATCGATGCCGACGAGGTGGCGCGAGAAGTCGTCGAGCCCGGGCGGAGCGCGTACGCGAGGTTGGTGGAGCGCTTCGGTCCGGGCGTGGTCTCTCCCGACGGCGGCCTTGATCGCCGGGCGATCGCCGGCGTCGTCTTCGGCGATCCGGCGGCGCTCGCCGACTTGAACGCAATCGTCCATCCCGAGGTCCGCGCGCAGATCGCGAGTCGACTTGCGTCGATGGCCACCCACAAACGAGTGGTCGTGTTGGACATCGCCTTGTTGGTGGAGGGCTCCGCACCCGATCCTTACGGTCTCGCGGGTGTGATCGTCGTGGACGCACCGGTAGAGCTCGCCCTGGAACGGCTCGTGACCGGGCGGGGGATGGACCGGTCCGACGCCGAGGCGCGAATCGCCAACCAGGCCAGCCGCTCGGAGCGGATCGCCCGGGCGGACTACGTCATCATGAACACGGGCACCCTGGCCGAGCTCGAGGAGATGGTCGGGCTCGCCTGGACCTGGATCGAGGGCCTGGCCCCAGAGCGGACTTCCGGGGACGGGGGTGGCGGCGCCTGACAAGCTCCGCCCGGCCGCTCGCCGGCGCACACCCTCTCGGTACCATGCCGAGGTGCCTCCGTTCCGCGTCGTCTCCGATTTTCAGCCGGCAGGTGACCAGCCCGCCGCCATCGAGGCGCTGGCCCGCGGGATACAACGTGGCGACCGCTTCCAGGCGTTGCTCGGGATCACCGGGAGCGGCAAGAGCGCAACGATCGCCTGGACCATCGAGAAGGTGCAGCGCACGACCTTGGTGCTCGCCCCCAACAAGTCGCTCGCGGCCCAGCTCGCCGGTGAGCTGCGCGGCTTTTTCCCGGACAACCGGGTGGAGTACTTCGTCTCGTATTACGACTACTACCAGCCTGAGGCCTACCTGCCCTCCTCGGACACCTACATCGAGAAGGACTCGTCGATCAACGACGAGATCGACCGGTTGAGGCACTCCACGACCGCGAGCCTCCTGACGAGAAAAGACGTGATCGTCGTGGCGTCTGTCTCGTGCATCTACGGGCTCGGGTCTCCCGAGGAATACCGGGACCAGATCCTCCTGCTCTCGCCCGGAGAGACCCACGACCAACGATCGATGCTGTCTCGGCTCGTGGCGATGCACTACGAACGCAACGACGCGAACCTCGTGAGGGGGAAGTTCCGTGTCCGCGGCGACACGATCGAGGTCCATCCCGCCTACGAGGAGTACGCGGTGCGCATCGAGCTGTTCGGCGACGAGGTCGAGCGCCTAAGCCGATTCGACGTGCTCACCGGGGAGCTGCTCGGCGATCTCGAGGAACTGCTGATCTTCCCTGCCACCCATTACGTCGCAGGCGACGAGCGCACGCGTCTGGCGATCGCGTCCATCGAGGTGGAGCTCGGCGAGCGCCTGCGGGAACTGGAGCTGGGCGGCAAGCTTCTCGAGGCCCAACGCCTGCGGATGCGCACCGAACACGATCTCGAGATGCTCGCCGAGCTCGGCAGCTGCAACGGCGTCGAGAACTACAGCCGCCACCTCGACGGGCGCGCCCCCGGCCAGGCCCCCTACACCCTGCTCGACTATTTCCCCGAGGACTGGCTGCTCGTGATCGACGAGAGCCACGTCACCGTCCCCCAGCTCCACGGGCAGTTCGCGGGCGACCGGTCCCGCAAGGAGGTCCTCGTCGAGCACGGCTTCCGCCTCCCCTCGGCCATGGACAACCGGCCCTTGCGATTCGAGGAGCTCGAGTCTCGGATCAACCAGTGCGTCTTCCTCTCGGCTACCCCGTCGGACTACGAGATATCGGTCTCGAGCCAGGTGGTCGAGCAGATCGTGCGGCCGACCGGCCTGGTCGACCCCGAGGTGGTCATAAAGCCCACCAAGGGTCAGATCGACGACCTGATCGCGGAGATCAACACCACGATCGCCCGGGGCGAGCGTGCGCTCGTCACAACCCTCACCAAGAAGATGGCCGAGGACCTCGCCGACTATCTCCTGGAAACGGGTCTGCGGGTGCGCTACCTGCACTCGAACATCGACACGATCGAGCGGATCGAGATTGTGAGGGACCTCCGCCTCGGCGAGTTCGACGTGCTCGTCGGCATCAACCTGCTCCGTGAGGGCCTCGACCTTCCCGAGGTTGCCCTCGTGGCCATCCTCGACGCCGACAAGGAGGGCTTCCTGCGCTCCAAGACCTCGCTCATCCAGACAATGGGCCGCGCGGCGCGCAACGTCTCCGGCCGGGTCATCCTCTACGCCGACGTGATCACGGACTCGATGCGGGGAGCCATCTCCGAGACCGAGCGCCGCCGGCTGGTGCAACAGGAGTACAACAAGGAGCACGGGATCGACCCGCAGACGATCCGTAAGGCCGTTACCGACCTTGTCGCCCAGTTCCGCAGTGCCGCAGGCGCCGGCGGTGACGGGTTCGCTGCCGGCTCACCCCTGCCCAGCCGTGCCGGGTCCGATCGGTCGCGCCGCGCCGGGAGAAGAGCTGTGGAGCGGGCCGCCGACCTGCTCGATGTGTCCGTGAGGGGCGGCGCCGGCAACGGCGAGCTTCCCGTCGACGAGCTCGGAAGGCTGATCGCGACCCTCGAGCGTGAGATGCAAGCCGCCGCCGTCGAGCTGCGTTTCGAGTACGCGGCCCGCTTGAGAGATGAGATCCGGTCCCTTCGCAGGGAGCTGAGGGAGGTCGGTTGAGCGCTCGAGACCCCGCTCGGACATTGAGCCGGGCAACCGGACTTACGGGCCTGTTCGGGACGGGTCCCGGCTCGTCGGCCCAGGGCGCTCGGTAGTCTGCGGCCGTGCCAAGCACCCTCGTTGTTCGCGGGGCCCGCGAGCACAACCTCAAGAATGTCTCGATAGAGCTTCCCCGCGACCGGCTCATCGTGTTCACCGGGCTGTCGGGCTCGGGGAAGTCGTCGCTCGCGTTCGACACGATCTACGCCGAGGGCCAGCGGCGCTATGTCGAGTCACTGTCGTCCTACGCCCGACAGTTCCTAGGGCAGATGGACAAACCGGACGTGGACTTCATCGAGGGACTGTCGCCTGCCATCTCCATCGACCAGAAGTCCGCCTCCCGCAACCCCCGCTCGACGGTCGGGACCGTCACGGAGATCTATGACTACCTGCGGCTGCTCTATGCCCGTATCGGCCAGCCCCACTGCCCGAGCTGCGGGCGGCTTGTCACCCGCCAGAGCCCTCAGCAGATCGTCGACCGCCTGAGCGACCTGCCCGACGGAACGCGGTTCCAGGTTCTCGCACCTGTGGTGCGAGGCCGCAAGGGCGAGTACTCGGCCCTTCTCGACGACCTGGCCAAACAGGGTTACGCGCGGGCCCGTGTGGACGGTGAGCTCATCGAGCTTTCCGACAGGTCGGCTCTCGAGCTCGCCCGTTACGAACAGCACACCATCGAAGTGGTCGTCGACCGCCTCGTGCGCCGCGACGGTATCGAGCGTCGCCTGACGGACTCGATCGAGACGGCGCTGCGCCTCGGCGAGGGGATAGCCGAGATTCTCCTGATGCCAGACGGAAAGTCCGCCAAAGCTGGGCGGAGGATCAACGGGGCCGCCAAGGCCATGGCAGCCAAGGTTGCCGATGTTGCCGACGACGGGATCGCCGACGGCGCCGACAACGGGGGTGAAGGCCAGCAGGTGCTCACTTTTTCCCAGCACCTGGCGTGCGTCCACTGCGGGATCTCCCTGGACGAGCTCGCGCCCCGCAGCTTCTCGTTCAACTCGCCCTTTGGTGCCTGCCCGTCGTGCAACGGGCTCGGCACCCGTTTCGAGGTCGACCCAGACCTGGTCGTGCCCAACCCGGACCTGTCCATCGCGCAAGGGGCCATCGGGCCATGGGCGGGAGCTCGCACCGAGTATTTCTCGCGCGTGCTCAAGGCCGTAGCCGAGGCGAGCGGCTTCAGCATGGACAAGCCCTGGTCCAAGCTCACCAAACCACAGCGCAAGATCGTCCTCTACGGAGCCGGCACTCGCCGGGTGCACGTTCAGTACCGCAACCGCTATGGCACTTTGCGCAGTTACGACACGCAGTTCGAAGGCGTCGTGCCGTGGCTGCAGCGCCGGCACAGCGACGCGGACTCCGACTGGGTGCGCGAACAGGTCGAGGGCTACATGCGCGAGGTCGCCTGCCCGGACTGCGGCGGCACGCGGCTGCGCCCGGAGTCGCTCGCGGTCAAGGTCGGCGGAAGGAGCATCGCCGAGCTGTCGTCCCTGTCGATCCGCTCCGCCCACGACCTCTTGGAACGCCTCGAGTTGAGCTCGCGAGAAGAGATGATCGCGGCTCAGGTCATGAAGGAGATCCGCGCTCGCCTGCAGTTCCTCGTCGATGTCGGTCTCGACTACCTGAGCCTCGACCGCGCTGCCGCGACGCTGGCCGGCGGTGAGGCCCAGAGAATTCGCCTCGCCTCCCAGATCGGCAGCGGGCTGGTCGGGGTCCTCTATGTGCTCGACGAGCCGTCTGTCGGTCTGCACCAGCGCGACAACCGCAAGCTCGTCGAGACATTGCTCAGGCTGCGCGACATAGGCAACACGGTCCTCGTGGTCGAGCACGACGAAGAGACGATCCGGATCGCCGACTACGTCGTCGACATCGGACCGGGAGCCGGCGAGCACGGCGGAGAGGTGATCTGCGCAGGCTCGGTCGCCGATCTCGTGGGATGCGATGCCTCGATCACCGGCCAGTACCTGTCCGGCAAGCGTTCCATCGCAGTGCCGGCCATGCGACGTGAGCCCCGGGGGGAATGGCTCGTCGTGCGGGGCGCCCGGGAACACAACTTGAAGGGCATCGATGTCGAGATCCCGCTCGGATGCTTTGTGTCGGTGACGGGCGTGTCAGGTTCGGGCAAGTCGACCTTGATAAACGACATCCTGCTCCGGGCACTCATGCAGCGCATCTACAAGTCCCGTGTGGTCCCGGGGCGGCACCGCAGCATCGAGGGGGCAGAAGCGCTCGACAAGGTCATCGACATCGACCAGTCGCCGATCGGCCGCACGCCGCGCTCGAACCCGGCCACCTATACCGGCATGTTCGACAGCGTGCGCAAGCTTTTCGCCCAGACGTCCGAGTCGCGCCTACGGGGCTACCAACCGGGGCGATTCTCGTTCAACGTCCCAGGAGGACGCTGCGAGGCGTGTGCCGGCGACGGGACCTTGAAGATCGAGATGCACTTTCTCCCCGACGTCTATGTTCCCTGTGAGGTCTGCAAGGGCGCCCGCTACAACCGCGACACGCTCGAGGTGGCTTGGCGGGGCAAGAACATTGCCGAGGTGCTCGACCTGTCCTGCGAGGAGGCGCTCGAGCTTTTCGCGGCACAGCCCGTCATCTCACGGCACCTGAGGACCCTCGTGGACGTCGGCCTCGGCTACATTCGCCTCGGCCAGCCGGCTCCCACGCTGTCGGGCGGCGAGGCGCAGCGGGTCAAGCTCGCCTCCGAGCTCGCGAAGCGATCGACCGGGCACACGCTGTACGTGCTCGACGAGCCCACGACCGGCCTGCACTTCGAGGACGTCCGCAAGCTCCTCGACGTGCTGCACCGATTGGTCGATCAGGGCAACACGGTTTGTGTCATCGAACACAACCTCGACGTCGTGAAGTCGGCCGACTGGGTCATCGACCTCGGCCCCGAGGGCGGCGACGGGGGCGGATCGGTGATCGTCGAGGGCACGCCCGAGAAGGTGGCAAAGACCCACGAGAGCTACACGGGCCGGTTCCTGGCGCCTCTGCTCGGGATGTGAGTCGCCTCCGGGTTCGTGCCCGGCCGGGACCGGTCCCGACAGGCACCGTTGGTCTCGGCGTTCAGGGTGGCGGAGGGAGGAAATGAGAACATGACCGACACAGGTGGTCCTGATGCGACCCTTCGCCGTCGCGAGGAGGCGATCGCGGCCTTCAACCGGGCCTGGGAGCTGATCGAGGAACCCCACCGGAGCCCTGCCGATGACGACGACATGCTCGCGGCTGCGTTCGCGTCGCGCTACCTGTGGGACTCGATCGGCGGTGACGAGCAACGTGCCGTGGGTGACTGGCAGATCGCCCATGTGGCGAGCCGTCTCGGCTTGAGCGGCGTGGCCCTTTCAAGGGCGGAGCGGGCCTTGCAGCGCGTGGTCCAGAATGGCTGGACCGACTGGCGACTCGCCTCGTGCTATGAGGCGATGGCCCGGGCGCATGCCACTGCCGGAAACAGCGCCCTACGCGACCACTGGGCCTCGCTTTGCAGGGAGGCGATCGACACCCTCGAGGATGAGGAGGACCGCGAGCTCATCGCGTCACAGCTGGCATCGGTCCCCGGGCTTACGCCGCCGGAAACGAGAGCGGCGGGCGGCGCTCCCCACCGGGTCGTCCGCCTCGACCACGTCCAAGTGGCCATGCCCGCGGGATTGGAGGCGCAAGCAGAAGCCTTCTACGGCGTGATTCTCGGCCTAGAGGTGCGCCCCAAGCCGCCGGCCCTGGCGGTGCGGGGCGGGCGCTGGTTCGAGAGTGGGGACGTGAAGGTCCATCTCGGAGTCGAGCCGGAGCCCCCTTCGGCCGCGAAGGCCCATCTCGCGCTCGTGGTGGAGGGGCTCGACGGCCTGGTCGACACTCTTGCAAGCTCCGGCCACCCGGTAAGTTTCGACACCCTTGTCGCAGGAGTGCGTCGCTGCTATGTGTCTGACCCGTTCGGCAACAGGATCGAGCTGATCGAGGCTTGAGGACCGCCCCGCCAGGGGGACGGAGTTCTCAAAAAGGCCGGAGCACGAAGTCCGACGGCCTTTCTGTGCGGCCGTAGATCCAGGCCAGGAACTCCGCACGTTGAGCGGGGTCACCGAGCCGCTCGGGTAGGCGGTCCAGCGCATAGGGGAGGTCCAGGGTGACGAACTCGGCCGGCCAGTCCGAGGCCGCATAGCCGAGCCCGAGGTCGAGATGGTGCACTTCGACCTCCCGCCAGCGCGAGATGGGCAGGACACGGCAGGGGAGCAGCGAACCGTCGGCGCGCAAGCCATGGCCCTGCCACACGAGTGCGCCTACTTCGTGCCAGGTCGCGTCCAGTCGACCTGCCGAGTCCTCCAGGTCCTCCAGGATCACTTCGGTCGCGCGCTTGGCGCCCTGTTCGATGTCCTGGTTGCGCTCGGCGGCGCCCCCGGGGTACTGGGGCACAGCTCTGCCCTCGCCGGCAGCGTGGAGGATGCGCACGAACGAGTCGGCGTTGCGGGCGAGATGGGTGAGCACGTGGCCGACAGTCCAGCCTGGCAGCAGGCTCGGCCGCGTCACGTCCAAGTCCTTGACGGTCCTCAAAGTGGCGAACAGCCGGGCTGTCGCCTCGCGCGAGCCTTCCACGGCACGGCCGACGTCGGCGGTGCCGTCTTGTGTCGAGCCTACGGGGTTCATCGGCCCAGGTTAAGCGGGTCGGATCGTGGCTTCACGCGATGGCGAGCATGCGGTCGAGGGCCACACGGGCGTCCGCGGCGGTGGCCTCGTCGACAGTGATGCGATTGCGGACCTCTCCAGCGACGAGGCCGTCGAGCACCCAGGCGAGGTGTGGCAGGTCGATGCGGGACATCGTCGAGCAGGGGCAGACCATCGGGTCGAGGGAGAGAACGGTCCGATCGGCGTGCTCGCGGGCGAGCCGGTCGACGAGATGGATCTCCGTGCCGACAGCGATCGTGGAACCGGCCGGAGCGCTCGAGACCGCGCGGATTATGTAGTCAGTCGAGCCGACCTGATCGGCCATCTCGACGACTTCGTGAGAGCACTCTGGGTGCACGATCACGATGCCGTGAGGGTGCTCCGAACGGAAGGCTTCGACGTGCCCGGGGCGGAACCGCTGGTGCACCGAGCAGTGGCCCTTCCAAAGAAGGAGCGTGGCTTCCTTGACCTCGGCGTCGCTCAGGCCGCCGAGGCTTCTACGTGGATCCATTACCTGCATGTCTGTTGCCCGGTAGCCGAGTTGGAAGCCGGTATTGCGACCGAGGTGCTGGTCAGGGAAGAAGAGGACCTTTTTTGCACAAGAGCCGCGGTCACTCGACAGCCCGGTCGGTGCCTGGGCTCCGACCGGGGCGCTTCCTGCTCGGTCCTCGAGCTCCAGTGCCCAGCTCAGCACTGCACGGGCGTTCGAGGAGGTGCAGACCGCGCCAGAGTTGCGGCCCACGAATGCCTTCAGCACGGCTGCCGAGTTCACATAGGTGATAGGCACTATGGCCTCGATGTCGGTCACCTCCGCCAGCTCGTCCCAGATCTGGCTGACGTCGTCGAGGTTCGCCATGTCCGCCATGGAGCACCCGGCGTTCAGATCGGGCAGGATCACCTGTTGGTGAGGCCCGGTGAGGATGTCGGCCGACTCGGCCATGAAATGAACACCGCAGAAGACCACGAACTCGGCGTCGTGGCGGTCCGCGGCGTAACGGGACAAGCCGAGGGAGTCGCCTTTCAGGTCGGCGAACTGGATGACCTCCTCACGCTGGTAGTGGTGCCCGAGGATGAGGAGTCGCTTGCCGAGCCGGGAACGGGCCGCGGTGACGCGCGCCACTAGCTCATCGCTGGATGCCGTGGTGTAGTCGTCCGGGAGCGGCGGCTGCAGGCGGAACATTTCTGAGACCCCCTATAGAACGCCTCGTTCATCGGCCGGCGGGGACAGCCTGGTCGCCCAACCGCGGGTGTGTCGGCCACGAAGCGAATATGTCAGCCGGGATACCAGGCCGGCCGTAACCTGCACTCTAGTGCTTGAACGCCCGCAGTCGGTTCCCGACGCCCCCGGCTCGTACCAATTCAGGGACGCAGCCGGCCGGATCATCTACGTCGGCAAGGCCATGTCGCTTCGAAGCCGCCTCTCGAGCTACTTCCAGGACCCGGTTCACCTGCACCCGCGTACGGCCCAAATGGTGGAACGGGCAGCCTCTGTCGAGTGGATCGTCGTGGCGAGCGACGTCGAGGCGATCATGCTCGAGTACAACCTGATCAAGGCGCACCGGCCCCGATTCAACATCCGCCTCGTCGACGACAAGAGCTATCCCTACCTCGCGGTCACCGTCGGCGACGAGTGGCCCAAAGCTACCGTCATGCGAGGCGCGAGGCGCAAGGACACCCGCTATTTCGGACCGTATGCCCACGCCTACGCCATCCGCGAGACGCTCGACTTGTTGCTCAGGTCGTTCCCGATCCGGACCTGCTCTGACGCCAAGCTGAGGCGCCACCAGCTCCTCGGGCGGCCCTGCCTGCTGTACCACATCGAGCGGTGCTCGGGACCGTGTGTAGGTGCTGTCGGGCCCGAGGAGTACGCGCGGCTCGTGGCCGAGCTGATGGAGTTTCTCGACGGCGACACCAAGCCGGTCGTCGAGCGCCTCGAGTCCGAGATGCGCCGGGCGGCTCAAGAGCTCGAGTTCGAGCGGGCGGCGCGCCTGCGTGACCGTCTGGCGACGGTACGCCTCGCCGTCGAGCGCCAGCAGATGGTGACCGACACCCCCGAGGACCTCGACGCCGTGGCCATCGCGGAGGACGAGCTCGTTGCGGCGGTGCAGGTGTTCCACGTCCGGCGCGGGCGTGTCGTCGGTCGCCATGGCTTCATTGTCGAGAAGGTGGAGCCGCTCACGAGCGCTCAGCTCGTCGCCAAGGTGCTCGAGCAGCACTACGCCGAGACGCCCATCGGGATCCCTCGGGACCTGCTCGTCCCCGAGCTGCCCGAGGACGCGTCCACCTACGAGGCCTGGCTGTCGAGCCTGCGCGGGGGGAAGGTGACCCTACGGGTGCCCGTCCGCGGCCGCAAGCGCGAGTTGTTGGCGACGGCCCGCCAGAATGCGGAGGAGCAGCTGAAGCGTCACCGGTTGCGACGCGCGAGCGACCTCACAAGCCGTGCGGCCGCGCTCGAGGAGCTGCAACAGGCTCTAGAGCTCAAGGAGGCCCCGCTGCGCATCGAGTGCTACGACATGAGCCACACGCAGGGGACCGACTACGTGGGCTCCATGGTCGTGCTCGAGGACGGGCTCCCCAAGCGAAGTGACTACAGGCGCTTCAAGGTGACGGCCGTGCAAGGAAACGACGACTACGGCGCCATGCACGAGGTGCTTACCAGGCGTCTCAGGCGGTTGGGCGACACCGGGGCTGGAGAGCCTGCGGGCCGCGACGGGCCGAGCACGTCCGATGGCCGTGACGATGCGGACCCGGCCCTTGATGGCGGGATCGTCGCCGACGGGCGCCGCCGGCGTGCCCCCCGTTTTGCCTATCGGCCACAGCTGCTCCTGCTCGACGGAGGAAAAGGGCAGCTAGGCGTGGGAGTGCGTGTCCTAGACGAGCTCGGCCTGACCGACAAGATAGCGGTGGCCTCCCTCGCCAAGCAGCTGGAGGAGGTGTTCGTGCCCGGCCGGTCCGGCCCGATCCAGATCCCTCGTGACAGCGAGGCGATCTACTTGTTGCAACAGGCCAGGGACGAGGCGCACAGGTTTGCCATCGGGTTCCACCGCGAGTTGCGAGGCCGCCGGATGACCCGTGGCGTGCTCGAGGGCATCACGGGCCTTGGCCCGAGTCGACGTCGGCGTCTTGTTTCTGAGCTCGGAGGGGTGAGGGCCGTGCAGGCCGCTTCGCTTGACGACCTGCTGGCGCTCAAGTGGCTGCCGCAGGCCGTGGGTCGCGCCGTCTACGAGCACCTGCATGCCCGCCGGGGGTCCAAGCCGACATGAGCACGACAGAGGATCCCTGGGAGCGCTACGCCACCTGGTGGCGCGAGACGTTCACGAACGGGGCGGACCTCGAGTACGAGCTCCAGATCCTCCCGCTTGCCCAGTCGCATCTCGAAGGTGCCGGCCGTGTTCTCGATCTCGGCAGCGGTGAGGGCCATCTCGCCAGGCGCCTCATGCGCGGATCACGCGAAGGCGAGATCGTCGTCGGGCTCGAACCTTCGGCCGCCCAACTCAAGAGCGCGGTTGCCCAAGGCGGGGGGCCCTTGTACGTGCGCGGGGTGGGCGAGCGGCTTCCCTTCCGGGACGGTTCGTTCGACGCGGTCGTGTGCTGCCTCGTGATCGAGCATTCGTCGGACCCCGACGCCCTCTTGGCCGAGGCTGTCCGGGTCCTCGCCGTGGGCGGGAGGTTCCTCCTTCTCATCAATCACCCAATGTTCCAAGGCACAGGGAGCGGGTTCGTGGACGACCAGATCATGGGCGAGCACTACTGGCGCGTCGGGCCGTACCTGCACGAGGACACCGTCTCAGAGGAGGTGGATCCGGGCGTGTGGCTGCCTTTTGCCCACCGACCGCTGTCGCGTTACGTCAATCCCGTCACTGGCCTCGGCTGTGTGCTCACACGCCTCGAGGAGCCCGAGCCGCCTGTCGCCTTCCTCGCGGGCTCGATCGATCTCGAGCTCGAGTCCGCCATCCCGCGGTTGTTGCTGCTCCGCTTTGAGCGGTTGCGCGCCGAGCAGATGGGAGAATAGGGCCGATGGCCGAGTACCTCATCCTTGTCGGCATGTCGGGTGCCGGGCGCTCCACCGCGGCGGCTACCTTCGAGGACCGCGGATGGTTCGTCATCGACAACCTTCCCCCCGCACTGATCGGCAAGGTCGCAGAGCTGACCAGCCAGGCGGGCGCGGAGTACGAGCGGGTGTGCCTGGTGTCCGGGCGCGGCGGATACGAGGGCATCGCCGAGCTCGCACCAGAGATCAGAAGGCTGCGCTCGACTGGAGCCCGCGTGCGTGTGGTCTTCCTGGATGCGCCCGACGAGGTCCTGGTCCGTCGCTACGAGGGCACCCGTCGCCGCCATCCCGTGGAGGCCGACAGCATTCTCTCGGCGATCCAGCAAGAGCGCGAGATGCTCGACGCGTTGCACGACGAGGCCGATGTGGTCGTCGAGTCGGGGAACTTGAACGTGCACGAGCTGCGCGACCGCCTGATCGAGCTCGTCGACGGCGTAGGTGCCAGCTCGGGCATGCAGACCGCTGTCGTCTCGTTCGGCTTCAAGCACGGGCTCCCTCTCGACGTCGACCTCGTGTTCGACTGCCGTTTCCTGCCGAACCCCCACTGGGTCCCGGCGCTTCGGCCCCTGAGCGGGCTAGACGCGGAGGTGCGCGACTACGTCCTCGACAACGAGGAGACCCAGGCACTGCTCAGCCGTCTGGACGACCTGTTCGCCCTTTTGCTGCCTGCCTACGTGCGCGAGGGCAAGTCCTACCTTTCCATTGCCATAGGTTGCACAGGTGGGCGCCACCGCTCGGTGGTGCTCGCCGAGGAGATCGCCGCGCGCCTGCGCGGACGCGGCTACACGCCGGTCGTCCATCACCGGGACATCGACCTGTGACCGAAGGGGCCGCCCATGCAGTGAAAGTCGTCGCGATCGGCGGTGGCCATGGGCTCGCCCAGACACTCAAGTCAGTTCGCCGGTACGCGACCGAGATCACAGCCGTCGTCTCGGTAGCCGATGACGGCGGCTCGAGCGGTCGGCTTCGGGCGCTGCTGGGCATTCCGGCCCCGGGCGACCTGCGGCGTTGCATCGGGGCTTTGCTGCCCGAACCGTCCCCTCTCGGCGACGCCCTCGAGCATCGTTTTGTCTCAGGCGAGCTCGCAGGCCACGCCTTCGGCAACCTTTTGATAGCCGCGCTGGCTTGCACGACCGGGGACTTCGTTTCCGGCGTCGAGGAGGCGGCCCGCGTGCTCGGGGCCGTGGGGCGTGTGCTCCCGGCGACCGAGGGCCCGGTCGTGCTGAAGGCTCAGACAGCCTCGGGAGAGCTCGTCGGACAGGTCCGCGTGAGCAAGGGCGAGGACATCGCCGCTGTGTCGCTCGTCCCGCCCGGTGCGGTCCCGCCGCCGGCGGTTCTGCGGGCGATCGCGGATGCGGACCAGATAGTGATCGGCCCGGGGTCGCTTTTCACCAGTGTTCTCGCTGCTTGCGTGGTGCCCGGGATTACCGAGGCTCTGGAAGGGACACGAGCCCGGCGTGTCTATGTCGCCAACCTGCGTGAGCAGCTGCCCGAGACGGCGGGCTTCGACGTCGCCCGCCTCCTCGGGTCCTTGCGCGCCCACGGTGTCGACGTCGACGTCGTGGTGGCGGACCCGGTTGCGCTTACGCTCGGGGCGCTGCCTCAGGACGTCGCGCTCGTGCTCGGGGACGTAGGCGGCCCAGGACTTCGGGAACACGACCCGATAAAGCTCGGGGCGGAACTCGCTTTGCTGGTGAACCAAGGCGTTTTGCGGTGTGCTCAATAGGTGAGAAAGAATGGCCCTGTTCCCCTCGGCCGTAAAACCGCTTCAAAAGAGCGACTGTGAGAAAGGTGATGGACGTGAGCGTTCGTATCGGCATCAACGGCTTCGGACGGATCGGGAGGAATTTCCTGCGGTCCGTTCTCGCCCTTGAGACAAAGTCCGGGCAACCCTCCGGCATCGAGATCGTCGCGATCAACGACCTCGTTTCACGCGATGTCAACGAGCACCTTCTCCGTTACGACTCGACATTCGGCCGGCTGAACGCCGAAGTTGTCCACACCGACAAGGGTTTCAGCGTCAACGGCCGTGAGATAACGGTCTTCGAGGAGAGGGACCCCAAGGCCATTGCCTGGTCCAGCCAGGACGTAGACGTCGTGATCGAGTCCACTGGGCGTTTCACAACCCGTGAGGCCGCAGCCGGCCACCTCGAAGGTGGTGCCAAGCGCGTGATCATCTCAGCTCCCGGCAAGGAGGTCGACGCCACGTTCGTCGTCGGGGTCAACGACGACACCTTCGACGCCGCCAATCACTTCGTCGTCTCGGCGGCGTCGTGCACGACCAACTGCCTCGTGCCGATGGTCAAGGTGCTCGAGGACTCATTCGGTCTGCGCCAGGGGCTCATGACGACCATCCACGCCTACACCAACGACCAGTCGGTACTCGACCTCGGGCGTTCCAACCTGCGCCGGGCGCGCGCCGCCGCGGTGAACATCATCCCCTCTACGACCGGAGCCGCCCGCTCGACGAGCCTCGTGCTCGAGGCGATGAAGGGCCGGCTCGACGGCGGAGCGCTGCGTGTGCCGGTGCCAGACGGCTCGATCACCGACCTCACCGCGGTGCTCGGCGCCAAGGTGGGCGCGGCAGAGATCAACGAGGCCTTCCGGGTTGCTTCGGAGACGGAGCGTCTCCGCGGGATCCTCGTTTACAACAAGGACGAGATCGTCTCGAGCGACATCGTCGGCAGCCCAGCCTCGTGCACGTTCGACTCGACGCTCACGATGGCCATAGCCATCGACGAGTCGACCACGCTTGCCAAGGTGCTCGGCTGGTACGACAACGAGTGGGGCTACTCCAACCGCTTGATCGACCTCGCGCTGCTCATCGGCGCAGCCTGACTCGGGCCGACATGACCCGCAGCGTGCCACTTCTCGAGGATCTGGGGGACCTGCAGGGCAAGAGCGTCCTGGTCCGCCTCGACCTCAACGTCCCGCTCGCCGAAGCGCCAGGGGGGGGCCGTGTCGTCGCCGACGACTTCAGGATCCGTGCCGCGCTGCCGACTCTCCTGTGGCTTCGCGAACACGGTGCCCGCATCACGGCCTGTTCCCATCTCGGCCGTCCCAAGGGCAAGGTCGACCCCAAGTACGACATGGCTCCGGTCCGGGCGAGGCTCGGGGAGCTGATCGAGGGGGTCGAGCTGCTGGAGAACCTTCGTTTCTCACCGGGTGAGGAGGCCAACGACCCCGCGTTCGTCCTCGAGCTCGTGAAGGGCCACGACGCCTACGTCAACGACGCCTTCGGATCCTCGCACCGAGCTCATGCCTCTGTGGTGGGCCCGCCCCAGTACCTGCCATCGGCAGCGGGACGCCTGCTGGCCCGCGAGGTCGAGGTTCTCACCGGTGTGCTCGACGAGCCGGAGAGGCCCTTTGTCGTGATTCTCGGCGGGGCCAAGGTGAAAGACAAGATCGGGGTCCTCCGCTCCCTCACGGCCCGGGCCGACACCGTGCTCGTCGGTGGGGGGATGTCGTTCACGTTCCTGCAGGCCCAGGGCCACTCGGTCGGAGCCTCCCTCACCGACCCGACCCACCTCGAGGCGTGCAAAGAGCTACTCAGCTCCCCCGGGCACATAATCCTTCCCGTGGATGCTGTAGCTCTCGCACCCGGACGAAAGCTCAGCATCGAGGCGGCGGCCGACTCCGACCAAGCCCCGGTCGAAGTGACAGGACCCGACGTCGAGACGTTCGGCCTCGAGATACCAGAGGGCTGGCGGGGAGTCGACATCGGACCAGCCACTGTCGAGCTGTTCGCAGAGGTCATCGCCTCGGCAGGCACGGTTCTTTGGAACGGGCCGATGGGCGTGTTCGAGGACGAGCGTTTTGCCGCGGGGACCAAGGCGATCGCGCAGGCGATGGCGCGCTGCCCCGGCCGTACGGTCGTTGGCGGGGGAGACAGCGCTGCCGCGCTGGCCCAGCTCGGCCTCGAGAACAAGATCGGCCATGTGTCTACCGGAGGGGGCGCCACTCTCGAGCTGCTCGAGTTCGGCGATCTTCCCGGTCTGGCTGCGCTTCGCGCGGCACCGAATGCCAAGTAGGCGGCGAGCGACGAGGCCGCCTGAGGCTAAAACAGCTGCATTGCAGCCGATGAGATCGGACGCGAGCCCATGAGTAGCAACGACAGCGGTCGCCGCCTGCTGGTCAGCGGCAACTGGAAGATGAACCACACCCACTACGAAGCGATCCAGGTCGTTCAAAAGCTTGCCGCTCTGCTTCGCGCCGCTCCGCTCCCGGACGGGACCGACGTCTCGTTGCATCCGTCGTTCACCTCGCTTCGTTCGGTGCAGACGGCACTCGAGTCCGATTCGGTCCCCATCGCGCTCGGCGCCCAGACCTGCCACTTCGAGGACAAGGGTGCCTACACGGGCGAAGTGAGCGCGGAGATGCTGACCAAGCTCAACGTTCGCTATGTGATCGTCGGGCACTCCGAACGCCGGGCACTGTTCGGCGAAGACGACGAGATCGTGAGGCTGAAGTTGGACGCGGTGCTCCGCCACGCCATGACCCCGATTCTCTGCGTCGGGGAGACACTCACTCAACGAGAAGCGGGACTGGCCGAGTCGACCGTATCCGGCCAGCTCATCGCCGCGCTGAGAGATCGCGGCCCGGAGGCTCTGGCGTCGATCGTGATCGCCTACGAACCGGTCTGGGCCATCGGGACCGGTCTTACGGCGAGTGCGGACGATGCACAGGCGATGTCAGTGGCAATCCGGGGCGAGCTGGAAGCACTCGGCGGTGAGGTCTCACGCTCGATACTGATCCAGTACGGGGGCTCTGTCACACCCGCGAATGCCCGCGAGCTCCTCGCCTGCCCGGACGTCGATGGCTTGCTTGTCGGAGGCGCGAGCCTCGATGCAGACAAGTTCATGTCGATAGCAAGGTCGGGACGCTGAACCAACCTGACTAGCTCCCTCGGTTCGCAAGCCGGTCGGCTGCGCAGGCCGGCGACCAGGGGAGAGCTCCGGGCGGTGGTAACCTGCTGCCCGGCAACAAGCCCGAGAGGAGGTTCACCTAAGTGCTGACCGACATACTCGTCGCGGTCGATTTGGTGGTCGCGCTCGGGCTCGTGGTGCTCGTGCTTCTCCACAGCGGGCGTGGCGGCGGCCTCTCGGACATGTTCGGTGCGTCGACTGGTTCTGCGGCCGCCGGCTCGACTGTCGCCGAGCGCAATCTTGATCGGATAACCGTGGTCTTCGTGCTTGTCTTCGCGTTCGTCACGGTTGCTCTGTCACTTCGGTGGAGCTGAGGAAGGCAGCATTCGCCCTCCTCGGAGGCGTCGCCGTCATTGCTTCAGCCTGTAGCGGCGCGTCGCCTCCAACAGTTCCGACAAGCCAATCCCCGCAGTCGAACTCCGGCTTCGCGAACGGAGGGACCGTCACCGTCGCAGTGCCGTACCTGCCGACGAACTTCAACCCGTCTACTCCGGCAGGTTCGAACCGCGTCACTCAGATGGTGATGGCCCAGGTATTGCCGCAAGCGTTCGTGATCGACCCGGAGTTCCAACCTGAGACGACGGGTTTCATCGACAGTGCCGAAGTGGTCGACCTGAGCCCTATGACCGTCAGCTACGTGATCGACCCGAAAGCGACGTGGTCGGACGGCTACCCGATCACGGCTGCAGACTTCGAGTACAACTGGCAGCAGCAGTTGCGTTCCCCGCCGAGCGTGGCGTCGACCGGTGTGCTGGCGGGCTATCGCGACATCAAGTCGATCTCCGGCAGCAACGACGGCAAGACGGTGAGAGTCGTGTTCTACAGTCCGTACGCGGACTGGGAGGGACTGTTCGCGAACCTAATTCCCGCCCACGTAGCCGAGCGCGCCGGCTGGGTCTCAGCATTCGCCGGGTTCCACCGATCGAATCTGGTCTCCGGCGGTCCTTTCATCGTGAGCTCGCTGAAGAAGGGCAAGACACTTGTCCTCACCCGCAACTCGAGGTACTGGGGAGCACCTGCCCACCTACAGCGCATCGTGTTTCGCTTGGAACGGTCGGAGTGGGCCACCCTGGCGGGCTTGCAGAGCGGGAAGGTCTCGATCGCGGAGATCACACCCGGTCCGCAGGTCAACGGAGCCATCGCCCAAGCCGAAGGGGGCGACGGCGCACTCTCGGTCACGACCACACCGTCATCGGTTCTTTGGCAGCTCGTCTTCAATCTGAACGACCCCGTCGTTGGTGACAGGCCCATGCGTACGGCCCTCGCGCTCGTCACTGACCCCGCCCAGCTGGTGGCGAACTCTGAGGGTCTCTACGATCCACTCACGGTCAGTGCGGACAGCCGCTTGTTTGCACAGGGACAGCCAGGAGCGGCCGACGAGACCGCGTCGGATGTGACTTACAACCCATCTGAGGCGGCCAAGTTGTTCAAGTCACTCGGGTACGAGCCGGATCAGAACGGCATTCTCCGTGCGGAGGGGAGTGGCAGCGCACTGATCTTGAGAATCACCGGTCCGCAAGGCAACCGCGTCGTCGAAATGCTCGAGGAGCAACTTCAAGCAGAGTGGGCTTCCTACGGCATCAGGTTGATCATCCGCAACGTACCGATGAAGAAGCTCTTGAAGACGACGCTGCCTCAAGGGCGATACCAACTCGCGCTTGCACCATATGTGATGCCTCCCCTCCCGACATGGAACGCGATCGTCTACACCGACCCTGTACTGCCGACGCCGACTTCCTTTTCTCCCAATCTCCGCCCGGCAGGCGATGCCTCGGACGCCGTCTGGCTGTGGAGCGTGCACACGCCTGAGGGAACCGAACCGGGGGCGACCACTCTGGGTGCAGTGACACGCGATGTCACAGGCCTCAACGACACTGACGTCGCCGCCTATTTCGAAAGGATCATGAGCGAGCTCAACACGAACGCGCAAGCGCTGCTGCTCGCGAAGTTGGACTCGACGCTGACTCAGGACCTTCCGACGCTTCCGCTGTTCCAGGAGCCGGTCAGCGTCATACAGCAATCGGACATTGTGAACGTGAGCGAGAGCCCGGGTGCGGCAGGCCCGATGTGGAATGCCGAGGACTGGGCATTACAGACGAGTGCTCCGACCGGATAGACGCGGAAGCTCGCACCGATTGCTAGTCGGTTCGGCGGTTGGCTGCCGGGGAAGGTGTTTGGGGTACAGTACGAGACGCCCTCGGCTCTCGTTGAGTTCGGGAAGGCAGGTACGTCGGAGTGGCGGAATAGGCAGACGCGCTAGCTTGAGGGGCTAGTGCCCGCAAGGGCGTGGGGGTTCAAGTCCCCCCTCCGACACCAATAAAAGTCCAGTTCAGAGGCCATTTCGGCGGGGTGCCGGAATGGCCTATATTTTTGCCTCCGTGGATTATCGCGCGTTTATCGCGCGTCGCGTTTCTGGAGGCCTTGGAGGATGACGTCGA
>JBEKGS010000025.1:0-38902 GCA_050012675.1 Acidimicrobiales bacterium
ACGGCAGTCGCCGCAGTTGAAAGCGAAGGGCCGGTCAACGAGCTTGTGACAGGCGCGACAGTCAACCCCGCAGTCGTCAACGTTCCTTACGGCGACGTCGGCAACGAGACGGTCGTGACCTATCTAGACGGTGTGGACCCGACGGCGATCAAGATCTGCGCCACGGACCCATCTGTCGCGCCCGATGGCCAGACCGTGGACTTCAGCTGGTCGTACTACGACTCCAACCCGGGGATCGAAGCAGACATCTTCCGTGGGAACCTCCCGAGCCTGACGATCACCGCCAGTGACCCAGACCCGTGCGAGCTCTTCAACGGTCCGCCTGTCATCGACCCGTGGGGCTTCCCGTACATCCTGACGCTCACCGAGACGGACATCACGGGAGCACCCTCGATTGGAGTCACCGGGATCAGCTACCAGGGCAACGGCTCAGTGGTGGACAACGCGCCCCCGGCGATCACGATCACCCTCGGCCTTGGCACCCCAACGCGGTGACCTTCACCAACGGGCCGTCGGACTAGGCAACTCTTAGCCACCGGCAACATCCCTCAGAAACGGCTCGAAGTTTGAGCCGTCGGAAGTAGGGAGAGGGCTCCCGCACCGCGGGGGCCCTCTCCACTTTTCCGTGCGCCTCGTATCGCGGCGCACGACCACCTACGGCAGCGTCGCCCCAAGTCACCTCTACGAACGATCAGAGTTCGTGCTCGAGGCGGCCGCGGTCAAACGGCAGGGATGGGGCACGATGAGATCAGAGTCCCAACATGAAACGCACGACAGCGACAACTCTCCGCCCGGGAGAAGCCGCGATCCGCGCCATGGTTGTATGCGACGACCGGGACGTCATGCGCCTCGGCCTCGTGGAGATACTCCAGACGACGCAGTGGGCAGCCGGCCTGAAGGGGTTCAGTTCGCTCTCTGCCTCGTGGCACTACCTGGCCGACAGCTCCGCGACCAGCGCGATCGCGATCTTGGGCGGCCCCTCGGCTCTTGAGGAGCTGAAGACAATCGGCCGGCCGTCGAGGCCACCAACCAGGATCGTGCTGATGTTGCGCGACAGTGCAGCCAGTCATCTGGCCGCTGCTGCCGGGCTGCCAGTTGATGGGTTCTTCCTCGAGGAGGACCTCTCGGCCGCAATGCTCCGGGCGCTTCTGCCCCGCATTGATGAAGGCGAGTTCCCTATGCCGGCCCCAATGGCCGAGTACCTGCTGGGCAAAGTACGGAATAACCCCGAGCAGTTGCCGATCAGTCTCAGTTCGCGCGAGCTAGCGGTACTGAAACTCGTCGCCGACGGCGCGACAAACAAGATCATCGCAGACGAGCTCGGGATCTCTGTTCACGGGGTCAAGCACCATGTAGCCAACCTCCTCAAGCAGCTGAACTGCGCCAACCGCACCGAGGTGGCCTCCATGGCGATGCGACGTGGCCTCGTCCCGGCTGAGCCGGCACACTCCCTCGGACATGTCCGGCGGGGCCTGGCAACACGGTCTGGCGTGTCAGTCCACGGCTCCTGATGATGGCCAGCGAGGATTCGCGGGCGACCGTCGCCCAGGGCGGCCACACGCCAGAACCGACCGCGACAGCACGTGTCACGACAGGCGCTACCGTACCTGCGGTGGGAAACTCCGAGTCGGGGGCTCAGGAGTCGTTGGCGGGGCTGTTGCATCTGCCTGCGGTCCAAGAGGTCACGTCGCTCTTCCGTCAGTTCATCGCGGCTGCCGGCAACGGGCACGGCGCGCCCGGTATCGCGCGGGTGCTGCAGCAGCACACCGGCATGGCGGTGATCGTCCAAGACCCTACGGGACGCGTCATTTCAAGAAGTGGCGTGGAAGACCGGCGTGGCGACCCAGAATTGCTTGTCCTCGCGCGCCCACTTCCCGAGGATGCCTCGCACGCCGTCGCGACCTTCGACGTCGACAGATGGGTGTCCGTCACCTGTCCACGGGGGGAGGTTCTCGGGGCAATCAGCCTTCTCGACGCCGACAAGACGGCAGGCGCGATGGAGCTGTTCAAGCTCGAGCAGGCAACGACAGTCCTTGGCTGGGAGCTCCTACACGACCGGAATATCGCCGAAGCCGAGGTCGCGTCCTGGGGGGACTTCGCCACAGAGCTGCTGGACGACTCCGATACCGGCCGCGTGCGCTCCCATGCCTTCAGGCTCGGCTATGACCTTGATCGACCTCATCGGGCTGTTCTCGTTCTGCCGTCGGAGCCGGTGTCGGGGGACCTGGGAGAAATCGTCCGCCGGGTCACGGCGCGCCTCGGGCTCGAGTGCCTCACGACCTCTCGTTCCGGCGGCCGGCTTCTCGTCGTTTCCGAGGACTTGGACTGGTCCGAGCTTGCCATCGCCGTCAACGCCGAGTGTGGTGACAAGGTCCGCGTCGGCGTGGGAGGTCGTTACCGCCTGGCGGACCTCAGCCGGTCGCTTGCGGACGCCGTGTTCGCTCTCAGGCTCCCAGGGCTCACAACAGATAGGTCGGTTGTCAGTTTCGATGACCTGGGCGTCTGGCGTCTGCTGGCTCGCCCCGACGCGGACGACCTGAAGAATCTCGTGGCCCACTGGATCGGGGCGCTCGTCGACTATGACCGCGAGCATCACAGCGAACTGCTGAAGACTCTCTTCGCCTACTTGAACGAGTTCGGAGCGCTCGAAGCCACCGCTGCGAAGTTGTACGTCCACCGCAACTCCCTGAGATACCGCCTGATGCGCATCACAGAGCTGACCGGCTGGGACCTGAACGACCCCGAGCACCGGTTTCATCTGAACCTTGCTTGCCGGGCCTGGCTCGTACGTCAGGCGCTCGAGAGCCCTTCGTCCACGGCTACCAAGCCGGCCGAGAACAGCAACGGTGCCGCGTCGGGGTCGCTCCTGTTGGCCAGGCACGCCGGTGCACAAACGAGTGTCCTCGCGAGCAAGAACAAGAAGCCACGGCGGTTGGGCCTCGCCTGAGCATTCCTCGTCTCGCTTGCCGGGAGTCGACGCTCTGCGGGAGATCCTGCTAGCCCCTGCCGGCGTGAGCATTTGACTGCGCGGTGAACCAAAGAGCGACGCGGTAGCGTTTTTGAAAAGAACGACTGGAGGACAAGGCACGTGGTGCCAGGGCGCCCAGACGCTGTGCCGGCGACGAGCCGGACCGCGGTCACCGCTTTCGAGTCAAACACCGAGTGGCCCGGTGATGGAGCGATCGACGCTCGGGGCGGCACGGCTATCACTGCTGAGATCCCTGCGGTCCCTGTCGCTCCCGCCTATGGCGTGTTGCTGCCGGACGGTTCGATCTGGTACCCGGGGTCGAAACGCAAGCTTCCGGCACCCCCGTTGCTCAGGGTTGTCGTCTGGACGCTCGCCTTCCTCGTCGCCATCGGCGGCGCCGGGCTCGTCGTGGAGCACTACCACCCTTCCTGGATGGACCCGCTTCGTCACGTGATCGCCTCACCGGGCCAGCTCGTCAATCCCGGAGGCAGCACCACCGAGACCACCAGCCCGCCGCCGGTCTCCAAGGTGATGAAGCAGACATCACAGACCGCCAACTCGGTTACCTATTCACTTCCCGGCAGCCCCTACGTGCTCACTATCAAGACGACACAAAGGTGCTACGTCGTGGTGAAGTCGCTGGCAAACAGGCCAGACCTATTCGACTCGACTATCAGTTCTGATGCGGTACAGCCGGTCCTGGTACCGAGTGGCGCAAGCACTCTGGAGGCTTTTGCCGCCGGAGCCTCCCTGTCGGTCAGCTTCGCGGGCAAACAGGTCGGCACTGTCGCGGTCCTCCGCTATGCAGTCACGTACAACTTCAATCCGATCAGTCCGTGAATGCCGGCTGCCAGACGGCGGGCGCCAACCGGAACATCGCCCGCCAGCGGCGCTTCTGGACTCGGAGGGCAGTGAGCTGGGACCATGGCGCCGGCAACAATCCGGGTCTCGTCAAGGTCGTGGAGCGCCTCCTCGCTGAGGCCGACCCCTCGCCTGAGGCGTTCGCTGTCGATCTTGGTTGCGGAACGGGACAGGTGACACTCGCGCTAGCCAAGCGCTGCCGATCCGTGCTCGGAGTCGACGTGAGCGAGCAGATGATCACCCTGCTGCTTGAGAACGCCAAGCAGCAAGGCGTCTCGAACGTCAAGGGACGAGCAGTTCCGATCGAGCGCTTGGGTCTACCGGAAGGTTCCGTGGATCTCGTGGTCTCGAACTATGCCCTGCATCATCTGCGCGACAGGGACAAGCAGGTCACCGTCAACGAAGCGTTCAAGTGGCTGCGCCCGGGAGGTCTGCTCGTCGTGGGCGACATGATGTTCGGACGCGGTGGCGACGCCCGAGACCGTGAGATCATCGGCTCGAAGCTGAACTTGCTCATTCGCAAAGGCCCCGGAGGCTGGTGGCGGATCATCAAGAACAGCAGTCGTTACGTGATCCGGTTCCAGGAAAGGCCGGTCTCCATGTCGGCGTGGGCCGCGATGTTCAACCGGGCAGGTCTTGTCGGCGTTGAAGCAATCCCTGTCGTCAACGAGGCAGCGCTCGTGCGTGGGAGCAAGCCCAAACCACCTGCCGATCTGGCACCGTTTCGGGAGGCATCGACGAGCACCGAACGATGAGCGTCGCGGTGGGACCGAGAGTCCGCCCGTGAGCATCGTGGCGCGGTTAGGGTGGCTATGAATTGGCCAGGAAGTTGACAAGCTCGGGCACGAACTTGGCCGCGTCGACCGTGCCCACGCCCGTTGCGAGGTTGTAGCCTCGCACTGCCGTGTACCCCTTCACCTTTTCGGTCTTGCCTTGCTGGGTGAACGAGACGGTGTTGCTCCCCTTGGTGATGTCCACGATCCCTGCCGCCTTCGCAGCCGACAAGGCGTAGAGGGCAGAATTTATCAGCCCGAGCGGATGACCGGCCTCCTGGTCGGCCAAAGCGACAACGCCGGCGAAAAGGGCCGTAGCGACGCTCGTCCCGCACAGCGGGTACCAGCCGGCCGCCTGTCCAGGAAAGCTCTGGTAGCTGTCGACCGCCCCGTCGCAAGCCGCGCTCATCGAGATGTCGGGCACGCCCCGATGCTGGCCCACGACGTTCGCGACTGCGTCTTGGTAGGCAGGTCGTTCGAAGATGATCGACAGGCCACCACCGCTCGCGAGGGGACCCGGGGAGCTGCTCCCGGCTGTGAAGTAGTTGGATGCGGCGTCGTAGGTGTCGTTCCAGACGGTGTCGGGAGACGTGCGATTGCCCTCGGCGTCGAGGTGCAGCTGTGTTCCTCCCACTCCGGTCACGAGCGGGTCGCTGGCGGGCCAGGACGTGACCGGGAAGCTGTAGAAAGTCGTCGAGTCCGGTCCGACATCGGCTGCACCAAAGTCGCCCGAGGCGGCGATCACTGTCACGTTGTTGGAGCTCTGGGCGGCGGCAATGTACGAAGCCCGCAGTGCCAGCAGTGCCTGAGCGGTAGGAAAGGTCTGTTCAGTGGCGCCGAAGCTCTGACTGATGACACCTCCCAGGTGGTGTTTGATCACGTACAGCTCGGCTGTGACGATCTGGGGGAAACCGCTGGTTCCTTCTTCCTCAGAGGTAGGGGTCTCTACGACAAGGATGCTCGCGCCCGGCGCCATGGTGTGTGCGTACTCGACGTCGAGCGTCGTCTCTCCCGCCCAGCCTTCGCGATCTATGGACGGCTGGTACGGGGGGACCTTTCCGGCAGGCTGTATGACTGTGAGGGAGGGGGGCGCCGGCAGGTCGAACGTCCGGTCGAAAACACTCAGGTCGTGACCGATGGTCGGTGAGCCGAACGAGTCGACAATGACGATCGTCTGTCCCTTCCCGTCCGTGCCGGCCCCGAACAATGGCGCGAGGTTGTAGGCCCTCTGTATCTGAGAGGCTACGTAGCAGGCGATTCCCATGCTCCTCTCACATGTGGACGTGCTCGGCGGGCCTGATCGGGCCGAACCGATGTGAACCACGTTGGGAGTCACTGCGACCGCGATCGGGGGAATGAACGAGGCTGGGGTAGCCGTATGAGCGCCGACGGCGCTCCTCCCGGCGGTGATCGCGACCATCGCGGCCGCCGTCGCTGCCGCAGCACGGCAAAGTCGTGCGCGGCCCATCGGTCTTCTCACTGCACAGGTCCCTTCGCCGTCCGGCAGCGATCGTAATTCACCGCCGACGGCATCCCTGTTCACCTGTCCGGGAACCAGGAAGTGGCCCAGGCCAGGCACTTGCCGGCAAAGCCGTCGGCTATCTTCCCTTCGCGGCAAGGGGGATGTGGGCCGGATGCCGCACGGGCCAGCTGTTAGACGACGAGACACGAGGGCGCGCAGTGCGGACCCGCTCACGAACAGAGATGCCACGTCCAGGTCACATCCGACCTAGCGGCGACCGGTGTCGACCGCTGCCACCACTGTCGGGAACGGATCGGATCTCAGTCCCGATGAACTCCAGGCATATCAGCTTCCTGCCGCTCACTCGGACGGCCGCTCAACTCAACCAGACGTCCTCCAAGCGGTAGGCACCGCCCGGGTTTACGGCGAAGCCGTTCAACGACGGTTGCCAGGCGTAGATGTTCGGTGGGTAGTCGAGCGCGACGTACGGGGCATCCTGGGCAACCAGTGCCTGGATCTGCTCGTAGAGCGCGGCGCGCTTGGCACTGTCGAATTCCGTCTCCGCCTCTCGCACCAGCGCGATTGCCTTCGGATCGTCGTAGTAGGTCCAGAACGAATGCGACCCGCCGTCCTGCACGTCCACCTGGAACGAGGCCATCTCGTCGGGGTCGCTTATGTCGTTTGTCGCGCCGTTGATCATCGCCTCGTAGTTGAAAGCCTCGAAGGCTGCCGTGTAAGCCGCGTCGTCGAGCTGCTGTATCGAGACGTTTATGTTGAGCGGCTTGAGCTCCTGCTGGATGATCGTCGCCGCCTCCACGTACTGGGTATTGCCGCTAGGCACGAGGATCGAGGTTGAAAAGCCGTGCGGGTACGCGGATTTGGCGAGCTCGGCCTTGGCAGCTGCAAGGCTGTAGCCGAGGGTCGGGACCTTCGCGTAGTACTGGAGGCTCGGCGGGAAGAACGAGTTCCCTGGTTCGGCAGTGCCGAAGGTGGTGACCTTGGCGAGCTGCTCGATGTCGATGGCGTGGTTGATCGCCCTGCGAACGTGCCGGTCCTTGTACTGCGGCACCTTCTCGTTGAAAAACAACAGGTCGACCGCCCAGGACCCGAAGGCCTTCAAGACGAGCGCGGGGTTCGCCTTCAAAGCGGCCACCTGCGCCGGCGGGACCGCAGAGATCACGTCCACCTGTCCTGCCTTGAGCTGCAACACACGCTGGTTGTCGTCGGGGACGTAGCTGAAGTTCACTTCGTCGAGATAGGGCTTGCCTGGCTGCCAGTAGTTCTTGTTCTTCGCGAGTACGGCGTTGCCACCTTTCACGAACGACTTGAGCACGAATGGCCCTGTGCCGACGGGATCGGCGAAGAAGGCGGACTCGCTCTGGCCGCCGAAGTCATCCGGCAAGATGGCATTCGCGAACACGGAGATGTCCGACAAGAAGGGAGCCCACGGCTGGGAGAGCTCGAACGTGACGGTGCTCGTGTCGGTTGCCTTGTACGACTTGATCGCGAAGTCCAAGAAACTGAGCGGGCCGTCGGCATCCGTTGCGGCACGGTGGATCGAAAAGACGACATCTTTCGCGGTCACTGGCTTGCCGTCCGAGAACCTCACGCCCGGCCGCAGCGAAAAGGTCCACGTCTTCCCGTCCGAGCTGACAGTGTGGCCCTGCGCGAGCCAGGGGGTGAGCGTGCCCTGGGGACTGGTTATGTACAAGGGCTCGAAGATCTTGTCGAGCGTGTAGACATCGCCCTCGACGATCGAATTCGCCGGGTCGAGCTGTGTCGGTCCGGTCTGGCGGCCGAAGTTGAGCGTTCCTCCATGCTTTGGTTTCGCACTGCCTGCCCTTGCCGCCGTGGTGGTTGAAGCAGAGCTGGCCTGCGCGACAAGGAGCGGGCTCGCTCCGACGACTCCTGCACCCATCACGCCAAAGCGGAGCATTTCCCGTCGGCTGTAGCGCCGTCGATTGTCGCTCTGCGCCGACCCGTAGTGTTCAACCTCTCGATTTGTCACGTTCTGCCCCCGTTCGCGGCTGCAACTCTCTTGTGATCCGGCTTGACTACAGCAACCCTATAAATCCGATCAGATTAATCAGGTTAATGTAGTAGTCGCGACGCGGCCTTGCAACGTCGGGTGGACGACAACCGGTGTACCGCGTTGGAAGACGCCGATAACCGCTCCGGGCTCACTCATGAGCGCGAGATCTGTGGGCGGTTGTCCAAGCACGATGGCGTCGAACTCGTAGCCCGGCGCGAGTCGTCCGAGGCGGTCCGCGACTCCGCAGAGCTCTGCGCCGTGTGACGTCGCGGCCAACAGTGCCTCTTCGGAACTCAGGCCAGCTCCCTTAAGCAAAGCGAGCTCCGAAAGGTTGCGACCGTGGTCGTCGCGATGGCCAAAATCGCTACCGAGCGCAATCTTCACGCCCGCGGCCTTGGCTATCCGGACAGCCTCCCCAAGGTGCTCACCGACCTCGATCGCCCGCGTCGCGCGGCGCGGGTCCAGCTGCCCGGCTCTTGCGAGTGACACCAATCGGTCGTAGATAGCGAGGGTGGGCACAAAGAAACATCCCCGCGCGGCCATGGCCGCAGCGTCTTGTTCGGTCAGGAATACACCGTGTTCGATGGAACGCGCACCGGCCGCGACGGCCCACCGGATGGCGTCACCACCGAGCGCGTGCACCATGACAGGACGATGGCGGGTCGCGGCCTCGTGCACTGCGGCAACGAGGTCCTCGAAGGAGAGCTCTGGATAGAAGTCGCCTTCCCAATTCGCCAACACGCCCCCCGTGGCAACGAGCTTGATCCAGTCGGCTCCTGCGCGCAGTGCGAGGCGCACGACCTTTCGTATCTCGTCGGGGCCATCGGCCAGATGCGGTGGCCTCCCCGGGTAATCCGGCAGCGAGTAGTCCACCGAGCACTCGAGACCGGGCCCGGTCAAAAAGCCGTCCGTATGGCCCCCCGTGGAGCCGATGGCGACCACCGAGACTTGCAGAGTGGGCCCGGGCACGTACCCTGCCGCTACGGCGTCGCGCACGCCCGCGTCTGCGATGCCTGCGTCGCGCACGAAGGTAACCCCAGACAAAAGGGTCCGCCGCAAGACGTCGGCTGTCTCGAGCACTCGCCGGGAAAAAGGCGTGCGCAGCAACTCGAGGGTGTCGAAGCTCGACAGACCCGTATGAACATGACAGTCGAATATGCCGGGCAGCAGCCAGAGCCCCTCGCCTTCCAGCCTGACCTGGCTCGTGCCAGGCGAGAGGTCCCGCCCGATGCCAGTGACGACTCCGCGTTCGACGAGCACATCCAGCGGGCCGGTGAACCCTCCGGTCTCGTCCATCACGTTCGCTCCGCGGACAAACAGGTCCGGCGGGGCCTCGTTGCGGGGGCGCGGCGCCGTCGAGCCGCTCGCCAGATCGACCGAGCTCACTGGTCCGCGAGGACGTCGGCGGCGGCAGCCAGGAGGGCTACGTGCTCGTCCACGCTGGTGAGACCCTCTTTCATGGTGTTAAAGGACACGTGAGTCGCACGGACACCGCGCCAACTGGCAACCTGCTCTTCGAGGTGGTCGAGACCGCCGGGGCCGAGGTCGATGAAACCCTCCATGCCAATCGTCTCGGGCTCGCGGCCGGTCTCCAGCGCGGCCTTCTCGATGATGGAGAGTGCCTCATCGAGCCTTGGTCCAGGGGTGAACAACGGGAACCAGCCATCCGCGATCTGACCGACACGCCGCAAAGCCGGCGGGGACGTGGCCCCGAACCAGATCGGGATCGGTCGCTGGATGGGTAGGGGGGCGAGCCCGGCTCCGGTTACCGTCTCAAACCTGCCCTCGAAGGTCACCGAGTCTTCAGTCCAAAGACGTCGCATGAGCTCGACCTGCTCTGCGATCCGTTGGCCACGGTTCGAGAAATCCTTGTCGAGCGCCTCGTATTCGACGGCGTTCCAACCGATCCCGACACCGAGGCGGAAACGACCCCCAGAGAGCAGGTCGACCTGAGCGGCCTGCTTGGCGACGAGCGCAGTCTGCCGTTGAGGAAGGATCACGATCCCGGTGACGAGCTCGACGGGTGATACGGCAGCCAGATACCCGAAGAGAACAAATGGCTCATGAAAAGTGCTCCGCAGGTCGTACGGACCACTCCAGGCCTTATGCACCCTGGTATCTGCACCGACTACGTGGTCGTAGGCGAGGATGTGGTGGTAGCCGAGCTCCGAGATCGCCTCGGCATAGCTGCGGACGGCTCCCCGGTCCGCGCCGATCTCGGTTTGGGGGAACACGACGCCGATCTTCACGTGACGACTTCACTTTCCTGGCCGGGCACGACGGCTGTGACTCCTTGGGCCGACACCAGAGAGCGTAGCCCCGGCCTGGTCCGGTCCCGGTTTGTCAAAGCACGCCTTGGCTGCACTAATCGCGCCGGGGAAGCTGCAGGCGAGGAACGAGTCCTGAGGCACCGCCGCGGCCGGTAATCGCTCTCCGGTCTTCGGACCGGCCGGCGATCGTGACGGGAGTGGGATCGTGACGGGAGTGGGATCGTGAGTGGAGTTCGAGCCGAAACGCGCACTGCCGGACACTGCCCTCAAGAGACACCCGCCGGCCCTCGATTCTGAGATCGAACATTGCCGGGCGCCATCCCGTGCCCTCCCCGGAGCACAGCGAGGCAATTTCTCTGCCTTCTCTAGCGTCAAAGACAGTGACCTTGCCGGTCGGCGTCTAGGCCCTCGGCGTCTTGATGAGGCCTTTGACATCTCGAACCGATACGGGCCGACCGGCGACCGCATGACCGGTGACCTCGGTGATCACGGTCGCCGTGGGTGGAAGCCACCTGAACGTGGAGGTGAGGTCCACCGCGATGCACGAGGTCGCCGACGAGCACGAGACCGACTCGAGAGGGACCTCGGGGTCGATGTCGTCGGGTGAGGACCACTTCCCCGAGCGGTAGGTGAGCGCGTCGCCCTTGAGGTCGACGGCTGCACAGAAGGTCGGTGTCGGGCAGGAAATAGACGTGAGCCCGCCTCCAACCGGGTCGACGGTTCGCGGCTGCGACCAAACTCCGGCTTCGTAGATGACGGCGTGGACGCTACGGTCCACGGCCACACAGAACCGCGCCGTGGGGCACGAGACCGAGCTCAAGCCACCTCCACGCGGATCGATGCCAAGCGGGGATGACCACGACCTGCCGTTGTAGCTCACGACGTCTCCGCGGCGGTCCGCTGCAGTACAGAAGGTCTCCGTCGGGCATGAAACCGAGGTGATCCCGTCTCCGTTCTCGTCAATCCGCAATGGCGCCGACCAGGACCCCTTCTCGTAGGTGAGAACTCTGCCTTCCTCATCGACTGCCGCGCAGAAGCTCGCCGAGGGACAGGTGACAGAAGTGAGGCCCCCTCCGCCCCGGTCGATGCCGACAGGCTTGGACCATGTCCCGTCGACGTAGCTGAGGGCGTCCAGGTCACGGTCCACCGCTACGCAAAAGCGCGCCGTCGAACAGGCAACAGAGGTGAGCCCGCCTCCGCCCGGGTCGATGCCGAGGGGAGAGGACCAGTCCGAGCCGTTGTAGCTGACGTCGTATCCGTGCTCGTCCACAGAGGAGCAGAAGCGCTCAGTAGGGCAGGAGACCGACACGAGGCCGCCCTGTGCTTCATCGATACTGAGGGGCAACGACCATCCCGCGCGGCTGTAGGTGACTGCGTCACCTTTGGAGTCCACGGCCGCGCAAAAGCTAGTGGTCGGACAGGAGACCGAGCCTGGTCGGAACACAGCAGAATCGACCTTGACCGGCTTCAACCACGACTTGCCTTCATGAGTGAATTCGTTACCCGCCTCATCCATGGCTGCGCAGAAGCTCGCTTTGGGGCACGAGACGGAGACAAGGATGCCGGCGTCCGGGCCGAGGGAGTAGGGGGCGGACCACACGCCCGATGTGTACCCAACAGCGCTGCCGCCCTCGTCCACTGCCAGACAGAACCGCGGGGTCGGACATGAGATCGAGCTCACGTAGTACCCGCCCGCGTCAATGCTGGTCGGGTGCGACCACGACTTGCCGTTGAAAATGAGGGCACCACCATCCGCGTCGACCGCGACGCAGAAGTTGGTCCTCGGGCAGGACACGGTGTCCAGGCCCAAACCTCCCGTGTCTATGTAACGCAATCCCACCCAAGACCTTCCGTCGTATGCGACAGCAAAGCCCCCCCGATCCACTGCGACGCAGAAGGACGCCGTTGCGCACGAGACCGACACCAGAGCGAATCCTGTCAAGTCGATGTCCACCGGCCTCGACCACGAACGGCCGTTGTAGGTGAGAGCGTCGTCGTTGTCGTCCACGACAGCACAGAAGCTCACCGTCGGACAGGAGACCGATGTGGCACCACCGCCGGCCGGGTCGATGCTCGTCGGCTTCGACCACGACCTGCCGTTGTAGACGAGGACGCTGCCATTCGAGTCCACTGCAACACAAGACCTCGTCGTGGGACAAGAAATGGCGGACGGGCTTCCCGTGTAGGGATCGACACTGCCCCCGCGGGACCAGATGGCGCTGACGCTCGACGCGGACCCAGACAGCGCTGTCGGCTGCGCTCTGACGAGCACCGGGCATGTCGCCATCACGACCGCGGTCATGCCGACGAGAAGACGACCTAGGACGGGCCGCGTCATCGTGGCTCCCCTCGTCTCCGAACTCCTCGGATGGAGAAGGGCGCGGTTGGCCCACGACCGCGACGAGGTAAGACGCCGCAGTGCTGCCGGCGTGTCGCCACGTCGTGGTCCACAGGCACGCAGGGTCTCTCGTCACCACCCTGGCTGTAGGCGGCACAACCGGGACACATTGTCGAAGGCCGGTTGTCACGAACGGGTTTGCGATTTTCGCTCACGGCAGTAGCTAGTATCCACGCCGTGCGGGCAACGCGGACTGGCAGCTCCTCGTCGGCGCGCCCGTTGAGACACACGACCCCCCGTCCTGTCGGAAAGCGGGCTCCGGGGTGCCTCGGGCTAACCGGATGAACGTGCTCGTCACAGGTGGGGCCGGCTATATCGGCAGCGTGGTCGTGGCCCGGTTCCTCGAGGCCGGCCATAAGGTCACAGTCATCGACGATCTTTCGACGGGCCATAGCGACGCTGTCCCCGACGGTGCTGAGTTCGTGTTCTCCAGGGTGCAGCAGATCCAGAGCGCGCTCGACCTCAGCCCCTTCGACGGCGTCATACACCTAGCGGCTTCTTCGCTCGTCGCCGAGTCGATCACCGACCCTCGTAAATACGAGACCAACAACGTCGCCGGCACACTGGATCTTCTACAGGCCCTGCGAATTGCAGGAGTCTCCAGGATCGTATTCTCCTCGTCGGCGGCCGTCTACGGTGAGCCGGCTCGCGTGCCCATCGAGGAGACTGCCCCGACTGCCCCGCTGAATCCCTATGGCGCATCCAAGCTGGCAGTCGACCGAATGCTCGAGGAGCAGGCCGACCACCACGGACTTGCGGCGGTGAGCCTGCGTTACTTCAACGTCGCCGGGTCTTACCGGTCCTTCGGCGAAAGGCATGATCGCGAAACCCATCTGGTACCACTGACACTGCGAGCAGCTCTCGAAGGTCGCCCGGTCGATGTGTTCGGCGACGACTACCCGACACCGGACGGGACCTGCATACGCGACTACATCCACGTGGTCGACGTAGCGGATGCTCACTTGTTAGCGCTCGGAGCCGCCTCGCCGGGCGCCTGGCGCGTCTACAACCTCGGCAACGGCGAAGGCTTCTCCGTGCGCCAGGTCATCGCTGCCGCCAGCCGTGTGACCGGGCTGCAACTGACCGAGCACGTGGCTGCACGACGCGCGGGAGACCCGGCTGTATTGGTCGCCTCCTCGGCACGCGCCCGTCGGGAGCTCACCTGGAAGCCGGGTAGTCCGGAGCTTGAGAAGATGGTCGGCGACGCCTGGCACTTCCTTCAAGGTCGGCAGGGATGAGCCCACGCCTGCCTTCGGGTGAGGGTTTCCGCCGCGTCTTCGGACGGCCTCCGGAAGGGACGTGGTCGGCTCCCGGGCGCGTAAACCTGATAGGCGAGTTCACGGACTACAACGACGGGTTCGTGCTGCCGCTCGCTCTTCCCCTGGCCACTCAGGCGTCAGCCGCCCGGCGCGACGACAGTCTCGTGAGAATCGCCTCTGCCCAGCGCTCGGAATCCGGCGAGTCCCCGATCGTCGAGGCCCTCCTCGACATTTTGAAACCGGGGACATCGGGCAGCTGGGCGTCCTACGTCCTCGGGGTTGTCTGGGCGCTGCGCGCGGCCGGAGCTGAGCTTGCAGGAGTAGATCTCTTCATCGACAGTGCCGTGCCTATCGGTGCCGGACTTTCATCCTCCGCCGCGCTCGAGTGTTCGGTCGCCCTGGCACTGCATGACCTTTATGAATTGCCTCTATCTCGACAAGAGCTCGCACTCGTCGCCCAACGCGCTGAGAACGAGTACGTGGGCGTACCTACCGGCATCATGGACCAGACGGCCTCGTTGCTGTGCAGGTCCGGCCATGCCCTGTTCCTCGATACGCGCACGTTCGAGGTGCGACAGGTGCCCCTCGACCTCGAGCCCGCCGGTTTGACGCTTCTCGTCGTGAACACCGGGGTGAAGCACGCTCTCGGCAACTCCGCTTACGCCGACCGCGTCCGCGACTGCCGACGTGCCGCCCAAGAGCTCGGCGTTGCCGCGCTGCGGGACGTGCCCCCGGAGACGATGGACACCGCCCTTGCTCGGATCGACGACGAGGTGGTGCGGCGCCGGGCTCGGCATGTGATCAGCGAACAAAGCCGCGTGCTCGAGGTCGTCCGGCTCCTCGAGTCCGGGCGGCCGGCCGAGGTGGGCCAGGTGCTGAGCGCAGGCCACCGCTCATTGCGCGACGACTACGAGGTCTCCTGCGTCGAGCTCGACACGGTCGTGGACGTCGCTGTGGCGAACGGGGCGCTCGGCGCCCGCATGACCGGAGGCGGCTTCGGGGGTTCAGCCGTCGTGCTCGTGGGCCTTGCCAAAGCAGAAGCGGTCGAGACGGCCATCGCAGACGCCTTCGCCGCGCGGGGCTACAGCCATCCGCAGACGATCGAGATCGTCGCCTCCGACGGGGCCTCCCGAATCGCCTGATCGCAATCTCGCCCGTTCCTCGTCCCAGCGCCAGAATGGGCACGAACCGAGCACGTGGATGTCATGTGCACCTGATAGGAGGACGAGATGAAGGCGATGGTCCTGGAGTCGTTGGCCCCGCTCGAGCATTCCCCTGTCCAACTGCGTGAACGCGCAGAACCCACTGCCGGTCTCGGCCAGATCGTGATCCGCGTCCTTGCTTGCGGCGTCTGCCATTCCCAGCTTCACATGGTCGAAGGCGACTGGGCGAGCCGCGGAGTGCCGTCGATGCTCCCCATCATCCCCGGGCACGAGGTTGTCGGCTCTGTCGTGGAGATCGGCCCAGGCGTCGAGGGACTGGCACTGGGCCAAAGGGTCGGGGTGCAACCGCTGTGGTCTTGTTGTGGACGCTGTTCCTACTGTCTCTCGGCGCACGAGAACCTCTGTTCCAACAAGAAGATGGCCGGCGAGACGATCGATGGAGGGTTCGCCGAGTACATGCTCGCGACAGCCGAACATGTCTATCCGGTACCTGAGACACTCGGCGACGCAGAGGCGGCACCGCTGTTCTGCCCCGGCCTCGCTGCGTACGGAGCGGTCGCCAAGGCCGGTCTTTCGCCCGGAGCCGAGGTCGCCGTCTTCGGCGTGGGGGGTGTTGGCCATCTCGTCGTTCAGCTCGCCCTGCTCACGGGCGCGACGGTCACGGCCGTGGACCGCGCGAGTCAGCATCTCGAGCTCGCGGAGCAGCTCGGTGCGCATCACCTCATAAATGCTTCGAGCAGCAAGGTGGAAGAGGAGTTCGCTGCCGCAGGCGGCGTGGACGCGGCGATCGTCTTCGCCCCTGCCGATTCTGCCGTCCAACAGGCCGTGCGCGTGCTCAAACCTGGCGGCATCGCGGTGCTCGGCGTGAGCGCCCAGGTCGGTGAGTGGTCCTTCGATGAGAAACGTCTTGTGAGCACGGCTCTGGGGCCGCGACACCAGATGAATGAGGTCCTGCGGCTCGCCGCCGCAGGCAAGCTTCGCGTGGTTTACGAAACTTTCGCACTCGAGGAGGTCGCGGTGGCGCTTGCTCGCCTCAAGGCTGACACTTTGAGGGCGCGCGCCGTTCTCGTCGCCTGAGCCCCCGGAGAGCGGGAGGCGCGGCTCGCGCTCCGCTGCAGTGCAGGTGTCAGAAGGCAGTCGCCCAACCTCAGTTCTTGTCGACCTCTCGACGGCAGTTCGCCTGGCGCGGCCCAAGATTTTCCCCGGCAGTCAGGTTCCGCGCCGTTGTATCGCGCCGCTCGCCGCGCGACGGCGAACATTGAACTTTTGGCTCAGCTTCAAAGGGCCGCCGAGTACTTGCTAAGAAAATTTGTTGCTGTTAGGTTTCTGAATTCGATAGGCAGTTTGGATGCAAGCCCAGTCCGCGCGAGAGCTCGGATGATTTCGGCAAGAAACTGGAGGGCAGCATGGCTAAGGACATACCCGAGGAAATCAGCAGCACGCAGCGAGAGTTTTCCAGACGGCGTTTCCTGCGCAACGCGGGAGCTGTGGCATCACTGCCGCTGCTCGGAAGCGTTGCCGGGATCCTGGGTTCGGAAGGAGCCGGCGCGCAGACCTACAAGCGCAACGCCGACCATCCGTTCTTCGCCGCGCACCCGAAGTACCACTTCGTGATGGACAACCACGTGACCACGAACTCGTTCTTCACGGCCACGATCTACGGCTGCCAGGACTTCTGTGCCCTTACAGGTAGCACTTTTACCTGGACCGGCTCGGAGACCTCGGTCGTCGGCCAGATGGTCTCGGCCATGGAGGACGCGGTCGCTTCGAAGGCCAACGGCATCGGCGTACCGCTCATCGACAACACGGCATTCAACGCCGTGACGGACTCGGCGCTCAACGCCGGCATTCCTGTGATCGCCTACAACGCCGACGTGGCACCCGGCTTTGTGAACAACAGGATGGCCTACGTGGGCCAGTCGAACCTGACAGCTGGGGCGGCCGTAGCAACGGCGATCTTGGCTCACGGCGTTCCGCACCTGACCAAGGGCGACCTCGTCGCTGGGATCATCGCTACTCCCGGTACCGGCAACATTCAGCCGAGAATCGACGGAGCAAAGCCGGTCTTCACGGCAGCAGGCATCGACTTCGTCGAGGTCGGGACTTCGCCGACCGAAGGCGCCCCTGAGTACAACGCGATCTCGTCCTGGTACTCCGGCCACCGTGACGTCAAGTTCATGATGACCGTGGACAGCGGCGACTCCAACGCGGCTGCGGAGTTCATCGTCAACGAGAAGCTGAAGGGCAAGGTCGGTGCCTCCGGTTGGGACACCGGGCTGCCGGTGATGGACGCCATCGAGAGCGGCTCCCTCCTCCAGACGGTCGACCAGCAGGCTTACCTGCAAGGCTTCGACACCCTCATGCAGCTGTTCCTCTTCAACATCTCCGGTGGGCTGATGAAGCCGACTGACACCAACACCGGTACCGCGATCGTCGTCAAGGCGACCGTCGGAACGTACCTGAAGGCCAGCAGGTGGGAAGGCACGACCAACGTGGAATCGGTCGGCAAGCCTCCTGTGCCGATTCCCTACTAAATCGGCAAGTAAGAGAAGCGAGACCAGGTCGCCCGTACGGTGGCCTACCCTGTGACCAGCCCGGCCGAGCCGAAAGCCTCGGCCGGGCTACCATCCGGCGGCTTGAGCCGCTATCTTTGGCGTGCCTTCGTCGCCCAGCGCGAGGTCACGCCTGTCATCATCACGGTCGCGCTGTTCATCTTCTTCAGTGTCGACTCATCGAACTTCCTCACCTCGCTCAGCCTTAACGCCGCCGCTGGTTTCGCTGGACCGGTCGGAGCGATCGCCGTCGGCGAGGTTCTCGTGCTCGTGCTGGGGGAGATCGACCTTTCCGCGGGGCAGGTGTTCCTGACCACGCCCTGGGTCATGTACTGGCTCTGGCAGCTCGGAGTTCCGGTTGGATGGGCCATCATTGCCTCCCTGCTGGTCGCCTGCGGAATCGGGATGATCAACGGCCTGATCATCGTGAAGTTGAACGTGCCGTCGTTCGTCGCGACCCTGGCGACGAACTTCATCCTGTTCGGCATCGTGCTCATCGAGTCGAACGACACCGAGGCCACACCCATCCCCGGATCACTTCCCCCGCAGACCTCAAGCGTCGTCCCCCATGTCGGCTTCTTCGGCCAGGTGATCGGCGTCTGGGAGTGGTCCGAGATCCTTTGGGTGATCGCTCTCGCCCTGATCATCCACTACGTGCTCCGCCAGACCCGCTTCGGGGTGCGGGTCATCTCGACTGGTGGCAACCTGCTGGGCGCCGCCGAGGCCGGTGTCCCGGTCCAGCGCGTGAAGATCATGTGCTTTGTATTGTGCTCGTTCCTGTCCGGAGCGGTAGGGATAGTAGACGCCGTCAAGTACGGCAGCATGGACCCGGGCAATGCCGGTATCAACTACATCCTCTACGCCGTCGGGGCCTGCGTCATCGGCGGGACTGCCCTCACCGGCGGCCGTGGCACGGTGATCGGCGCTTTCATCGGTGCCGTCCTGATCGGCGTGCTTGAGGCCGGTCTTACCATCATCGGGATCAGCACGAACGACTTCTATGTCTACATCGGCCTCATAATGGTCGTCGCCATGACCATGAACGGGTGGCTTGACCGCTTGGCCGCGCGTACGCGGACGAGCTGACGGACAGGACGAGAAGATGAGCGAAACCCCGGGCGCGACGGTTTCTCTGGAAGAGAGCCCCACCAGCTCGGAAGTCGTGCTCGAGGTCAAGGACGTGACCAAGAGCTTCGGGCCTCTCTCGGTGCTCCGCGGTATCGACCTCAGCTTGCATGCGGGTGAGGTGCTCGGCCTGGTCGGGGACAACGGTGCCGGCAAAAGCACCCTCGTCAAGATCTTGAGCGGACTGTTCCCGCCTGACAGCGGTCGCCTCTTGCTGAAGGGTCGCGAGGTCCGTTTCCACTCTGTCGAGGACGCCTCCGCACACGGGATCGAGACGGTCTACCAGGATCTCGCGCTCATTCCTCAGCTGCCCGTCTTCTCGAACCTGTTCCTCAACCACGAGATCACCAAGGGTGGACCCCTTCGGCTGCTCAACAAGCGCAAGATGCGGGAGCTCGCCAGGGGCTACCTGGACGACATAAACGTCTACGTGCCGAACGTCAACACCGAAGCCGGACAACTCTCCGGAGGCCAGCGGCAGGCGATCGCCGTTGCACGGGCTACGAGAGCCAACGCCAGCATCCTCCTCTTGGACGAGCCGCTGGCGGCAATGGGAGCACGCGAGTCGCGGCTCATCATCGACCTCGTGCGCAATCTCGCCAAGAGCAGGAACGTGTCGATGATCATCATCGACCACAACTTCGCTCACCTCTTCGAGCTCTGCGACCGGGTCAACGTGATGCAAGGCGGCCGCATCACCATCGACCAGCTCACCAAGGACACGTCTCTCGAGGAGCTGACCGAGCTGATGGTGAGCAGCTACAGGTCACAGCTGCAGCAAGCCCTCGAGTCCTGAGCAGGCCGCACCGAAGAGTTCGGGCGGCCGCGAGGCCTGCAAAACCCAGGTGTCAGCCCCCCAAACCCTGGGCAAGGCGATAGTAAGCCTGATTCCAACGAAGTTCGTGCCTGAAGCCTTCGGTCGTCGTGGCGGCGTTGATACGGACGAGCTCGATACCGGCGATCACGGCAAAGTCCTCGAGAGTTTCGACAGCCACGGCGGTGCTCAACGCCGTGTGGTGCGGGCCGCCGGCCATGAGCCACGACTCGGTCGCGGTGGAGAAGTCCGGGGCCGGCTTCCAGACCGCCCGGGCAACCGGGAGCTTCGGCAACGGCGCGTCCGGAGGCACGATCTCGATCTCGTTCGCGACCAGCCGGAACCTGTCGCCAAGGTCGAGAAGTCCGACGACGAAACCTTTGCCCGGCAAGGCGTCGAAAACCAGCCGGACCGGGTCGGAGCGGTTGCCGATACCGAGTGGGTGGATCTCGCAGCTCGGGGTCCGGGCCGCGATGGTTGGGCAGACCTCGAGCATGTGCGCACCGAGTACCTTCGGCTCGCCGGGACCGAGGTGGTAGGTGTAGTCCTCCATGAAGGACGTGCCACCCGCCAGTCCCTGGCCCATGACCTTGAGGATTCGCACGAGAACCGATGTCTTCCAGTCGCCCTCGCCACCAAAGCCGTAGCCCTCGGCCATGAGGCGTTGCACGGCGATCCCAGGCAGCTGTCTCAGCCCGCCGAGATCTTCGAAGTTCGTCGTGAAGGCGGTGAACTTGCCAGCATCGAGAAACGACCGCAGGCCGGCTTCGATGCGAGCGGCGTAAAGCAGTGCGTCATGACGGGCACCCCCCGTGGCGAGCTCGGGCACTACCGAGTAACTGGCCTCGTAGTCCGTGGCGATCGCCTCAACGGTCGCGAGCGAGGCGCCCTCGACTTCAGCCACGAGATCGTTGACTCCGTAAGTGTTGACAGAGACTCCGAGCCGCAGTTGCGCCTCGACCTTGTCGCCCTCTGTCACCGCCACGTCGCGCATGTTGTCACCGAAGCGAACAAGCCTGAGTTGCTGTGCCGCGTGCCAGCCCGTTGCCGCGCGCACCCAGGCACCGATCCGCTGGCGGACAAGTGGGTCGCTCGCGTGGCCTGCCACGGTCTTTCGCCTGAGCGCCATCCGCGTCTCTATGTAGCCGAACTCGCGGTCGCCGTGGGCTGCCTGGTTGAGGTTCATGAAGTCCATGTCGATCTCCGCCCACGGCAATGAGACGTTGACCTGGGTGTGCAGGTGCAAAAGCGGCTTGCGCAGGGCATCGAGCCCTCCGATCCACGCCTTTGCCGGCGAAAAGGTGTGCATCCATGCGATGACACCGATGCAACGATCGCTGGCGCTTGCTTCGATGCAGGCCCGACGGATCTCCGCCGCTCCGGTCAGGACCGGCTTCCAGACCAGGCGGACGCCGATCTCGGGTCCGGCGTTCAAGAGTTCGACGATCTGGGCGGACTGCCGAGCCACTTGCTGAAGGGTCTCGTCGCCATAGAGTGACTGGCTCCCAGTCAAGAACCAGCATTCGAGATGCTCGTTGGTGTCGTCCACCTGAGCTCCTTCCAGATCGATCACTTGATTGCCATCAGGCACTGACCGCCGCGATCCGAACCCTGACAGGTTCGCGGTACCCGGGGGCGACCGCCCGCTGTGGCCTACGGCGGGGCACAGCCTTTGACCGCGCCCGGCCGGGCTCGTGACCGCGCTGGGGTCCGACATGGTCAATGATGCAGGCGATCATAGTGATACGCCGTCCTCCACAACTAGGCGGAATCCGGTGGCTCGAACCACGCGAGGCCCTTCACAAGGCTGATCCGAAGCCTGCGTCAAATGAACCGTCCAATTCATGGGAACATGAGCGAGGTGGAACCTCCCTTGACCTCCGGGCGCACAAGACGGAGGGAACGAGGCGAATCTCGCCTCCAGGCCATTTGAGCGAGATGGATCACCTCTCCTACCCTCCGACGATCAGCGTGACGCCCACCGAGAAAGCGGGTGTGAACCTGCACGTCCTCGCCAACCGCAACGGGATGGTCGTCAAGATCTTCAATTACGGAGGGATCATCCAGTCGATATCCTTTCCCGATCGTCGGGGCCGCTCCGACGAGGTCACGTTGGGCTTCTCGACGCTGTCCGATTACGAGGCCTACAGCCCATCGGCGTACCCGGGTTACACAACTGGGGCCGGCGTCTATTTTGGAGCACTGATCGGCCGCTATGCCAACCGGATCTCCCGCGGCGAGCTGACGATCGGAGGTCTCACGTACCGGATTCCGGTCAACAACGGTGTGAACGCGCTGCACGGCGGGACAATCGGTTTTGACAGAAAAGTGTGGACAGCGACGACTTCGTCGGGTCCCGGCACCGTATCGCTCCAGCTCACCTACGTGAGCGGAGCCGGCGAGATGGGGTTCCCTGGCACGCTCACTACGACCGCGTCCTACACCTTGGACAACGAAAACCGATTGACGCTCACGTTCCACGCGACTACCACGGCGGACACCGTCGTCAATCTCACGAACCACACCTACTGGAACCTGGCAGGAGAGTTCTCTGGGTCGGTGTACAGGCAGATGCTGTACATCAACGCCGACAACTTCACGCCGGTGGACTCGACGCTCGTCCCCACCGGGACCATCGAGCAGGTAAAGGGAACCCCGTTCGATTTCACGAGGCCGACCGAGATCGGGCGGAACATCGATGGCGGGTCGCTGTTCAGCGACGGGGCCAATGAACAACTGCGGATCTGCGAGGGATACGACTTGAACTGGGTTCTCAACCAGACACGCCCGCCGTCGCTCATCCTCGCGGCCAGGGCGTGGGACCCCTCGAGCGGCCGCGAGCTCAGCATCTACACGACCCAGCCCGGTCTCCAGTTCTATACGGGCAATGTCTCGACAGCCAAACCCGTCGGTCCGAGCGGTCACCGGCAAAGCGACGGATTCGCGCTGGAGACCCAGCACTTCCCGGACTCCCCGAACCGGTCGAACTTCCCTTCGACGATGCTACGGGCCGGTCAGATCTACAGCCAGACGTCGATCTACCAGCTGTCCAACACCTAACCGACCGGGCGTCGGCGTTCGGTGCCACAGCGCGACCACGTCACCAAGTTCCGACGCGGCCGGCTCGGCGCGCCTCATCTCATCTGGTTCGGTTGACGGGCGCTACTGGGAAGCCGTCCGGATCCGCGGCGAAGATGGTCTTCTCGGCCAAGTGAACCCCCACAGGCGTGGAGCACGATCAGCGACTCTCAGCGTCTGCTCGAGGTACGGGCTCATTCCGGCCCGCTAGCTCACGGCGAGGTTAGTAGTACTGGACCAGGCAAAACTCGTGGTCTTCGGGATCGGCCATCACGACGACCACCCCTTGTTCGTAAACGTGTCGCTCGCCCGTGAAGCGGCCGCCCAGGGAGGTGACGAGGTCGATGGTCTCTTCGATGTCATCGACCGTGACGTCTATATGTATACGGACCTTGCCCCTCTTCGGCTCGGGAACAGGCTGGAACACGAGCCGCGGCTGGGGGTCACCGCGCTCACCCAAGTACACCCAGCCACTTTGAGAGGGCCCGGGTTGACGTTGGAGCAGAGCACTCCAAAACTGCGCCACACGCTCGGGGTCAAGACAGTCGATCGTCACGCCAGACCAGATGTTCGGCACCGGACCTTCAGCCTATGACGAATGCTCGCCCACGCCCGCTCCGAACGACAGCGACGAAAGCAGCCCCATACACCCCCCAAGCGCCGGGACGATGGGTGATCGCCCGCACACTGCGGATCGAGTGTTTACTTCGTGAGCGGCCGACGACGCTGACTCGAGGAGCACCGTCGAGGATCAGAGCCTTCTCTCCCCACTCCTTCGCGTAGCGCCGGTTGACGTCGCGACAAGCCATGATTAAGTTCAACTCATCAACGAAGTATGAAGGAGGCCTCTGATGCTCGTACCGACTCGTGACGATCGCTTCTCATTTGGACTGTGGACGGTGGGCTGGCAGGCTCGGGACACCTTCGGAGATGCGACGCGAGACCCGCTGGACCCCGTTGAGGCAGTGTCCCGTCTTGCCGAGCTTGGTGCTTACGGTGTCACTCTCCACGACGACGACCTGATCCCCTTCGGGTCAGACGAGGCCGAGCGCGCCCGCAGGATCAAGCGGTTCCGCGAGGCCCTGGACGCGACCGGCATGGTCGTGCCGATGGTCACGACCAATCTCTTCTCCCATCCGATCTTCAAAGACGGTGCCTTCACGAGCAACGACCGCGAGGTCCGTCGCTACGCCATCCGCAAGGTCATGCGGAACCTCAACCTCGCTGCGGAACTTGGGGCGAAGACATATGTCTTCTGGGGCGGCCGCGAAGGTTCTGAGTCCGATGCGGCCAAGGATGTCCGGGCGGCATTGGACCGCTTCAAGGAGGCAATGGACCTTCTCGCGCAGTATGTCCTCGACCGCGGCTATCCCATCCGGTTCGCCATCGAACCGAAACCGAACGAACCGCGGGGAGACATCCTGCTGCCTACGGTCGGAAGCGCGCTCGCTTTCATCTCGACGCTAGAGCATCAAGAGATGGTCGGGTTGAACCCCGAGGTGGGCCACGAGCAGATGGCCGGGATGAATTTCGTGCACAGCGTTTCGCAGGCCCTCTGGCACGGCAAGCTCTTCCACATTGACCTCAACGGTCAGCGTGGGGCAAAGTTCGATCAGGACCTCGTCTTCGGGCACGGCGACCTCTTGAGCGCCTTCTACCTAGTCGACCTCCTCGAGAACGGCGGCGGCGGCGGACCCGCATACGACGGACCCCGGCATTTCGACTACAAACCCTTGAGAACAGAGGATGCGGCCGGTGTCTGGACCTCGGCGGCGTCCAACATGCGGACGTACCTGATCTTGAAGGAGCGGGCAGCCGCTTTCCGCGCGGACCCGGCTGTGCAGGAAGCCTTGCGCGCGAGTCAGGTCGCAGAGCTCGCGACCCCGACACTCAAGCCGGGCGAGTCCTATCATGAGCTGCTCGCTGACCGCTCCGCTTACGAGGACTTCGACCTCAAGGCCGCTGCGGTGCACGGCTTCGGATTCGCGCATCTCGATCAACTCGCGGTCGAGCACGCGCTCGGTGCTCGTTGATGTGCGACGTCTGGCAACGCGCACGTGGACCACGTGAAGGTCTGGCCCAGCGATGACTCTCGTCGCTGGGGTGGACTCCTCCACCCAATCCTGCAAGGTTGTCGTCCGAGACGCTGCCACGGGCGATCTCGTCCGCAAGGGCTGGGCCCAGCATCCCGATTCGACTGAGGTCGACCCGGAGAATTGGTGGAGCGCCCTGCTGAAGGCATTCGCCGATGCCGGGGGGCTGGACGACATTGCCTCGATATCCATCGCCGCGCAGCAGCACGGAATGATCTGTCTCGACGAGGCGGGGGACGTCATTCGCCCCGCCCTGTTGTGGAACGACACGAGATCGGCTCCCCAGGCCGAAGCGCTCGTATCAGAGCTCGGTGCCGACACCTGGGCACGCGCTGTCGGGAGCGTTCCTTTGGCGGCCTTCACCGTCTCAAAACTGCGGTGGCTCGCTGAACACGAGCCCTTGAACGCCGACCGTACGGCCGCCGTTTGTCTTCCCCACGACTGGCTCACCTGGAGGCTCCTCGGCTCAAAGCACTCTGGCGGGCTGACGATCGAATCACTGACGACGGATCGGAGCGACGCGAGCGGTACGGGCTACTGGTCTGCCATTACAGATGACTATCGACTCGACCTGCTGGAACGCGCGCTGGGCCGTGTAGTCAAGGTCCCACGCGTCCTGAATCCAGCCGAGAGCCCCGGGCTGTGCGGTGCTGCTCGACTCGGACCCGGTGCTGGCGACAATGCCTCTGCCGCCCTTGTCGTGGCCCCGACAGATGGCGACGTCGTCGTCTCGGTCGGGACCTCCGGTACGGCTTTCGCCAGCTCGGACGTCTTGATGCCTGATAGCTCGGGAACTGTCGCCGGCTTCGCCGACGCGACGGGGCGCTACCTGCCCCTGGTGTGCACCCTCAACGCCGCTCGGGTGCTCGACGGCGTCGCCAGGATTCTCGGGGTCGATCAACAAGGCCTTTCCGAGTTGGCATTGTCCGGACCGCCGGGTGCCGACGGCATGGTTCTCCTCCCCTACTTCGAGGGAGAGCGGACCCCGAACCTGCCTGACTCGACCGGTGAGGTTTACGGCCTCAGCCTCAAGACCTCAAGCCCTGCCCACCTTGCACGCGCCGCGGTCGAGGGCCTGTTGTGTGGCCTGGCGGACGCACTTGACGCCGTCGAGTCACACGGTGTCCAGATCCAGCGGGTTCGCCTGATCGGTGGGGGCAGCCGATCCGAAGCGCTGCGGCGGATCGCTCCGGCCATCTTCGGGCGCCCGGTGCTCGTGCCGCCCCCGGGCGAGTACGTGGCCGACGGTGCCGCGTTCCAGGCGCTATGGGTGCTCGATCCGGACCACAGGCCCGAGCCCTGGCCCCTCAGTGGGACATTGCGGTTCGACGCGGAACCGTCTCCTCAGGTACGAGCTCGATACGCCGAAGTCCGCGACGAGCACATATCACGTGCTCGCATGGGCGAGAGATAACAGGAGACCATGGCTAGGGGCAATCTTGGATCTGCCCGGATGCCGAATCAGACGGGGAGCCCGCTTTCCAGCGCGCCCGCGCGTCAGCAGCTGCTGAAGCGCCACAACCTTTCTCTCGTGCTCCGGCAGATCGCCGCGTCGCGCGGGCTCTCCCGCGCTCAACTGGCGGCACGGACCGGCCTGACGAAAGCAACAGTCTCGACACTGGCAGATGCGCTGATGCAAGCCGGCCTTGTTGTGGAGTGCGACCCGGAACGTGGCCTCATCGGGAGACCCGGCAGCCCGCTCAGCTTGAACCCGCGAGGACCTGCGGGGCTTGGCATTGAGATCAACGTCGACTACCTGTCGTGTTGCATCGTGGACCTGACCGGCACGGTCCGTTTTCGGCAAATGATCACGGGTGACAATCGGCTGCTCCCACCGGAGGCCGTGCTACGGAGGGCAATCCGGGCTGCGAGCCTTGTCTGGCGCAAGGCCGATGCCGAAGGTCTGACAGTGCTGGGGGTCGGCGTAGGCGTGCCGGGCCTGGTGGACTTCGACGGTGTCCTCCATCGAGCCCCAAACCTGCTCGAGTGGCAGGGCATTGCGCCTGCCGAGGTCGTCGCCGACATGATCGGCCGCCCTCTGCGGTCGGTGTACTGCGACAACGAGGCGAATCTGGCGGCTCTCGGAGAGCTCTGGTTCGGACGCAGGGCCGACCTGCAGGACTTCGTGCTCGTTTCGGGTGAGATCGGGGTCGGAGCCGGGATCGTCATCGGCGGCGAGCTGTTTCGGGGCGTTCGCGGCCTCGGAGGAGAGCTCGGTCATGTGACCGTGGACCCGATGGGTCCCGAGTGCAGCTGCGGCGGCCACGGCTGCCTCGAGCGCGTGGCCGGACAGGAGGCTCTGTTCGCGGCCGCGGCACTGCCTGCGAAGGCTCTTGCGACCGGGTACGTGAGAGACGGCGGATCGGTGGCGGAGATCATCCGGAGAGCCGTCGCGGGCGAAGCGAGGACGCTTCTTGCCCTCGCGGAGGCCGGAACTGCGCTCGGCGTCGCCCTCTCCGCCTTTCTCAACGTCTTGGACCTTCCCACAGTGGTCCTCGGAGGCTTTTATGCGGAGCTCGCTCCGTGGCTGATCGAACCGGTGACCACCGAGTTGCGCGACCGGGTCGTCAACCACTCCTGGTCACCCACCGAGGTCGTCGTATCGTCGCTCGGCGGCGAGGCGTCGGTAAGAGGGGCAGCGGGCATCACGATCCGGCGCATCATCGACGATCCGGTCGCTTTGATACCGGAGGTTCTCGCAAGGACTTGAACGTCGCCCTGGTATAGGAAGCGGGCCTAAGTCACCGTCGCCCGGCGCGTTGTCACCAGCGGTTATGCACAGACGGGGCGATGTGGGTCCGATAGATCTCGTGAAGGCGGGTCAAGGTGTCCTCGCCGAGGGTGCCCTGGTCACCCGCACTGGCGTTGTCGCGTACCTGGGCCGGCGTCTTGGCCCCCGGAATCACCGTGGAAACGGCCGGATGCGAGTAGCAAAAGCGGAGCGCCAGGCTCGTCAGGGTCTCGCCCTCCGGAAGGATGGCCTTGATCTCTGCCAAGGCGGCGAGACCTGCTTCGATGTCGACACCGGAGAAGGTCTCGCCGACATCAAACGCCTCGCCGTGACGGTTGTAGTTGCGGTGGTCATTTGGCGCAAAAACCGTATCGGCGGTGATCTTCCCTGTCAGTAGGCCTGACGCCAATGGCACGCGGGCGATGATCCCTACATCAGCGATCTGAACAGCGGGAAAGAGCCTCTCCTCAGGCCTTTGACGAAAGATGTTGTAGATGATCTGTACAGTTGAGACCCCCGGGTAGTCGAGCGCCTTTAGTGCCTCCTCCACGCGCTCGACGGAAACTCCATAGTTGGCAATCCTTCCAGCACGCACAAGATCGTCCATGGTGGCAAAAACTTCTTGGTGGTAGAACAGGTCCGTCGGAGGGCAGTGCAATTGGACGAGATCGAGACAATCGGTCTCGAGGTTCTTCTGGGATCGCGCGACAAAAGAGTCGATGTTCTCAGGCGAGTAGCCCGCAACCGATTGGACCGGCAGCCGGCGCCCCAGCTTGGTCGCGACCACGATCTGTTCGTCACGTTCTCGCCGCAACCGGGCGATCAGCTGCTCACTGCGGCCGTCACCGTAGGCGTCTGCAGTGTCGAAGAATGTGACGCCTGCGTCAACTGCGGCGTGTAGGGCTTTCATGGACGTCTCGTCGTCCACGTCACCCCAGTCTGCCCCGATCGCCCACGCGCCAAAGCCGATCACGCTGACGTTGAAGCCGGTCTTGCCAAGTCGTCGAGTTTCCATAGCCTCATGGTAGCGAGCCGTGGATTGGGCCACCGGTGGCGTATTGGGTCGCCGCGCGCGTGGAAAAGGAGCCGTGGTACCGCTTACGCTCTCGCGTAACCGCCGTACTTCTTAGCCGATTCAACCAATGCGTGGATGTTCTCTGCGGGCGTTGTGGGCGCCATGGCGCATCCTGGGCCGAGGATGAAGCCACCGCCGGATTTACAAGCGTCGATGAGCTCGTGACAGGCGGCGTCAACCTCACCCACGGACCCGAGCGCGAGCAGGTTTGTGTCGATGTTGCCGAGCAGGCACGTGGAGTCGCGCGCCGCCACCTTTAGGCGTGCAGCATTCGTCTTGTGGTCGATCTCGAGCACCTGCGCCCCGGTTGCAACAAAGTCATCGGTAATTCGCTCTGTGTTTCCGCATATGTGCAGGTGCAGGATGATCCCGCGGTCTTTGAGCTCGGTGACCATGCGTTGCTCGTGAATCCATGGGTACTGCTTGTACTGCCGGGGCGAGATCATGGCAGGTCCCGCTATCGGCTCACCTATGGAGGTGGAGCGACCACCGGACTCGATCAGGGCATAGGCATAGCGAGTGGCGACGCGCCTGGCATAGTCGAGCAGAGCGTGAACCCGTTCCTCCTCCTCACCGGTCGCGAGGTCCAGCATGAACTCGCTGATCCCACGAAGTTCTGCCGCCAGGTCCATCGGGCCCTGGTCTGCCCGCGCGCAGATCCAGGCCTTGTCGCCGATCTCACGAGCGAGGATGCGGGTCGCCTTGAGGATCTCGGACATCGGGAAAGTCACGTAAGGGTCCGGAACCTCGAGATCGGCCACCTTGGAGAGAGTGTCGAGAAGAGGTCGCCCTACCACCGGCGCCGTGTCGCTCCCGTAGCGGACCTCCATGCCGCACGCCTCGGCACTGCAAGCAGTGCCGTTCTCCAGCAGGATCATGTCGTGGCCGAACTCGCGCCAAGCCGTGAGCATCGCTTCGGCCAGCAGCGCCCCGTCACGGAAGATCTCTGACATCGGCAGGCCGGAGACGCGGGCGGCCACCTGGAAATCGTGCAGATCCACCGGTACTCGATCGGGCTCGCGAAGCTGGATGGCTGCCCCTACCCTCTCAATCGAGTTCATCGAACCACTCCTCAGCTCGCCCGCGCCAGCAATGGCCTGGAATGCCCTGAGTCCGGACAAGAAGCCGCAGACCCTCTTACAGCGGTCAGTTGATCATCGTAAAGGTGACGCCGAAAGGCGCATCCTTGGGTTCCGCCATGGCTTCGCATGTCCCGCCGGCCCTCCTGACCAGATCCCGCTTCGTTCCAGCGATCCCTCGCCCGGTGCCTTCCCCGCGCCTCAGCCAAGGCGGGCGTTGCCTGTGATTGCCTCGACCATCGCCCAGAAGTTCTCGAGAGGCGTGTCGAGCTGCACGTGGTGAGTGGGTGCCAGGATGAGGCCGCCACCGGCACCAAGAGTGGCGATACGGTCAGCCACCTCGTTGGAGACCTCGTGAGAGCGGCCGAAGGGCAGCGTGTGCTGTTCATCTATCGAGCCCCAGAAACACAGGTCGTGGCCGTACTCACGTTTGACCCTGACAGGGTCCAGGGCGGCGGGCTGAATCGGGTTGAGCACATCGATCCCGATCTCGATCAGTTCCGGAATAACTGAGTAGACGCAACCATCGGTGTGATAGGCCACCTTGACGGCCGGGTTGATGGCCTTCACACGCTCGATGATGCGCGCCATGCGAGGCTTCAAGAAGCGCCGCCAGTGCCGTGGAGAGATGAGCATGCCCTGCTGCTGGCCCACGTCGTCACCGAGCCAGATCATGTCGACTCCCATCCTCGTGAGGGTCTCGGCCGCGGCAAGGTGGTAGCAGTAGGGAATCTCCAAGATGGCGTCGGCAAGATCTGGGTCCTCGATGAAATCCGTGAGCAGCTGCTCAAGCCCACGCAAGGCCCAGGCCGTCTCGAAGATGGTCGTGACAGTGGAACCGACAATCCAGTACTCGGACCCGTGCTCGTCAATGAGACGCTGGGCGTCGCCATAGAGCTCCGGTCGACCCGGGTCGGGCGGCTGGTAGCGCGCGAGAGCGTCCGCACGGGCTAGTGGGTGGATGCAGGGTTCGGTGTAGTGGCCCACCCCGTAAGGCGTCTCGTACGGTACCGACACCCAGCCCACTCCCCACTCGTCGACATACTCACGTCCCTCCCCGTAATAGGAGTTCGCCCAGCCCACCGAGGTGACGAGCAGATCTTGGTCGAGAGCTATCTCGAGGTCGTAAGGATTGCCGCCGCCGTGAGGGTTATGTGAGCCGCCGGAGACGTCGAAGCTCATGTCAGCACGGAGCCGTTCGGCGAATTCAGGTGTGAATGTCGACTGCCACGGACACCGGTCGGGTGTCACGTGACTGAGTGCTGCGGCCACTCGTTCTCGATGCATTCCTTCGCTTCCTGATCCTCACAACGCCCCAACAGCACCGCCAAGCGGGCCGGTAAGAGGACGTGGCGATCTCCGGAGAGATCCTAACTACTAGTCGGCCATCAGCCCTGTTTGGCCCGCGGAACTGTGTCGGTGACGGTCGAGAGGACGGCCGACGTGGAGCTTCTCTTCAGCACCCCTCTCGCGCGTCCGAGCCGCGACTAGACCGTGGGAGCCAAAGCGGCCCGCCGGAGCTGCTTCAGACGATGAAGCCACTCGACGTGGTTCCTGCCGAGCGTGTCGTGCAACGCGCAGAAGACCGAGTAGACCCCGTCATAAGTCTCGCGGTCTTGCTTCGACGGCTCGTAGCTACGCGACATCGCAGGTGCGAGCTTGAGGACTGCCGTTTCGAAGTCGTCGAAGCCGCCCCTTGACGAGCCCGCTGCGAGCGCACCGCACAGCGCCGCCCCGCGGGCGGGGATCTGGCTCGAGTCAGGAATCGTGACCTTGAGCCCGGTCACGTCGGCGAGCAGCTGCATCATGAGCGCGCTTCGCTCTGCGATCCCTCCGCATGCGACGATCTCGCGAACGGCGACACCGTGTTCCGCGAAGTTCTCGGTGATCCGTCGCGTTCCGAAGGCGACCGACTCGAGAAGCGTCCGGTAGACCTCCACCGGCGTCGTCGCGAGAGTCAGGCCGGCGATGACACCCGACAGGTCGGCATCGCCGAGGATCGTCCGGTTGCCATTCCACCAGTCGAGCGCCACCAGCCCGCTCGCTCCGGGCGCGAGCTTGGCAGCCTCCCGCTCGAACTCTTCGTGCCAACTTCCTCCGGAGCCCGCCTCGCCGCTCTTCAATCCGAGAAGGCGGCTTCCGAACCATGCGAACATGTCCCCGACTGCAGCTTGGCCGGCCTCATAGCCGAAGAACCCCGGCAGGATGCCGTCCTCCACAACGCCTGTGATCCCGGGCATCCGGGCCTCGTGACGATCGATGACGAGGTCGCATATCGACGTGCCGACCACCATCAAGAACACGCCGGGACTTTGCACGCCGGCCCCTGGGACCGATACGAACGAGTCGACGTTGCCGACGGCCACTGCGACCGATGTGTTGAGACCGAGGCGAGCTGCCACCTCTGCGCGTAAGGTCCCGGCACACCGGCCGGGGGAGGCGAAGCTCGTCCCGAGTTTCTCTGTCGGATCCGGGAACCCAGGGTAGGCCGCCTCAAAGAAAGCCCGGGAAGGCAGTCCGTCGCGTGCGGACCAGCACGCTTTGTAACCAGCCGAGCAACTCGCGCGCATGAGCGTGCCCGTGAGGTGCCAGATGATCCAATCGGTCGCCTCGACGAACGCGCTCATTGTGTCGTAAACGGGGCGGTCCCTCTGCCAGATCTCTATGAGCTTGGGGAAGTACCACTCGGACGAAAGCCGGCCGCCATAGCGGGCGAGGAAGGCTTCACCGCGCTCGGTGGCGACCATGTTCAACCGGTCGGCTATCGGTTGGGCGGAATGGTGTTTCCAGAGCTTCACCCAGGCATCCGGGTGCTCCCGCCACTGGTCAAGCTCACAAAGCGGCGTTCCGTCCCCGGTCACCGGCAGTACCGTGCAGCACGTGAAGTCGATGCCGATGCCGATCACCTCTTCGGCCGCGACGTTGCCGGCCGCTAGGGCCTCTGGAATACCGCGGTAGAGGACATCCAGGTAGTCGCTGGGGTCCTGTAGCGCCGTGTCAGGTGGGAGCTCTTGACCGCTCGAGGGAAGTCTTCGATCGATGACGCCGCTCGGGTAGCGGACTTCCGTGACGGCGAGCTCCTCGCCGCTGCCCAGGTCGAGTAGGAGCACGCGGCCGGATTCGGTCCCGAAGTCGACTCCGATCGTCACGAGCCGACCGCCCGGGCCACCCACGGGGCTCACGCTCCACCCGCCGCGGCGTGCTGGCCAGTGGCCTCGGGCTTCTTCGGGCAGACCGAGCGCCACACCCCGGTCAATAACTTCGGAATCTGAATCGCCATCTCGACATTATGTCGCGGCCTCGCGCTCACAGGATTTTGCGGTCCTTGCTCGGCAGTCTCCGATCTGAACGGAGCCAGAGGGGGACCGTGCCGGAACATGTCCTGGTCTCGGCGCGACAGTCGGTCCGGGAGGACTCTGCCTTGGACGCTTCGGCGTGCGACACGGGTGTCACCAAGCCGTGAGCCCCTCCGGGGAGAAGGCCACGTCGATCGCTTCATCGAGGCTGCCTTGTCCTTCGAGGAAGTCGAGCACGCTGTAGCGAGCCCGGATCCGATTGGCCCATCGGAAGGTCGCCTTGAGTGTCGTGACATCAAGGTCGAGAAAGCCGGGCTGGTCAGGGATCCTCGCCACCGACAGGGCGTTGGCGACGAGTGGGAACACTCCCATCGCTTCGCCGATCCGTTCCCGTACCGCCGCCCAGCGCGACGGCGTTGCGGGCCAAGCGGAAGCGTGCTCGGCGAGGAACCTACGCTTGTCGTCCAGGACGGCGTCCACTTCCGCTTCATGACCGACGAACCACGAGCGCGCCTCGTCTGTTTCAGGACCGATCGGACGTGGCGGGGACAGCTCTTGACAACCGCCTCCGAAGGCGTAGTGCTGGAGACGCATCACGAAGTGGGTCGCGTAGCCCACCTGGAAGCCGTGCGGCGTATGGGCTCGCCGGCCGGTCGCTGCCAGAAGGTCCCAAAAATGCGATGCGTGATGCTCACACCCGCTCGCCGGGCGGGAGTTCCCGATCATCGCCATGGCAATTCCCGACTCGATCAACCCACCCACGAATCCGGAAACGGCCTGCGTTGATCCCTCCAGGATGTCTGAGGCGTGCGTGGCAGCATGGACGAGGGGACCTGTTACCCGTCGTTCAACCTCGGCGCAGAAGTACTCGCCGTAGAGCTCGTGAGATGCCAGCCAATCGACGTGGGCTGAGGCCTTGCCGAAAAGGTCACCGAGCCCGGCACGAGTCATGTCCAGAGGTGCCGCGGCAATGATGCGTGGGACTGCGAAGATCGCCACCGGGGGAGCCACCGGAAAGCTCGTCTTCATGCCTCCGAACTCCATCACGGCGAGGTTCGACGCGTACCCGTCCATCGAAGCCGCCGTCGGCACGCTTACGAACTCACGGCCCAAGACACTCGCCACGAACCGCGTGGTGTCAGTGATCACGCCGGAACCGACTGCGACTATCGAGTCGGTTCCCGAGGCCTCCAACGGCTCCTGGAGACGCGAAACACTCGTCTCGTTGGCGAGCAGACCGCTGCGTTCGGCAAAGCAGAAGGCCTTGACGTGCAATCCAGCCCGCGACAATTCGTCGATGACCATGGATCCGGCTGCTTCCTCGGTGTTTGCGTCCATGACAACGAAAGGTCGCGACCAGCCGCGTCCTTTCAAGTAGGCGACAAGTTGTTCGACGGCACTCTCGTCAATGACGACTGTCTCGGTCGGGATCCCGTGGATGGCCCCGCAGGAGCAACGATCGCTCGGCGGGAACACGGTATTGCCGACGGTGCGAATGACCATGGACCTCTCTACCTCGCGACTCGGAAACTGTGCGCTCGGGCGGGTTCGATGGCCCGGCGTCAGCCGTAGTATGCCGTGAATCGCCTCTCGCCAACCAAACGTGAGGACGAACGGCGCAGCCGTTTGCCGGCCCATTCCGCTCGAGCGAAGGCGCGCGCACGGCCGTTCATGGCAGCGGTCGCTGCACGACACTGGCGATGACCGCGGTCACGACCTTCTCGACGGCTCCAGCCTCAGGCTCGGTTTCGGTCCGACTGGCGAACAACAGGTGCCCGGCCCCGACCAGCAGGGGTGCAAGGGTGTCGACGTCGGCCTCGGGTGAGATGCGGCCCAGCTCGCGTTCGATGGCGAGATAAGAGCCGATCATGGCTGTGGCTTCTGCTAGGAGCGGGACCCCTCCTGACCCGGCTTGGCGCAGCCGGGCACGCAGCTCATCGCGGGAGATGATGAGGGCGACAATTGCCACAGCGATCGATCCGAACAAGGCCGTCAGCGCTCCAGCGAGGTTGCCGGCGACTGTGCCCGTCCCGGCAGAGTCGCACAGGGCAGCAGCCTGGCTGTCGATCCTGGTGATGCGGTCTGTCACGAGCTCGACGAGAAAGGCGTCAAAGTCGCTGAAATGCCTGTGCAGCACGCCCTTGGCGAAGCCTGCCTCGAAAGTGACCGCTCGGCTGGTCAGCGCGCTCGGACCGTCCCGGATCAGGACGCGCTCGGCGGCGTCGAAAAGCTGCACGCGTGCGTCGCGGATTGCAATTCCCGTCGGCACTGTGGCTCTCGTCCTTACCTCGGCCGGACCCGGGTCTTGGGGAGTGGGCATGTGCCCATTAAAGTGGGCACATGCCCACTATATCGCCCGAGGAGGCCTCCTCGCCCCAAGACAAGCCGCATCAACATCGACAGATAGCGGAGTCGTTCGGCTTGGACTCCGCACGGTACGACCGCGCGCGGCCCCGCTACCCCGAGGCCATGGTCGAGCGGATCGTCACGGCCAGTCCTGGACGTGACTTCCTCGATGTCGGCATCGGTACGGGCATCGCCGCTCGCCAGTTCCGGGCGGCAGGCTGCCGAGTGGTCGGGGTCGACGTGGACGCGCGAATGGCCGACCTGGCGCGCAGCAGCGGGTTCGAGGTCGAAGTGGCGGCGTTCGAATCCTGGGACCCCGTCGGTCGAACATTCGACGCGGTCGTTGCCGGGCAGTCCTGGCACTGGGTGGACCCGGTCGCGGGAGCGGCAAAGGCGGGCGAAGTGCTGCGTCCGGATGGTCGACTGGCAGTGTTCTGGAACGTGTTCCAGCCTGCGTCCGACGTCAGGGAAGCGTTCTCCGCGGTCTACCACCGGGTCATGCCCGACTTGCCGTTCGATCCTTGGGCGAGGCCGGCCTTGGACGGGTACTCGGCGTTGGCAGCCAAGGCGTCCGATGGGATACGCGAGGAGGGCGCATTCGGCGATCCCGAGCAGTGGACATTCGAGTGGGAGCGGCCCTACACCCGAGCTGAGTGGCTGGACCAGCTCCCTACGGCTGGCGGTCACACTGAGCTCCCGCCGGCACAGCTCGAGGCGCTACTTGCGGGCACCGGGGCAGCCATCGACGCGTGGGGGGGCAAATTCACGATGCGGTACACAGCGGTGGTGGTCACTGCGACGCGCGCCTGACCCGGGTTTCGCTGCTCGGCGCCCTCACGGAGAGCCGCCCCGGTGCCTCGTGTGAACAGAGCGTCGCTCGGCGTAACCGTCGCCTCTCTTCCACCCAGATCAATCAAGCGAGAGAGCCCTGCACCGCTGGTCAGCCCCCGGCCAAGGTTGGCAAACAGCTCTGATGCCGTGCGAGCACGGGGCGGCCCGCCTCCTTAGAGCTGGCATGCGCATCTGGGACTGTCAAGATCGGGAGCTTCCGCCGGAGAATGTCGCCATCAGGATGGGGATCGGGTCAAAGTGGCATGTAACTTGACCGCGCGCATCACGGGGGCAGTCTCGATATGGGTCAGGCCGTCGAATGTGGCCAACTCGCCGGTGATGAACTCGTAAAGCGAGCGGTCGTCCTGGCACAGCACTGCCGCAACCAGGTTGGTCGATCCGGTCGTGGCAGCCACGAAGGGGACCTCGGGAAGATCTGCCAGAGCCTGTCCGACCTGGCCGAGCTTGGCCGGGGCCACCGACATCCACAACATGGCCCGAGTGCGGAATCCGATGGCCTCGGTGTCGAGGTCAACGTCGAAAGAAAGGACACCTGAGGCGATGAGCTCCTCGACTCGGCGTCGGACGGTCGACTCATGCCAGTGGGTGCGCACCGCGAGCTGCCGGTAGGTGGCGCGGCCGTCTTGGGCGAGGGCCTCTACGAGGGGCCAGTCGGCGTCCTGCAGCGTGACCGTCGAGCGTTCGATCGGGGGACCGACCCGTGCTAGGGAAATGAGCCGGTCGACCGCCTCTTGGCTGAGGTCGTTGGAGACTCGTGGGGGTGACGCTCCAGTGGCGAACAGATGGAGCATGCAGTAGGCCTCTAGGGCCACGACCTGACTGCCCACAGGGAGCTGGCTGAACAGCGGTGGGGTGGGCTCTCCGCGGTCGCGTGAGTGAATCGTGCTCAGGACCTCGGTCCCGCCCGAGCTCAGCAGCACCCAGGCGGTGTCAGGGTGCTCCGCCAGTTTGGTGGCGACGACGGGAGCGGAGCCCGGAGCACAGCGGATGCGGATCGCCCAGTCGGACTGGCCGAGCCGTTGCGCATCGAGCTGGCCAACGACCCGCACGACATGACCATCGAACAACCGCCGGTAGCGTCGGGCGATGGTCTGTTCCGAGGACCCGAGGACCTCGGACAGTCGACTGAACGACGCTCGTGGATCGATGTAGAGCGCTTGGATGATTCTTCGATCGAGCGCGTCGGCAGTGGTGGAAACCACGCACTTCACTCTATCTCATGGTGGAAACAGGCGAATATTACGAGATAGGTGGCGGGCACAGACTTAGGGGAGCAGGCTGGCTGTCATGGAAAAGAAGTGGTGGACCCTGGTGGTGGTGTGCGCAGCCACCTTCATGCTGCTCCTGGACGTGACGATCGTCGTCATTGCGCTCCCGACCATCCAGTCAGGCCTGCACGCCAGCTTCAGTGACCTGCAGTGGATTGTGGACGCCTACGCACTGACTCTGGCGTCCGTGCTGCTCACCGCCGGATCCCTGGCCGACCGTTACGGACGAAGGCTGCTGTTCACCATCGGCCTCATCGTTTTCACACTCGGTTCGCTGCTCTGCGGGGTTGCCCAGTCGCCGATCATGTTGATCCTGTCCCGAAGCGGCCAGGGCATCGGTGGGGCCATCCTCTTCACCACTTCTCTGGCTCTGTTGGCGCAGAGCTTCCATGGCCATGAACGAGGGGTGGCGTTCGGGATCTGGGGAGGAACCACTGCCATTGCCGTGGCACTCGGACCGGTGCTGGGTGGGGTGATCACGTCGGGAATCAGCTGGCGGGGCATCTTCTTGGTGAACCTGCCGGTAGGTGTTGGCGCGCTGGCGATCACCAGGCTGCAGGTGGATGAGTCCAAGACGCCGAATGCCGCCCGGCCCGACTGGGCCGGGTTCGCAACCCTCACGGCCGGGCTGGTCAGCCTGGTCTATGGCCTGATTCGCGCCGGCGAGATTGCCTGGGGCAATACTGGCGTCCTCATCTGCCTCACTCTCGCCGTGGTGTTCCTGGGGGCGTTCGTGGCGGTGGAGCGCCGAGCGGACCATCCGATGTTCGACCTCTCGCTGTTTCGCATTCCGACATTTGGCGGGGGACTTGCCGCCGCGTTCGCCATGAACGGTTCGCTCTACGCGATGCTCTTGTACCTAGTGCTCTACCTGCAGGACGATCTCGGCTACTCCGCTCTGCAAACGGGTCTCCGACTGCTCATCATGAGCGGGGTGACGCTGGTCACCGCGACGATCGCCGGACGGCTCAGCACCCACATGCCCGTCCGCTGGCTCGTCGGGCCGGGCCTCTTCCTGGTTGGCGTTGGCCTCCTGCTCATGACCGGGCTCGACGGGGCCAGCTCGTGGACACACCTCATCCCTGGCTTGATCGTGGCCGGCGGCGGGAGCGGCATGGTCAACCCACCGCTGGCGTCTACCGCCGTGGGCGTCGTCACTCCGCAGCGCTCGGGCATGGCCTCAGGCGTCAACGCAACCTTTCGCCAGATCGGCCTAGCCACTGGTATCGCCGTTTACGGATCCATCTTCGCTACATCGCTGCACCACAAGATGGACCAAACCCTCGCTGGTACCCGATCACTGCACCGACTCTTGCCGGCGTTGGTCACCGACATACAACAAGGCAAGGCCGCCCAAGCGATCTACGCCGTGCCCGAACCTCTACGCCGCTCACTCGTCGCAGCCAT
>JBEKGS010000026.1:0-38365 GCA_050012675.1 Acidimicrobiales bacterium
ACGGCGGTGATGGTGAGGTTGGACACGCTCGCCGACTGGGCCTCACCGCTCGAGCCGCCCGCCAGCCCCACGGCCCAGTTGGTGCCTGCGTAGGCGGCGCTTCCTGCGAGCAGGGCCCCGACCACAGCCGTGACGACCTTGGCCTTGCGACTCAACGGGAATCGGGACCTGCCGCGGTTCTCACCGCCATGAAGCGAACCGCCCGCATCCCCCGAACTTGCCACCGACATTTCAGACCTCCCGTTTCCAAGTCTTGAGGCACTCCTTCCCGGAGTGCTGACACTTGAAATGTCGACGGGATTCGGTCGTCCTTTAGGCCCCCAGGTACGGGAATTTCGTAGGTAATGTACTGAGTTCCTCTACGTACTCTTCGGCTGAGGCGCTCCCGGACAGGCCGTTCTTGAGGTCGTTGACGGCCAGGGTCAGGCGCGTGTACTCGGCCACGGCGTCCTCCCTGGTGCGGACTCCGAGCTTCCGATAGCCGTTCGCGAGGTGGGACTCCACCGTCCGGACAGAAACCGAGAGATCTACCGCGATCCTCGAGGCCGTGTAACCCTCGCACAGCAGAGCGAGAATCTCAGTCTCTCTCGGCGTGAAGCTCGCGAGGAGCTTGCCTGCGGTCGCGGCGTGCGCGACGAGCTCGCTCTCGAGGCGCTTGCGCTTGGTGATGTCTTCGACGATGCGCAGGCCGTAGACGGGTGCGCCCTGCTCACCGCGGATGACAGAAGCGGTCACGCTGGCGAACACGACGTCACCGACATCTGTGAGAAAGCGCGTCTCGGTCTGATAGCCGAAGATCATCTCCGCTGAGATCTGTCGGGCGAGCTCGGACTCCTTGTCCTGGTCCTCCGGGTGGGCGAAAGACGCCAGTGTCGAGCCCACGAGCTCCTGCTTGGCGCGCCCCATGAACCGGCACAACGCCCGGTTCGCGTCGATGATCCGCGAGTCGAGGTCGACGAGGGCGATCCCGAGCGGTCCTTGATTGAAGACCTGCCGGAACTGCTGCTCGCTCTCGCGCAGTTCTTCTTCGGTGCGCTTGCGCTCGGTCACGTCCCGGAAACTCCAAACACGCCCGACAACCACGCCGTCCACGTATTGGGCCTTCGAGTAACGCTCGAACACTCGGCCGTCTTTGAATTCCAGGGTGTCACTCGACTCGGCTTCGGGGTTGGCGTACAGCTCGTCCACCTTTGCCTGAAATGCCTCAGGCCAGGACAGCTGGTCCCTGACGAACGAGAGGGCTGCCGCGTCGTCCAGTGTCGACAGGATCTCGTGCGGCAGACGCCACATCTCTACGAACCGGCCGTTGAAGCTCGTGATCCGGCCTGCGGTGTCCACGACGAGGATGCCGTCAGCAGTCGAGTCGAGCGTGGCGGTGAGCAGGGACAGTGCCTTGCGCATTTCCAGTTCGGCGGTGACTCGGTCCGTGATGTCGTGAGCCGAGACGACAAAACCCGCCACGATCGGGTCGTCGAGCAGGTTGACCCACGAGAGCTCGAACGGCACCGTTTCGGTGCTTGCGTGACGGCAAAAGCGCACTGCGACCGTCACCGGGTTCGATGCTGAGGCCCCGAGCGAGGCACGTTCGAACGCCTTCAAGAGCTCTGGGCGGTCAGACTCGTGCACGAGCTCGGCGAGGGGCCGTCGTTCCACGAGCTCAGGATCGTGTCCCAGCACACGGTTGAGCGCCCCGGAGACGGAATGCACGAGCCCAGTCGGCGAGACCAGGAACGTCACCGCTGCGGCGTTCTGCACAAGGGAGCGCAGGCGGGCCTCCTCGTTGTGGGCGACCTCGAACCGTCGTCGTTCTGTCAGGTCGCGGAGACTGAAGAGCACCGCCCGATCGCCGAACCATTCGACCGGCGAGCCGATGACCTCGAGCAGTCTCCAGCCTGTGGCCGTATTTGCCCGTACTTCGATGAGCGTGCCTGTTTCCTTGTCCTGCACGCTCGCTATGGACCGGAGCACGAGTTCGACATCTTCAGGGTGGACGAGCTCGAGTGCCGCCAGTCCGACGGACTCGCCGAGTGACCGATCGAACAAGCGCTCGGCAGCTCGGTTGCCCCACTGCAGACGGAGCTGTTGGTCGAGCACGATGACCGCATCGGGAAGGTCGGCAAGCAGTCCGGCCAAGAGCCGGTCGCCGAAGCGCGCCTCCTGCTGGTTCAGCTGGTCCAAAGCCCTCCCAGACGCCCGCCACTCGCCGAGCTCACGGCCCACCCAATTTAGTTCACCTTTGTCGGACCGGGGACATCGTCCGCCTCTAGCTGGCGCAATGGCGGCCGGAGCCCCCGAGGGCCGGTGACCTGTCGGCCTCGATTCACCCCGGTGGAGGGTCCTTGGCGACAGTAGGCTCGGATCCGAGTGCCGTACACACCAATCATGTGATCGAGGCCGCGTGCCACCGCAAGAGCGGGTGAAGCGTGGCCGATCGAAGCCTGGTGTGTGTAGTCAACCAAGCTGAGAGGCGACGGCGCCGGACGGACACCGGTGCCGCCCGAACGGAGAGATAGCAATGGCAGTCCAATTGCCCAAGTCCACGCGAGCGACCACGAAGGAGGTCGATAGACGGCTGGATGCCGTCGTCGCCGAGCAGGAGGAGATATTCAGCGAACGCCAGCCTAAGTCGCGCCAACTTAGCGAGCGTGCAGTGCGCGCCCTCGCCGGTGGGGTGACCTCGAGCTGGCAGATAACGCGCCCCCAGACCGTTTGGATAAGCCACGGCGCCGGATCGAAGATCTACGACGTCGACGGTACCGAATACGTTGACATGCACGGTGGCTACGGTGCGGGCCTGGCGGGCCACGCCCACCCGGCCATCGTCGAGGCGGTGCGTCGCAGGGTCGCGCTTGGGACACATTTCGCCCAGCCCACCGAGGACGCGGTCATCGTGGCCGAGGAGCTCGGAGAACGCTTCGGCCTGCCTTTGTGGCGTTTCACGAACTCGGGCACGGAGGCGACCATGGAGGCGGTGCACCTCATGCGGGCGATCACCGGTCGCGACCTCATCATCAAGGTCGAGGGCTGCTACCACGGCCATCACGACTCGGTGCAGGTATCTGTCACGCCCGAGGCCGACGACATCGGTCCGGCAGACCGGCCTGTCGGTGCTCCGGCGAGCACCGGGATCCCGGAGGCGATCCTGTCGTTGACGAAGATCGCCTCGTTCAACAGCGTCGACAGCGTCCGGCGTCTCCTCGAGGAGAACCCCGGTCAGGTCGCCGGCATGATCATCGAGCCGATCATGATGAACGCCGGCATAATCCTGCCCCTCGAGGGCTACTTGGCCGGCTTGAAGGATGTTCTCCACGAGCACGGCGCACTGCTCGCCTTCGACGAGGTGAAGACCGGCCTCACGGTCGGTCCTGGTGGGGCCACCGTGGCCTTCGGGACGACACCGGACATCATCTGCCTGGCCAAAGCCATTGGCGGCGGTCTGGTCTTCGGTGCCGTGGGTGGCACACGCGAGGTCATGAGCTACGTGGCCAACGGCATCTACAACATGGTCGGGACCTTCAACGGCAACCCGCTGTCGGTGGGGGCGGCCCGAGCCATGTTGGAGCAGGTCGCGACGGCCGAGGCCTACGCGAGGATCGGGGCTCTTCGCGAGCGGATCGACGACGCGCTGAGCGATGTGATCGCCAAAGCCGGGTTGCCGGCCCACGTGGTCTCTATCGGAGGGAAGGGTTGTGTCACCTTCTCGACAGAGATCGTGCGCGACTACCGGGAGTTCCTGGAGATAGACGACAGGTACAACCACGCCCACTGGCTGATCCAGCACAACGGCGGGGTGTTCCTTCCTCCTTGGGGCAAGACCGAACAGTGGCTCATCTCGGTCCAGCACGACGACTCCGACGTCGACCGGCTGCTCGAGAACTTCGAGCACTTCGCGCGAGCCGTCACGGGTTAGCCGTTCATCCGGCCCCTTGTCTTGGGTTTGTAGTGCAGGCCGGACAGCCCGGAGCTCCCCGGGTGTGAAGGGCTCGTCCGGCCACCACCCGGACTCGCGGACCGGGCCAAGAGACCCGCTCTGGGTGCTCCGGCGTCCTCGCGCCTGAGAAAGGAGGCCTAAGGAGCTTGGCGCTCAGCACCCGGGCCTTCGCTGCCCGGTTGCTGAGCGCCGTCGGTCTCAGGCGTGACCGGGGCGGCTTGGACGACTGGGAGCTGCCCGACGCCGGCGGCCAGCATGGCCGAGTTCGGTATCTTGAGCTCGCCGTCGTCAGTGCGCACCGTCACGTAGGTCAGGCTCACCTCGAGCACCCAGGCGTCGAATATCCCTCCCAGGGCTCCCGAGCGGATCCGTACGTGGTCGCCGACCTTGAAAGGCCTCGCGAGCAGGAGTACGAGCGCGGCAAAGACATTCCCGAGGCTTTGCTGGGCTGCGATCCCGATAATGATCCCGGCGAGCCCGGCGCCGACGAGCAGATGGTCGATCGACACCTCGAGCACCGCGAAAACGGCAAAGACGACCACGACGTAGCCGACGCCGGTTGCGAGCAGCCTTACCGCCGCCCCGGCGGCGGCGATGGAGCGCAACGTGACCAGACGGCCGAGGCCGGCTGCAATGTGCCGCGTGGCGATGACGCCCGAGACCAGCAGCACGGCTGCGCCAATCCACGCGACGAGCTTCGGGTGCATCACGTGGCTGTGCACGTTCCCGAATTCCGAGCCGCCGACCAGCGCCGCCGCCGCGAGGACCCCGGCGAGGGTCCCGACGATCAAGTCGCGCTTGTGAGGCCCGCTCATACCACCGGCCGCCCAGTTGCCACCACGTATCTACCGTAGCGATCTCCGCTGGTCGTGGTTGAGATCAAAGCGTCGCAGGCAGCCGAGAATCGCAGCCCTTGAACGCGAAGTTGGCACCACAGGGAACAATTCGGCGGGAACATGCGATACACATTGGGTGATCGCGAAGTGGACCTGACCGCTGGGACGACGACCACACGCCACACCCCCGACTGGTTAGTGCTCACACTGGCGTGCGTCGCCCAGTTCATGGTGCTGCTCGACGTGTCGATCGTGAATGTGGCACTGCCGTCGATCAAGCACAGCCTGGGCTTTTCCCAGGTTGAGCTCCAATGGGTGCTGAACGCGTACACGCTGACTTTCGCCGGGTTCCTCCTGCTCGGCGGTCGCACCGCCGACATCTTTGGAAGGCGTCGCATCTTCCTCGTCGGGCTGACGGTGTTCACCCTCGCCAGTCTCCTCGGTGGCCTGGCACTGGATCAGGCGATGCTGATCGGCGCCCGGGCTGTTCAGGGCCTCGGCGGTGCGATCCTGTCGCCAGCAACCTTGACGATCCTGACAACAACGTTCAGGGAGCCCAAAGCGCGTGCCAGGGCGATGGGCTTGTGGAGCGCCGTGGCGGGGGCTGGTGGCGCGGCCGGCGCCCTTCTCGGAGGCATTCTCACCGAGGAGCTGTCGTGGCGCTGGATCCTGTTCATCAACATCCCGATCGGCATCGTGACCTTCATAGTCGGGCGGGCGTTCCTGCAAGAAAGCCGCGCCCAAGGTGAGCGGCAGACCCTCGACGTGCTCGGTGCCGTGCTCGTGACAGCCGGCTTGACATCGCTCGTCCTGGGTGTGGTCCGCACGACGAGCGTCGGATGGGGCTCCTGGCAGACCACCGTCGCCCTCGGGTTGGCCGCCGTCCTGATCGCCTGGTTCGTGATCCATGAGGGTCTCGTGGCCAAGTCGCCGCTCATGAGGCTCGCCCTGTTCGAGAGACGGGCCATCTGGAGCGCCAACCTGGTGATGTTCCTTCTCTCGGGCGCGTTGTTCGCGATGTGGTTCTTCGTCTCGCTGTACCTGCAGGAGGTCCACGGTTACTCTCCTTTGAAGACGGGCTTCGCGTTCGTCCCGCAGACCTTGGCCATCATGATCGGTGCGCAGCTGTCATCCCGGCTCGTGCTCCGTACCGGACCTAGGCCCTTGCTCGTCGTGGGCGGTCTCTTGTCTGCCGCGGGGCTTCTCCTGTTCTCCGGCTTGGGCGTGGACACCGCCTATTGGTCGGGTTTCTTCCTGCCGAGCGTGCTGGTCACACTCGGGCTCGGGATCTCGTTCACCCCGTTGGCCTATGCCGCCACGGCCGGGGTCGAGCCGCACGAGGCGGGGCTGGCATCTGGCCTTGTCAACACGTCGCGCCAAATCGGTGGTGCTGTCGGCCTCGCGGTCCTCGCGACGGTGGCGACGACGAGGACGGCAGACGTGGTGGCAGGCGCCAACCGTCTGGTGGCTTTGACCGACGGGTACACCCTGGCTTTCCGGATCGGCTCGGCGATCGCGCTCGCTGCCGGTGTGGCTGCGCTCGCAGTGCCGGCGAGGCGGGTCGTCCTGCAGGGGGCCCGCACGAGGGAGCCGGGCGTTGTGCGCGCTGGCGAGTAAGCGGAGGATCGCCTGCAGTCACGTGTCCTCCCGCGAGAAAAGTGGAGGATTTACCTCCGCTCAATGACAGAATCGTGCCGAGCAGAACGGAGCTTGGCGTGTCGGATGGAATCCCAGCTGGTGATCGGCCTCGAAGTGTGGGAGAGGCTGGCATCCAGCCGATGACCGGGAAAACCAGGCCGCGGATCCGGATCGTCACCGACAACGCCGCCGACCTCGACAGAGCCGTCGCCGCCGGTCATGGCGTCGCAGTCGTACACCTCGACGTCAGGCTCGGTGCGTTCGGGCCGGAGGTCACCAAGACCTGGACGTCGGAGGAATTCTGGGCGCGATCAGCTGCGGTCGAACAACTGCCCGAGACGTCTGCACCGTCGCCGGGGGAGTTCAAGGAGACCTTTTCGGCCCTGGCGGACGAAGGCGCTGAAGGCGTCGTGTGCATCACGCTGTCCTCGAAGCTGTCCGCCACCTACCAGGCTGCTGTCCTCGGGGCCGAGAGCGTGACCGACCAGATCCCTGTACGAGTGGTCGACTCGCTGCTGGCGACGATGGCCGAGGGGCTCGTCGTCCTGGACGCCGTGGCCACCGCCGAGGCTGGAGGGGACATCGAGGCCGTCGAGCGGACCGCGATCGCCAGCCGGGAGCGGATCCTGCTCTTCGGGGCGCTCGAGACCCTTGACAACCTGCGCAAAGGCGGACGCCTCGGCTCTGCCCAGGCATTGTTGGGTGGACTTCTCGACATAAAGCCAGTTCTTGAGATCCGAGACGGTGTGCTCGGGCTCGAGTCTCGCCCTCGGACCCGTTCGCGCTCCTTCGAGCGCCTCATCACCAAGGTACGAGAGGCGGGAGAGCTCGACAGGCTAGCTGTCGTGCACGCGTCGGCCTCTGACGTTCAGTCGTTCGTCGATCTGCTCGCCACCTTGTTGCCGAGGGATCGCATCAGCGTCGGGTGGCTCGGCCCTGTCATAGGGACCCACGTCGGCCGCGGCACGATCGCGGTGGCCGCTCAGCGCAGCCTCACGTAGCCGAGGGGTAGATCTGCTGCCAGTCCGCCTTGGAGGGCTGGAACAGCCCGGCCGGGCCTTTGCCGAACAGGGCGAGCAGGTTGCCTGTGATCTCGCCGACGATGGGACCTGGACATGACCGTTCAGCGGGCCTGCACGGTGCCATGGCGGGGATCCAGTTGGTGGTCCCACTGTCGAAGATGCCCGCGTGGCTCTTGGGATCTGTCCAGTACGTCATGTCTGAGTCGAGAAAGCCTTGTGAATCACCCTGATCGCTGACGGCCTCACGGAGCGGAACCGGCGAGTGCCCGAGGATCTCGAGGTTCGTGGGGTAGTCGTAGGCATCGAACTCGTCGAGGTCCGTGGCGATCACGCCAGGAACCTTGGATCCGTCGACCAGCCCGGTTCCTTGGAAGATCCAGGCACTGGCATCGGCCACGACGAAGGGCACGGCCGGTTCACCGGGCTCCACGAAGCCCACGTAGTTCTCCCCGACAAAGCCCACCTCGGACCAGTCGGCAGGTGGGCTGGCCCAGATGTTCCCGGTCACCTCCAGGGGGTTCCCCTTCCCGTTGAGGGGGTCTTCGCTGGCATCGCGGTAGTCGACCAGCTCGCGGTCGGGCCCGAGAGGCGAGCTCTGGGTGCGGACATGACGCAGGACGGCGCTCGCACCGAAGAACACCATGTTCACACCGGCCTGTTCGGCCGCGACCGCCGCTTGGCGCTCGGTGAGCGACCAGCACTCGTCGTGACCGAGTGAGAGCAGGGTCTTGTGGTGCAGCACGATGCTCGGATGCTGCTCGACAGTGACGTCGGTGACATAGGTGACGTCCAGTCCGTGCTCCTCGATGAAGCGTATGAAGGGGAGCTCGCTGCCCATGAAGTCGCCGGCACCCTGGCCGTATGCGTAGGGGCGGTCGTAAGAGACGATCCGTGCCCTCGAGCAGAGCGGGTAGACGTCTGAGGGACAGGCTCCCTCACCGGCGTAGAAGTCGTAGCCCCCGTAGGGATTCCATGCCTGCCAGGTGAACACGTCGTTCTTCACGAGGTAGGTGGCCTTAGAAGTCGGGTCCCAGATCGTGATCGGCACGTAACTTTCCTGGCCCCCGGAGCCCACCAACTTGAGGAGGTAGTCACCCTGGACGAAGGCGGGCGTGATGTGGACGGTGAGAGTCGGCGTCCAGTTGTCGCACGCGACCATGTTGACCCCGGAGGTGATGGGGCAGGTCGGTTGCACATGTCCGGGCATCTCGCTGGACCGCCACACGAGACGTCCCCCGTCCCCTTGGTAGTAGCCCATGCGGTACGCCTCGACGTGGAACCGGGGGGCCTGCGTGGACACGTACAGCTTCACCTGATCCCCCTCGGCGGCATAGGTCGTGGAGGCGAACCCAGCGATGCCCGAGGGCGTTCCGGCCGGGATCTTCCAGGCCGTTGTTCCCGGTCGATTGTTCTCGGCCACGACCCAGCTCGCCTCGACGCCGTCGGGGCTCGGGAAGGTGACATTCACTACCGCGGCGGGAGGCTTGTGTTTGGCCTGTGGGTGATGGTGCGAAGCAGGAGCCTTTGCCGCAGGCGAGCTACAAGCGGTCGCGGCAAACATCAAGGTGCCGAGGAGGACGACGCCCCATCGGTGCGGGTTCGTCCAGGTCCTTGCCACCGTATGTCTCTCACGTGTGCGCCGCGCCGGGCGCCCGTGTGGTTCGGAGGTCTTCATGCTCACCAGTCGTCTGCTCGCGTCCGCCGTCCCCGGCGATCGTAGTGACCTTCGGGCGGCCCTGAAGGGGCGCGCCGCACCTGGCAGGTCGAACGGTTGCGGTCTTCGCCCCGCCCCGGGTACGCCTGCATTCGGACCGGTTCGATGGCACCGACCACGAGAGCCCCGATGACAGGCAACGCGACGACCGGCGCGAAACACGTGGGGCCCGTCATGGAACCCGTAGCCGGAGCCCAAGGCGACCTCGTAACCTTCGATCCGTCCCGGCGCGCTCTGTTACTAGGGCGAAGCCGCCCGGCTACGGGATCAGCCGCGTCTCGGCCGAGGGCTCGGTCCCGATCCCACCGGTACCGGCGCGTATCCCGCGGACCGCGGGGATCAAAAGGATCACGGCGACACCCAAGATCAAAGAGGCGGTCCCGAAGACGAACACGGCGTGGACCCCGATGACGGACGCGACCGGCCCGACTATGGCGTAGCCGATGGGCAGGAAGATGAGCGAACCGAACCAGTCGTAGGCGCTGACACGCGACAACACCGCGGCGGGTATCTCCCTTTGCATGGTCGTCTGCCACTGGGTGTCGAAGATCGCGAAAGCCGCCCCGCCGAGGAACGCTCCGACCACGATGACAGGTACCGGCGCGCGGTACCCGAGCGCGAGGAGGGGGTACGCCCAAACCAGCAGTGAACAAGCCGCAGCCACGAGCGGCCGCCGGAATCGCAGGCGCAGCATCGCGACTCCTCCCACGACAGCACCGGCGCCCTGGGCACCGAGGATCGTCCCCCACGCTGTCGCGCCGCCGAGCGACTCCTTGGCTATCACCGCGCCGAGGACGAGGAACGGCGCGCTCATCGTCATGTTGGAGACTGACGCCACCGTGACCGTCGCCCAGAGCCAGCTCCGTGACCAGAACTCGTGCCACCCCTGTCGCAACTGGGTCTGGAAGGAGCCCGAGGGCGCCTCCTTCACTGCCCCGAGGCGAAGTGCCGCGAGCGAGCAGACGCTCAGGACATAGGAGAGGGCGTCTGCGAGGATCGCCCATCCGGGGCTGGCCGTCGCCACGATGACACCTGCGACCGCAGGGCCGATGATCGCGCCTATCGAGAAGGTGAGCCCGTTGAGTGCGTTCGCCTGCGTGAGGGAATCGCCGGAGACGATCTGGGGAATGAGCCCGGTGAGCGACGGCATGAAGAACGCCGTGCCCGTCCCGACGAGCGCGGGGAGAACTAGAAAGCCCCAAAGGGGAGGGTGCCCGACAAGGATCCAGGTGCCGAGCGCGGTCTCGGCCGCGGCCCGCAGGACGTCGGCGGCGAGCATCACGTGTCGCCGGCCAAATCTGTCGCCGGCCACGCCTCCGACGAGCAGGAAGGCGACGAGGGGAACGGTCTGGGCCGCCAGAACGACGCCGACGTCGGACGCATTCGCACGGCGCAACGCGAGCACCGCGAACGAGAGCGCAACCGGCGTCATTCCCGTGCCGATCGCGGAGGTCATCTGGCCGAGGAAGTAGAGGCGGAAGTTGCGCCCGCGAAGGACGCCCGTCCACCTGTCCAGGCCCATGTTCTTTGATGCTAAGCCTGCTCGAGCTGGGCCATTGCCGTCCCCGGCCTCGGGTGTGCCATCGTTTCCGCGTGCTGGTGCGAGAAAGGACCGACGAGGATCTCGACGATTGCGTGCGAATGGCCCACGCCGTCCAGGAGCTGGACCGCTACCCGACTTTCCTGCCGACCGATCTCCGCCGCTTCCTCTCGGCCCCCGATGCGCTCCTGGCGTGGGTCGCCGAGCAGGACGGCGAGATCATCGGTCATGTGGCCCTCCGCTCGGGCAGCAACGTAGCCGTCCTTGCCGCCGCGAGCGACGCCCTCAAGGTGCCGACCGACCGTCTCGGCGTCGTTGCCCGCTTGTTCGTGTCTCCCGAGCACAGGCGACAGGGAGTCGCCCGGACCCTGCTCGAGGTCGCGTGCCAAGAGGCGCACTCCCGGGGGCTGTGGCCGATCCTCGACGTTGTGATCGACCAGAAGGCGGCGATCGCCTTGTACGAGAGCAACGGCTGGGTGCGCGCCGGTCAGGTGACCTCCCGGTACGGAGACGACATCGTGCTCGAGGAGTTCGTCTACCTGGGACCTCAGCCGCCGTCGGGCTGATCGGGCGAAGACGGTGTATTCCCGGTCGTATCCGGATTACGGATGGTCGTGAACAGGGCGCCTTGAGCCGCTTCCGAACCAGAGACGTCCCCGCCCGAACCCCTCAACACGAATGCCACGCCGACGGCCAGGATCGCACCGGCCAGAGGCCCCGCCAGGTACACCCAGTAGTCGCCGAAGTGGGCGCTCACGAGGTCGGGCCCGAAACTCCGGGCCGGGTTCATCGATGCCCCGGAGATGGGACTTGCCCACAGGCCGGCCAACGCGATGTAGCCGCCCACACCGAAGGCCCCCAAGAGCCCTACGTTCTGGGCTCCCGAGGCTGTGCCCAAGATCACGCTCACGAGCCCGAGCGTGAGCACGGCCTCCATCAAGAAGGCGTCGACCCCGGAGTACCTTGGCGACGGGAAGTTCGAGCCGTACACGGCCGAAACGTGGACGACTGCTTGGAGGAACCAGGCCGCCAGGGATGCACCTCCCAGTTGGGCCACGATGTACCCGGGTACGCGTCGCCAGGGGAAATCGCCCCGCAGGGCAAAGGCGATGCTCACCACAGGATTGAGATGGGCCCCGGAAACCTTGCCCATGAAAAGGATGATGGCCAGCACCATGAGCGCCGGCGCGACGACCGCATCGGTCCGACTGATCGTGTCGGGGAACGCCCGCCCCACCACTCCGGCTCCGGCGGCGACCAGGACGAGGAAGAACGTGCCCAGCACCTCGGAGAAGAGCCGCCGCCACTCCTGGCGGGGGTCCTTGAAGTCCGCAATGGTCTTGAGGGTCCGCTCCTCGATGACTGTGCCGAAGCCGAACGAGTGCCTCGGCAGCGCTCGAGGATCAGTTGCCATGGCGCCTCCCTCCATGCTGCGACGTGGACAATCTACGACCTGCAATAGAGGCACTACGGCTCGTCCGCGGCCGCCTGAGACTTGTACTTGAGCGCCACGAGCCATTACGGCACACTGCGCATCATCGGAACACGATGAAGGGGGACGTCATCTCTGAGCTTTGCGGCAGGGCCTTGTGAGGCCCACACGCGACTTCACGGGTCGCGGCGGTCCGGGACGCGACCCGAAGCTGCCACCGGGCCAGTACGACATCGGTTCGGACTGGCCGGTGCTCAGCGCGGAAGCAACGCCGAATCTCCCGACCTCGGAGTGGACCTTCGCCATCGAGGGGCTGGTCCGAAACCCGGTGACATGGACATGGGACGAGATCCGTGCCTTGGAGCCCGCGAGTTACGAGGGAGCGATCCATTGCGTGACGACATGGTCGAAATTCGGCACGAGATTCGGTGGTGTCTCTGTCGACACCTTGCTGGCCGCTGCGGTGCCACTTCCGTCGGCGAGCCACGCCGTCGCCTACTCGCACACCGGCTACACGACGAACCTGCCGCTTGGCGACATCACAGGCGGAAGGGCATGGGTCGTCTGGGACTACGACGGACGCCCGCTCGAGGTCGCCCATGGCGGTCCGGCCCGGTTGCTCGTGCCACACCTGTACTTCTGGAAGAGCGCGAAATGGGTGGCCGGACTGCGGCTATTGGATCACGATGAGCGGGGATTCTGGGAGGTCAACGGCTACCACGACCGGGGCGACCCCTGGCTCGAGCAGCGCTACCAGGGCGACTGAAAATGGCCGTGCCGGCGCCAGGCCCATGGCAGGTCGCGACCGTGGAGAAGCTCTGGAGGGAAACCGAGCGCGCGAAGACCTTTCGTCTAGGCCTCGTTGCGCCCTCGCGTCATCTCGCCGGCCAGCATTACGTCGTGCGCCTGACCGCGGCGGACGGCTACACGGCCCAGCGGTCCTACTCGGTGGCGTCACCACCTGACGACTCGGGTGAGATCGAGATAACCGTCGAGCGACTGGATGACGGCGAGGTGTCCACTTATCTGCACGACGTCGTCGTTCCGGGCGACGAGCTCGAGGTACGTGGCCCCATCGGGGGCTGGTTCGTGTGGCGCGGCGACACTCCGGCGCTGCTCGTGGCCGGAGGCTCGGGCATCGTGCCCCTCATGTCGATGCTTCGCCTGGCGCGGCGATCCGGACGTTCCGAGCTCGTTCGTCTCGTGGTCTCGGTTCGCAGCCCGGACGGGCTCTACTACGCCCGGGAGCTCCCGGGTGCCGAGACCACGGTCGTGTTCACGCGTGAAGCGCCGCCGTCAAGCGACCGGCCCGCCGGCCGACTCAGCGAGGATGACCTCCGCCGAGTACTGGTCCCCGGGGCCACGGCGTACGTCTGCGGCTCCTCCGGCTTCGCGGACCATGTGACGGGCCTGCTTCAGGTGCTCGGGTTCCCTGCTGAGCGCATTCGCGTGGAGCGCTTCGGCCCGAGCGGCTGAGAGGACCACCGGGGTCTGCCATTACGATGGGCAGGGGAGCGACTCTTGCCGAGCTTCTCCGAGATGGTCCTGCGGCGCCAAGAAGGCATCGGGGCCGCTGAATCACGAGAAGGAGCTGGCTGACAGGTCGTGGCGTAAGGGTGACACTTGGCGCGCCCTTGACATGTGCGGCTTCTCATGCCAATGTCTGGCCTGCGAGGGGAGCGTCGATTCCCAGCCTTCATGTGGTCGCTTGAGCTGGGCGGAGCCAGTAGCGAACCCGTCCTCGCTCGTCGTACAAGGTGTCCTCGGTCCTTCGAGCAGAGTGAACGGTGATGGTGGGACCTCTCCAATCTCAACTGGCGGCTTTGGCGGAGTCGTCCCCGGTCACGGCGCGTTCGCGTGACGACATCATCGTTAAGGCCGTAATGGTCCAGGGTGGTGAAGCCGATATCGCCGGCGAGAGGACATCTTTCGCCAGGATCGTCATGAACGGTGTGGGCGTCCAGCAAGTGAAGCTGCATGATCCGGCACCGAGGCGACAAGAGATCGCGGTACTCAAGATCGACGCAGCAGCTGCTCTCGCAGACGGACTTCACGACGTCGTGGACCGCATCGTGAGATCCACGCCGACTCCTATGGTTCCGGCCATCGGGAATTGGTCGTGGACTTCGGCGCCCCTGCACGAGGAGGACCTGCTGGTCGCCCGGGTGCGCGCCGACGGTGCTGCGGTCCAAGCGGCAGAGGGGTTGACTTCCACTGTGCGGGTGGACTTCACCGGCACGCTCGTGGAGGGGCTCGCTCTGGCGAACCCGGCCGTGCACGTGCAGGGAGCGATCTTCTCCGGCACCCGCCAGGCCCAGGCTCTCGTCTCCAGCTTGAGAAAGTTGGTGCGTTCGGCTCTTGAGCAACGGCGTGTCGAGATCTACGTCTCCGCCGCCGAATCGGCTTTCGCGGCTCGTATCTGACAAACCGTTCTGCGGGTCGCTCTGTCGTCGAGCAGGCGGATCGCTCCCTGCGGTAAGCCCCGACAGCGCCGGTCAGCCGCCGATCATCGACATCGAACGTGTTGGGCGAAGGAACGAAGGGTCGTTGATGCCGTGGCCGGCCAACTTGGCCCACACCGCGCGGCGAAGCAGCAAGGCGATATCGGCGTCGCTGCCACCGGACCGCAGGAGGTCGCGCACCGGATGCTCGTCGTTGGCGAACAGGCAGTTGCGGATGGCCCCGTCAGCGGTGAGCCGGAGGCGGTTGCACGAGCCACAGAACGCCCGGGTCACACTCGTGATGACACCGATCTCGCCCCGGCCGTCGACGAAACGGTAGCGATCGGCAGGTGCGGTATCGAAGGCCCGTTGGCTCGCGGGCTCGAGCGGCCAGGCTTCGTTGACAAGTGACAGGATCTCCTCGCCGGGCACGACCTTCGAGCGTTCCCATGTTTCGCTCGCGTCGAGCGGCATGAACTCGATGAACCGTACGACTCGTCCAGTCTCACGGGCGAAACGTGCAAAATCGAGGATCTCGTCGTCGTTGACGCCGGCCATCACGACGACATTCACCTTCACAGGGGTGAGGCCCGCCTGCTCGGCGGCGTCCATCGCATTCAGCACGCTCGAGAGCACACCGCGGCGGCGGATCTCGGCGAAACGTTCCGGTCTCAACGAGTCACAGCTGATGTTCACGCGCATGAGGCCGGCCGCGGCGAGCGCCGGAGCAATCCGGGCGAGGCCCGACCCGTTCGTTGTCATCGACAGGTCTGAGAAGCCGATGCGGCCGAGCCGCGCCACGAGGTCCGTGACACACGCCCGCACGAGTGGCTCGCCTCCGGTGAGGCGAAGCGAATCGATTCCCAGATCGTGCGCCACGATCGCGATCCGCTCGATCTCCTCGAAGGTGAGGATCTCGGACCTAGGAACCCATTCGACTCCTTCTTCGGGCATGCAATAGACGCAGCGCAGGTTGCACCGGTCGGTCACCGACACCCGAAGGTCGTTGTGGACGCGCCCGAACGAGTCGACGAGCGGACCATCTGTCGGCATCGAGACGGGCGCGCGCCGAGAAGAGATCGTGATGGGGACGGCCTTCACCGAGCCCGGCCCTGCGGCCGCCTCAAGTCCGATCGCCCCTGCCTCATTGTTCCCGCCTCAAGTCGTGATCTCTCCGCTCCGCTCAGGAGCCTACCTGGAGGGGGTCGGTCGCCCGCCGCCGGGGACAGGCGTCCGGCGGCGGGGACCATCCGGAACCACGTGCACCGCCGGATACTGAGCCGTGTGGGGAGGACTTTCAGGATGCCTTGCGGCGTCGAGGGGCGGACACCTCGGCGATTGCTTGTTCGAGCTCCTCACGGCTCATCTTCGACCGTCCGGTGATGCCGAGGTCGGCCGCCTGGCGGACAAGCTCGGTCCGGCTCGCAGTGCGCGTCTGTTCCGCAGGGGCCCCCTGCCGAGGGCGCACCGCCCGGGCCGGTGGCTTGTCGGCTTGCCTGGCGGGCGTGGATGCCGTGGTCCCCGAACGCCCCCGCGCAGCGCTGACGCTTGCCTGGAGGGCGGCGAGCAGGTCGACCACGGGGGCGGGCTCGGCTCGGGGGCCCTCATCGACGAGGACCGCTCCCTGGCGCTTTTGCTCGATCAGGTCCTCGACGCGCTCGCGGTAGGTGTCGCGATAGCTCTCCGGCTCCCAGGCCCTGGTCATCGAGTCGATGAGCAGCTTGGCCATCTCGACCTCGCGATCCTCGAACGATGCCTGCACCGGCAGCACGTCGATCTCTTTTACCGGATCGCGGACCTCGTCGGCGAACAGAAGTGTTTCAAGCACGAGCACGGAGTCCTCCGGCCTCAAAGCGACGAGGTACTGCTTCTCGCGCATCACAAAGGTCCCGATCGCCACCTTGTTCGTCTCGGCCATCACCTTGCGCAAGAGCTCGTAGGCGCGGTCGCCGTTCTTGCCGTGCGGCGCCACGAAGTAGGGCTTGTCGAAGTAGATCGGGTCGATCTCGGAGAGCTCGACGAAGTCTGTGACCTCAATGGTGCGCGAGGGGCCTGGGGCGACGGCATTGAGCTCCTCGGGCGTGAGGATCACGTACTCCCCTCCGCCGAGGTCGTAGCCCTTCACGATGTCGGAGTACGCGACCTCCTCGCCTGTCTGCTCACTGACGCGCTTGTTGCGGATGCGCTCCGAAGTGCCTGCCCTGAACTGGTTGAAGTGGATCGCGCGGTCTTCGGTGGCCGAGTAGAGGCCGATCGGCACATTTACGAGACCGAAGCTCAGCGACCCTGTCCAGATCGCCTTGGCCATCTTGATTCCCCCCTTAGGAAAGACCTCTAGTCAATCATCTCGCGGTCGCCTTGAACAGTGGTCGCGCCAAATTACGTCGTCAGCCAGGGGATCCACCACAGCGATACACCCAGTTGCGACACTGGCATCGCAAAGAGCCCCGATCATTGGAGCGAGCCCGTGGCCGATACAGGACCCGCAGTCGAGACTGCGCCCATAGGAACCGAGTTCGCCAGCGATGTCGTGCACTGCATCGCCAAGCTGTGCGGCGGCAGGTCCCTCGAGGATCCGCTCGGGCTTTGCTTCGGCCTGAGCGCGTGGATGAAGCGGCACTGCGTCGGCCTCGAAGAGACGGTCGACGCCATTCTCCGGCTCCGCACTGCGCTGTTGTCGGTCTCGGGACTCGACGCCTCGAGCGAGCCGGTGCCGCTTCGCGTCCCGGATCGGGTGGTGTTCGTGGTGAACTTGGCTGTGTACCTCGACGGACTGCTCGGTCGTGCGGCCGGAGTGCTCGGGGTCACGCCAGGAGAAGCCGCCGATGCCGCCGTGGAGTCGCTGCTCACGAACTGACCGCTGCAAGGGGCCGAGGAACCCCGCGATCCGATGACGCGTCTGGAGCGTTACCGTGCCAAACGGGACCCGGATCGGACTCCGGAGCCCGTCCCCCCAGGTGAGCCGCCTACCGGCTCGCACCCGGGAGGCTCGTCGTTCGTGATCCAGGAGCATCACGCCCGTTCCCTTCACTGGGACTTCCGGCTTGAGCGCGATGGCGTGCTCGTCTCCTGGGCTGTCCCCAAAGGCTTGCCGATGGAGCGGGGCGTCAACCATCTCGCTGTTCACGTGGAGGACCATCCCCTCGAGTACGGCAGTTTCTCCGGGACCATCCCGGATCACGAGTACGGGGCAGGCACCGTTGTGATCTGGGACAGTGGGACCTACGAGTGCACGCAATGGAGCGACGAGGAGGTCAAGGTCCGCTTGGACGGCGCCCGTGTCAAGGGCCGATACGGCCTGTTCCGGACCGACGGCGACAACTGGATGGTTCACCGGGTCGACCCGGCGCCAACAGGCTGGCAACGGGTTCCGGAACTTGTCCGCCCGATGCTCGCGACGCCCGCCCATGTGCTGCCGGTCGACGACGACGCCTGGGCCTATGAGTTCAAATGGGACGGCGTGCGGGCTGTCGTGTACGTCGAGGGCGGACGGGTCCGGGCTCTGTCGAGGACCGACCGTGACGTGACGGCGTCGTATCCGGAGCTGAGGGGCCTCGGAGAGGCGCTAGGTTCGTTCCAGGCCGTCCTCGACGGAGAGATCGTTGCCCTCGACTCTGAGGGCAGGCCCAGCTTCGAGGCCCTGCAGCCCCGCATGAACCTCGTCGCTCCCGGCCGCGTCCGGCGGCTCGCCGAGACGGTCCCGGTGACCTACATGATCTTCGACCTGATGCACCTCGACGGGCACTCGGCGCTCGGGCTCGCCTACGAGGAACGTCGTCGGCTGCTCGAGAGCCTCGAGCTGGCCGGGCCCCACTGGGCGACTTCCCCGTCGGAGTCCGGTGGGGCTGTCATGCTCGAGGCGTCGAGGGACGCCGGACTGGAGGGTGTCGTCGCGAAACGGATCGACAGCCCCTACCGGCCCGGTGTTCGCGACCCGAGCTGGCGCAAGATCAAGAACTTCCGCACCCAATCGGTAGTCGTCGGGGGATGGGCGGTCGGGCAGGGTCATCTGGAGGGAGAGCTCGGTGCACTCCTGCTAGGGATTCCGGGCGCCACCGGCCTCGACTACGTCGGCCGGGTCGGTACCGGGTTCAATGCCGCCGAACGGACGAGGTTGCGAAGGCGGTTGTCGGAGCTTGCGCGGGGCTCGTCGCCTTTCGTCGGGGTTGTCCCCCGTACGGAGGCGGCCGGCGTGAGCTGGGTCGAGCCCCGGCTCGTGGGTGAGGTCCGCTTCAGCGAGTGGACCCGCTCGGGCCGCCTGCGCCAGCCCGCCTGGCGCGGGCTGCGCCCCGACCAGCGCCCGGAGGAGGTCGTCGTTGAGCCCTGAGCAGCGCACCGTCATCGAGGTCGACGGCAGGAAGTTGAGCATCTCGAACCTCGACAAGGTTCTTTACCCCGAGGCCGGCTTCACCAAGGCGGACGTCATCTGGTACTACGTTCACGTCGCCCCGGTCCTGCTGCCGCATCTCGAGGGACGCCCGTTGACCATGACCCGCTATCCCGACGGGGTCGGCCGGCAGTCATTCTTCGAGAAGCACAGCGCCCGCAGGGCTCCGGAATGGGCTCATCGCGCCCGCGTGCCCAAGTCCGACCGGGCCAGGGGCGAGTTCATCGAGCAGGTCGTCGTCGACGACCTGGGCACTCTTGTCTGGGTGGCCAATCTCGCCGCGCTCGAGCTGCACGTGCCGCAGTGGCGCTCGGTGGCGGACGGCACCTACGGTCCGGTCGACCTGATCGTCTTCGACCTCGACCCCGGGGCACCGGCGACGATCGTGCAGTGCTGTGAGGTCGCGCTCTGGCTCCGCGACGAGCTAGACAGCCGCGGGCTCGAAGCCTTCCCCAAGACCAGCGGCTCGAAGGGTCTTCAGCTCTATGCCCGGCTCGACCCGCCACGGCCTTGGGAGCAGGCCCACAGTGAGGCGCGGGACATCGCCCGGTTGATGGAGCGCGAACACCCGCACCACGTGCTGTCGAACATGCGCCGCGACCTCCGCCACGGCAAGGTGCTCATCGACTGGAGCCAGAATCACGCCGCCAAGACGACGATCGCCCCGTACTCGCTCCGGGCCATGGCGGTGCCGAGCGTATCGACGCCGTTGACCTGGGACGAGGTGCGTAAGGGTGCCGACGGAGGTTCGGAGCTTCGCTTCATCGCCCCGGAGGTCCTGGAGAGGGTCGATTTGCTCGGTGATCTCCTTGCGCCGCTCAACGAGACCAGGCCGGATGCACCGCGGAGCCCGGATCGAGGAGCTGCTGGCGGGCAAGCTGGACACAGACCGAGGAACAAGACGTGAGAGCCGAGACGGGGGGCGTCTCGGCCCTGCTGTTGGCACCAGGTGCCGGCGCCGACAGGGACCAGAGCGCCCTCGTCGCCATCGATGACGCGCTGGCGGCCCACGGCCTACCGGTCGAGCGCATCGACTTCCCTTACCGTCTCGCCGGCCGGCGGGCGCCTGACCGCCAAAGTGTGCTCGTGGCCAGTGTCGTCGCCGCCGCGCGGCGCCTGGCGAACGACCTCGGTGTGCCTCCCGGCCGGGTCGCTCTCGGGGGCCGGTCGATGGGTGGGCGCATGTGCTCGGTAGCTGTCGCCGAAGGCCTCCCGGCGGCCGCGCTCGTCCTCGTCAGCTATCCACTGCACCCACCGGGCAAACCGGACAAACTCCGCGTCGAGCATTTCAGGGCGATCGGGGTACCGTGCTTGTTCGTTTCCGGGACCCGCGACCCGTTCGCCACGCCGTCCGAGCTCGAGGCCGCGACGGCCGCCATCGCCGGGCCGGTGACCCGTGTCTTTGTCGAGAACGCAGACCACGGGCTTCGACGACGCGACGGGGAGGTGGCGGAACTAGTCGCTTCGTGGGTGCTGGCGCTCTAGTACCCGGCTCTCACCCCCGTGCGACGAGGGTCGTCAAGCCTTCTCCCGAGAGGTCTTCGTACGCCTGGCGCCGGCCGGTCATGGCCATGACGAGACAAGCAAGCGGCCCGGTGACCTCCGGGCCGTCTCCGCTGGTCCACGAGGCGTCGGTGGCCCTGAGGCGCAACCCGGAGATGCGTCGTTTGGCGCCTATGAGGAGATTGGAGCCCTTGTAGAAGTCGGCGACGGTGACGAGCGTCTCCTCGGGGATGTCGCGATGCAGGCCCAGGGGGCGGCGGATGTCCTCGCCGTGCACGACGGCTTCGCCGAGCATCGCCGTCACAGGTCCCGGCGGGTGGTTCCGCCTCAGAGCTCCAGAGCGCATCTCGGTGGTGAGGCTGGCAGGGTCGCTAGCGCCGATGCGCCTGGCCGCGGCACCGACCATCTTGTCGAAGCTGAAGCCGGCTTTGGCGAGCCCGCTGAAGAACATGACCGGCGACTGACGGGTCGCCGCGATGAGGTGACCGGCGACCTCGCGCACCGTCCAGCTCCCGCACCATGTGGCACTCGCCCACTGCTCGGGAGTAAGCGTCTCGAACAGGTCTGCGCACGCCTCCCGTTCAGCCTGGATCTTCGGCCAGTCATCGCTCATGTCCAGTCCGATCATCGTGGCTTGAGGCTCGCGGGGGTTTGCCGGGTACCGGGTCGCTACGAGGTCTGTCCGGACGGCTCGAAGAGGCTGAACATCGCGCCTTGCGGGTCGCTCACCGTCGCCATCGGTCCTATCGGAGTCGTCATCGGTCCGTTCATGACCTTGCCGCCGAGCTGCTGCGCTTTGTCGAGGGCGGGACCCATGGACTCGACGGCGAAATAGACGTGCCAATGGTTCGGGATGCCCTCCATCGGCGGCGGCATCGATCCCGCGACCATGTCGTCGCCGACCTTGAGCAGCGTGTACGGGTTCCCGCCCATGTCGCTTATCTCCGAGGTGAGCCCGACGACCTGGCCGTAAAAGGCGTAGGCGGTCTCGCCGTCGTCGGTCAGAAGCTCGTTCCAGATGAGGGTGCCTGGCTCGTTGACCAGCGTCGCCCCGATGTGCTGGCGCGCCTGCCACAGGCCGACGGAGGCACCGCTCGGGTCGGTCACGACAGACATCCGTCCCGCTTGAGCGATCTCGGTCGGCGGCATCAGGACCTGCCCGCCGGCATCCTCGACTCGCCCGGTTGCGGCGTCGACGTCGTCGACTGCGATGTAGGTGCTCCAAAAGGGCGGGACACCCTGGGCGGCCAACTCGGCGGGTTGTGGAGACAAGCCCGCGACTACCTCACCGTCCTTCAGGGCCATCGAGTAGGTCGGGCCCCCAGGCATCGGAACGTCGTTGAACTGCCAGCCGAACAGTCCGCTGTAGAAGGACTTGGCGGCATCGGTGTCGGTCGTCTGGAGGTCCACCCAGCTGGGCGTTCCTTGTGCGTAAGAGGTGCGGCGGGGCATTCGCGGATCCTTTCTTGTCTGACGGGAATCTCCGGAGCCCGGAGCCCGTGTGTTGGCGATGAGCTGGCCGTGGGCGCGCGGCTCAGGCTTTGCGCCCGGTGAAGGCCAAGAGACGGGTGAGGCTATCGGCGTCAGGGGCGGCCTCAAGCTCCGCTGCGAAGTTGTCGCCATCGCGCATCTGCGGAGTTATGAGTGACCGGCCCCTTTCGAGGACGTAGGCGCTCAGAGCGTCGTCGACCGTGATCGTGCGGTCGGTGGCCTTGGCTAAGTCCCAGGCATGCACGAGGAGCTCCATCAAGACGATGTCGATCACCACACCGGCCGGGACCTCGGACGGGCCGAGGTTGACTGTGCCGTCCAGGCCCCGCTTGCGCCACGCCTCGAGCGTCGCCTGGGCGGCATCAGCAACCCGGACCTCCGGGGACCCGGTTCGGACCTCAGGCGCCGGGGCGCCGCCGGCTGCACCGAGGAATTGAAGCGAGGAGACCAGGTGATCCACGAGCTCGTCGAGATTGAACTTGGCGCACGGCGTCTGGATGTTCCCGTCGTCCGGTCCGAGCTTGCGGAGAACGGCCTGGCACACTGCGAGCGCCGCCTCGGCTGCTGAGAGAGGGTCGCCGCTGTCGAAGGCAACCCACTCGTCGGAACCGGCGTCTCCGTGCTGTGCTGCCGCAACGAGCCGCTCGGCGTAGTGGTTCCAACCTTCGAGGTGGCCGGCCGCCTGCTCAGGCGTCAGTCCGGTGTGGACCAGGTTCACCAGGGTCCCACCTTGCGCGGGCTCCAGCGTGATCGTCACGGTCGAGGCCCCCGGCGCCAGGTCCTCGGACCCCTCCCAGCCCCAGGTGAACACGACGCGCTTGCCCGGCTCGAGCTCGGTGATCGTGCCGGACGCCGTGTGGCCCGGGGCGATCGTCCAGCGGTACTCGCCTCCCGCCCGCAACTCGACGCGGGCGGTGACCGCCTGCCAGCGTCGCAGGCGCTCCGGCTCGGTCAACAGGGCAAAGGTCTCGTCCGGGTCGAGTGGCACGAGAACCGACGTCTTCGCGGTCATTGCATGGTCTCCTCTTTCAGATGGGAGGGCAGCGGCGAGCTGCTCCAACTCGTGGGTCCAGAACTGCTCGAGCGCTTCGCGCAGGGCTGCCATCCCCTCCGGGTCGAGTCGGTAGTAGCGGAACCGCCCCTCTTGACGAGCCTGCACGAGTCCTGCATTGGACAACACCCCCAAGTGCTGTGAGACGGCCGACCGCGTCACCCCGAACTGACCGGCGAGCTGACTTACGGACTGCTCACCTGCCGAGAGAAGTTCGAGGAGTCTGCGCCGGTTCGCCTCGGAGAGGATCGCCACCAGATCGGGCACCCAATTACGTTAGCGGACACTAACGCGTGTTGCGCGGCACCTGCAAGAGGCGGTTCTGCGATCCACGGCGGTGGAGCTCGGCATCCGTGTAGCTTCTCCCAACAAGCTCACGAGGAGGCGGCGCGGTGCGGATGTCGAGGCTGTTCGGTGAGACCTTGCGGGAGGCACCGGCCGGGATCGAGTCGCCCGGCCACCAGTTCCTCCTGCGGGCGGGTTACGTGCGCCAGCTTTCCCAGGGCATCTTCTCCTACCTCCCCCTCGCCTGGCAGGCAATGATGCACATCGAGCAGGTGCTTCGCGAGGAGCTGACGGCGATCGGGGGCGTGGAGGTGTCGCTCCCGGTCGTGCACCCGGCAGAGCTCTGGCAACAAAGCGGCCGCTACCAGAAGATCGGCGCGGAACTGACGCGCTTTCGGGACCGCCGCGACCGGGAGATGGTGCTCGCCATGACCCATGAGGAAGTGGTGGCGACCCTTGCCGCCAGCGAGATCAACTCGTACCGCCAGCTGCCACGCCTCGTCTACCAGATCCAGATCAAGTGGCGCGACGACCCCCGACCGAGAGCCGGGATGATCCGTGCGCGCGAGTTCACCATGAACGACGGCTACAGCCTCGACCTCGATGAGGCGGGCCTCGACGTGCAGTACCGGGCCAACTACGAGGCGTACTTCAAGATCTTCGCCCGGTGCGGCCTTCCGGTGGTCGCCGTCGGTGCCGACGTGGGGATCATGGGCGGTTCCGGGGCGCACGAGTTCATGTACCTGACGCCGCTCGGCGAGGACACCATCGTGCTCTGCGACAACTGCGGGTACGCCCAGAACCGTCAAGTGGCGACTTCCCGTAAGCCGCCCGCGGAGCCTGAGCAGCTCCGCGAGCAAAGTCGCGTCGCGACTCCTCACACCACGACGATCGACGACCTCGCTCAGCTGTTGGAGGTGGCCAAGGCCCGGACGGCGAAGGTCGTGTTCCTCGTAGCCGAGCACCGCGACAAGGACGACAAGCCCGTGCTACGGCAAATCGTGGCGGTGGTCCGCGGCGACACGTCCTTGAACGAGGCCAAGCTCGCCAACCTGCTCGGGGGTGCAGAGCTTCGTCCCATGACTCTCGAGGAGATCGCAGCCATCGGCGCCGTTGCCGGGTTCGCCTCGCCGATCGGGCTGAAAGGCGGCGAGGTCATTGCCGACGAGCTCGTGATGTCCTCGCCGAACCTCGTGGCAGGTGCGAACGAGGAGGGCTGGCACTTGCTCGACACCAACGCGGGCCGGGACTGGCAGCCCGGCGTCGTCGCGGACATCGTGGCCGCCGAAGACGGCGACGGGTGCTCGGTGTGCAACAGCCCGTTGCGCACCGAGCGCGGTGTCGAGGTCGGCAACATCTTCAAGCTCGGAACCCGTTTCTCGGAGGCCTTCGGGGCGACCTATCTCGATCCGGAAGGCAATGCCAGCCCGATCGTGATGGGCTGCTACGGGATCGGGGTCGGACGCCTTCTTGCCTGCATCGCCGAAGAGCACCACGACGAGCGTGGCCTGCGGCTTCCGGTCGCCATCGCCCCGTACCCGGTGCACCTGACGGCGTTACGGGCGGCGGACTCAAAGGCGGGTGAAGTGGCCGAACGCGTCTACAGCTCGCTCGAGGCAGTCGGCATCGGCGTGCTCTACGACGATCGTGACGAGCGGCCAGGCGTCCAGTTCGCTGACGCCGACCTGATAGGGCTTCCTGTGCGCCTGACCGTGAGCGAGCGGTCGCTCAAGGCCGGTGGCGTCGAGCTGAAGCGCCGGGACTCCGACCAGGCGAGGATCGTCGCCGAGGAGGATCTCTTGCGCGAAGTCCGGGCCGAGCTCGGCGCTTGAATCCGAGGCCCGGCAAACCGGCCATGTCCCCGGTTCGGCGGTGGGGAGGAGGATGAGATGGACGGGTTGAGTGAGGACGATGCGCGCTGGCTGAGGGCTGCCTTCGAGGTTGCCCGCCAGGCCCGGGACGAGGGCAACCTTCCTTTCGGGTGCGTCCTTGTCGACGATGCCGGCCACGTCGCGATCGAACAGGGGAATCTCGGCCTGGTCCCGGTGCGGGACGCGACCGCCCATGCCGAGACCCTGGCCGCGGGCCGGGCGGCCCGGCGCTATGAGCCCGGCGAGCTGGCGCATTTCACGCTCTACACGAGCGCAGAGCCTTGCGCCATGTGCGCGGGTGCCATCTACTGGGCGGGAATCGGGCGCGTGGTCTTCGGGCTCAGCGAAAAGGACCTGAAGCTTCTGACAGGCAATCACCCGGACAACCCGACGATGGACCTTCCCTGCCGAGAGGTCTTCGCGCGTGGTCAGCGCAGAGTCGATGTGCTGGGACCGGAGCTGGCCGACGAGGCGCTCGCGGTCTTCGAGCGATTCTGGAGCTGACTGGAGCAGGCCCAGCCCCGACGGGCGCGTCACGCTGCCGGGACTCGCGACTGTGGCAGGAGGATGGCCGAAAGCACAGGGCCGCTTGGTGTTGGACCGCGACGACAGGACGAGGGGCCTCGATCTTCTTCCGGAACGCGAGCTCGAAGAAACTGCCTCGCCTGGAACCGCGCCCCGCGTCGGGCCCGTTCAGGTCCGTGAGCCGGCGATACGAGCCTGCTGAGCCGCGGCGAGGCGCGTGAGCCCCGACAGGTTCTTGCTTATCTTCTCCCGTGCCTGGTCGGCCTCGGCACTGAGGCCCTCGAGGTCGAAGATCCCCCAGTAGCCGAGGGTCGGCTTCACGACCGCGTCGACGAACTGCCGGGCGCCGAAGATGCCCGCGAGGGCGATGGCCTGTTCGTGGTCGATGAAACCGGGGATACCCGTGCCCGGCATCTTGAAATTCCTGAGCTCGCTCTGGATCGCCAAGACCATCGTCGAAGGGTCTATCTCCAGTGCCGCGAGCACGAGGTCCCGGTAGAACGCGTGATGGAGGCCTTCGTCGCCGGCGACCTTCGACATGATCTTCTTGCCCCGCATCGTCTTGTCGAGAGCCTGGCCTGTGTTGCGATGGGCAACCTGAGTGGCGAGCTCCTGGAAGCTGACGTAGGCGATCATCTCCGCAACGCTGTTGCTCTGGGGAACCTGGCCTCGTGACATCTGGACCATCCGGTCGTCCTCCAGCCGGTACGGGTCAATCGCCCGGGTGGCGAGGATCCAGTCACGAATGGCGGCCGAATGGCGCCATTCCTCAGCTGTCCAGCGACGACTCCATTCGCGCAGCGGATGGTCCGGCTTTATGGGCGACATGAGAGTGTGGGTGTAGTAGGGGAGATTGTCCTCTGTTAGGACGTTCACGATGATCGCGCTCTGCACGCCTTGAGAGAGGGGGTATTGCTGGGCGTTCCACTTCTCCTCTTCGAAGTCGGCGGCTTTGTCCCAGGGGACGTCCTCGAAGGGATACCAGTCCTTCGACACCGAGAGATGGCGACTGAACAAGCTGGCTGCAGGGCCTGCGAGCTCCTCAACGAGGGCGAGGTCCCTGTCCGGGTCCACTACGTGATCTCCCATGTCCTGTCCTTTGCTGTGATGCACAAGTTCCCCCACAGGAACGAAGTGGACCGGAGTGTGCCTGCCTGGCGATGGTCCCCCGAACCGGCTCCTACAAGAGCGCCAAGCTGCAATCTCGGGCGCTTCCGATTGTAGGTGCTGGCGCCCCTTTGCGGAAGTGCGCTCTTCGTCGAGCGGTTCTTCCCCAGGAGCTGTCCACGCTCGGGTGACCACAGCGATCGGCGTGGCCGGAAGAAGCCTGCTGCGCCCGTAGTCGAGACCTGGTAACAATGCGTGGAGCTAGTCGCCTCGAGCGAAAGGAGGTCAGCCGGGATGAAAGTCGAACGTCACCCTCAATTCCGAACTGATCGCGCGCTCGAGCGGCGGGCCTTCTGACCGTCAGGTTCTCAACGACACCAACCGCGGCCGAGCGCTCCTTTATGAAGGAGTCCTGCTTGTGCCCAACGTTTCTCCTTTTTCCACCTCCGATCGTGGCTCGTCGCCGGCGGTGCCCGGCCTGACCAGCTCACCCGAGACACCTGCCACCGTCCAACGCGCGGCCGATCGGCTTTCGATGCCTCTGAGCGAGCTCGGCTGGGGGCCGCCCTTTGAGGCCGCGTTCGGGGACCTGCTCGGCGGGGGCGCCGTACCGGGCCGAGTCGCCCGTGTTGACAGGGGGGCGCTCACCGTTCTCACCGAGTCCGGGGAGCTGCGGGCACTGGTCGCAAACCAGCTCGCGCACGACCCGGATCCTTTGAAGGCACCGACGGTCGGTGACTGGGTTGTGCTTCGCGCGGGACTGGTCACAGCCGTGCTGCCCAGGTGCAGCGCCATCGTTCGCGGTGATTCCGCCAGCCCCGAGACTCCTCAGGTGCTGGCCGCCAACGTCGACAGAGTATTTGTCGTCTGCTCGCTCGAGGGTCGATTCAAGCCGAGGCGACTGGAGCGTCTCTTGGTCCTGGCATGGCAGAGCGGTGCTGCCCCCGTGGTGGTGCTGACCAAGGCGGACATCGCCGAGAATGCAGCGGGCGCAGTCGAGGTGGCGGAGCGGCTGATCGGCACCGGCGACGTGGCCGCCGTCAGCTCGCTCACAGGAGAGGGGATGGACGCGGTCTGCGGCTTCCTCGAGCCCTGCCAAACAGTCGTGCTGCTCGGGCCTTCCGGCGCCGGCAAGTCCACTCTCGCCAACCGCCTCGGGCGTGGGGCGATAGAGCTCGCCACCGGGGAGGTGCGCGGCGACGGGGAAGGTCGCCACACCACCACTTCCCGAGAGCTGGTGCGTCTTCCTGGGGGAGCCTTGCTGATCGACACCCCCGGGCTACGGGCGCTGGCGCTTTACGACGCGGATCAGGCAATCAGTGACGCCTTCGAGGACGTCGAGCACTTGGCGGCAGCGTGCCGTTTCTCCGACTGCGGTCACCGGTCCGAGCCCGGGTGCGCGATCAAGCACGCCATCGCCTCAGGCACTCTCGACCCCGATCGCTACTCGAGCTTCGACAAGCTGCGCCGGGAGCAGCGCCACCTCGCGGCGCGCGTGGACCCCCGCGAACGTGCCGAGGAGCGCAAGCGAAACAAGGCGCTCGGAAAGCTCGCCCGCGGGGCGAAGAAACGATGACGACTACCGGTGCGGCGCTGGTCGGGTCCTCCGCCTGAGGAAGGCCGAGGCGGGGTGCTCCGACAGGGTGGCTTCGCTAGCGGCCTATATAGCTCAGCCGCCCCCATCCTCGGTGGCTTCGGCCGAAGCCGGGGGGGCGCTCTGGTCGAAACGGTTGATGATGTGGACGTCTATGCCGGACTCACGGGCAAATCGCAAGACACGCCGGACGACCGAGCTTCGGTTCATCAGATGTTCCCACCGCGATCCCGAAGGGGCGCCCAGCACTATCTGGGTGATCTGGTTCTCTTTGGCGAAGTGAACAAGCGCCGGGGCCGGGTCGTCCGAGACGACGTCGTGCCAGGTCGCGCCGAGGTCCTCCGAAAGGTGCTTCATGGTTTCGAGGGCGTTCTTGGACAACGGGCGCGCGCCGTCGTCTCCGACCACGTGGACGGCGTGCAGGCCCGCGTGCGCCCGTACCGCGATCCTGGCGGCGCGGCGCAGCACGGCGTCGGTTCCAGGTGAGGCGGTGACGACCACCATGATTCGCTCGGCGGTGTCCCAGACAATGTCGGGGTGACGGGAGGCGAGGAAGCCCATGAGCTCCTCCTCGGTCTCGTCCGCGACAAAGCGAAGGGCGAGCTCGCGTAGGGCCACGAGGTTCTGATAGCGGAAGAAGCTGTTGAGGGCACTCGGGATCTTCTCGGGAGGGTAGACGTTGCCGTGCAGCATGCGCCGGCGCAGCTGCTCGGGAGACGAGTCGATCAGCTCGAGCTGGTCGGCCCTGCGCACGACCCAGTCGGGGACCCGCTCGCGGACGGCCACTCCCGTGATCTGCTGCACGGCGTCAGCGACGCTTTCCAGGTGCTGGATGTTGACCGTACTCACGACCCCGATGCCGGCGTCGAGGATCTCGAGCACGTCCTCCCAGCGTTTGGCGTGCGGACCCGAACCGGGCACGTTGGTGTGGGCGAGCTCGTCGATGAGGGCGACCTCGGGCTTGCGGGCGAGCACGGCCGCCAGGTCCATCTCCTCGAAGGTGGTGCCCCTGTAGTCGACGACTTTGCGGGCAACGACGGGAAGGTCACGGATCTGGCGTTCGGTCATCGCCCGGCCGTGGGTCTCGACAAAGCCGATCACCACATCCGAGCCTCGCTTGTAGCGGCGCCAGCCCTCGTCCAGCATCGCCCAGGTCTTGCCGACGCCGGCAACGGCCCCGAAGTAGACACGGAACCTGCCCGTCGGCTCGACGCCTTGATCGACCTTCCGGGTCCTGTCCTCGTCTTCGCCGTCTTTACTCACCGTTCGAATCCCATTGCCAAACCCTCATCTCCATCTGCCCTCTGTCTATCGAAGCTAATGGCAAGCATCGGGCGAGCGCGGAAACCCACTACTGGCGAGGGTGGGTCTGCGACGCGGCGGTCACTCCATCTTGGCGAGGGCCTCGTTCAGCTGGAGGACGTCGATGTAGTCCGAGCCCAGGAATCCGAACTGAGCCGGCTGGGTCTCCCTGGCGATGAGCCTGTCCAACACCTTCGGCGACAACCCCGTGGCCTTGGACACCATGGGCACTTCGGCGTAGGCGTCGACCGGGGTGATATCGGGGTCGAGGCCGCTCCCAGAGGTTGTGACCAGGTCCGGAGTCGGATTCACGCCCATCTTGTGCCAATAGGCGATCAGGGCTTTGGTGTCGGTGAGCAGCACCTCCGAACGGGGCCCGAGGTTGGTGGCACCCGTGTCGCCGGGCACGCCGTTGGCCTCGAGGGGGTTGTCGCCCCCGGCTATGTCCTTCTTCGGGTCGGAGGCATAGGGCCCGAAGTCATCAGGACGGCCGTGAAAGAACTTGGGGCTGGTCCAGTTCTGGCCTATCAGCGTCGAGCCGTTCGCAGTGATCGAGCCGTCTGCCTGGTGCTTGAAGAGGACCTGGGAAAGGCCCGTGCCGGCCAGCGGGTAGACCAAGCCGAAGAACACGAGACAGAGGATTGCAAGGACGACAGAACGTCGTATCTGGGTGATCATCAGTAGGCCTTCAGTGCGGTCAGGATCAGGTCGATCAGCTTGATGAAGATGAAGGGGGCGATGATGCCGCCCACTGCGTAGATGTAGACGTTGCGCCGCAGGATCGCGGCCGCGCTCGCAGCCCGGAACTTCACCCCACGAAGCGCCAGCGGGATGAGTGCGATGATGACGAGCGCGTTGAAGATGACTGCGGACAGCACCGCAGATTGCGGGCTGTGCAGCCTCATTATGTTGAGCGTCTTGAGCTGGGGGTAGGTGGCTACGAACAGTGCCGGGATGATGGCGAAGTACTTCGCCACGTCGTTCGCGATCGAGAAGGTCGTGAGCGCACCGCGAGTGATGAGCAACTGCTTGCCGATCTCGACGATCTCGAGGAGCTTGGTCGGGTTCGAGTCGAGGTCGACCATGTTGCCCGCTTCTTTGGCAGCGGTCGTGCCCGAGTTCATGGCCACTCCGACGTCCGCTTGTGCGAGCGCCGGGGCGTCGTTCGTGCCGTCCCCGGTCATGGCGATGAGCTTGCCGCCTTCCTGCTCTGACTTGATGAGGGCCAGCTTGGTCTCGGGTGTCGCCTCGGCGAGGTAGTCGTCGACTCCGGCCTCCTGCGCTATGGCCGCGGCAGTAAGCGGGTTGTCTCCAGTGACCATCACGGTGCGGATGCCCATCGCACGCATCTGGTCGAACCGCTCGCGGATTCCCTGCTTGACAACATCCTTCAGCTCGATGACACCGATGATCTGCGGTCCGTCGGCAACCGCGAGCGGAGTGGACCCGGCCCGCGATATGCGCTCGACGGCGGCATCGAGGTCACTCGGGATCGATCCACCCTGTGCCGCGACCCACGCCTTCACGGACTCGGCGGCACCCTTGCGGATCTGCCGGTTGCCGAGGTCGAGCCCCGACATCCGCGTTGTGGCCGTGAACGGGACGAAGTTGTGGTCCGTACCGAGCTCCCGGGCGCGGATGTCGAAGCGTTCCTTGGCAAGCACGACGATGGAGCGCCCTTCGGGAGTCTCGTCCGCAAGGGAGGCGAGCTGGGCGGCGTCGGCCACATCCTGCTCGGAGCAGCCTCCGACGGGGTAAAAGCCCGAAGCCATTCGGTTGCCGAGGGTGATCGTGCCGGTCTTGTCCAAAAGAAGCGTCTGGGTGTCGCCCGCGGCCTCCACCGCCCGGCCGCTCATGGCGAGCACGTTGCGCTGCACGAGCCGGTCCATACCGGCGATGCCAATGGCGGACAAGAGCGCACCGATCGTCGTCGGTATCAGGCAGACGAGCAGCGATACGAGGATCACGACAGACACGCTCGCCCCCGCGTAGTGGCCGAAGGGCTGCAGGACGACCACCACGGGAATGAAGATGATCGTGAGAACCGCGAGCAGGATCGTGAGGGCGAGCTCGTTGGGTGTCTTCTGGCGGTTGGCCCCTTCCACGAGGGTGATCATGCGATCGAGGAAGGTTTGTCCAGGTTCCGCGGTCACCCTGACAACGATCTTGTCGGAGAGCACTTTCGTGCCACCCGTGACCGCCGAGCGGTCGCCGCCGGACTCCCGGATGACAGGGGCAGACTCGCCGGTGATCGCCGACTCGTCGACAGAGGCGATGCCTTCGGTGATCTCGCCGTCGGAGGGGATCAGGTCACCGGCCTCGCAGACCACGAGGTCACCCTTGGCGAGCGCGGCGGCGGCGACCAGCTGTTCGGTGCCGTTGGGGAGCAGCTTGCGTGCCTCGGTCTCCGAGCGCATCTTGCGCAGCGTGTCGGCCTGGGCCTTGCCGCGGCCCTCTGCCATCGCCTCGGCGAAATTGGCGAAGATGAGGGTCAAGAACAGCCAGATCGTGATTGACCAGTCGAAAAGACCGGGATGTGCTACCGACTCGACGAAGGTGACCACCGTGCCGATGAGAACAACGAACATCACCGGATTGCGGACCTGTACGCGGGGATCGAGTTTCTTGAACGAGTCGATGAGCGCCTGGCCGAGTATCTGCTTGTCGAAGAGGCTGCGTGCCTGGGCCACGCCGTGCGGCGCGTTCGGGGGCGCGTTCCCGGTGGCGACTGCCGCGGAGGAGTTCGCGCCGCTCTGAGGGTCGGTTGATTGGTTCATGCGGGAGGGCTCCATCAAAAGAACTTGCTGTGGATGAGCTGCTCGACGACTGGGCCGAGCGAGACGGCGGGGAAGAAGGTGAGGCCGCCGATGATGAGGATGACGCCGATCACGAGCCCGACGAACATGCCGTTGTCGGTCCTGAACGTGCCGACCGACTCGGCGACGGTGCTCTTTGCCGCTAGTGACCCTGCCAGTGCCAGGGACGGGATCATGATGCCGAACCGCCCGATGAGCATGTCGATGCTCCCGATGACGTTGTAGAACTGGGTGTTGCCCGAGAGCCCTGCGAAGGCCGAGCCGTTGTTGTTTGCCTGAGAGGTGAGGGCGTAGAGGATCTCGGTGAAGCCGTGCGGTCCGTGGTTCAGCGGGCCTGCCCGTCCCTCGGCGACCGAGACCGCAATGGCCGTCAGGATGAGCACGATCATGGGCATTACGAGCGAGCCCAGCCCGGCCAGTTTCACCTCCTTGGCTTGGATCTTCTTACGTATGTACTCCGGCGTCCGACCGATCATCAACCCGCCGATGAACACCGCGAGGATGGCGTAGATGAGGATCGTGTACAGACCGCTGCCGGTTCCTCCCGGGGTGACCTCGCCGAGCATCATGCCCGTCAGCAGTGCGAATCCCCCCATTGCGGTGTAGGAATCGTTGGACCCGTCGACGCTGCCGGTCGAGGTTTGCGTCGATGCGATGTCGTAGAGAGCAGACTGGGTGTCGCCGAAGCGGACCTCCTTGCCCTCCATGTTCCCGGTGGGCTGGCTCTTGATGCCCGCCGCGGCGACGGCGGGATTCCCGACGTGCTCCGCATAGGAGCCGAAGCCGACCCAGGCGCCGAAGAGAATGAGCATGGCGGCGAGCAAGGCCACACCCTGGCGGATGCTCCCCACCATCTTCCCGAAGGTGTACGTGAGCGAGAAGCCGACGCTCAACAGCAAACAGAACGACAGGAAGTTGGTGAGCCCGGTCGGGTTCTCGAAGGGGTCGGCCCCATTAGCGTTGAAGAACCCACCACCATTGGTGCCGAGCTGCTTGATGGCCTCCATGAACCCGACGGGCCCGACTGCTATGACCTGGGTCATGTTGTTGAGGACGTCGTGGATGTGCACCGGCCCACTCAGGGTCTGCGCCGCGCCCTGGCCGACGAAGATGAGCCCGAAGACGAAGGCGATGGGAAGTTCGATGTAGAGCATGCAGCGCGTGATGTCCACCCAGAAGTTGCCGATGGTCGGAGAATTGCGACGTGCGAAGCCGCGCACGAGGGCAATGGCCACGGCGACCCCGACGGCCATCGACACGAACTGCTGGACTGTGAGAGCAGCCATCTGCGAGAAGTACGACATGGTCGACTCGCCGTCATAGTTCTGCCAGTTCGTGTTCGTCACGAAAGAGGTTGCCGTGTTCCACGACAGCGCGGGCGACACGGCCCCGAGGTGCTGCGGGTTGAGGGGCAGCGAGCCCTGGATCCGCATGATCAGATACGTGATCAGGATTGACACCGCGGAGAAAACGACGAGGGAGCCGGCGTAACGCTTCCAGCTCTGCTCCTGTTCGGGACTTGTACCGAGCGCGGCGTAGACGGGGCGCTCGAGGAAGCCGAGCCAGTGCACCCTGCCCTCGAATACAGAGGCCATGTAAGAGCCGAGGAATCTCCAGCAAAGCCCTAGCACCACGACAAGGGCAACGAGCGTCCAGAAGAACTGCATCAGAACCACTCCGGTTTGAACATGGCGACGCCGACGTAGATGAACGTGAGTATCGAAACGACCAGCAGGACGACCTGGATGGCGTTCATATTCTGTCCAGAGCCCAGATCAAGCCGAAGAAGACGAGAACGAACGCGACCGTGCCCAGCACTGCAAGGAAATCAGCCATGCCTCAAGCATTTGGCCGCCCGCGTAAACGGAGCGTAAATATTCCTCGGCGCCGCGTAAACACGTCATAAACAGGCAGTCCTGTTGTCGTCAGTTGGCGCCAGAGGATCGAACGATTTGAAACCCTTCAGGGAGGAGTGATCGAGCTGAGCCGGCCCGTCTTGTGGTTATTGCCCTGGTTTGGCGCGCGAACGGTTCGCGCGGTTCGCGACCGACGCGAAACGCAGCCCCGACCATGTCTCGTCGATCGCGGCGATCTTGAAGTCGACGAGCCCGTTCGAAAGACCGGCGGCACGCACGGCGTGCTCGGTGACACCGGTGCGGATGCCCGCTCTATTCTTCGGCCAGCAGATCCACAAAGCGCTCTTGTCGGCCCGCGTGGCCATGTCCCCGATTCGCGCGCCGAGCTCGTCGGCGGAGTGCACGAACCACACTGTCACGTCGCTTCGGCCCCGTGCTGACCGCCGAATCACTGCTCCGAGAGGTAGATCAGGGATGGAGAATCCCGAATCGGCGCCGACCAGAGCTACGGTCGACATTTCGCGGATCCCGAGCTTGTGGGCGAGTGGAGTCCCGGTACATCCCACAGGCGTCTGCCGCGGCAGGTCGGAAATTGGCATGGCGCGGGTCAGCATATTGGCCGCCGGTCTCACGGCGCACGCAACCGTAGCGCGCGGGTATGCGCAGCGGTCCTGAGGTCGCCGCCTGTGTTGCCATCTGGAGGAGCGGACGCGTGCCCGTCCACGGAGTCGCCCCGGGGGCGTTCGTCGAGGGCGCCGTGACACGCCCCGCCCATCGCCTTGTCCTGGGGGAGCCGTCGCGCGGCCCCAGCCCGACGAGACGGCCTTTGTGCTTTCTGGCGTGGGCAATCAGGTTGCCTGCCAAATCGGGATGCTGAGATCGCTGTGCGAACGGGGGATCCTCCCTCGTGTTGGAACAGTCCGGTGTCGAGGAGGTCTTGTGGCAGGACTTCTCCCACACACAGGAGCTGGTCGAGCGGGGCTACCTCGACGCGCGTGTCGTACTCGACCGTTACGAGAGCCAGGTTGCCGCGCGAGGCGGGACGCGCTCAGCCACGAGATGGTGGTCGCGGGCCGGCGGGCGGGCGGCGCTCACGCGGAGAAGGTCCCGCGCCGACCGCTCTTCCTGACTAGGCGGGAGACCCGCTCGACGCCTCCGTGCCGGCGTCTGCCGATTTTTCGACGAGGGAGGTCCTGAGCCTGATGTCCACTTCCGCAGTCATGCTCCGTGCAGCCAGTTCCTCCTTTGTACGGAACAGGAGCTCGCGGTAGTAGACCAGCTCGGCGATGCTCTCTCGGATGTCGTCGAGCGCGCGGTGGGCGGTCATCTTCTGAGGGCGTGCCGTGTACAGGTCGCGGTACCAGCGTTTGCAGAGCTCTTTCAAAGTGGACACGTCGACGGTGCGGTAGTGGAAGTACTCGTCGAGGGCCGGCATGTAGTGCCTGAGGAACCGACGGTCCATGGCGATCGAGTTCCCGCACAGCGGCACCGAGCCAGCCGCGGGGACGTGCGACTTGATGAACTCCAGAGTGGCTGCGGCGGCATGGTCGACAGTCACCGTGGAGTTCCCTATCGCCGTGAGCAGCCCGCTTGTCGTGTGCATCCTGCGCACTATGTCGTCCATGTCCTCCAGCTGCTCGGGCGTCGCACAGATCACGAGGTCGGGACCTTCTGCGACGATGTTCAGTTCGTCGTCGGTGACGATGGTGGCGATCTCGACGATGACGTTGTGAGCTGGGTCGAGTCCGGTCATCTCGAGGTCCATCCAGGCGAGCACTGCGGCGCATCGTACCCGTAACCGTGCCGGCTCTACTACGGTGCGCTCCTGTGCTCGAGATTCGCCTGGTCCTACTCGATGGGGACCTTCAGGTCCCGGGCTACGCGCGGCCAGGTGACGCGGGTTGCGACCTCGTCGCCAGATCCGATGCTCTGCTCGCCCCTGGCGGTGGTCGGGCAACTATCCCGACGGGGATCGCTCTCGAGATCCCAGAGGGTTGCGCGGGTCTCGTGCTGCCGCGTAGCGGGCTTGCCGCCCGGCACGGCGTCACCTGCCTGAACGCACCGGGCCTTATAGACCCTGGTTACCGCGGCGAGGTCGCGGTCATACTGGTGAACACCGACCCCAATACGCGCTACGAGGTCCACCGCGGGGACCGGATCGCCCAACTGGTGATCTGCAGGGTGGAGGAGGCGCGTTTCGTGGCGGTGACGAGCCTCGCGACGAGCGAACGCGGGGACGGGGGATTCGGCCACAGCGGCCGATGAAGTCAAGAGCGAGGTGAAGTGCAGCGTCTTAGCGGGCTCGACTCCATGTTCTTCTATTTGGAGACACCCACGAATCACATGCACGTGACTGGAGTGTTCCTCCTCGACCCGGAAACTGCCCCTGGAGGATTCTCCTTTGCGACGATGCGCGCGATGGTGGCGGCCCGCCTTCATCGTGCGCCGCCCCTGAGACGTCGCCTCGTCGAGGCGCCCTTAGCCCTTGCGTCACCGATCTGGATCGAGGACCCGGACTTCGACCTTGACTACCACGTGCGCCGCGCCTGCCTGCCTTCGCCAGGTGGTCGCTCGGACCTCGAGCACTACTTGGGCGAGATCGTCGGATCCCCGCTCGACCGGCGCCGGCCGTTGTGGGAGATGTACCTGGTGGAGGGCCTTGAAGGCGGTCTCCAGGCGATGGTTGTGAAAGTGCACCACGCGGCGATCGACGGAGTTTCCGGGGTGGAGCTCGCGGCGGGCTGGTTCGATCTCGAGGCAGATCCGTCGGCGACCGACGTCACCGGCGACGACTGGCGACCGGACCACGTGCCGAGCGACATCGATCTCCTGGTAGGCGCCTGGGCTCAACTCGCTTCCAGTCCCGCCCGGGCGGCTAGGACGGCCCGACGATGGGCGGAGGCGGCATTGCGGGTCTCGACGTACAACCGCAATTCGGGAACGCCTCCCCCTCCGGCGCCCTTCAGGGCGCCACGGACATCGTTCAACCTGGCGATAACCCCACATCGGCGCGTCTCTTTGGCGACAGCCGCCCTGGAGGATTTGAAGGCCGTCAAGAACCACTTTGGATGCACGGTCAACGACGTCGTGCTGGCACTTTGCGCCGGTGCACTGAGACGCTATCTAATCGGCCGGGATGAGCTGCCTGATGAACCACTAGTCGCGTTTGTCCCGATGTCTGTGAGAGCCGAGGAGGAGCGGTTTGCGGGCGGGAATCGCCTTTCAGCAATGCTCAGCTCACTCGCCACTGATATTGCTGATCCTGTAGCGCGCCTCCACGTGATTGCTGCCGGGATGTCGGAGGCCAAGCGTCAGGATTTCTTGATTGGCCCTGACGTGCTGACCGGCTGGACGGAGTTCACCTTTCCTGCTCTCGTTGGCGGGGCAGCGCGCCTGGTCTCGTCGACGCGGTTGTTCGATCATGTCCGGCCACCCTTCAACGTCACGATCTCGAACATCCCGGGCCCTCAGTTTCCCTTATTCCTCGCCGGGGCACGTGTGACGACTACCTATCCCCTCGGACCCGTCGTTGAGGGTGCAGGCCTCAACATGACCGCGATGAGCTACTGCGGCACGGTGTATTTCGGTCTCAACGGCTGCAGGTCGAGCGTCCCGGGCATAGCGGATCTTCCGGGGATGATCACCTCGAGTCTCGATGAGCTCCTGGCGGTCGCTGGCCTGGACACAAGCGGGCTTCCCGCCCAGCGGGATTCAGTCAAGTGACGCCCTCTGAAGGGGCGGTCGCACCAGTTGCTTGCGAGAATCGTCCAGAGGCTTGGTAAGATTCGACCGCACGCGGACGTGGCTCAGTGGTAGAGCATCACCTTGCCAAGGTGAGGGTCGCGGGTTCGAATCCCGTCGTCCGCTCCAAACAAAGTCCAGCTCAGCCGGGGTGTGCGCTCCGGCTCTTTTATTGCCCACTGACCTTCATCGCGCGTCTATCGCGCGGTCCGATTCGCCAACCTTCGCTAACCCAGCGAGAGCATCCGCAATGGCTTGGTCACGGTCCTCTGTTGCGTGCTG
>JBEKGS010000027.1:0-38224 GCA_050012675.1 Acidimicrobiales bacterium
GCGGGGACATCCTCTCGCTCATAACGGTGTTTGTGCTTGCGGCGTTCGTGGGCTTCGAGGTGATCGCCAAGGTGCCGAGCACCCTGCATACGCCTTTGATGTCGGGCACGAACGCGATCCACGGCGTCGTGCTCGTCGGCGCCATGCTCGTGCTGGGCACCGCGAGTGGCACGGCCCAGATGGTGCTCGGCTTCGTCGCGGTGGTGCTGGCCACCTTGAACGTCGTCGGCGGGTTCGTCGTCACCGACCGGATGCTCGAGATGTTCAAGGTCCGCAAGCCGGCCAAAGTCGCAGCCGAGCCGGCCGGCGCAGTTGCGCCTAGCACCGAAGGGAGCCCGAAGTGAGCCTCGGGACGGGCATCCGCCTCGCTGACCTGATCGCGGCGATCTGCTTCATCTTCGCGCTGCGCGGCCTTACGGGGCCGAAGACCGCCCGCTACGGGAACCTCCTCGGTGCCGGCGGCATGACCCTCGCCATCGCGATCACCTTCGCGACCAACGGGCTCACCCACTTCCTTTTGATCGTCGGGGCAATGCTGATCGGGGTGGTCATCGCCGTCCCCGCCGCGCGCCTGGTGAAGATGACCGCGATGCCGCAGATGGTCGCGGCCTTCAACGGGGTGGGCGGTGGCGCCGCCGCGCTGATCGCACTGGCCACCTTCCTCAGGGCACCGGCCGGCTCACTTGCTGTCTACGAGGTCGTCGAGGTGCTCCTCGGAGTTGTCATTGGCTGCGTCTCGTTCTCCGGCAGCTGCATCGCCTTCGCCAAGCTCCAGGAGCTCATGACCGGCAGACCTGTCGTCTACCCCGGCCAGCAGATCTGGAACGGCATTGTGGGCGTCGCCATTGTCGGGCTGGGGGTCACGCTCTGCGTCAGCACCGTCAACTGGCTCATTGCGATCGTTGTCGTCCTCGCCTTGGCATTCGGCATCGCGTTCGTCCTGCCCGTAGGCGGGGCGGACGTGCCCGTCCTCATCTCGCTTCTGAACTCGTTCACGGGTCTCGCCGTGGCCGCGAGCGGCTTCGTGTTGCACTCGGTGGTGCTCGTCGTCGCCGGTACCCTCGTCGGTGCCTCCGGCACGCTCCTCACCCAGATGATGAGCCGGGCCATGGGGCGGTCGCTCCCGAACATTCTCTTCAGCGCTTTCGGCTCTGTGATCACGGCCACGGGTGGCGCCGAGGGCAACACGACCAGGAGCGTGCGGTCCGCGAGCGCGGAGGACGTCGCAATCCTGCTCGCTTACGCCAACAAGGTGATCGTCGTTCCCGGCTACGGACTCGCCGTCGCACAGGCTCAGCACACGATCCGCGAGCTTGCCGACCTGCTCGAGTCGCGGGGGGTCCAGGTCATCTACGCCATCCACCCTGTTGCAGGCCGCATGCCAGGCCACATGAACGTTCTTCTGGCGGAGGCAAACGTTCCTTACGAACAGCTGAAGGAAATGGACGAGGCGAACCCGGAGTTCCAGTCCGCCGATGTGGCGCTCGTGGTCGGAGCGAACGACGTCGTCAACCCCGCCGCGAAGAATGACCCGACCAGCCCGATCTACGGAATGCCGATCCTCGCGGTCGACGAGGCCCGCAACATCGTGTTCATGAAGCGTTCCATGCGCCCCGGATTCGCCGGCATCGACAACGACCTGCTGTTCGACCCGAAAACCACGCTGTTGTTCGGTGACGCCAAAGACTCGCTGACGAAGGTCGTGGCCGCGGTCAAGGCCCTCTGACCGTACGCTTTTACCGGCGTCACGCGGCGTCCGGAGAATTCGTGCACTTTGACCGTCATCATCACTTCGACACGCCCTGGCAGGGTCGGGGCTGCCCGCACGGTGGCCCGCCGCGCTCGGACGAGCCCGCCCCTTTGTCGGCGGGCCGGGTGCCGGCCCGGCCGAGCTCGGCCAGCCGGCGACACCGTTGCCGTCCTCCTGCCAACAGGGATCCGGGGCCGGCCGCCCCTGCCCGCCGGCGGGCTCGTCTGCGACAAACGGCTACGCCCGCCTAGCGGAGTGGGCTGGTGGACGTGAGCCGGGACCGCTTCGAGCCACGGGACGGCGATGAGGCCTGGGGCGAGCGCGCCGCCCAGTCACTCGTCCGAGCGGCGCGCGCCCAAGGCGTGACGGACGAACGCGTGCTCGAAGCGCTGGGCACCGTGCGTCGCGCCTCGTTCGTGCCCGGCGCAGTGCGCGACGAGGTCGGATACGACTGCGCGATCCCCATCGGGCAGTCGCAGACCACCTCGCAGCCGTCCCTGATCGCACTCATGATCGAGTCCCTGGAACTCGGGCCGGATGACACGGTCCTCGAGATCGGCACCGGGTACGGCTACGAGGCGGCGCTGCTCGCCAAGCTCGTGCGCCGTGTGTTCAGTGTCGAGCGCATCTCCGAGCTGGCACAAGCCGCGCGCCGCAACCTGCAGGCGGAAGGCGTCCTCAATGCCGAGGTCGTCACCGGCGACGGCACGCTCGGGCTTCCCGCCTCGGCTCCCTTCGACGGCATCGTGGTCGCCGCCGCCTTTCTCCACGTCCCGGCACCGCTCGCCGCCCAGCTCAGCCCCGGGGGAAAGCTCGTCATGCCAGTCGGCAACGGTGGCGGCGATCTCGTGAAGGTCTTCGAATCACGGGACGACACCTTGGTGGAGCTACGGGTGCTGTGCGGAGCCAGATTCGTGCCCCTGCTCGGAGTCAACGGCTTCCAAGTCCACTGACACCTCACGGGTCGCGATCTGTACGACGTGCCGGGCGGTCAGTCCCGTTCGGGTTCTCCCAGCGTTGAAGGTTCGTGTTGCACCATGTCCCTCGGTCCATGTCGGGACGAACCGCGGAGCGCGTTCGTCTCGTCCGCGATACGGGCGAAGACGAGCAGTCCCTGGTTGGTAGGTCTCGTCGACAGGACAACGACCTCCACGCCAGTCCTGCCGACCATCTCCTCGGCGTCGTTCACCACGACCATGTCACCGTCGGGCAGGAAACCGATCGCTTGTTGAGGCTGGCGGCCTGCACGGATGAGGTCGACCTTCAGATGCTCCCCGGGAATGTGGTCCGGGGACAGGTCGCTCACAAGGCGCCGGAGGTCCAGCACACGGGCGCCCGCATCCTCCCTGCGCCGGGTCATCTCGACAGAGCACGTGACAACCCGGGCATTGAGACGGTCGGCCAGCGTGGAAACCTTGTCTTCGATCGAAGCTGCCGCGGGAACATCGCTCTGCACGAAGGTGACCCTCACACCCAGGTTCTTGAGCTCGTCCAACGCTTCCAAACCCCGCCGCGCCCGGCGCGCCGCGACCGGATCTGGGCCATCTGCCAAAGTGGCGAGCTCATCTGCCACCGGCTCGGGGATCAACAGCTCGGGGCCGAACAGGCCGATCTGTCCCATCACAAGGAAAGAGCGGTCCATGACTGCAGAGGTGTCCGCCAAGTCGCCCCCGGCGGGAACGTCCTGGCGCGTCGTCGTTAGGTGACGCGTCACGCCGAGAGCGTCGGCCAGCTGGCGGCCTTTGGCCATGCCCAACTTCAGACCGAGCGTGCCGAGCACCCATGCCACGGCGGCCGCAATGAGGAAGTCGAAGTCCTCACGGACAAAGACGAACAGGGGAATGCAGGCGATGACGCCGATGAGAAGACCCAGGCTGCCGAACAGCATGCCCGAGAGCAGCTCGGGGGCCGGGACGTCACGGAGAGACCGGTTCGCCTCGCGCATGCCGCCGGCTGTCAAGCGACCGACCACGCCGCCGACCACGTAACCGACGAGGACCCCGATCGCAGCTCCCGTGGAGCGCCCCAATGGCGTGGCGGCGTAATGGTTTCCCGCCGTGAGGCCGACGAGCGCGCCGCAGACCGCGACGAGCAGGCGGAAGACCTCGACGAACACCATTGCGCAGAGCGTAGGAGCAATCGCCGGGTCGGGGCACACCGGTACAGCTGGCCTGCGCATGGAGAGGACGACGACTCACCTTGGGCGAGGGGAACTACGCTTCGGCCGTCATGGCCTCAACGCGGCGTCCTGCTGCCGCTCGCCTCGCCTTTTCCCTGTTCGCGTGCATGCTTGCCGCGCTCGGCTGTGCGGCCTGTGGCATCTTCGGGGCGAGCCCGACGACTACGACACAGCCTCCGAGCCTGGCCGAGCGACTCATTCCTGTCGAGCAGGCCGCGGTGAGAAGAGCCGAGGCGGCAGTGGCGGTTCACCTGCCGACCGTGTCGGGCCGTCCCGCCCCGACCCTTTCGGCAGGCGCCTTCGTGCGACCCCTCCGTGCCCACCAGGTGGTCGGCTTTCTCCCCTACTGGGACGTCGGCAGCTTCACGCCCGACTTCGGATCCCTGACGACGCTCGCCTACTGGGCGGTGGGCCTGGCAAGCGGCGGTTCGATCGCCGAGAGCGGGGAGGGCTACTCGACCCTGTCAAGTTCTGCCTTCGCTCTCGATGTCAGCCAGGCTCACGCCTCGGGCGACCGCGTACTTCTCAGCGTCTACTCCGAGAATTCTACGGTCCTGAACTCGATCTCCGCCCACCCTTCGACATCCGGCCCCCTGTTGGCGAGCAAGCTCGCCCCCCTGCTTTCGGCCGGGAACCTCGACGGCGTCGACCTCGACCTCGAGGGCGACAGCACGGCGGATCGGGGCGGATTCGTCCGCTTCGTGGCCGCGTTCTCGAAAGCTCTCAGGGCACTGGACCCGAACTGGTCGATCATGCTGGACACCTATCCGACCTCTGCGCTGGACCCGTTCGACTTCTTCGACGTCAAGGCATTGGCCACGTACGTCGACGAGCTCTTCGTCATGGCCTACGACATGCAGCAGCCCGACGTGGCTTCCGCGACTGCACCGTTGACGAACGCTTCTTGGAGCGACGCCATAACCGTTGCCGAGTACGCCGCAGTCGTGCCCGCGCAAAAGATCGTGCTCGGCATCCCGCTCTACGGCTATGACTTCCCGGCCACGAGCCGGTTCGACGGAGCCGCCACCACGGGACCTCCGCTCGCCGTCACCTACTCGGACATCGTGGCCGCCGGCCACGCGCCCCAGTGGGACCCTGTGACCGAGACTCCCTGGACGGTGTTCAAGAGGGACGGGCAGTGGCACCAGACCTGGTTCGACGACCCGGTCTCGATCGCCCTCAAGGCCGCGCTGGCAGCCCAGTTCGACTGCGCGGGCGTCGGTGTCTGGGAGCTCGGCATGTCGGGCAACGACAGGTCCATCACTGCCGCACTGCTGGGGGGAAGACCGCCTCTCAAGCTTCCGCTCGCCGGCCGCTGAAGCCGGCGCGCAGAGCTCGCTGCAACGAGGGAGCCAGCTGGCTCAGCTCTCCTCTGGGCTCCCGGCCGTGATCAGGGCGATACGGCGAACGAGGCGAGACTTGCGCCGCGACGCCTGGTTGGGATGGATGACACCCTTGGCTGCCGCCTTGTCGATCCTCTTCACGGCTTCGCGCAAGCGATCAGCCGAGTCCTCGGCGCCGGTCTCGGCGGCCAGCAGAGCGCTCTTCGTGCGCGTCTTCAGCTCCGAGCGCACGGCCTTGTTCTTCACGCGGCGACGCTCGTTCTGGAGGTTCCGCTTGATCTGACTCTTGATATTCGCCATTCGTCCCTCGACGCGTACGGATAGGAGGAACCAGAGCCTCCGGGATCACCGAGAGTACCAGCTGACCGAACCGGACGGCACACCGTGGCCGAGGTGGCACGATGGAAGCTGTGGTCGCGCCCGAGGTCATTCGCAACTTCTCCATAATCAGCCACGTCGACCATGGCAAGTCGACCCTGTCGGACCGCATCTTGGAGCTGACCCATGCGGTCGACCCGCGTGACATGAGGGCCCAGTACCTCGACTCGATGGATCTCGAGCGCGAGCGCGGCATCACCATCAAGGCGCAGAACGTGCGCGTCCATTGGCGCGAGTACATCCTCCAGCTGATCGACACCCCCGGCCACGTCGACTTCGGCTACGAGGTCTCGAGGAGCCTCGCGGCCTGTGAGGGAGTCGTGCTGCTCGTCGACGCCTCGCAGGGCATCGAGGCCCAGACGCTCGCCAACTGCTATCTGGCTCTCGAGCACGACCTCGAGATCGTCGCCGCCCTGAACAAGATTGACCTGCCCGCCGCCGACCCGGACCGGTACGCCGAGGAGATCGAGCGCGTGCTCGGCCTTCCCGGCGACCAGATCCTGCGGATCTCTGCGAAAACGGGAGCCGGCGTAGTCGAGCTGCTTGACGAGGTCGTCCGCAGGATCCCGCCCCCCGAGGGCGATCCCGCCGATCCGCTCCGGGCACTGCTGTTCGATTCCTATTACGACCAGTACCGGGGGGTCGTGAGCGCGGTGCGGGTGGTGGACGGGACGATGCGCTCGGGCGCCAGGTTGCGCTTTCTCCAAAGCGGCGCCACCCACGAGGTAGAGGAGGTGGGCATCCGAACGCCGGCGCTGGTGGAGGTGAGCGAGCTCGGCCCAGGCGAGGTCGGCTACCTGATCGCGGGCATCAAGGACGTCGGTGAGGCACGTGTCGGTGAGACAGTCACAGAGACAGCGCGCCCGGCGTCCAAGCCGCTCGAGGGCTACAAGAACCCGAAGCCGATGGTGTTCTGCGGCATCTATCCGATAGACGGCGACGAGTTCCCCGATCTGCGAGACGCGCTCGAGAAGCTCAAGCTCAACGATGCGAGCGTGACCTACGAACCCGAGACGAGCGCCGCGCTCGGCTTCGGCTTCCGCTGCGGGTTCCTTGGCCTGTTGCACATGGAGATCGTCCGGGAACGCCTCGAGCGGGAGTTCGGGCTCTCCCTGATAGCGACAGCACCTTCGGTCGAGTACATCGCCCACCTCACCAACGGCGGGGTCCTGCCGGTCGACAACCCCTCCGCCATGCCCGAGCCGCAATACATCGACCACATCGAAGAGCCCCTGTTGAAGCTCACGATCCTCGGACCGGCCGAGTACACCGGGACGATCATGGACCTGTGCCAGACGCGCCGGGGCCGGATGCAGAAGATGGAGTACCTCTCCTCCGACCGCGTCGAGCTCATCTACGAGCTGCCCCTGGCCGAGGTCGTGCTCGACTTCTTCGACGTGCTGAAGAGCCGGACCAAGGGTTACGCGAGCCTGGACTACGAGCCGGCGGGGACCCAGACCGACAACCTCGTCAAGGTCGACGTGCTGCTCGCGGGCCAGCCTGTCGACGCCTTCTCGACAATCGTGCACCGCTCCAAGGCCGACGACTACGGGCGCAAGATGACCGCCAAGCTACGTGAGCTCATCCCCCGCCAGCTCTTCGACGTCCCCATCCAGGCGGCGATCGGAGGGCGCATCGTTGCGCGCGAGACGGTCAAGGCCAAGCGCAAGGACGTCCTCGCCAAGTGCTACGGCGGCGACATCACGCGAAAGCGCAAGCTCCTCGAGAAACAGAAGGAGGGCAAGAAACGGATGAAGTCGATCGGGCGAGTCGAGATCCCCCAGGAGGCTTTCATCAGTGCGCTGACACTGGAGGAGTGACCACACGGTGCGACCTGATCGCAGGCCGGCTGCAGGTTCTGCCGATCACGGGCAACGCCGTTGCCGTCGTATCTGGGCGTCCCAAGTAGAATCCTGCACGAGGAGACCATGAAGATGCCCACCCGCAACGACCACGATCAGCTCGACGACCGCAAGGCGGCGATCTTGAGGTCCGTGGTCACCGGCTACGTCGAGACAGCACAGCCGGTGGGCTCTTCGCAGGTCGCACGTGATCCCGTCATCGAGGTCTCGCCGGCGACGGTGCGCGCCGACATGGCGGCGCTCGAGCGCGATGGCTACCTGACCCATCCCCACACAAGTGCCGGACGCATCCCTACCGACAAGGGTTACCGCTTCTTCGTCGATCACCTCGGCAACCCCCAGCCGCTCGCACGGGCCGAGCACGAGCAGGTGCAGGCCTTCTTCTCCAGGGCGCACGGCGAGCTCGAGCGGGTGCTCCAGGACACATCGCGCCTGCTCGCCCAGCTCACGGACTGTGCCGGCGTCGTCGTGAGCCCGGCCTATCAGGCGCTCGTCGTCCGTTCGGCTCTCATCGCGCGGCTGTCGAGCCACACGGCGATGGCGGTGGCAGTGCTCTCGAACGGCGTAGTGGAAAAGCGCACCATCTCGGTTCGCGAGGACGTTTCCGACACCGTGCTGTCGGCGGCGAGCACGGCGCTGCAGCAACGCCTCTCGAGCAACTCGCTCGGGTTCGTCCCGCCCGAGACCCCGAGCGGCGATGACGAAGTTGACGAGCTCGTCGGGCTCTGTGTGGCCGCGCTCGAAGACGGATGGTCGAGCGCAGGCGACGACCAGGTCTTCGTCGGCGGCGCCGCCTACATGGCAGAGCAGTTCGACGCCATCGACAAGGTCCGTTCGGTGCTCGGGATCCTTGAACAGTCCTATGTGGTCGTGACCCTGCTGCGAGACGTGCTCGCACACGGACAGTCGGTTTCGATCGGCTCGGAGCACGCCGGTGTCCAGTCCCTCGCCGAGTGCTCGCTCGTCGTCGCCCCTTACGAGTCCGACGGCGTGGCTCTCGGGACAATCGGGGTTCTCGGACCGACCCGGATGGACTACGCGCACGCTCTCGCGGCTGTCGCGGTCGTGGGCGAGCGGCTCACACGAGAACTCAGCCGGGGTTAGATGTGTCGATGACCCAGGACTTCTACGAGCTGCTCGGTGTCCCGCGCTCCGCCTCCGAAGACGAGCTGAAGCGGGCCTACCGGCGTCTCGCCCGCGAGCTGCACCCCGACGCGAATCCCGGGGACGCCGAGTCCGAGGCCCGCTTCAAGCAGGTCACCGTCGCCTACGAGACCTTGCGCGACCCCGAGCGCCGCCGCCGCTACGACATGTTCGGGCCCGAGGCAGTGAGGGGAACGGGAGCCGGGGCCGGTGCCGGTGACGCCTTTGGATTCGGAGGCGGACTGGGTGACCTGTTCGACGTCTTCTTCAATCAGGGCTTCGGGGCAACCGGACAGCGCGGAGCACGCCGGCAGGGTGCCGATGCCGAGATCGTGCTGCAGATCGGGCTCGGCGAAGCCGTGTTCGGGACACGCCGAGACGTGAACCTCAAAGCGCCCGTGCCTTGCACGACCTGCTCGGGCAGCGGCGCCCGGCCGGGCACGAGTGCCAGCACCTGTCCCGACTGCCGTGGCTCGGGCCAGATCCAACGGGTGCGCCAGTCCATCCTCGGACAGATGATGACGGCCACGCCCTGCGGACGTTGCAACGGCATCGGACAGGTCGTGACCTCACCGTGCCCCGACTGCCGCGGCGAGGGCAGGAGACTGGACGACCGGACGCTGACCGTCGACATACCGGCGGGAGTCGACGACGGCGCGACCTTGCGCATCGCCGGCGCCGGCGCGGCCGCCCTTCGTGGCGGGGCGTCGGGGGACCTGTACGTGCATCTGCGCGTGGAGGCGGATCCCCGTTTCGAGCGGTCGGGCACGGACCTTGTCACGACGCTTCACCTGTCGGTCGCCCAGGCGGCGCTCGGCACCGAAGTCGAGATGGACACCCTCGACGGGCCCTACCTGCTGTCGGTCCCGGCGGGGGTGCAGACAGGTCGCGTGCTCAAGATTGCCGGCCACGGTGTGCCGCGCCTTCGCGGTGGGCGACGCGGTGACCTTCTCGTGAGCGTCTTCGTCGACACACCGGTCAAGTTGTCCAAGGAAGAGGACGAGCTGCTGCGCAAGCTCGCAGCCATCCGCGGTGAGCAGGTCCAGCCGCCGGACCCGGGCCTTTTGTCCCGGCTCCGGTCCGCTTTCGGCTGAGCGTGACCCCCGCCGCGCCCGACGCGGAGCTTCGGGCAGCCGCGGCCATGGTCTTTGTCGAGGATCTCGACTCACCCGAGCTCAGCGAGGAGGACGCCCACCACCTCGGTGAAGTCCTGCGCTTGAGGCCAGGCGAGACGGTTGCCGCCTCCGACGGGGCCGGAGCCTGGCGGATGTGCGCGTTCAGCTCGTCCGGCGCGCCGTCCCGACGATCGGCGGGAGGACGTTCGAGTCCCCCCCGGTACGGCCTCGAGGTGTCCGGCCCGGTACAGGTCAGCCTGCGCCGTTCGCCGACCCTCGAGATCGGCTTGTCGTGGGCCAAGACGGAGAGGACCGAATGGGCCGTCGCCAAGTTGGCCGAGCTCGGCGTAGACGTTGTGACGCCGCTCGTGACGGACCGGACGGTCGTCCGCCCGGACTTAGGCGCCTCGCCCCGACGAGAGCTGCGGCTCCGCAGGATCGTCCGTGAGGCGGCGATGCAGTCCCGCCGGGCCGTCATCCCTGAGATCGGCCCCACCCAGAGCCTCGACGCGGTCCTCGGGCGTTCACGAGCCGGCGAGACAGCGCTCGCCGAGCCCGGTGGCGGGCCCGTCTCGCTGGCCACTCCTGTCGTGCTGGTCGGCCCGGAAGGCGGCTGGTCCGATCGGGAGCTGGCGCTCGTCGCCAACAAGGTGTCACTCGGGGACGGCATCTTGAGGGTGGAGACAGCCGCAGTCGTGGCGGGCGCCCTGTTGACGGTGCTTCGGACCATGGCCTCGGCGCCGCCGTCATGGGCAGCTCCAACCCCTTGACGGGGAGACCTCGTTCCGGCGTTCTTGCAGGAAACCGGCACTACGCGCAACACTTAAGGGGTGGGCCCTGGCTCGGTGGTCACAGGCGAGGACCCGGCGTTTCGACACAGCCTAAGAGAGTCCATTTCGGGTTGACGGTGTCGGGGCGCAACGACGCGTCGATACCGACCGGAGAGTGACGGGAATGCCCCCAACCCAGACAGAAGGAGTCGACCCCGAGTACGCGGTCGCCGTGGGTGCTCGGCTGCGCACTGTGAGGCGCCAGAAGCGGCTTTCCCTGCAAGCAGTGGAGAAGGCCTCCAGGCTCGAGTTCAAGGCGTCGGTGCTCGGCGCCTATGAACGCGGTGAGCGCACGATCTCCGTGCCGCGGCTCCAGCGGCTGGCGAGGCTGTACCGCGTGCCCGTCGACCAGCTGCTACCGCCCGACGCGGCGGAGCCCCCTGCCGCCGGGCGCGGCGTCGCGTTCCACAGCAACGGTGAGAATCCCGAGGCCTCGGGCAAGCCTTTCAAGATCGCCGTCGACCTGTTGCGCCTCTCGGAGGTGCAGGGCCCCGAACGCGAGCTCCTGCGGCGGTTCCTCGCCTCGGTGCAGGTGCAGCGGCAGGACTTCAACGGCGAAGTGCTGACAATCAGATCCGAGGACCTGCGCGTCATGGCCTCGATGCTCGGCCAGAACCTGACCACGCTCCTCAAACGGCTGGAGGAGCTCGGCCTGCTTCGTGGTTGAGCCCCGCGGCGGTGCCGGGCAGAGTCTCGGCGTGTACGTGCACGTGCCGTTCTGCGCGCGCCGCTGCGATTACTGCGCCTTTGCCACCTGGGCGGGGCTTGACCATCTCTCGCAGGCTTATGTCGACGCGTGCCTGATCGAGCTCGGGCGCGCCTACGCCGAGGGGCTAGGCGAAGCGGCCACGGTCTTCTTCGGCGGTGGGACCCCGTCCCGGCTCCCCGGCCCCGAGCTCGCACGGCTGCTCGACGGCGTCCGCCGCGCCCAAGGCGCCGAGGTGACAGTTGAGTGCAACCCCGAAGACGTCACACCGGAGCTGCTCAGCACTTATGCGACTGCGGGGGTTACCCGCATATCGCTCGGAGTGCAGTCGCTCGCGCCCCACGTCCTTATGAGCCTGGGGCGCCGGCACAGCCCTGAGACAGTGCCCCGCGCCGTCGCCGCCATCGGAGAGGCCGGCTTCGACTCATTCAGCGTCGACCTCATCTACGGTGCCCGGGGCGAGACGGACGACGACTGGACGGCCACCCTCGACGGGGTGCTCGCCCTCGACCCGCCGCCCCCCCATCTCAGTGCCTACGCCCTCCAGGCGGAGCCAGGCACGCCCCTGTGGCGCGACCCGGACCGCCACCCCGACGACGACGTCCAGGCCCGGCGCTACGAGATCGCCGACGGCGTGCTCGGGTCCGCCGGTCTCGGCTGGTACGAGATCTCGAACTGGTCGCGCCCGGGCCACGAGTGTCGCCACAACCAGAACTACTGGCGTCAGGGGGAATACCGTGGCGTGGGCTGCGCGGCGCACAGTCACATCGACGGGCGCAGGTTCTGGAACATCCGCACGCCCGAGCGCTACGTGGCCGCGATCGCTTCCAACCGTTCGCCGGTCGCCGGCGAGGAACGTCTCGACTCCGGCCACCGCCAGCTCGAGTACCTGGAGCTGGCGGTGCGCACTCGTGAAGGCGTCGATGCCGACGCGCTGCCCGACGACGAGATCCTTTCGGGGCTGGTGACTCGCGAGACTGGCCGTGCCGTGCTCACCCTTCGCGGCCGGCTGCTCGCCAACGAGGTCGCCTGCCGGCTCCGGCTGCCTGCGGACACCGCCCGGCACGACGCCGGCCACCTCCGCCCCGCACCGGTCCGCTCGGGCGGGCGCTAGGGATCGCGCCCGTGGCCGGCTGCCTCTTCTGCGACATCGTGGCAGGCGAGCGCCCCTCGACCGGGGTTGCCTCGACCGAGCTCGTGTACGCCTTCCGGGACCTGCACCCGGTCGCGCCGACGCATGTCCTCGTGATTCCCAAAGCGCACATTGTCGACGCCGCCCACCTGACCGCTGACCACGGGGACCTACTGGCGGAGATGTTCGAGGTGGCACGGCGGGTCGCCCACGCCGAGGGCCTTTCCGAAAGAGGCTCCCGCCTCGTGCTGAACGTCGGCCCGGACTCCGGCAACAGCGTTGCCCACCTGCACCTCCACGTGCTCGGTGGACGGCGGCTCGCCTGGCCGCCCGGCTGATGTGCCTGACCGAGGTACCCGGACAGCCCCAGTTCATGGCCGTCGCAACCTCGAGAGCGCGCCGGAGCCGGCGCGGGGTGCCGGGACGACCCGCGCTTGGCGAAGTGCCTGGTACCCTTCGTCCGAGAGCCAAGTGTCGTCCACCCAGGTAAAGATCCTCGTCCCCGGGAACCACCTCATGGTGGGCCTGCTGGGCCAACGTGATGAGTTGTTGCGCACCGTCGAAGGGGCGTTCGAAGGCACGCGGATCCACGTCCGCGGCAACGAGATCACCGTCGAGGGTCCCGAAGCCGAACGCGTCGGTCGCCTGTTCGAAGAGCTCGTGTCGCTGCTCGAGCGGGGCCACTGGCTCGATCCGACCAATGTCGGGCACACCATCGACATGGTCAAGGAGGACGTGCGGCCGTCGGAGGTCCTCACCGCCGAGGTCGGCCGGTACGCCCGGGGCCGCAAGGTGCACCCGAAGACGGCGGGCCAGAAGCGCTACGTCGACGCCATCACCGCCAACACGATCACCTTCGGGATCGGACCGGCGGGCACGGGCAAGTCCTACCTCGCGGTCGCGCTCGCGGTGCAGGCCCTCCAGGCCAAAGAGGTCGCACGCATCATCCTCACGCGCCCGGCGGTGGAGGCCGGGGAAAGGCTCGGGTTCCTGCCCGGCGATCTCATGGCGAAGGTCGATCCCTACCTGCGCCCTCTCTATGACGCCCTTTACGACATGCTCGAGCCCGAAGGGACACAGAGGCTGCTCGAACGGGGAGCGATCGAGGTGGCGCCGCTCGCGTTCATGCGGGGCCGCACGCTCAACGCAAGCTTTGTCATCCTCGACGAGGCCCAGAACACGACGCCTGAGCAGATGAAGATGTTCCTCACGCGGATCGGCTTTGGCACCAAGGTGGTCGTGACCGGTGACGTGACCCAGATCGACATAGCCGGTGGGCGTTCCGGGCTGCTGGAGCTCGAGGACCTGCTCGGCGAGATCGAGGGGATCTCCTTCATCCGCCTCGGGCAAGGTGATGTCGTACGCCACCGCATCGTGCGCGAGATCGTCTCCGCCTACGACCGTTCCGACAAGGCCCGGAGCATCGGGTCGGGTGCCGCTCATCCCGGCGTGGCCAAAGGCGGCGAGAGCCCCGACGGCAACGGGACGCACGAGAGCACGTCACAGGCGGCTGTGGGCGTCCCGGCTCATCAACCACTCCAGTGAGCGCCCAGGTCTTCGCTGCTGACGAGCAGTCGGATCGGCCCGTAGATCTCGCCCGCTGGGTGAGGCTCGCCGAGCGGGTGCTGGCCGACCGTGGCATCGGCGACGATGCCGAGCTCTCGCTCATGTTCGTCGACGAGAAAGCGATCGCCGGCCTCAACGAGAGGTTCCTCGGGCGCAAGGGACCCACCGACGTGCTTTCCTTCCCGATCGAGGACGAGCTGATCGGCCCCGGCCACGTCCCGGACCAGGAGGCGAGCGGGCCGGGGCGGGGACCGGCAGAGTTCGAGGAGATGCCGCTTCTCGTCGGCGACGTCGTCATATGCCCGGAGGTCGCCTGGCGACAGGCACCCGAGCACGCAGGGGCTTACGAGGACGAGATCGCCCTCCTGCTCGTTCATGGGATCTTGCACCTGCTCGGAATGGACCACGCCGAGGACGCCGAAGCCGCCATGATGGAGGCGCTCGAACAGCAGCTGCTTGCCGCCCACCATCGAGAACCAGGCACAGGTCCGTGATCCTGGCCTCGACTCGGAGCTTCACCGGCGCCGACGCCGGCCTCCTCGTGGCGGTATTCATCCTGATCGCGGCCTCGGCCATCCTTTCGCTCGCGGAGACGGGCCTCACGCGCACCACTCGGGCGCGCGCCAAGTCGCTCGACGACGCCCGACAGCGGGGTGCCCGGTCGTTACGTCGCCTGGTCGAGGAGCCGGAGGCCTTCCTGGCACCGATCCTGCTGCTCGTGCTTCTCTGCCAGCTCGTGGCCGCCACCCTGGTCGGCGTGATCGCCGCCCAGGTTTTCGGCCCGCTCGGCGTCGCCGTCGCGACGGTGTTCGAGGTCGTCGTCATCTTCGTGTTCTCCGAGGCGGTGCCCAAGCAGTGGGCCGTGCGTCACTCCGATCGCGCCGCTTTGTTGGCGGCGCCCCTCGTCACGACACTGGTCAGGTTCCCGCCAACCCGCTTTGTGTCCGGCGCGCTTATCGGTCTCGCACGCCTCATAACCCCGGGCGGTCGCGCCGCCCAGTCCGCTGCCGACGTCACCGAGTCGGAGCTGTTGGCCTTTGCGGACGTGGCGGCGCTGGACGAGGCCATTGAGGGCGACGAGAGAGTGCTCATCCACTCGATCATCGAGTTCGGTGACACGATCGTGCGCGAGGTCATGGTGCCACGGCCCGATGTTGTCGCGGTGGAGGACTCCGCCGAAACGGGAGCGGTGCTCGAACGCGCCATCGAGGCGGGCTACAGCCGCATCCCGGTGTTCAACGAGACCCTCGACGATGTGATCGGGATCGCCTTCACCAAGGACCTGATCCGTGCCGCCCGCAGTGGCAAGGAACACTGCCCGGTTCGCGACGTGTGCCGCCCCGCCAACTACGTGCCCGAGACCAAGCGTGTCGCCCCGCTCATGCGTGAGATGCAAGCCGGCCAGTTCCATCTCGCCGTTGTCATCGACGAGTACGGCGGCACAGCCGGAGTCGTGACGCTGGAGGACCTCATCGAGGAGCTCGTCGGCGAGATCGTCGACGAGTTCGACGTGGACGACCCCTTGATCGTGCCTCTCGGCGGGGGCCAGTTCAGGGTCTCGAGCAAGATGGACGTGGACGAGGTGAACGACCTCCTCGGTGCGGACCTGCCCGCCGGGGACTGGGACAGCATCGGCGGGCTCGTGCTGGCCCTCACGGGACACGTTCCGTCCGAGGGCGAGTCGATCGAGGTCGACGGGCATCTGCTCGTGGCCGAGAAGCTGCAGGGCCGGCGCATCGGCAGCGTCCGGATCATGAGGCTCAACGGCCCTGCATTGCACACCGGCCCCAGGATCCCGGACGAGGAGTGGCTGGCCGAGAGAGCCAAGCGGCTCGGCGAACGCGAGGAGCGCTCGGGCGGCCGCGGGGAACGAGACGCCCGAGGCGATCCCTCCGAGCCCGATGACGGGGCCGACGCCGAGAGGCGCCGATGAACGGCTCCGCCCCACACCAAGGCGGCGGCCGAGACGCCGGGGATGCGCAGCCCACCTTCCGTTCCGGCTTCGTCGCCCTCGTGGGCCGACCCAACGTGGGCAAGTCGACCCTGCTCAACCAGATCCTCGGGACCAAGGTCGCCATCACGGCGGCGACGCCGCATACGACCCGGACCCGTGTCCGGGGCGTGCTCGACCGGCCCGACAGCCAGATCGTCTTCACGGACACGCCCGGGGTCCACCGGCCGCGCACAGCCCTCGGCGACCGCCTCAACCAGACCGCGACGTCGACCTTCGACGACGTGGACTGCTGCGTTCTCCTGCTCGAGGCCAGCGCACCGATCGGGGCCGGCGACCGCTACATAGCCGAGCGCCTGCGCCCCGACACGGTGATAGCGCTCAACAAGATCGACCGCGTTGACGGCTCCAAGGTGCTCCACCACCTGGCCTTCGCCGCAGCCGAGCTCGGCCTCGGCGGCGCGGAGTACTTCCCCATCTCGGCCAAGACCGGCGAGGGCGTCCCGGCTCTTGTCGAGTACCTGGCCGCCCGGATGCCCGAGGGGCCGCGCTACTTCCCTGCCGGCATGGTGAGCGACGTCCCCGAGGCCTTCTACGTGGCCGAGCTCGTGCGCGAGCAGCTGCTCAGAAATGCCGAAGAGGAGCTGCCGCACTCGATCGCCTGCCGGGTCACCGAATGGGAATGGCCGAGGATCCGCTGCGAGATCCTCGTGGAACGAGAGTCACAAAAGGGCATCGTCATCGGGAAACGGGGTCGGGTGCTGAAGGCGGCCGGGACGGCCGTGCGCCAGCAGCTGGAGCCCGGCGCCTACCTCGAGCTGTTCGTGAAGGTGGAAAAGGGTTGGCAACGCCACCCGGAGATGATCGAGCGCCTCGGCTACTGAGCCGGGCGACTCTCAGCGGCGGGCTCCGGTGAACAGCACGGCGGCACGCTCGCCCTTGACCACGAGCCCCCTACGGCACAGCTGGGCGAGACCGGCGAGCCCCGCCGAGCCCGTGGCGTCCACCTCGATTCCCGTCGCTTCGAGCGCGGTGGCGTTCGCCTGGACGATCTCGTCCTCGTCCACGACGAGCGCCCCGCCGCCGGTGGTGAGCATCGCCTCGACGACCGCTACCCAGTCGTAGGTCTCGTCGTCGAGGATGCCGTGGGCCAGGCTGTGGGGCACCGTCTCCCATGGCCACATGAACTCGGAGCGGTGCGCGGCTGCGTAGCGCACGGCCTCACGGACCTCCGAGGGGCCAGGCGCAGCCCCGAGGCGCTCGCCGACCCGCGCGAATGCCCGGGCGAGCGGCCAGGCGCCTGCCGTCTGCACCGTGTGCACCCGAGCCGTCCGGGGCAGCACGCCGAAAGCAGCGGCCTCGGACAGCCCCTGTGCCACGGCACTGGCGAGGGCGCCGCCGCCGACCTGGATCACGACGTGGTCGAGAGCGCCCTCGCCGACGAGCGACGCCGCCATCTCGTAGCCGAGAGTCTCGCCGCCCTCGATCGCCAGCCCGTTCTCGTTCCCCTGGCAGGTGAACGGCAGGGCACCGTCCGCGATTGCCGCCTGCAGGCGGTGATATGTCGGGTCGCCGGCGACGCCTTCTTGGCGCGGGCACACGGTGATCTCTGCCCCGAGCGACCGCAGCCGGTCGAGCACCGAAGCCTCGGCGTCCGTCGGCACGAACACCAAGAGGCGCTTGCGCCCGGCGGCTGCGACGACCGCCGCCGCAAGGGCCGCGTTGCCACAGCTGGCGATGGCGAGCGGCGGGACGGGTCCTTCGGACAGGCCGAGCAACCTGACAACTTCGAGATGGACGAGGAGCCCGAACATGTGACGGGCCTTGTGCGAGCCGGCGACGTTGCCCGTCTCGTCCTTCACCCAGACCGAGGCGCCGGTGTCGAGCAAACCGGCCAGTCGGGGAGCCTGACGGAACGGCGTCACGACAAAGCCGTGACCGTCGACCTTGGCCACCTCGGCGTCGAGATCACGCACGAGATCGACATAGGCGCGGTCGCTCATGCCGTTGGCGGTGGCGAGGTGATAAGCGTGGAACAGGCCGCGCCAGCGCACGAAGGGGTTCGGCTCGGAGTCCTCGAGCGAGAACGAGAGCCTGCTCACATCGAGCACTCGTCTAAGGACGTGGTCGCCCCCGTCGCCGCTGCGGGGACAACGGAAAGGGTACGGCTCCGACGCGTCGATGACCGATCCACAGCCTCCGCAGACAATCGAGCTGGCAAGTCCGGGCAAGGCGCCGGGCGACAGGACGGCGCCAGGCGTCCCCCCAGCTTGTTGGCGTGGTTCGCTAGTGGGCTCCATAGGTGACAAGGAGTCTACGGCCGCCGGAGTCTCGCCCCGAAGGCGGCGGGCAACGCCGGCCTCTCACCGGTCTACGAGGCCCCCACGGCGCCGCTGGCCTCGGCGTGGATGCCACGGAGGAAGGCCTCGGCTTCGGCCCGGTCCCGGGTCCGGCGCATCGCCGGCAACGCCTTGACCAAGACCGGCCCGTAGGAGGCCCTGGCGAGGCGCGGGTCGAGCACGGCGACGACACCGCGGTCGGTGGCGGTCCGGATCAGGCGCCCGGCGCCCTGGGCGAGCAGGGTCGCCGCCCGCGGGAGGTCGACCTGTTGGAATCCGGCCCGTCCCGCCGCCTCCCGACGCGCCGCCATCAAGGGGTCATCCGGGCGGGGGAACGGGATCCGGTCGATGACGACCAGCGTGAGGGCCGGGCCCGGGACGTCGACACCCTGCCAGAAGCTCATCGTCGCGAACAGGCAGGCGGCCGATTGGGCGCTGAGTGCCTCGAGGAGCACGGCCTTGGGGAGCTCACCCTGCACTAGCACGGGCCAGGGGAGCCTTTCGGCGAGCACTTCGGCGGCGAGGGTCATGGCGCGGCGACTGGTGAACAGGGCGAGCGTGCGGCCGCCCGCTGCGAGCACGAGCGCCTCGATCTCGTCGTGGATCGCAGCCTCGGCCTCGGGGCGGCGGCGATCGGGCAGCGACGTCGCGCAGTACAACAGCGCGTGTGCCTTGTAGGCGAACGGGCTGCCGACGTCGAGCTCGGAGGTCGACTCCAAAGGCGCGCCCAGCCGGACGGCGAGCCCGCGTGGCAGCGTCGCGCTCGTCAGCACGACCGGCATCTCCGAGAACACCTGGGCGGACAGCACCCTGCTCACGTCCAAAGGAGCCGAGTGCATGGCAGGGCGCATCCCCCCCGTGACCCAGACCACCTCGTCGCTGCCGGCCGAGAGGCAGGTGCCGAGCTCCTCCCGGCAGCGGTCGACCCCTAGCAGGGCCCTTAGACAACGCTGGGCCCCGTCACCTCCGCCGCCAGGGCCCCCCTCGCCTTCGGCTGCGCCCCCGTGCCCGCCGGCGCCCTCCGACCCACGCCTGAGCTCGACGCCGAGCCGCTCGAGGCGGTCGATCATGAGACTCACGTGATCGCCGAACTCAGCGCCGAGACCAGGGGGCAGCCGGCGTTCTTCGCCGTCGGCCAGCAGCTCCTCGAAACGGGCCGCCGCGCCGAGCACAGCCTCGACCGCCCGGGCCGGTGCCGTGTCATCGCCACGCTGTGCGCGCCGTCCCGCCGCGGTGAGGGCCCCGCGTGCCGCCGACGCGAGCGCCCGCAGGCGACCGGGGCTCACGTCGACGCCGAGCGACGCGGCCAGAACGTCCTCGAGCTCATGGGCCTCGTCGATGACGAGCGCTTCGTGCTCAGGCAGCACTTCTCCGCCGCATCGCAGATCAGCGCCAAGAAGGTGGAGGTTCACGACGACGATGTCCGCGGCGGCCGCCCTTGTGCGGGCCGCCTCCGCGAAGCACTCGCTCCCCGATGGGCAGCGCCGGGCTCCCGGGCATTCGTCGGCCGTGACGCTCACGGACGACCACGCCGGGATCGACGGCTCGAAGTCGAGCTCGGCCCGGTCCCCGCTTACGGTCGAGTCTGCCCAAGTGGCGAGACGCTTCAGCTCGGCGCCGATCCGCCGGGCCGTGACCGACCGCGACGAGCTGGTCGGACGGGCGTGGCTCCCCGTCCCAGGCGGCTCGCCGTCGAATAATTCCAGGTCCGCGGGCAATTCCGAAAGCGATTCGGGAACCTCGAGGCGCTGCTGGTCCCCGAGGCGCTCCAGCTCGTGCAGGCGCTGGCGACAGACGTAATTCGAGCGCCCTTTGAGCACCGCCCACTTCACGTCCTGGCCCAGTCCCCGGGCCACGAGGGGGAGGTCCTTGTTCGCGAGCTGGTCCTGCAGTGCCTTGGTCGCGGTTGCGACGACGACGCGCTTTTCCGATCTCACGGCCGGCACGAGATAGGCGAGGGACTTGCCCGTGCCGGTCCCGGCGGCAACGGCGAGCTGACCTCCAGAGGCGAACACCCTCACCACCGCCTCGGCCATCTCTAGCTGGCCTGCGCGCACCTCGCCCGCCGGAAGCGTCGCCACGACGCGTGCCAACAGCTCGGCGACGCTCGGCTCGGTCACGCTGGGACGCTACCGGACTGGTGGTCGTCCCGGCCGCCGGAAGGCTCAGGACCTGTCCCGGGCTCTCACGACGCTGGTTGCGAGAAACACGATCACTATGAGCGGCAACAGGAAGACCGCGACGGCACCGTGGTGCCTGAGGGCCTGGGCGGCACCCACGAACACGAGCGTGCCGACGAACAACTCGGGCGCCTCGCCGATCAGGAAGTCCTTCCAGAACCTTGCGAAGGCCCCGAGCGCCCGGGCGACGGCGGTCATCTGGAGCCGACCGCGTCAGGCTCCGCGCTTGGCGAAGGCCCGATCCTGCGCATCGCGAGCGACAGGACCAGAGCCGTCGCGGCGAAGACCCCGACGAGAACGAGGATCATGAGGTCGCTTCCCGGCCAGTGGAGCCCGGACCCCTCGCCGACCCAGAAGACGCCGAAGCTCGTCAGCATGACGCCCACAGCCAGCTTCATGGTGTTCTCAGGGACCTCGGAGAGCCGGCGTGCCACGAGGTACCCGGCGCCGGAGACCACGACCGCTGCGCCAGCCGCGGCCACCGCGGCAAGGGCAAGGTGACCGGAGCTCGCCCCGAGGGTGATCACAATCAGCACGACTTCCATGCCCTCGAGGAAGACGCCCTTGAAAGCGACGGTGAAGCCCGTGGCGTCCCGAGGCCGGCGTCGTGACGATCCGGCGTTCTCGTTGCCGGCGTTTGCGGCGGAGCCGTCCGAGAGCTCGGCGACGGTCTTCGCGTAGATCTCGTCCTCGTCGTGCAGTGCCTTGTGCCCGCTCGCCCTCAGCACGGCCTTGCGCAGCCAGTCGAGGCCCAGCACGAGCAGGAGGGCGCCGATCACCACGCGCAGCACGTCGATCGGGACGAGCCGGGCGAGCGGGACACCGACGGCGATGACGAGCGCAGCGAGCACGACAACGGCGGCCGCTGCTCCCTCGAGGGCCGAGCGCCACCCGCGGGTCACGCCCGCCGCGGTGACGATGGTGAGCGCCTCCACCATCTCGACGGCGCTGGCGCCGAACACTGCGAGAGCCAGCACAACAGTCGATGTCGTCACCGTGACCTCAAAGCCCGCCCGTCGTCGCGTCCCCGCTCGCAACCGAGCCCGACGGCTCGTACGACCCGGCCGGCGGCGACTCGTCGCAGTCCCCAGCCCGCTCGTGCCAGGCGCCGATGGCGCCGAGAACCTCGGCTTTCGGTCCGCAGACCGCCAGCCGCTCGGTGTTGCGCAAGTGGGAGACCCGGCCCACCTTGTGGCCCGCCGGGTCGTGGATGCCTATCTGGGCGCCCACGTACCGACGTGAGTCGAACTCCAACAGCTCGACGTGCCCGCGTCGAGCGCACATCTCGACCAGGTCGTCGCGTCCGAGCCAGGACTCGTCGTTGCAAGACACGACCACGATTGTGGCGTCGATCGTTCCGACGACCTCGGCTAGGGCGGCGGCCATGGTCTGTCGCGAATTGAACTCGCTGCGGGTGGCGGCGCTCTTCGAGTCGGACCGCTTGCAGGCGACCCCGTAGTGGTCGGGTGCGTCCCAGCGGATCAGGGTCTCCCAGACGTGGTAGTTGGTGAAGTAGCGGTGCTGGTTGTAAGGAGGGTCGAGATAGGCGAAGTCGACGGGGCCGATCGACGACGCCGCTTGGCGGGCGTCGGCACGGATGGATCGACCCGGGCCGGCCAGGAGCTCCGGGGCCCTCAAGGTGAGCGGGAGAAACGACCTCGGCGCCCAGTTCTTGAGGTAGGCCATCTGCAAGCCCGTGGTCGAGTCCACCCGGTCGGCGGCCTCGAGCAGGCTCGTGAGCACGATCGGGTAAAGCCAGCTCCCCCGGTGGCGCTCTTCGATGGCGTCACGGATGGCGTCGATGCGCTCGCCGTTCTGCGGCTGCAGGTAGCGGGACTTTTCGCAGAAGACCTCTGTGAAGTAGCCCCTGCGACCGGGAAGGGCGTTGAGCTCGGCAATCGCCTCTTCGAGCTCGGCGTGGTCCACGACCGAGGCGTCCTGGCCGATGTAGCACTGGGCGAGCACCTCGGAGTAGGTGGCCGTGTCCACCGCGGTGACAAATGCACCCTGGCGCTTCAGTTCCTGGGCGACGCGGGTCGTACCGGTGAACAGGTCCGCGGCACTCTGAGCGCCACAACCCGAGGCGAGGCAGGCGATCGTGCCGACGAGGCGTCGCTTGGAGCCGAGGTACTTGATCACGCGCCGGATCCCTCCGGAGGGACATTCGCGCCCATCAGGCGGCTGGGCCCTCCACGACCGAGCCGGTCGTTGCGTAGGAGTGGTCGGCGGTGACCGGGCGGATCAGTTCCGCAAAACGCTCACGTTCGACCACGCAGACCTCAAGCACCTTGTTGAACCTCGGCTCCACGGTCTCGCGAACCGCCTGCAGCCCGATGCGCCCCGCCAGTCGCGAAGAGGCCACGTTGGCCGGCTCGATGACGGCGACGACGCGGTCGATACCGAGGTGGTCAAAGCCGGCCCTGAGGCTGGCGAGAGCCGCCTCCGTGCCATAGCCGTGGCCCCAGTGCCGGGGGTCGAGCCGCCAGCCGATCTCCACCTCACCGTCGATCTCGTGGAACCAGTTGGCGAATTCAAGGCCCACACAGCCGACGAGGTCCGCGCTGTCCTGCAGCTCGACGGCGTACTTGCCAAAGCCGTCGTGCTCCCAGGTCTCGAGATAACGGCGCAACCGGTGTTCGGTCTCGTCCCTGGTGAGCCCTCTGGCAAAGGGGAACTCCCATACCGCGCGTTGTGCGAACATTCCCGCCAACGCCTCAAGGTCGGAAGGACGCCACCTGCGCAAGAGCAGGCGGGCGGTGAAAAGCTCCTCTGGGATCCGCGGGTCCGCCATTCTCGGGAGCATAACGATCGGGACGGGCAAAGCTGGGAAGCCTCGTCCGCGGGCCGGATCCACCCGATGCAATACTCGGCTGGTGAGCGCATCCTCATCGGTGGAACTCGGCGGCCCGCTCCGGATCGAGGACGTCGTCGACATCGCCATGGGCGCACGGGCGACAGTGGGCGAGGACGTCCAAGAAAGGGTCGACGCGGCCCGTCACGTCGTCGTCGCGGCCCTGCGGGCCGGGGCGGTCGTCTACGGAGTGACGACCGGTTTCGGAGCCCTGGCGAACGTGCGTCTCACGCCCGAGCACTCAACGGCCCTGCAACACGGGCTGCTTCGCTCGCACGCGGTGGCGGTCGGCAACGAACTGTCCCGTGAAGAGGTCCGCGCCATGCTGGCGTTGCGGGCCCACGTGCTTGCGCTCGGTCACTCGGGGGTGCGCCGGGAAGTTGTCTCGCGCTTTATCGAGATGCTCGATCTCGACATCCTCCCCGTCGTGCCCGAACAGGGATCGCTCGGCGCATCGGGCGATCTCGCGCCCCTGGCACATCTCGCCCTGCCCGTCATCGGCGAAGGCGAGGTGCGCCTTTCGGGCGAGCGGCTCCCGGCGATGGCGGCGCTGCGCCGTTGCGGCCTCGAACCGCTGGTCCTCGAGGCCAAGGAGGGCCTCGCCCTCATCAACGGCACGCAGGCCATGACCGCCATCGGGGTGCTGGCCGCCTTCAGGGCGGGACGTCTCGCCAAGATCGCGGACATCTCGGCTGCCCTCACCATCGAGGCCATCCTCGGTACCGACCGCGCGTTCGACCCCCGGGTCGTTGGACTGCGCCCGCACCCCGGTCAGATGGCGTCGGCTCGGAACCTGATGAGGCTCCTCGCCCAAAGCGAGATCTTGTCGTCGCACCGCAAGAGCGACCACATCGTCCAGGACGCCTACTCGATCCGCTGCGCGCCTCAGGTCCACGGCGCGTTCCGCGACGTCGTTCGCCACAGCGTGGAGACGCTCGAGATCGAGCTCGCCTCGGTCTCGGACAATCCCGTCGTCCTGAGCGGAACCGGCGAGATCCTCTCGGGCGGGAACTTCCACGGCCAACCCGTCGCGCTCGCCTGCGACTCGCTGGCGGCGGCGACCGTCGGGCTCGCTTCGATCTCCGAGCGCAGGCTCTTTCGGCTCCTAGACCCGAAGACCTCGAACGGGCTCCCCGCGTTCCTCGTCGGGGAGGCGGGCGTCAACTCTGGGTTCATGGTCTGCCAGTACACAGCTGCATCTCTCGTGTCGGAGATGAAGAGCCTGGCGCACCCCGCCGCCGTCGACTCGATCACCTCCTCTGCCGGCCAGGAGGACCACGTCAGCATGGGCATGATCTCCGCGCGCCACGCACGCGAGTGCATCGGCAACGCCGAGGCGGCGATCGCGATGGAGGTGCTCGCCGCCGCCCAAGCCTGCGACTTGCGGGCTCCGTTGCTGGCCGCCCCCGCCAACCGGGCGGCCATAGCTTCGCTGCGCCGGGTCGTGCCCACGCTCACCAAGGACCGGGCGCTCAAGCCCGACGTCGACGCGACGATCGCGCTCGTCCGCTCCGGGGAGCTCGTCGAAGCGGTGGAATCGGAGATCGGGCCGCTCGAGTAGGCCCCGCCCGCCCGAGGCGGCGCCGGAGGAGACCGCCGGGCGAGCCTTGGGTGCGAGGTGGGCCGAGCACGGGCGACAAGCGGGAGTAACTTCGGCGCGATGGCCGTCGCGAACATCGATCCCACTCGCATACCCAGGCATGTCGCTTGCGTGATGGACGGCAACGGCCGCTGGGCGCGCCAACGCGGCCTGCCGCGCACCGAGGGTCACGCCGCAGGTGAAGAGGCGATGTTCGACACCGTGGAGGGAGCCCTGGAGCTCGGGGTCGACTGGCTGACGATGTTCGCGTTCTCGACGGAGAATTGGAGGCGCCCCCCCGACGAGGTGCGCTACCTCATGCATTTCAACGAAGGGATCCTTACGCGCCACCGCGACGACCTGAACTCCAAGGGGGTGCGCATACGATTTGCAGGCCGGAGGGACTGGCGCGTCCCACGTCGCCTTATCCGGCACATGGACGAGTCGATGGCCCTCACCGCCTCGAACCGGCGGCTGACCCTCACGATATGTTTCAACTATGGCGGCCGGGCGGAGATCGTCGACGCGGTCCGACGGCTCGTCGCCGACGGTGTCTCTGCGGACAAGGTCGACGAGAAGGCTCTCCGCGAGCGGCTCTACTGGCCCGACATGCCCGATCCCGATGTCGTGATCCGCACCTCTGGCGAGTTCCGCATCTCCAACTTCCTGCTCTGGGAGCTCGCCTACTCGGAGCTCGTCTTCACCGACGTGCTATGGCCCGACTTCCGCCGGCAGAACCTCTTCGACGCCGTCGGTGAGTACCAGCGCCGGGACAGGCGCTACGGGGGGCTCGAGGGGTGAATGACGAGCCCCGCGAGAAGTTCCGGATCCGAGACCACATCGGCGTCATCTCGGGGCTTTTCCTCGGCGCTGTTGCGTTTGCCTTCGTCGTGGCGCTCGCGGTCATGGGCGACGAGGCGGCCGTCACGCTGCTGGTCGTGATCGTCGTGGGGATAGGGCTCATCGCCATCGGAACACGGATGAGGGGCTGACCGACGAGGTGGCCACCTACCGGGACGAAGGCGTGGTGCTGCGGACGATGCGGCTCGGGGAAGCGGATCGGATCGTCACGCTCGCGACGCCCGGGCACGGCAAGGTCCGAGCGGTGGCCAAAGGTATCCGCAAGACCAAGAGCCGCCTCAGCGGCCGCCTCGAACCGATCACCTACGTGACGATGATGTGCTGGCGGGGACGCGAGCTCGACATCGTGAGCCAGGTCGAGGCCATCGAGCATTTCAAAGCCATCCGCACGGACCTCGACCGGGTTCCCGTCGCCATGACGATGCTCGAGGTCGTCGATCAGGTCGCGCTCGAACGCCACCCAATGCCCGAGATGTTCCGGATGCTGGTCGGGGCGCTGCGGACATTGGAGGAGCGCTCGTCACCGGCCCTGCTCGCCTCGTTCCTCTGGAAGCTTCTCGTGCTCGAGGGGGTCGGGCCATCTGTCGACCGGTGTGCGAGCTGCGGTTCTGAGCTGGAGCTGGTCGCGTTCGACCCCGGAGAAGGCGGGTTCCTGTGCCGTTCGTGCCGCCGCGGCCAGTCGGTCGGCGCCGAGACGGTGGCCCTGATCCGCCTCGTTCTCGGCGGCGGGCTGCGCAACGCGCTCGATCAGGCACCCAGCCGCGCGACGGCGGAGGCGGAGCGCCTGGCCCTGTTGGCGACCGAGTACCACCTCGACCGCAAGCTGCGCTCGGCGCACCGGGGCACCGAGATCTCGACGGCCGGCTGGCATGTCGCCCCGGACACGGGCGGACCTGACGCCGCGCCCGGGGCGGCCGGCGAGAAGCGGCCGCACGAGCACGCCGGGCCCCAGGCCGCGCCTTTCCCGAGCGCCGCAACCGAGCAGGACACCGCGCCGGGAGGTCCTCCCCTCGCCTCGTGACCTCACTCGACACGGCGGCGGGCCGGCCATGGGGCAGAAGCCGTCACGTGACGGTGGCGGCGAGGCGGGCTCCCGCGGCCAACTAACCTGCCGCCATGCCGACATCTCCTGAGTCCGCGACCAACCCTGGGCTGTTCGAGGCCGTCGTCAACCTGTGCAAGAGGCGAGGTTTCGTCTTCCCTTCGGCAGAGATCTACGGCGGCATCCGCTCGACCTACGACTACGGACCGCTCGGTGCCCTCATGCTTCGCAACGTGCGCGAGGCTTGGTGGCGAGCGATGATCCAAGAGCGCGACGACGTCGTGCCGATCGATGCCGCGATCCTCACCAACCCCAGGGTCTGGGAGGCGTCGGGCCACCTGGCGACCTTCACCGATCCCCTGGTCGACTGCCGCAACTGCAAGGAGCGCTGGCGCGCCGACCAGATCGAGGGCGTGTGCTTGAACTGCGGCTCCAGGGACCTGACCGAAGCGCGGCCCTTCAACCTCATGTTCAAGACCTACGTCGGGCCGGTCGAGGCCGAGTCGTCGGTCGCCTACCTTCGCCCCGAGACCGCCCAGGGCATGTTCGTCAACTTCCTGAACGTCCTCACAACCACGAGGCGCAAGCCACCGTTCGGGATCGCCCAGATCGGCCGGGCGTTCCGCAACGAGATCACTCCCGGCAACTTCGTGTTCCGCACGCGGGAGTTCGAGCTGATGGAGCTGGAGTTCTTCGTCCCGCCCGCTGACAGCCCGCGTTGGCACGAGTACTGGTGCGACCAGCGCCTCGCCTGGTATCGGCGCTACGGCATCGCGAGCGAGAAGTTGCGCCTTCGGCCACACGAGACCGAGGAGCTGTCCCACTACTCCGCCGCGACGACCGACGTCGAGTTCCTCTTCCCGTGGGGCTGGGGCGAGCTGGAAGGCATCGCCAACAGGACCGACTTCGACCTTCGCGCCCACCAGGAGGCCTCCGGCACCTCCCTCGAGTACTTCGACCAGGCCACGGGCGAGAGCTACCTCCCCCACGTCGTCGAGCCGGCCGCAGGCGCCACCCGCGCCATGATGGCGTTCCTCCTGGCCGCCTACGACGAGGACGAGATCGGCGGCGAGCGCCGGGCGGTGCTCCGCCTGCACCCGCGACTGGCCCCCTACCAGGTCGCCGTCTTGCCCCTCTCGAAGAAGGACACGCTCGCCCCGGTCTCCAGGGATGTCCTGCACCGGCTCCAGCGCCACTTCATGTGCGAGTTCGACGAGACCCAGTCGATCGGCCGGCGCTACCGGCGACAGGACGAGATCGGCACCCCGTACTGCGTGACCATCGACTTCGAGAGCCTCGAGGACCAGCAGGTGACCGTCCGCGACCGCGACTCGACAGAGCAGACGAGACTCCCGATAGAAGACGTCGTCCCCCACCTTTCGGGGCGCCTCGGCAACTGAGGAAGGCCGAAACCGCCGACAGCGCTGAGCACTGTGGTCCAGCCGAGGGCGGGCCGTCGTTTTGGGCCATTGAGCGGGCGTCGTTTAGGCTCGGGCTGCCGCGACAATTCCTAGGAGGTCCCCCATGGGCTATGTGTACGACTTCGACCACGCGCATCCTCGTGCGCCGATGGAGCTCAAGGACCTACTGGGAGGCAAAGGCGCCAACCTGGCCGAGATGACCTCCGTGCTTGGCCTGCCGGTTCCCCACGGCTTCACGATCTCGACCGACGCCTGCCGTGCGTACATGTCGACGGGCTGGCCCGCGGAGCTCGACGCGGAGCTGGCTCAGCACCTGTCGCGGCTCGAAGAGCGCATGGGACGCCGGCTCGGCGACGCGGACGACCCGCTGCTCGTCTCTGTCCGCTCGGGGGCGAAGTTCTCGATGCCGGGCATGATGGACACCGTCTTGAACCTCGGCCTCAACGACCGGTCCGTGGAAGGCCTGGCCAAGCAGACGAACGACGAGCGGTTCGCATTCGATTCGTACCGGCGCTTCGTGCAGATGTACGGCCGTATCGTCCTCGGAGTACCCGGGGAGGACCTGGACGGCCCCCTAGAGGCCCTGAAAGAGCGCACAGGGTCCTCGGACGCCGAGTTGCCGGCGGCAGCCCTGCAAGAGCTCGTGGAGGAGCTGAAGGGCGTCGTGGAGCGGGCGACAGGGAAACCCTTCCCCCAGGAGCCGATCGACCAGCTTCGCGGAGCGATCGAGGCCGTGTTCGCCTCCTGGAACGGGGCGCGAGCCGTCGCCTACCGCCTCCGGGAGCACATCCCGAACGATCTCGGAACGGCAGTGAACGTGCAGGCAATGGTCTTCGGCAATCGCGACGACAAGTCGGGCACGGGTGTCGGGTTCACCCGCGACCCCGCTACCGGGGCCAAGGGCGCCTACGGCGACTTCCTCGTCAACGCCCAGGGCGAGGACGTTGTGGCAGGCATCCGCAACACAGAGCCGCTCTCCGCGCTCGGGACGAGGTTCCCCTCGATATACGAGGAGCTGTTGGGGATCTTCGCCAGGCTCGAGGCGCACTACCGGGACATGTGCGACACCGAGTTCACCATCGAGCAGGGCAAGCTCTGGATGCTGCAGACCCGCGTGGGCAAGCGCACCGGGCGCGCGGCGCTTCGCATGGCAGTGGACATGGTCGACGATCCGGCCATCGCCCTCACGCACGCCGAAGCAGTGCAGCGCACGACCGCCGACAACGTCGAGGCGGTACTCCATCCGCAATTCGCGGACAACTCGCTGCCGGTGCTAGCCAAGGGCCTCGCGGCCTCGCCCGGCGCCGCTGTCGGTGCCGCCTGCTTCAGCGCTGACGACGCCGCGGTTGCGGCCGCCAACGGCCAACACGTGATCCTCGTGCGCAACGAGACCTCTCCCGAGGACGTGCACGGCATGCTCGCGGCCGAGGGCATCCTGACCGCCAGGGGCGGACTGGTCAGCCACGCTGCGGTCGTCGCCCGTGGCTGGGGCAAGCCGGCCGTCGTCGGTGCCGAAGCCCTTCGCATCAGCGCGGCCGACAAGCTCTTCCGGGTGGGCGACACCGTCGTACGCGAGGGCGACGTGATCTCGATCGACGGCTCGGAAGGCACCGTCGTCGTCGGCGCCGTGCCCCTCATCGCCGCTCAGGCTCCCCCGGAGCTGACAAAGCTGCTCAGCTGGGCCGACGAGATCCGTTCGGGCCGCCTCGGCGTGCGCGCCAACGCGGACACCGGCGATGACGCGGCCAACGCCCGCCGGCTCGGAGCCGAGGGCATCGGCCTGTGCCGCACCGAGCACATGTTCTTCGGAGACGACCGCCTGCCGATCATGCGGCGGATGATCCTCGCCTCGACACCGGAGGAGGAGACCGCGGCACTCGAGGAGCTGCGAGCCGCACAGAAGGCTGACTTCCTCGGCATCCTCAAGGCCATGGACGGACTGCCTGTCATCGTCCGCGGGCTCGACCCGCCGTTGCACGAGTTCCTCCCAGACGTCGAGTCCCTCCTCGTCAAGCAGGCAAAGGAAGGCCTCTCCGACGACGAGAAGAAGCTCCTCGAGGCGGCGATGTCCTGGCGTGAGGCCAACCCGATGATCGGCGTGCGCGGCGTGCGGCTCGGCGTCTTGAAGCCGGGCCTTTACGCCATGCAGGTACGCGCCCTCATGGAGGCCGCCTACGAATGGGCCGAGGCCGGAGGACACCCGATCGTGGAGATCATGATCCCCCTCACGATCTCCCGCGAAGAGATGGCCCTCGCGCGCTCCTGGGTCGTCCAGGCCCTGGCCGACGCGGCGCCCTCGGAAGCCAAGGGCACCGAGGCCGCCGAGCGGATCGAGGTCGCCATCGGGACGATGATCGAGACGCCCCGGGCAGCCCTTCTCGCGGACCAGATCGCCGAGGTGGCCGACTTCTTCTCGTTCGGCACGAACGACCTCACCCAGATGACCTTCGGCTTCAGCCGCGACGACGTCGAGGGCAGGATGATGTCTGCTTACCTGAGCCAGGGCCTGCTCAGCGCCAACCCGTTCGAGAACGTCGACACCGCAGGCGTGGGCGAGCTCGTCCGTATGGCCGTCGAGCGTGGGCGTGCCGCCCGTCCTGGCCTCAAGATCGGCGTCTGTGGCGAGCACGGTGGTGACCCGGTCTCGATCGACTTCTTCGCGAAGGCCGGTCTCGACTACGTCAGCTGCTCGCCGTTCCGGGTACCGGTTGCCCGGCTCGCGGCGGCACACGCGGTCTTGTCGATCGACGCCGAGAAGGCAAAGCAAGCTTCGGCGTAAGCCGGGCGGTTCCAACCAAACCGATCAGGCATCTCGGACACGCCTGCGGGCGTGCCGCGATACCGTCCAGGTGATGGCGATTCCCGACGAGGACGTGGCGGCGGTCCGCTCAGCCACCGACATCCTCGCCCTGATAGGTGAGTACACGCCGCTCAAGCGGGTCGGGCGGCGCTATGTCGGCCTGTGCCCGTTTCACGCAGAGAAGACGGGGTCCTTCTCGGTCAACGCCGAGGAGGGCCTCTACTACTGCTTCGGCTGCCAGGCTTCCGGGGATCCGATCACCTTCCTGCGCAGTATCGAGGGCTGCGACTTCGTCGAAGCGGTGGAGCGCCTTGCGGCTCGCTCGGGGATAGCTGTACGTCACGACATCGCGGGCAAGGACCAGCCCGACCGCGAGGGTCGCAAGGCGCTGCTCGCCGTGATGGAGAAGGCGGTCGCCTTCTACCACGAGGAGCTGTTGAGCAAGCCGGACGCGAGGCGAGCTCGCCAGTACCTACGGTCGCGCGGCTACCAGGGAGAGACCGTTCGCCAATTCGGCCTCGGCTGGGCGCCCGAGTCCGGCAGATCCCTCGTGGAAGCGGTGAGGGCCCCCGCAGACCTGCTCATCAAGGCGGGGCTCGCCCACCAGGGCCAGAACGGGTTGCGAGACGCTTTCCGGGGCCGGGTCATCTTCCCGATCTTCGACCCGGCCGGAAAGGCGATCGGGCTCGGAGGCAGGGTGCTGCCGGGCGCCGGCGAAGGTGCAGGCCCGAAGTACCGAAATTCGCCCGAGACGCCCATCTACTCGAAAAGGCGCACCCTTTACGGCCTCAACTGGGCCAAACAGGCGGTCGTGCAGACCGGCGAAGTGATCATCTGTGAGGGCTACACCGACGTCATCGGCTTTTTCACGGCTGGCCTGGGACGGGCGGTCGCCACTTGCGGTACTGCGCTCACCGAGGAGCACTTCCGCCTCCTCGGCCGCTTTGCCAAGCGGGTCGTCCTCGCGTTCGATGCCGACGCCGCGGGCCAGTCCGCAGCCGCCCGCTTTTACGAGTGGGAGAAGCGTCACGAGCTGGAAGTCGCCGTGGCCGCCCTGCCCCCGGGCAGTGATCCGGCTGAAATCGCCATGCGCGAACCTCAGGTGCTGCGCGAGGCGGTCGAGCAGGCAAGGACGTTCCTTTCCTTCAGGGTGGAGCGGGCCCTTTCCTCGAGCGAGCTCAAGACCGGCGAGGGCAGGGCCCACGCGGCACAAGCGGCACTTGCAATGGTCGCTGAGCACCCCAATGAACTGGTGCGCGATCAGTACCTCGTGACCGTGTCGGATCGGACGAGACTCGACCCGGAACGGCTGAGACCGCTTCTCGAGACGCTCGTGCGTGCCTTCGATGCGTCCGGCCGGAAAGCGCCCGTCGACAACGGCAAGACCTCGGCGACCGGGCGTGCCCGGCCCCCGGACGAGGAACCCCCGTGGGAACCGGACCAGGACGGGACCTCGGACCGCCCCGTCGCCGGTGCACGAACCTCGACGCGCCCTTCCGGCCCGACGCGACCGGGCCACGCCCCATCAGGCGAGCGTGCCGGCCGAGACGCTCTCGTGCTCGCCGTCCGCGACCCGCAGACCATGGCCGGGCGGCTCAACGAGGCCCTGTTCGCCGACCCGCTGCAGCGGGCCGCTTTCAAGGCCCTCACCGATTCTGCGAGCCTCCACGGCGCCATAGAGAACGCCAGCGACGAGGTAGCCGATCTGCTCCGGCGCCTGGCGGTGACAGAACCGGATGCCGACCCCGACCAGACCGTGGCGGCCCTGGCCCGCAGCGCCGCTCAGGTGGCGCTCGGGGAAATCGAGGCAGATGCCCGTCAGGCCGACGCCGAAGGGGACGCCACCCGGCTTGCTGCGGCTGGAGCAGCCATAACGTGGTTGAAGTCCGAGTTGGAGCTAATGCAGGAGCCGGGAACCGCCGATAGGACTTCACCGGCCGTGAGTGACGCTGCAAATCGATTGGTAGCGTGGCTGTTGCAGCGCTATCTGGAGGCGAGATGACCGGCACGACCGAACAGGCCCCCCAGTCTGATTTCACAGGCCCCGTCGCTGGCGACGGCGCGGCCAACGGCTCTGCCGCGGTCGCCATACCCGAACTGGCCGAACCAGCCCTCGAGGACCTCGACGGGATCGAAGTCGACGTGCTCTTGCAGGAAGCAGCCTCCGGGAACGGCACAATCCTCCCGAAGCCCCGCACTCGCGTCGTGTCGGTGCCAATGTCGCTCGGGGGCGGTAACGGCGACACTCAGGCTACTGATCCGGTCCGCGCCTATCTGAAAGAGATCGGGCGCGTCTCGCTGTTGTCGCCCGAACTCGAGGTTCTTTGCGCCCGCAAGATAGAAGCCGGCCAAGAGGCAGCTGCGGAACTGGCCGCGCTCAGGGCGTCGGGGACCTTCGACGAGATGCCCTTCGAGGAGCGCAGGGCTGCCGAACGGGCGATCCACGAGGGCTCGGAGGCAAAGGATCTCCTCATCGAAGCGAATCTGCGTCTCGTGGTCTCGATCGCAAAGCGCTACCGCAATCGCGGGATGGCCTTCTTGGACCTCATCCAGGAAGGCAACCTCGGTCTGATGCGCGCCGTGGAAAAATTCGATTATCGCCGCGGCTTCAAGTTCTCGACGTACGCGACATGGTGGATCCGCCAGGCCATAACGCGGGCCGTCGCCGACCAGGCCCGCACGATCCGGATCCCTGTCCACATGGTCGAGACGATCAACAAGATCGTGCGCACACAGCGCCAACTGTCCCAGGAGCTCGGACGCGAGCCGACGGTCGAGGAGATCTCCGCCCGAACGCAGTTCGCCGTCGAGAGGGTGCGGGAACTGCAGCGGATCAGCCAGGACACCATCTCCTTGGAGCAGCCGATCAGCGAAGAGGAGGACTTCAGCCTCTCGGACCTCATCGAAGACCACACCGCCGAAGTGCCAGTCGACGCAGCCACGCGAATGCTGCTCAACGAGGCTGTGAAAAGGGCGCTCTCGGAGTTGAGCGAACGCGAACAGGAAGTGGTGCGGCTCCGTTTCGGCTTGGACGACGGACGGATCCGGACCCTCGAGGAGGTGGGACAGATCTTCGGGGTCACCCGGGAACGGATTCGCCAGATCGAGATGAAGACACTCGCGAAGCTTCGTCACCCGATGGTGTCGCGCCCGCTCCGGGACTACGTGGAAGGCGACTGAAGCCGGCTATCGCTCTCAGGTCCTTCTCGTCGCCTCTCCACGTTGGGGCGAGACGGCATTCTCGAAAAGGGCGATCACCCGCTCGCGTGCCAGCTTCCCAACCGGGCCGCGCAGCAGGTCGGTCGCCCTTTCCCGCGCCAGGTCACCCAATGCGAGCACCTTCTCGGCCTTAAGCTCGGGCACGCGTGGGCTCGTGCCGTTGTGCCTCGTCCACTCTGAAGAGGAAAAGGCGAGCTGGCGCCGTCCCACTGGAGCGCGGAGTTGTCGCGCCTTGTGGGTCAGATAGAAGCCAGCCGCGCACCCCACAACGAAACCCGTCCTGAACCGCATCCGCCCTTCTTACATCGCACGTCAGAGCTTTGCCACTGCAAGTGTCGCGGATCGGGACGAGAGGCCCGCGGGCCAAGGCGACGACCGTCCCCGGCCCCGGCGCGCCACGGCGTGGCCAGAGCTGCGCGGTAAGGCTCCCGAAGACGTCGTCGGACGACCTCCGCCAGCCCGTATAGGCTTCGCGCTTGCATTCCGGGGTAGCTCAATCGGCAGAGCACGCGACTGTTAATCGTGTGGTTGAGAGTTCGAGTCTCTCCCCCGGAGCTGTAAGAGGCCAGGTCGAAGTGCTTAGGCCCGGCCGCCGGAACCTGCCAGCGCCAGCCGCGTCAGCGGAACGGGACAAGAACGCTGTCAACGCCAGCGAATATCTGATCAAGCCTGTCGCGGGCTACCGCCCCCGCAAGTCCGGTGATGTTGGCGAAATGGACCGTGCCGTACGGCGCGGGCCTCGGCGCGGAGCCGAGTGTCCAGAGACGAACAGGCTTAGGATCTCCCTTCTTCGGTACCACTCACGACGATGGCCGCCAGCTGACGAGGGGCAGGTCGTACTTGCCGACTTCGCATCGCTATCCCCGGGACGATCTTGAGTGACCCTCAGAAGTTGAGTAATTCCATGATATTGATGTATAATAAGCGGATGGGATCAAGGGGGACCGTCGAGACGCGTCCTAAGCGCTCGCAGGAGGCGCGTGAAGGACCTGGGCCGGCTACTCGTGCCCTTACGCGGCTGGCACTGCGCTGGGCGCGGAACGCCGAATGGGAGGACCTGGAGGCTGTCGCGACGAGGTCGTGGCGGCTAGTCGCACGGACCGAAGCCTGCGTCGCCTGGTTGATCGTGTGGCCGGTCGGCGGAACCATTCAGCTGCACGACCACGGCGAGTCCTCGGGCGTGATCGTCGTCGTATCCGGCACGCTCGAGGAGACCCGCATACAAACGAACGTGGCCGGCGCGTGCGAGTCGACTCGACGCACATTGGTGGCAGGTGGAGTGCCTGCGTCGTTCTCCCGCCACGAGATCCATGACGTGACGAACGCCGGGCCAGCCGCCGCGCTGAGCCTGCACGTCTACAGCCCGCGGCTGACCACAATGACCTTCTACGAGCCGCTCGGGGACAGGCTCGTCGTGTGCCGGCGGGAAGAGGTCGCAGACGATGAGCCCGAGGCAAGACTGGCCTTGTCATGACACCCAGATCAGCCGACGAGCTGTTGAACGACGCACGCGCCCGGATCGAAAGGGTTACGCCCGAACAACTCGGTGGTGTGCTCGACGAGGGCGGGCTCCTGGTCGATATCCGCCCGGAGGCCCAGCGAGCGGCTGAGGGAGCCCTGCCCGGCGCGCTCGTGGTTGAGCGAAACGTGCTCGAGTGGCGTTTCGACCTTTCCGGCCCGAACCATCTCGAGCAAGTGACCGGCTACGACCAGCCCATAGTCGTCATCTGCTCGGAGGGGTACGCGTCGAGCTTGGCTGCCGCTTCGCTGCGGGACCTCGGCTTCGCACGGGCGGCGGACCTCGACGGTGGCTTCAAGGCGTGGGCTGCGTCGACGGGTTCGCACAGGGCAGGTCCGTAGAATCGCGTCGCTGCTCCCCTCCTAACGGTGCGCCCACGGCTGAGGCGCGTAGCTGCCGTCTTTGCGCACTGTGAGGTCGTGTGCCCAGGTGACCACGTGGTACGGACCCACTGACGCCACGTGCAATGGCGGCCCGAACGATGCCCGGGCAGACTTCGCGTCAACGCCGGCCCACGGTGCGGTGGCGTTGTAGACGAGAAACTCGAAGCCCCCTCCGTACCATTGCGATGTCGACAGCCTCGTGTACCGGACGATGTGGATGCCGCCGAGCGTCACGACTGGGCGGACGACGACGGCGTCAGAGGCCTCCACCGTCACGATGGAGGCGCTCCAGTAGTCGCCGATGCCTTTGGTGAGATGGTGCTGCTCGAGATACGCAGCCAGGCTGGCGGCTGGTTGCACTGGTGCAGCGGTCGTAAGGGTGTTCGCGAAGGTCGTGGCGTAGCCAATGGCCACGAGACCCGCGGCGGCGGCGAAAGCGATCCTCGGCCATCCGCTCTTCACACGCTCGGCGAGTTTTCCCGCGAGGCGTGCACCAAGGATCGAGCCGAAGATCACGGCGGCCGTCAGATAACGGCCGAAAGGGGCCACCGACGAGAAGGAGAACCAAACAAAGGTGGCACAGCCACCTAGGAAAGCGAAGACGAGCACGTCCTGGAGCCAGGCCACCTCCCGTCGGTCCCGGCCGGCAAGCTCGTCTGATGGCGACGCCACGTCCCTGCTCACGAGCGATAGCACGACGTCGGTGATGATCGCGACAGCCCCGCCAAAAACGGCGAGCACGCCCAGAATCAGCCCGACCGCGTGGGCGACTCCGAGAACGGGTGGCACCCCCGGAGAACCGAACGGCCGCGACCCGACACCCTCCAACGATGCTCCCCAGGTGAAGACGTGAAGCACGTTGTTGAGCATCTGATGGAAGTTCGCCCGCGGGTTCGCCGCGCCGATCGTGTAGGTCCCGATCGCCCAGGCGATCCTGCGCACGGCTTCGGCGAGCGCAAAGCTGCCCAGTGCCGCCGAAAGCGCGGGAACAGCTACCTTCCACCGCCGGGCGCGGAGCGCGGCCACGATCCCTGCAAGTCCAATCGGTGCCACACCGAGGACGACGGTCAGCAGGTCACCGAGCAATCCGGCCGCCAGAAAGCAGACTGCCACGAGCCAGCCCCAGCCAAAACGCGCCCTACGCAGAGCCACGAAGGCGATCAGGCACCAAAGCGTGGTCGCCACGTGGAATGGCCCAATGAGGAAGAACTGTGCGAACGCGTGCGTCGGCAAACCGAGGAGCACGACGACTGTCCCTGCCGCGAGAATGCCGGGCCATCGACGAATACCGCGCTGCGCTATCCAGGCGCCCATCACGATGACACCGACGGCCATGATCGCCGGCACGAGATGCATCAGTTGGGGATGAACACCATCCACGAGGACCGCAACGGCGTAGAACGGCGCATCCACCAACCAGAACGAGTCGAGCGAGAGCGCCCAGTGGGTGAGGGTGAAGTTCCCCAGCATGGCCTTACCCTCGAGAATCACGCTCGCCCCGTCGGAGCTCCCCGGATAGGAGTGCACGGACGAGAGGTAGAGCAGGGCGACGAGCCCAAGCGAGCCCACCACGCATGCGCACCAGAGGACGAGACGCCAGGCGGTCAGGTCCCTCAAGTGGCCTCCGCCGCCTCGATGTCGCACGGGCGGATGTTAACCAATCGTCATCCTTGCCTCCGAACTCAGCATGAGACGGGCCGACACACCCCGCGTTGGCTGGTGCCACCATGCATGTCGATCTGCGACGAGAGGTTCAACCCACTGTGGCCGGTGCGGCCCGACCCGCGGAACTCGGACGCCGCGCACGACCTCCCTGGCGTAGCATCCGGGGACGCGGCTGGAGCGGTAGCGGCGATCATCACGCTGCTGTTCCAGCGAGGGCCCGTAGCTCAGTGGTCAGAGCAGGGGACTCATAATCCCTTGGTCGCAGGTTCGATCCCTGCCGGGCCCACAGATGAAATCGCAGTTCAGGCCGTAATTCTTGGGTTGGATTAGCGGTGCCAGCAACCAAACATTCACCCAACAAAAGCCGGGGCACCCCAGGGGGACCCCAGGGGGACAACCCCAGGGGGACA
>JBEKGS010000028.1:0-43736 GCA_050012675.1 Acidimicrobiales bacterium
ACTCGCACGGTTGCCGGTCGCGGCGTGACGGGGCAGCGAGATCGCTCGTCCAACGCCGGCGGATAACCCTAGACACGCTGCCTCCTTGTTTAGGTTTAGTATACAACCCTAAATACAGGGTGCTGGGTCGAGGTTTCATCCCGTAGTTTTCCCGCGGGACGTTGCCATTCGTAGCCGTTCGCCGGCCTGAAGAGGTCGACGACCTGCCCTCATGGTCCGTCCTAGTTCATGTCACCAACAATCGACTGACCGCCCTTCCCAAGCTCCTTGAAAGGGAACGGGTTCGCGGACGCTCGCCTTCGAGGGTGTTCGCCAGCGTGTGGACAACTCTCTGACCTGCCGCAAGACATCGCGAGATCTTCACATATCGGCTGCATTTATTTTCATATTCGCCTGTAACAGGGCACTCGACACAGCCCGTTCCGCTCGGCAATGTGCTCTGGGCGAGCCGCTCGTCGGGCATCTCAACTCATCCCTGATGCCGCTGTCGTCGCGAGCCCGGTCGCCTCGAGGTGCTCGAACACGAGGCGTACGGCCATCGAGCCCTCGCCGACGGCGGCTGCGACGCGCTTGACGGAGCGACTGCGAACGTCGCCGACACAGAAGACCCCGGGCGTGCTCGTCCCGTCCTCATCCGCGGCGAGCTGACCGTGGAGCCACCCGGTGCAGGGAGCGGCGCCGATGAAGACGAACAGACCGCAAACCTGGACTATCGATGTCTTCTCGGTGGCGTTGTTCCTCAATTCGACGCCCTCGAGGCGCCCCTCGCCTACAAGTGCGGTGACCTCGGTCCGTGGCAAGACCACAACACCGGGATGGCGCTCGATCTCGTCGATCAAATAGCGCGACATCGAGCTCGCGAGCGACTCCCGTCGAATGGCGATGCGAACCTCGGGGCAGGTTCGCGCCAGGTAGAGCGCCGCCTGACCGGCCGAGTTCCCTCCGCCGACGACGAGGACGGGCCCTCTCGCGCAGGCCTTTGCCTCCATCTGCGTCGCGGCGTAGTAGACGCCAACACCTTCGAAATCGGTGAGCCGATCGAGCGAGAGACGGTTGTACCGCGCTCCGGTAGCGATGATGACCGACTTCGCCGTGACGATCTCGCCGTCGTCAAGTCGGACCTCGTGCAAACCGCCGCCAGACGACAGCGCGACCGCGCTCGTGCCGAGCTTCACGCGAACCCCGAACTTCTGTGCTTGCAGGACGGCTCGCGCGGCGAGCTCTTCTCCGGACAGACCGGCCGGAAATCCGAGGTAGTTCTCGATCCGAGTTGAGGTGCCGGCTTGGCCGCCGAGCGCGGTGTCCTCTACGAGGATCGTCTTCAATCCCTCCGACGCCCCGTAGACGGCGGCCGCAAGGCCTGCAGGTCCGCCACCGACCACAAGGAGGTCGCACACTTCTGATCGATCGCCCGCCGGTGCGTCGGCGAGGCCGAGCGCATCGAGCAGGTCGAGGATAGTTGGATTGCGAAGGATCGAGCATCCCGGGAGGATCACGATCGGCAACTCGGCAACTGGAACGTCAAGCTCGCGAAGTAGCGCCTCGGTTTCGGGCGAGCCCTCGAGCTCCATCCACCGCGAGGAGAGCCGATTGCGTGCGAACGCCTCGAGCAGCCTCCTGGTATCGGCATCAAAGCGCGAGCCGACGATGACCGGGCCAGAGCCGAGGTTGGTGAGACGGGCGTGTCGCAGAAGAAACGCCCGCAGGATGAGATCGCTCATGTCGGGCTCTTCGGACATGACGGCCTTGACCTGCGCGGGAGGGACTCGAAGGATCCTCCCATCGGATGTCGCGAGCGCTGTTAGGTAAACACTCTGACCGGTCAGGAGACCCATCTCACCCAAGAACTCGCGTGGCCCGTACGAGATGATCGTGCGTTCACCGGGGTGGCCGTGGTGCTCAACGATTTCGACTGTGCCCTCCAGCAGGACGATCATGTCGTAGGTGCGGTCCCCGTCGGCGAACAGGATCTCCCCGTCGGCGACGCGATGCTCGCTTCCGTAGCGCTTGAGGGTAGCCAGTTGCGACTCGCCGAGGAGGGCGCGAAGGTCCGGCCTGTCGGGAGCCGGTTCGACCTGCGGTCGCGAAGGGTGATCCACGACACCACTACTTACGTCGGTCTCGTTCGCCATGTATGACATTGTTGCCGAGCCCGATGGCTGTTGTATCGGCGCCTTCCTGCCATTATCAATAGCCGAGTCGAGCTGGCGAACCTTTCTCGTCGCCTCCACGAGCTCGAAGCCTTGCCATCTCGACCTGGCTGACAGAAACTTGCGAACCATCACGCCTCTTGTTGCTACTAAGTAGGTGTGGCATGTATATCCGAGACTGGTTCTCTGGCGGTGGTGCCATCCGGCCGATCGACGCCTCAAATTCTGAAGATTCTCCGACCGACGGAAGCGGAGGCAATGGATCATCCTGAGTTGGACGACCGTGAGCTCTTGCGCCGGGTCGTATCTCGAGATCGGCTTGCTCTAGCTGATCTCTATCGGCGTCACGGTCGCGTTCTTTTCGGCCAGATCCTCTTCGTCGTCAGCGATCGAGGCATAAGCGAGGAGATCCTGCAGGACACGATGGTCGCGGTCTGGCGCGATGCGGCAAGCTTCCGTGGAGACTCCGGCGTTCGATCTTGGATGATCTCCATCGCGCGCAGGAAGGCCCGCGACCGCATGCGTCGACACCGACCAATAGCCATGGATGACGACATCCTGTCTAACCGTCCCGACGGGGCGCCTGGGCCGGAGCTGCTGGCGCTTGATCGCGTCGAGATGGCGGACGTTGCCTCCGCCGTGACCATGCTTCGTCCAGGACACAGAGAGGTTCTGGGTCTCGTCTTCGGCGCCGGTCTCACTCTTCCAGAAGTCGCCGGTGTCCTAGAGATCCCACAAGGGACGGTGAAGAGCCGCCTGAGCGCGGCCCGAACCGCCCTGTCGGAACAGTTGCGTGAGAAAGGATATGTGAGATGAAGGATGAATCACCCCATCTGAGCCTGGAGGCCCTGATCCAAGGCGCCGGCACTACCTCGCGAGACGAAGAGCATTTGGCCAACTGCGCGACTTGCCAGGCTCAGGTCCGCGACTGGCGGCGAATCTCCGAGGCCGTCACTGTCGCCGTAGGCGCCGCGGAACCGCCGCCTCAGTTGATCGACGAAGTACTCGCCTCGGTCGACGACCTTCCTGCCCCCAAGAGCGACCGCCACCACGTCATGCCCAGCCGTCGGGCTCGCCTGGGATCAGTGGCGGCGCTTGTCGTGGTCGGTCTCGGTGCCTTCGGCCTGACATTCGCGTTTGGCCCGAGCACAGGCGTGAGTGGTGTCGCCGGTGCGAGCGCCAGTGTCCTCGGCCGCCAGGTAACGCTTCCGCAGGGATTCCGACTCGTCAGAAAGTCAGGCTCGTCGTGTCGTCCATGGGTCGTGGCGATCAACATCCGGGTTCCCGTGGATATCACCGACTCGTTCGCGTCGAGGAAACCTCACGGTCAGTTCCTGGTCCAAGGCATTGGCAATCTGGTCAGGGAGTCGAGCGAAAGTCAAGCTTGCATTCAGTCCTCGGAGAGTACCCCGTACACGTTGCCGGCCAGCGTCTCGCCCACTACGCCGTTCATTCCCGCCAAACTAGGTGGCTCACCCACCACGATCGACGGGTACTACGCCGAAGTCGTGCCGATCAAGGCTTCAGCGGCAGATTCTCCCAAGGGAGGGTCCTGGATTCAGGTGGCATGTGGAGGCCCGCCGCCCGTTGGGCCGTCCGGGTCGAGCGGAGCCTCAGGACCAAGCGGAGCCTCAGGACCAAGCGGATCCTCAGGGTCGAGCGGATCCTCAGGGTCGAGCGGAGCCTCAGGACCAAGCGGATCCTCAGAACCGAGCGGAGCCTCAGGACCGAGCGGATCCTCAGGGCAGGCCAACACGGGCGTGCAGTGCCAAGCGGTTAGTGGGAACGGGGTGTCTGCCTCAAGCGAACAAACGAGCAGTGTCACTCCGGGGACCGTCGTCTACGTTCGAGTTCCGGCGGGGCATGGGACTTATCGGCTCGTGACGGTCATTGGTTGGTCAATGTCCGCCAAGCATCTGGTCAGTATTACGACCGAGGCGCTCGCTTCCAAGAGCTGAACCACTGACTCAAACGTCGCTGGTCGCCGCTGCTCTTAGGGGTCGCGGCGGTCGGCGACGTCGTAGTCTGACTGCTCGGCGCCGCTGTAGACATCCAAGTAGCGATCGGGGGAGCGGGTGAGACAGGAGCGACTCGCCGGCCCCGAGACCCCGCGGGCAGCAGAGCCGAGTCTTTGGTGGCTCGTACCCGTAGTCGCAACCTGCAGCATCTCCCTCGCGCTCTTGCGTTCCGAGCTCGTCCAGGTGCCCTACCTGAACGATTCGGCGATGCACGAGGAGATGGTCCGCTTCGCCTTAGCGAAGATCCGTAGCGGCCACTTCCCGCCCGATTCGTGGTTCCCCTTCCTCAACCTCGGCTCGCCGCAGTACCTCCACTATCAGAGTCTCGGAGCGATGCTCACTGCGCTCCTCGCCTGGGCTATCGGTGTTGGACGGGCCTACACGCTCACCACTTGGCTGCTCGTCGGATGCTGGCCGCTGTGCGTCTACGCGGCGGGCCGCCTGTTCGGCCTGCGCCAAAGCTCGGCCATGGCGGCCGCCATGCTCTCCCCCTTCGTCTCGAGCTTTACGGGCGTCGGCTACGAGCAGATCAGCTATCTCTGGGGCGGCTACGGTCTGTGGGCCCAGCTCTGGGCCATGTGGACACTCCCGTTCGCGTGGGCTCTCTCTTGGCGCGCGATCGAGGAACGCCGCTTTCTCGTACCGGCGGCCGTGTTGGTCGCGGCCACGGCCGCGTTCGACTTCGAGACCGGCTATCTCGCGTTCGCCGGCTTGGTCGTCTTCGTTCTAGTCCGCCCCTCAAGTCTGCTACAGAGGGCTGGCCGCCTGGTTCTCGTCGCCGGAGGTGCCGCCGCGCTCTGCGCCTGGGCGGTCGTGCCGCTCCTCGCGGAGGGACGGTGGGCGGCCATCAACCAGTTCTTGCAGAGCGGCCCCGCTGGCGTCGATGCGAACTCGTACGGTGCGAGGAGGATCCTCATCTCCCTCTTCAAGGGGAGCCTCTTCGACTGGCATCATCTGCCTCTCATTACGTCGCTTCTTATCCTCGGGCTGGTTCTCGGCCTTTGGAACTGGCGTCGAAGCGACGGCCCGGGGCCGCTTGCACAGGGAGCGGCGCGAGCGCTTGTGCTCCTGTTCGTGTGCAGCCTGGTGCTCTATTTCGGCCGTCCCACACTCGGGCCGTTACTCGACTTGCTCCCCGGTTCGAGGGACCTGTTCCTCCGCCGTTTCATAGTCGGTGTGCAGCTCTCTGGCCTGCTCCTGGCCGGAAATGGGGCCGAGCGGCTGGTGGCTTGGATCATGGCAGGTACGAAGCGGGCGGCAAGATGGTTCGCCGACGCTGAAGGGAGGTTCGGGACGCTCGCCGGTGGCTTCGCTGTGGCGTGCCTCACCGTGGGCGCACTCGTGCCTTCTTGGTCGTCCGTTGTCGGCCGGGCGGATCGAAACGCTTCGTTCGTCGCTGAGCAGCACTCGGCCGCTGCTGCCGCTGATCAGATCGACGCACTCATCGCCATGATCACAGACAAGGGCGGGGGTAGGACCTTCGCCGGTCTCCCCACTGGGTGGGGTGCCGACTTCACCGTCGGAGAGGTTCCCGTCTATGAATACCTGGCATCTCAGGACATCGACGAGGTCGGCTTCACGTTGCGGACTGCGTCACTGATGAGCGACCCCGAGGTCGAGTTCGACGCCCACGACCCTGCTGATTACGCGGTATTCGGGATCCGGTGGCTGCTCCTGCCGTCGGGTCAGCGACCTCCAGTGCCAGCGGAACCGGTGGCGCACCGGGGTGGCTACGCACTCTGGGAGATCCGCCACAGCGGCTACATCCAAGTCGTCGACACACGCGGCAGCGTCGCCGCGACCTCTAGCGATCTCGGCTCGGCATCGGCCCGGTTTCTCGCTGATCTCTCGTTTGCACATCCGGTCTACCCCACAGTCGCCTACGGAGGTGGGAAGGCGGCGCCGGGGACGCTCGACGCCGGAGAGCACCCGAGCAAGCCCCCCGGCCGCGTGCTCACCGAACAGGCCGATCTCGCCGATGGCACAGCCGTCGCGAAAGTGTCGGTGACCCGACCCGCGGTCGTGCTGTTGTCGGCTTCATACGATCCTGGTTGGGAAGCCCTCGTCGACGGGCATCCGGCTGCCACTGAGATGGTGGCGCCAGCGCTCGTCGGAGTGCGCGTCGGGCCGGGGGTACACACGGTGAGCTTCATCTATAGAGGCTTTCCTGATTACTCGCAGCTGCTGATACTCGGAGCCGTAGCGTTCGTTGCATTGGTCGTTGTCGATCGGCGCGGGCGTACTCGGAACCGGCCGCAACATTGAGCTCAAATCGCAAGGAAGCGTCAAAGTTCAACGTGCTCCATTCAGTGTGCGCGAGGTTGAGTTGACGCTCATGGAGCGAGCGCTCGGTAACCGGAAGGGCGAGCCACGAGTAGTGGGGCTGACCGAAACCAACCGTTGCGCCTTCTGAGGAACTTTGGGATGCTTGCAGGTCGCTGAGTGTGTCGGGGCAAAGGCGTAGGCCCTTGATTGGGGGTTGCACTGTGTACAAAGGCCGGCTGGTCAGCTTCTCTGCGCTCGTTGTTCTAGGGGCGGTCTCGCTGCCAAGTCTGGCTTACAACGCCCTGGGAGCTGCACCGGCTGCAGCTGAGCACATCTCGATTGAGCAGAGCGCGGCAGGCCCCGCTCCGGGCACGATCTTTGTGGCCAACGCTGGGGCATATAGCAGCCAGACTGAGGGAACGGGAAAGGGCTCGGTCACCGCCTACCGCCCGGGCTCGACCGGCAATGCCCGCCCGGAACTCGTGATCACTGCTGGTGTCGACGGACCCAACAGCATCGCGTTTGACCGCTCGGGCAACCTGTGGGTGGCAAACACGAACAGCGACGCGGTGACCGAGTACAGCAGGGCCGAGCTCGCCGAGGCTTCTCCGCTCCCCACTGTCACCATTTCCCTCAACTCCCCGGTTGGCGATGCGTTCTCCCCGGCGGGCGACCTGTGGGTTGGCAGCACAGTGGGCAGCAACTACACGGTAGATGAATTCACCAAGGTCCAGCTGGCCAAGTCAGGCTCCCCGAAGCCGGTGGTCAGCCTCAGCCCCAGCGACTGCAGTTTTGCTTTTGACGCCTCCGGAAACCTGTGGCAAGGCAGCTCAGGCTCCTCTGTGTACGAGTGGGCCAAATCACAACTCACCAGGTCGGGCTCCCCGGTCCCACTGGTCACCATCTCCTCGACAAGTCTGAGCGAGCCGTGCCGGCCCACCTTTGACTCCTCCGGAGACATGTGGGCGGCCAACTACTACGGAGACTCAGTCGTCGAGTTCAGCAAAGCCCAGCTCACCAGCTCTGGGTCCCGGAGAGCACGGATCACGATTAAGCCAAAGCCCTCCTCGTCAGAACCAGAGGGGTTGAACAATCCAGGCGACGTTGTCTTCGACCCATCGGGTGACCTTTGGGTGCCCAACGCGGGCGCCGATGCGGTGGTGGAGTTAACCAAGGCGCAGTTAGCCGAGTCGGGCTCCCCGACGCCAGCCAGGATTATCGCGGGTCCTGCTACCGGGCTGAACTGGCCGTGGTCTCTCGCGATTGAGCCCTAGAGGTGCCAGAGACGAGCCGGCTGTCGACGCCAGAACGGGTCTTTACGAGTTGTCCGGGCAGTCAGCCACAGCGAGGACGTCGACGCCCGGGGCTCCTGGTTTGGTGATCGCGACCCGCCGATGCTCGGTCTCGACATCTTCGAAGACCTCGGACAAGTGTGCTTTTGCCTCGGCAAGCGCCGGCTGCTCGGCGGCTCGAGATCGCGGGCTGAGCTTTCACTTCGCTTCCGTCGACGGAACACCTACAGCTATCGGATCGAGCTGGCCGCGAAAGTGGGCCGACAGACAACCAGTGAAGCGAGCTACGAAGAGCCCGCTCCTGTACGTCCTTGACGGGCTTCGGGCTTGGCCTCCTGTTTTCGAGCAAGGCGATACGACCTCATCGAGATGGAGAAGCGCACTGGCCCCCCAGAACGGGGCCTTGTCGCCGTTTCAGAGGCGCCACCGCCGGGCAGGAGTCGACGCCGCTCTCGCTGGCGTGGATCCTCGGTCTTGGATCAGCTGCGATCCGCTGCCAGAAGTGATCCATCTGGCGTTCCGAGGTCAGCGGTCGATGAGCACGAACGCCACTGGCCCAAGCGACAGATCGAGGTGACGGCACACCTCAATCGATACGGCGCTCCATCGAGACCGTGAGCGGTGCAGCTTGCGCCACCACGCAAGCCGCGAGCTGCTGCCGTGTCTCCTCCAGAACAGGACACGTGATTTCTTGTTCCCGTCACCGAGAATGCCCACATTCTCATTTGTGCGCGTAACGGGGGAGATGCCGTTGCGGGCAACGACTTATCTCTGGTTTCGAGTGCTCTTGGTGAACACAGACCCGAGATTGGTTGTGCAACTCTGTTGCCGTGCGCGCCCTGTTCTCAGTCGTGGTTGCGAGTCTCATCTCTGGCGTGATCGTCGTCGGGGCCACCGCAATCCCGGATGGTGCCGAGTTGGATCACGCCGCCCTGCCGGCACCGGGCTGCTCGACTGCTGTCGCCCCTGCCCCGACGTTGCACAACTACGAAACGAAGTTCGTCTCGACGCCCGGTGCACCTTTCGGCGTCGCGACCAGCCGCAACGGCAGGTTCGCCTTCGTCGCCGGCGAGTTCCTTCAGGTGTATTCCCTCGCGTCGGCCACTCCGGCTCTTGTGCGAGAAGACACGTTCGCTGACGAGTCTTTCTTCGGTTTGGCGCTCAGCCCCAATGGCCGCTACCTCGCCGCCGCGTCAGGGACCGGAGTGACCATCTTCGACGTCGCGCGACTCGAGCACGGAGGCGCTGGCCCGACCTCGGGACTTGTGGGCACCCTTGTAGGTGACGGACAGAGCTCGATCGAAACCGCCTTTTCTCAAGACGGGCGCTACGTGGTTGTCAGCTTCGAGGACAAGGACACCTTGCAGGTCTTCAACCTCGCTGACGCCCTCGCGCACAAGTTCAGCTCCGCCTCATATCTCGTAGGCAGCGTCCCGCTTGGCGTTGCGCCCGTCGGTGTGGCTGTGTCTCCAGGCGGTCGCTACCTGTACGCGACGAGCGAGGAACGCAAGAGCGGAGCGCTAGAGGGCACACTCACGACGGTCAACCTTGTTGAAGCCGAGCGTTCACCGTCTCACGCCGTCGTCTCGACGGTGTCGGCGGGTTGCGGCCCCGTTCGCGTCGTCGCCACGGGCCAGTCGGTCTATGTGACCGCGAGAGAAAGCGACGAACTCCTCGAGTTCTCCGCGAGCAAGCTCGTCACTGACCCGGATGGGGCACTCGAGGGTCGCGTGAAGGTCGGCGAAGCCCCCGTTGGGCTGGCGTTAGCCGACCAGGACACGCTGATCGTCGTCGGCGACTCCGACCGTTTCGATGTGCCTGGAGCCACGGCGAACCTGGCGGTTGTGAAGATCGCCGCCGACGGCGATCTCACACTTGCCGGGTACCTCGAGCCACCCCGTTGGACAGGTCTGTTTCCGCGCGACATGACTTCGACTCCGGATGGCGACGCCGTGCTGGTGAGCGACTTCGACTCAAACCAGCTGGAGGAGGTCACTCTCGCCGCGCCGCGATAATCCTGGCAACTGCTGGCGAGAGGCGCACAGTACGCAAGCCGACCGACACCACGTGCCGTGCACCGAGCCATGACGTTCGAGCGGTCCCGCGAGCGGCGCGGTGACTGGAAGAGGAATCCTCATCGCCAGCGGTCTGCCTCGACCGGAGCGAAACTCCTGTCAGCGCTGCCTGTGGCAGATCGCTTCGGGCCGGTCACCGTTGCCACAATTGGCGTCGACTCGGGGCTGAGATCCCTGAGCACCGAACGTTCAGAGGACCTCCCAGGCCATGACCATAGGCCGAATGCCCGTCGGCCCATCGCCTGAGCGCCGTCGATCAGGCTCGAGCCGCCAAGGTTGCGAGCGCCAGGTTGCAACAGACTCTGCCATCAGGCGCCGATCATCTACGCCCCGCTAGCGGTGCTCCTCAGCGCTGTGCATGCTCCTTCGGCAACAAGACGGACGCCCCGGACCGGGGCGCACTTTTGTCGACCCTGCCGATTCCGAACAGAGCCGTGAGCCTCAGGCACTGGAGAAGCAGGATCGGCACTCCGATCAACGCGAGGGGTGGGTCGAGCAGGAGCAGCAACGCCGTCGCCGCGAACTCGGCGACGAACAGCGGACCGGTTGTCAGCAGGTTCCGCACTGCCAGGCCGACCGACAGGTTCCAGACGTCGTTTGGGGCCATCAAGGGCTCGCGGGCGCCAAGCACGAGCACGTAGCCGATGCTCGTCAGCGCAACGAGCAGGGCGGCGATACCGAACCCGAGGCTCACCCAGTCGCCCGGCGAACCGCCGCGGCTGAAGAAGTGCACCTCCTCGGCGGCGACCGCAGCCACGACGAGCGGGGCGCCCACCGTTAGGGTCGTTCGCAGTGGTGGCCGGGACCTGAGCGCCGCGAGGAACTCGCGCACGACGCGGTCCTCGCCCGACACCCGCCAACGCTCGAGGGCGACCGTGGCCGCCTGAAACGCGACGGGCGCGGTCACGACCGGGAGGCAGGCGACCACGAGCACGAAGTTGAGGACGAGGAAGTCGAAGCACGCTGTCAGCGCCCCAAGGACCTTGCCCCTGAGGGAAACGAGAACGGGGTTCTCCGTACCGCCAGATGCCATTCCCGCGCCTGGACGGGTCGTACCGGGGACCGAGGCGGGTTTCATCCCTTGACCCCTGTGCCGTGGATGGCGATGCCCTTGATGAAGGTGCGCTGGGTGAAGAAGAACAGGACGATGATCGGTGCCGTGGCTGCCGTGGCGGCCGCCATCACCCAGGGCCAGTCGGTCGTGTAAGTGCCGAGGATCAGGTTCAAGCCGAGCGACAGGGGGTACCACACCTGGTTGTTGATGTAGATGAGCGGCCCGATGAAGTCGTTCCAGCAGTAGATGAACTGGAAGAGGATGACAGTCGCCAGGGCCGGTTTCGCCATCGGCAGGATGATCCGGGTGTAGATGGTGAACTCGTTCGCCCCGTCCACCCGGGCGGCGTCGGAGAGCGACTCGGGGATGGTCATGAAGAACTGGCGGAGCAGGAAGGTGCTGAAGACCGAGCTGCCGAGGAACGTCGGGATCATCAACGGCAGGTACCAGCCGACCATGTGAAAGTGCTTGTACATGGTGAAGAGCGGAATCAGCGTGGCAAAGAACGGGATCAGGAGGGTCCCGACCATCACCTGGAACAGGACGTCCCTGCCTCTCCAGCGGATGCGGGAGAAGCCGTAGGCCACGAGGCTGCTCGAGATGCACACCCCGACGATCGTGACGCCGGCGTACATGAGGGTGTTGAGCACGAACCGCCAGAACGGGACCGCCGAGAGCATCTGCGGATAGTTGCGCCAGACGAAGGGGTGCGGCCACCACACAGGCGGGACGGCGAGCGACTGTGGATTGGTCTTGAGCGAGGTAAGGACCATCCAGAGCAACGGGAAGCCGAGCAGCACGCTCACGACGATCAGCGTCGCGTGTTTCGCGAGACTGTGGCCCGCCGCGCGTACGGAGCTACTGCTGCTCGTTGGCATAGTAGACCCACCGCGCGGAGGACCGGAACAGAACCACCATGATGACTGCGCTGATCACGAACAAGAAGAAGGCCATCGCCGACGAGTATCCGAGCTTGAGGAACTCGAAGGCCTGTTCGTAGAGATACTGCACGTAGAACCACGTCGATGTGCCGGGGCCGCCGATGTCGCTGCTCTCGATCACCTGAGCCTGGGTGAAGTACGAGATGCACAACACGAGTTGCAGGATGACGTTGAAGAGGATGACCGGGCTGATCATCGGGATCGTGATGTAGCGGAGCCGCTTCCATGCACTCGCGCCATCGAGGGCGGCGACCTCGTACATGTCCTTCGGCACCCCTTGCAGGCCCGCCAGGTAGATCACCATCGGCTGGCCGAGGCCCCACAGCCCGAGCAAGATGAACGAGGGCTTCGACCAGGCGACCGAGAAGAACCAGTCCGGGGACGGCAAGTGCGCGTCGATGAGGATGTCGTTGACGATCCCCGATGCCGGGTTGAACAGCCAGACAAAGATCATGCACGAGGCGACGAGCGGCACGATCGAAGGGATGTAGAAGATCGTCCGGTAGACGGCTCGGCCCCTCATGTTCATGTTGAGCAGCAGCGCCAGGCCGAGCGCCGCGACGGTGGACAAGGGCAGCTCGATCGCCGTGTAGTAGAAGGTGTTGAAGAGCGAGGTCTTGAACAACGGGTCGTGGAACAGGTTCACGTAGTTGGTGAACCCGATCCAGTGAGCCGCGCCGACGCCGTTGAAGTCGGTGAAGCTGTAGTAGATGGTGGCGAAGAACGGGTAGGCGAAGAAGAGAAGGAAGCCCACGATCCACGGGCTGACGAAGAGAAGCCCGAGCCGGAGCGCCCGTCGGTTGGGGGAGCGAAGCGAGCCCCGGCGCCGCCCTCTCGCGACCTTAAGCGGCGCGGCCGGCAACCTGTTTGCCTGCACGTCGATCTGCATGTCAGCAGTGCGCTCCTCCGACCGCCCGTGCGCACACAGTAGGGGACAGGCGGGACCCAGCCCGACTGTCCCCTAGGTGTGAGGGCGGACTGCTAGCTCGAGGCGTTCGCCTGTTGGTCGATGTACTTGAGCGCCTGCTCAGGAGTCATGATCTTCTGCAGGACGTCGGCCGTCGCGGTGTTCTCGGCGGCGAACAGCTGCGCCTGCGTCGGAGTCAGGGTCGGAGCCTCCGTGTAGGGGCTGGACATCTGGGGCAGGAAGCCCGACAGCCACGAGTTCTGCTTGAGCCAGGTCTGGTACGCCGGGGCCTTGGTCACCGTGGGGCCGGCAGGTACCCAGCCGCCCTTGGGGTCGATGGATCCGACGAAGCTCTCGTTCTTGTAACCGGCGAGCCAGGAGATGAACTCGAATGCCTGAGCCGGGTGGGCGGCGCCCTTCGGGATGATGTTGAAGTTGCCCTGCCCGAGCGTGCTCGGCTTGGGGACGATACCAGGGAAGGCCTCGACGCCGAAGTGATCTTCGAGGTCCGGGTTGGACACGGGGACGTTCTGCGCGCCCACCCACGGACCAGACAGCTCGAAGCCGGACTTACCGTTCGTCCAGATGTCGGTCTGGCCGCCGGCCACGAAGCCCAGGTCGGTCTGCAGCGCCATCACCTGGGCGTAGGAGTACTTGGAGAAGCTGGCAATCCAGTTCATCTCCGCCTTGGCCCCACTGCAGTTCTCAAAGTCGTACTTGCCGGCCGAGTTGAAGCAGTTCGTGGCGCCGAAGAAGGTCGTGTAGAACTGGAAGCCGTTCCCGTCCGTGTCCGGGTAGAAGCCCATGGTCACGATCCTGCCATTGTCGACGACCCACAGCTTGGCCTGGTCGGCGTCGAACTGGGCCAGGGTCTTGGGCGGCGACTTGATGCCGTACTCGGCGAGCAGGGGAATGTTGTAGTACAGCGCCCAGGAGTTCATTGACATCGGGATGGCGTACAAGCCGCCTTTATAGGTGCCCGCCTGGACGGCGACTGGGTACTCCCACTTCTCGAGGCCGGCGTACTGGCCGGTGAGGTACTGGTTCATGTTCACGAGGTCGCCGTCGGCCGCGAAGGAGCCGATCTCCGGCCACCACTCCGTGAAAATGTCTGGCGGGTCCCCGGCCGCGATCGTCGAGAGCAGCTTGGCAGTGCTCGTCGTCGCATCGCTGGGGATGTTGGTCTCGGTGACGTGGATTCCGGGATGGGTCTTGTTGAACCGAGTCACCATTGTGTTGAGCAGCTGCAGCGTCGACCCGGACCACATCGTCCACCAGGTCAGGTTGACCACCGGCGTGCTCGACGTCGAGCTCGCCGCCCCAGCGGTGCCCCCGCCCGCGGTGGCGAGCCCGATGGTGCCGACGATGGTCACCGCCGCGAGCGTCACAGCGAACTTCGAGTTGAACCTATTCCAGCCCGGGTGGCGCGAGCGCCTTCGGCTCATGCGACCCGGTGCATAGCTTTCGTGTCCTTGCTGGTCCTTCATTCGTCTTGCTCCTTACTGTGTCCGGGGCAACCTGCCCCTTGTCGGTCACTCGCCTGCGAATGCGTGCCGGCCGGAGGCCTTGTTCCGCTTGCCGTGCGGCCCCGGCGTGTCCCCTCCTCGGACGCGCTGGCGAAAGCGCCTGGCATGGCGGCCGCAGGGGTGCGGCGCTCTCGCCCGTTACAAGCTGGTCAGGTGCGTTGCAGATTTGTCTTCGTGCTCCTTTCGCCGTTCTCCTGGTTTGTCTTGGCCCGACTCCGGAGTTTGCGGCCGGCGTCGGCGCGGGTGGTCGTGTCCGGCACCCGTCGCCTGCGCGCATCGGCTCTGGGTCCAGCGGGCACCGAGCCGCGCTTGTCTCTTCCTTGCCGGCGCGGTGAAGGCGGTGGTCCGGCGCTCTCGCGGACGATCAGCTCAGCCTGCGGCCAGGGGTGCGCGTCTTGACTGACGTTCGCGTCCAGCAGGGAAAGGAGCTTCGCGAAACACGCTTTGCCGAGGGCCGCGAAGTCCTGGCGGACGGTCGTGAGGGCGGGAATGTAGAACGCTGAGAGGGGCGTGTCGTCGAAGCCGACGACGCTGACGTCGTCGGGAATCGCGCGCCCCGCCTCGTGAATGGCCCGCATGACACCTATTGCAAGGTCATCGTTGCCGCACAGCACCGCTGTCACCTTTGGGTCGCGCGCCAGTCTGCGCTGTACTGCTTGGCTGCCCGATTGCGGGTCCCATCCGGCTTGCAACGGCTTTGGCACTCTGACGCCAGCATCCTCGAGGGCTGAGCGCCATCCCAACATACGCTGGCTGGTATTGGTGGACGACGGTATCGAAACGTAATGGACGGTCTCGTGCCCGAGGCCCAACAGGTAGTTCGTCGCGTCTCGGGCTGCCCTGCGGTCGTCGATCCACACCCACGGCTTGCCGGCAGCCTCATCGCCGGAAGGAGTCTCGACCATCGCAGCTACCGGCACCTCGGGCGGGACAGCTCTCAGCGCGGCGATGCCTGCACGGTCATAGGCGATGACGATCAGTGCGCCCGCTGGTTCGATCGCCCGTTCGACTGCGTCCCGTACATCGCCTGGAGTGCCGGACTCCACCACCCTGACGCCCAAGGCGAAGCCGGCCGCTCGTGTCGCCTCTTCGATGCCTTCCAGAGCGGAAGCAAAGCCATACTGCCGGGTGTTGGATGTCAAGACCGTGACCGACTGAACCGGCCCTCCGGCCAAGGCTCGCGCGGCGCGGTTCGGCCGAAAGTCGAGCCGGGCGATCGCCTCGAGCACGACTTGGCGCGTGGACTCCTTTACGCTCGGGCTCTCGTTGATCACTCGGGAGACCGTCTGGTGGGAGACGCCAGCCTCACTGGCGACGTCGCGGATACTCACTGAGGCCAGTCGGTCACTGGGTACCGGCATTCGAAGCACCCCTTCTCAGTCCCCGGCTCACCCTTTTAGCTTGTGTGACCGGTCACAACGCGCTATTGTGACCGGTCACACGGCCTCTGTCAAGCGCTTGCAACAAATGAACAAGGAAGACTGTTGGCCGTGCTCGAGGAGGATCGACGTGGTGGGCGCTAGGACATCGTCTCCGTCGGAGATGGGTTGGGCGGACGACGCGCTCGAGCTGCGGATCGAGGTAGGCGGGGACGGCCTGGCACGGCTGACTCACCTTTCCGCGCGCGCGACCGGCTGGCCGGCGCCGACAGAGGGAAATGGGGAAGAGCCCACGACCCGCGATCAACGGGCGGTTGGGCTGCCCTTGGTGGATGTGGTCGTTTCCGGCAGCGGCCGGGCGTGGTCGGGGGGACGCTACGCGGAATCAGTCGTCGGCGGTCGACTCCGCTATGCAGGGCACGCAGAGCGCGACAAGGATCCATGGCGCGAGCTGCAGATCGATCTCGAGGACCCGAGCACAGGTCTCAGGGCAGAGGTCGTCTACCGCGTGCTCAAGGGACGGGGTGTCCTCCAGTCCCGCGTGCGCCTCACAAACGATGGTGCCGCTCCGTTGACCATAGAGTCGGTGACCTCTTTCCTCGGTTCTGGTCTCGCCGGTCCAGAGGGTCGGCTGGCCGACGTCGACCTCATGTGGGCCGAGAACGACTGGTTGGCTGAGAATCGGTGGCAGGTCCGGGCACTTCGGGAGGCCTTGCCGGACCTGCACCGCGGTGTGCACGAGCATGATTCGCGGGGCTGGTTCGGTTTCACGAGTGCTGGGAGCTGGTCGTCAGGCAGGTATCTACCTGTAGGAGCTGCCGTCAACCGTCGGACTGGGCACGCCGTGGTGTGGCAGATCGAGCACAACGGTGGCTGGCATTGGCAGGTAGGCGAGCACACGGCTCGTGACGCGTCAGCGCACAATGGCGGCGGGCCGACCGACGCCTATCTGGCCCTGCTCGGCCCTACGGACGCCGAGCACCATTGGAGGCTTGTTCTCCGGCCTGGCGATTCCTTCGAGACCGTCCCGGTCGCGGTCGCGTTGAGCAACGAAGGCTTCGTGGCCGCGGTGGCGAATCTCACTGACTATCGCCGTGCCTTGCGGCGGCCCCACCGGGACCACCGACACCTTCCGGTGATCTTCAACGACTACATGAACACCTTGATGGGTGACCCGACGACCGAGCGATTGATGCCGCTGATCACCGCAGCTGCAAGTGCCGGCGCGGAGTACTTCTGCATCGACTCAGGGTGGTACAACGAGCTCGGCGAACCATGGTGGGACACGGTGGGCGCCTGGAGGCCTTCCACGACGAGGTTTCCCAAGGGCATCACAGAGGTGCTCGACCGAATCAGGGCTGAAGGCATGGTCCCGGGCCTCTGGCTCGAACCGGAGGTCGTCGGAGTGCGCAGTCCCGTCGCCGAACAGTTGCCTACCGAGGCGTTCTTCACCCGCGACGGTGTGCGCGTTGTGGAACAGGGCCGGTACCACCTGGACCTGTCACACCCTTCTGCTGTGAAGCATCTCGACCAAGTCGTCGACCTCCTCGCGGGAGATCTGGGCGTCGGGTATCTCAAGATGGACTACAACATCAGCGTCGTGCCGGGAACCGAGACCGGCCATGTCAGCGCCGGCGTCGGGCTGCTGGCCCACAACAGGGCATTTCTCGACTGGGTGGACGGCGTGCTCGATCGCTACCCCGGTCTCACGCTTGAGAACTGTGCCTCCGGAGGGATGCGCACCGACTACGCCTTGCTGTCGCGTTTTCAGCTCCAGTCCACGAGTGACCAACAGGATTACCTGCTCTATCCGCCGATTGCCGCGGCAGCCCCGACGGCGATGACGCCCGAGCAGGCCGCCGTGTGGGCCTGCCCGCAGGCGGACTGGAGCGACGACCAGATCGCCTTCACGATGTGCGGCGCCCTGCTCGGCCGCCTCCACCTTTCAGGGCATCTGAGCCGGATGCGCGACGCTCAACATCAGCTTGTAGCCGATGCGATCAGTGTCTACAAGCAGATCAGGCCCGACTTGACTGCAGGGTTCCCCTTCTGGCCGCTAGGGCTCCCGGGCTGGACCGACTCCTGGATTGCTCTCGGGATGGCGGGGCGGTCAGTTACCCATCTGGTCATTTGGCATCGCGGGCGCGTCGGCGACACTCCGGGTTCGGCCGAGCAGGTAGATCCCACCGAGATCCTGGTTCCCGTCGCTCACTTGCGCGACCAGCTGGTCGTCCCCGAAGTCAGATATCCCAGGCTCCCTGGCGCGGAGGTCGAGTGGCGTGCACCGCGCGGAGAACTGGCCGTGACCCTTCCCCGCACACCGTCGGCCTGTCTTGTGACCTTGCACACCGGGCCATCACATTCCGGCTGAAGGCCGAGGTATGCCGAGAAGAGTCAAGTGCAAAGGTGGCAACCGGGAATTGGACTGAGAACGCAGAGCGCCGAACAGCCCCGCGAACCCGATCGGTCACGTGTACCTCTCCTCATGGCGGTTCAGCGCGTTGCAAGGCTCTGCGCTCCGCGACAGGTGAGGTTGAACAGGGTTTGTCGACGTTTGCAGCGTTCCCGCCCGCGGTGTTCGAGACTATGATGGGAGCGGACGCTTGACTGGGCAGGAACCGTAGGTCATCTTGCTCGTCCTGGCGGAGGTTGCCTTCGCTCGTTACGGCCCTTCCCCGGGCCGCCTGCACGGCTTTGGCGGCAACGAGGGCGTCCTGTCCGTGGTTTGTCCGGCTCGGAAATGTAGTTGACTGAGAAAATGGCCGTTGCTGAACGAGTCGACCCTGGCCGTCTGGATGTCATCGCTTTCGGGTCGATCTACCTGGAGGTCGTCTTCGGGAACCTTCTTGCTCTGCCTGCAAGAGGCGAGGAGATCTTCACCGACCAGTTCGCCTTCTCCTGCGGCGGGGCCATATCGATTGCGAGCGCGGCGAGTGGTGTCGGCGCCCGGGCCGGCCTGGCGACGGTCCTCGGCGACGATCTCGGGGCGCGGGTCGCCGCAGCCCACTGTGCCCGCGTCGGCGTCGACACTTCAGCGTGCCGTCGCGTCGAAGGCCCGACGAGCGGCGTTACCGTCGTTCTCAACTTCGATGGTGACCGGTCCTTCATCTCCCACATGCCCCGACGCGACGAGGCCATGCCCGACGCCACGTGGTGGGCAGGCGTCGCCCGCGCCCGGCAGCCCAAGTGGATCTACCTGTACGCGAGCGGTCCCGCGCTGGGCGTCATCGCCGAAGCGCGTCGCGCGGGGTGTGCGGTCGCGGTCGACACCGAGCTCGGTACCATCGGCCGCTCCCCGGAGGTCGTGCTCGAATGCGCGGCCGCCGCGGACCTTTTCCTTCCCACTCGTAGAGAGCTGGCGCGTCTGACCGGGACCGAAGACATCGCCCACGCGGTGGCGGCCCTCGACGCGCCCGGAGCCACGATCATCGTCAAAGAGGGGCCCAACGGCGCGACGGTGGCCCGTGCCGGTCAACTGGAGCACAGCTCGGCAGGCCTGCGCGACGTCCGTGTCCGGGACCGCACCGGCGCCGGCGCCGCCTTCGCCGGTGCCCTGCTCGGCTCGCTCGCGCTAGGGCGCGACGTGATGGCTGCCGTCGAGGCCGCCAACACAGCGGGCTCCGAGGCCGTCGCCCGGCTCGGGGCCATCGGACCGGTCGGCCTCGTGGGCGAGGCGGAGACGCGGGCGTGAAGCTCACCGTGCTCGGGGGAGGCGGGGCCCGGATCCCTGCCCTGGTGTACGCGGTGGTAGGCGATCGAGCCACGACTTTCGACCGCATCGACCTGTTCGAGCCCGACCCGCAGCGCCGTGCGTCGCTCGGCCGGCTTTCCATGGAGCTGGCGGCCGCCCTCGGCCACGAGGACACCGTCGGCGTCACAGCTGACGTCGAGGAGGCCCTCTCCGGCGCCGACTACGTCTTCTCGGCGGTCCGGGTCGGGGGCGACGCCGGCCGCATAATCGACGAGGAGGTCGCGCTCGCGCGCGGCATCGTCGGCCAGGAGACCACCGGCCCGGGCGGTTGCGCGATGGCACTTCGTACGATCCCGGTCGTCCTCGGCTACTGCGATGTCATCGCCAAGGTGGCGCCGGGGGCGACCCTGGTCAACTTCACGAACCCGGCCGGGATCATCACCCAGGCGATCACCGAGCACAGCCCGGTCCGGGCAGTCGGCGTCTGCGACACACCGAGCCAGACCGTGGCGCGCATCGCCGAGTTCCTGGGGGCCGACCCCGGCCAGGTCACGTTCTCCTACGGAGGGCTCAACCACCTCGGTTGGATCTCCTCGGTCGTCGTAGACGGGCACGAGCGCATCGAGGAGCTCGTCGCCAACTATGGCGCCCTTCGGGCCTTCAGTCATCGCTTCGCCTTCGACGCCGACCTCGTCCGCCGGCTCGGCTGCATCCCCACCGAGTACCTGTACTACTTCTACGACTCGGCCGAGTACCTGAAGGGCGTCGCCCATGCCGGCACGACGAGGGGCAACGACGTCCGACGTTTCAACGAGGCCCTGATCGGCAGGGTCAACAGGGCCTTTGCTACCGGCGACGTGCACGAGGCCTGGGCCGCCTACTCCGAGGTGTTGAGCGCCCGGCGGGCGAGCAACATGAGGCTCGACTTCGGGGGGGAGCGGGCCGACCCCGAGGCCCGAAGCGGCTCTGACGCCGACCCGCTGGACGGGCGCTCGCGCAAGATCGGAGGCTACGAAGGCGTCGCCCTGCGCGTGATCGACGGGCTCTCGGGCGCCGAGCCCGCCCGCGTGGTCGTCAACACCCGCAACGGTCCGACCCTGGACTTCCTCGGAACCGACGACGTGGTCGAGGTGCCGGCGCTAGTCGACAGCCAGGGAGTCGCCCCACTGGCCAATGCCGGCCTGTCAGGCGCCAGCCGCGGCCTTGTGCTGCAGGTGAAGGAGTACGAGCAGGCAGTGGTGGAGGCCGCCGTGACCGCGGACGCCGGTCTTGCCGCCCTTGCCCTTGCGATGCACCCGCTCGTGCCGGGTCTCGGCGCGGCGAAAGAGTTGATGAGCGCCTACCGGGAGGCGCACAGCCCATACCTCGACTACCTGCGCTGAGACGCCCGGCGGCATCGGACGACCGGACGACCGCCGGTGCCACCGTGGCTCATGTTCCCGTCGGGGTCCAGTCCGCCGCCACGGCCCCCGGGGCAGTCGGGGTGTCCGGGCCGGCCGAGCGCGAGGCGGCGGGACTGCGCCGCGCGCCGGCGAGGTCGGACGCGCTGACGTTGAGGGGATGGTGGCAGGCGGCCTCGTGCCCACCGGGGTACACCGTGAGGGGTGGCTCCACCTGCCGGCAGATGTCGGTGGCGCCCGGGCAACGGGTGTGGAACCTGCACCCCGGCGGCGGGTCGACCGGGCTCGGCAGCTCGCCGCGGGCGACCTGGCGCACTCGCGAGCGGCTCAGTTCCGGGTCCGCGATCGGGATGGAGGCGAGCAGGCTCTGGGTGTAGGGGTGCACCGGACGGGTGTAGAGCTCCTCGGCGGCCGACAGTTCGACGACCTTGCCGAGGTACATCACCGCGATGCGGTCCGAGACGTGTCGCACCACGCTCAGGTCGTGGGCCACGAAGATGTAGGACAAGCCGAGCTGTTCCTGCAGGTCGTCGAGCAGGTTTATGACCTGGGCCTGGATCGAGACGTCGAGCGCGGAGACGGGCTCGTCCAGCACGATCAGCTGTGGGTTGACGGCAAGGGCGCGGGCAACGCCGATGCGCTGGCGCTGGCCGCCGGAGAACTCGTGGGGGAACCGGCTCGCGTGCTCCGGGTTGAGTCCGACCTGGTCGAGCAGCTTGCGGACGCGGTCTTGTTTGGAGCCACCGCCCGCGTCGAGCTCGAGGGCGGCGCCGATGATCTGGCTCACGCGTTTACGGGGGTTCAACGACCCGCGGGGGTCCTGGAAGACGATCTGCATCTTGGCCCGGTAGGGGCGCAGCGCCCGCGAGCCGAGCGAGGTTATGTCGTCGCCGCGGAACCTGACCGTCCCGGCGCTTGGTTGCAGCAGGCGCACGACGCAGCGCGCGAGCGTCGTCTTGCCGCATCCCGACTCGCCCACGAGCCCGAGTGTCTCGCCTTCCGCCACGGCGAAGCTGACGTCGTCCACGGCGTGCACCTGGCCCCGCTTGCCTCCTGCCGTCCCCTGCCGGACAGGGAACCACATCTCGAGGTGCTCGACCTCCAGCAAGGCCGCCGAGTCGTTCGAGCCGGGCGTGCTCACGCTGTGCTCGAGGTCCCGGCCCGGTCGCCCGCGGCGGCCACCGGAAGCCCGATCGAGCCGTCGACTACCCGTCTGGCCCGGGCGAGCCCGAGCGGCAGCCAGCAGCGGCCCAGGTGCTCGGTGTGCTCAGGGTCGTCGGCGGAAAGCTCGGGCACGGCGCTGCAAGCCTCGAAGCGCCAGGCGCAACGGGGCGCGAAGTGGCACCCGGCCGGCGGGTGGAGCAGCGACGGCGGCGAGCCGGGGATGGTGGGCAGGCGGGCCGGGCGGGCCCTGTCCAGGCGGGGCACGGACCCGAGCAGTCCCCAGGTGTAGGGATGGCGGGGATCGTAGAAGATGTCGGCGAGGCTGCCCTGTTCGACGACGCGCCCGGCGTACATGACCACGACCCGGTCGGCGACATCCGCGATGACACCAAGGTCATGGGTTATGAGGATCACGCCGACGCCCGAGTCCCGCCGCAGCTTGTCGATCTCGGCCAGGATCTGGGCCTGGGTCGTCACGTCCAGGGCGGTCGTGGGCTCGTCGGCGATCAGGATCTCGGGAGAGCACGACAGGGCCATGGCGATCATGACCCGTTGACGCATGCCACCCGAGAACTCGTGCGGGTACGCCCGCGCACGGTCGCGGGCGCGGGGAATGCCGACGCGGTCGAGCAACTCGACGGCACGGTCCAGGGCGCGGCGCCGGCTGACACGCTCATGCTCGCGGATCTGCTCGACGATCTGGTCCCCGACGCGGTGCACGGGGTTGAGGGCGGTCATCGGGTCCTGGAAGATCATGGCTATTCGCCGGCCCCGCACGCGTTCGAGCTGGCGCTCGGCGGCCGTCAGGAGATCGAGGTCCCCGAACATGACGCGACCCGAGAAGCTGGCGTTCGGGCCGCGGCTCAGGCCCATGAGCGACAGCGCCGTCACGGACTTGCCCGATCCCGACTCGCCGACGATGCCTAGGAGCTCGCCGCGCTGCAGCGAGAACGAGACGTGGTCGACAGCACGCACGACGCCCTCTTCGGTTCTGAAGCTCACGTCCAGGTCCTCGACCTCGAGCAGGGCCGTCACAAGGAGCTCCCTGCACGGACACGTGGGTCCAAGACGGCATAGATCACATCGGCGATGGTCGAGAAGACAACGACGGCGAAGGCACCGAACATGGTGATCACGAGCACCGGCGGCACGTCGAGGGCGCCGATCGACTGGGCGGCGTAATTGCCGATGCCCGGCAGGTTGAACACGACCTCGATGATGATGGCCGAGCCCCCGAGCACCGCGGCAATGTCGAGGCCGCAGAGCGACACGATCTGGGTGAGCGAGGTCCGCAGCACGTGGTGGATGACCACCCGGCGCCGGGACAGGCCCTTTGCCCTGGCCGTGCGGACGAAGTCCTCCCCGAGGGTGTCGACGACGCTGGCCCGCAGCACCTGGGCGTAGATGCCGGTGTAGAGGATGGCAAGGCTGAACCAGGGCATGACGAGATGGTCGGCCCACCCGAGTGGGTCAGACAGCCCCACGTATCCGCTGGAGGGAAAAACGTGGAACTTGAACGAGAGGAAGTAGATGAGGACGTATCCGATGACGAACGAGGGTGCCGAGATGCCGACGAAGTTGAGCACGGTGATGCCCGTGTCGATCTTGCCCCCGGCGTTCAGGCCTGCGACAAGGCCGAAGAGGATGCCGAGGAGGGTCCACAGAACGGCCGCGCCGAGCACGAGCGAAGCCGTCACGGGCAGGTCCTGTTTGAGCTGGGACAGCACGTTCAGGTTCTGGGCGTAAGAGACGATCTTGCCGGTGAAGATCTGTCCCATGGTTCTCAGGTACTGGATGTAGATCGGCTTGTTGAAGCCGTAGGCCTTCTCGACGGCCGCGATGTTGGCCGAGGTCGCCGTCCTCCCGGCGAGGCGCAGGGCAGGATTGCCGTTGGGGATGACCTCGAAGATGAGGAAGGTGAGGACGCTCACGGTGAACAGCACCAGGACCGAGGAGGCGAGCCTGCGCGCGAGGAAGCGTGCCATCAGCGGGCGACCCCCACCCTGCCCCTCGGGTCAAGGGCCTGTCGCAGGCCGTCGCCGAAGATGTTGATGCCGAGACAGGCGGCCACGAGCAAGGTCGCCGGGGCCAGGGTCAGATAAGGGGCGACGGTGAAAAGCGGCGTGCCCGATGCCAACAAGGTGCCCCAGGACGAGGCGGGCGGCTGGACGCCGGCGCCGAGATAGGAGAGGGCCGCTTCCAGGATTATCGAGTGGGCGAGCTGCAGGGCCGCGAACACGACGATCGTCGAGCTCAGGTTCGGGAGGATCTCGGTCGCCATGATCTTCAAGTTCGAGAACCCGAGCGCGCGGGCCGCCTCGACGAACTCACGCTCTCTCAAAGCGAGCACCTCCGCCCTGATGGGGCGGGCGACATATGGGACATAGACGATCCCGATGATGAAGGTCGGGATGAATATCGAGCCGCTGTTGAGCACTATCGGGCCGATGCTGATCCCCCCCGTCGCCAGGCTGACCCCGATGGCGATGGCGAGCAGGAGGGCCGGGTATGCCCAGACGATGTCGAGGATCCTGGAGATAACTCCGTCGACCCAGCCCCGGTAGTAACCCGACGCGAGGCCGAGGACGGTGGCCAGGCAGAGTGTGACGGCGGTGGCCATGGCCCCTATGGCTAGCGAGGTCCGGCCACCGTAGAGGAGCCGGACCGCCAGGTCGCGTCCGAAGGAGTCGGCCCCGAGGAAGAACCTGCTGTGCCAAGTGGGCCCTATGGGCACGCCTGTCAGCGAGACGACGTCCACCTGCTTGCCGTTGATATTCAGCACATCGGTGATGTGCTGGTCGTTCGGGCCGGTGTGGGCGATGTACCTGGCGTACTCGGGCGCGAGCAGGCAGATGACGACGACGAGAACGAACAGGAACCCGAAGAACAGCGCCGTGTAGTTGTGCCGGAGCCGTCGCAGCGCCAGACGGTACGGGGTGACAGAAGTGGCGGTGTAGGGCTCTCCGGCTACCACCGGGAGCCCTACACCGCTGTCATCGGACGCCGACACTCGGCTGACGGCCAACGCCGTCGAAAATCATGTTGCGATGTTAGTTATGAGCTCTTCAGCTCGAATGTCGACCAGTCGTCGCCGAACACCGGCTGGAACACGGCGGTGGCGAAATCGACCCTGTCAGACAGGAAGAAGGGGCTCACCTCGTAGCCGAAGTTGATCTGGTAGTCCTTGCTGTCGACGTACTTCTCAAGGGCCTGCCACTGCGAGGCGACGCTGCCGAGGTCGCTCGACTGCACCTTGTCCAGGCGGATGATCGTCGACTGGATGTGCGGGTCGTCGATGTAGCCCAGGTTCAAGTTGTTGACCGGCTCGATCGAACGGGCGTCGAGCACGAGATAGAAGTCGCCCGGGTTCGGGTAGTCCTGTGACCACTCGCCCCAGCCGGCTTGCGGGTCGACCTTGGCGGAGCCGATCGTCGGGTCGAACACGCCGCTGTTGATCACCTTGAGCGTCGACTTGAGGCCGATCGTGTTCAGCTGCGCGTTGAGGTATGTCCCGAACGACTCGAAAGGCTCCCGGTTCTCGGTCCAGACCGAGACCGGCGCTCCGACGAGCTTGGCCTGCTTGACGAGCTTCTGGGCCAGCGCGATGTCCGCCGACGACCCGAGCGAGCTGGCGGAGAAGGACCCGTTGCCGCTAGGGGCGCCGAGGGGGCAGGGGCCAGAGGCGGCGCCGACGATGCTCGGGGGCAGGTAGTAGCAAGTCGGTGTGATCTGCCCGCTGGCCAGGCGCTGCAGCGCCACCCGGCTCACGGCCAGGTTCGCCGCCTCGCGCACCAAGACGTTGTTGAACGGCGCTATGTGGACGTTCAGCCAGAAGTAGTCGGTGGCTGCCAGAGTCTCGGGCCGGTAGCGGTTCTTGGCCTGCGTCTCCACCTGGGCGACCAGTGCGGGCGGGAGCACGTCACCCCAGTCGAACTCGTCGCTCGTGTTGTCGAGGACGTTCTGAGCCTCGGTGTTGGCGTTGGTCTGGATCGTGACCTGGACGGTGTCGACGTATCCGGTCGGGATGCCCGGGATGTGGAAGCCCGCGAAAAGCGGGTTCTTCTTGAGGGTGAACGACACGTTCGGCTTCACCTGGGTGATCTCGTACGACCCGACTCCGGGCGGCGGCGCACTCGACAGGGCCGTCATGGCCGTTCCCGTGGGCACGAGGCCCGAGGATGGGAAAGCGAGGACATTGTCGAACGCTCCGTAGGGGGCGAGGAGATGGATCGTGATCTGACCGGTGGCGTCGTTGGTGACGATTCCGGTGATCGTCTTCGACTTGCCCGCCTGATAGGCCGCCGCGCCGACGATGTTGCTCGTGTAGAACGAGTCACCGCCCCAGCCGACCTTGAGGTCGCGCTCGATCGTGTAGGTGAAGTCCGACGCCTTGACGGCGACCCCGTTGGAGTACTTCAGGCCCTTGCGCAAGGTGGCCGTGTAGACCGTCCCGCCGTCGGAGACGGCGGGCAGCGCGGTCGCCAGCCCCGGGATGAGCGTGTCACCTGCGAGGCCGCTCTTGTGGGCGTAGGTGACAAGTGGTGTGTAGACGAGCCAGTCGGCCTCCTGGGACTCGCTCGAGTAGCCCGACTGTGGGTCGAGGGATTCCGGGGGGCTTCCCATGCTCACCTCGAGGGTCCCGCCGGGCGCGTATGTGCTGTGAGCCGCCCTGGCCGTGGCCGGGCTGCCGCTCGATGTGCCGGCCGCGAAGGTGCCGAACGCCGCCACCAAGGCGGCAAGTGACACCCCCACAGCGCCTACAGTTGCCAGTCGTTTGCTGTATTTCATGTGCTTCCTCCCTTGTGTTGTCGGTGATTGGTTTTGGATCGTCGGCGGTGCTCAGGCAACTTCGTCGCCCTGGCAGTCCACGCCTGCGAAAAGGTCCGTCTCCTTCAGACCGGCGCGCTCGTCACGCCCTGTCAGGTCCCGGGCAAGGATGTACTCGTCGACTCCGTAGACGTCGGGAATGGCTTCCGGGGCGATCGAAAGGGTCTCGGCCAGCGCGGGCTTGGTCTGGCTCCGGTGAGCCCGCATTCCCTCGATCCACTTGTGGGCGAAGGGGGCGACCTCGATCCGTGTCGTGACGCGGGCCTGCTCGGGAGCGAGCTCGGGATCACCTCGTCCCTGGAGGCCGGCTCCCTCACGGGCGGTAAAGGGCGCCTGCATGCCCAGCGCCAGGTACTTCTCGTTGATGGTCCTGCGACGCTGCTTCGAGGCGAGGGTGTAATAGAGCTTGAGGGGCTGCCAGGCTGGGCCCGCGGCGGGGTAGGCGGCGGCATCGCCGGCAGCGTCGAAGGCCAAGAGCGCCACCTCGTGCGCGCGTATGTGATCGGGGTGCGGGTAGACGCGCTGGTCGTCGACGTAGGTCACGATCACCTGAGGACGCGTCCGCCTGATCACCTCGACCACGCGGCCCACCGGTCCCTCGAGAGGGATCCGGGCAAAGCAGTCCGGGGACCGCTCAGTCAGGCCGACCGAACCGGAGTCCGGATAGTCCAGCATGACGAGTTCGTCGTAGCCGACGATGGCGGCCGCGTTCTTCAGCTCGAGGCGTCGGATCTGGGCGATGTTGGTGCGGTCGCCGACCTGGCCCACCTCCGGGTTCAAGATGCGCCCGCTTCCTCCGTCCGTGCAGCAGACGAGGACCGTGTGCACACCTTCGTGGTGGTAGCGGGCCACGGTGGCGCCGCCGAACTCAGACTCGTCGTCAGGGTGGGCGTGGATCGTCAGCAGGCAGCGGCCAGCGGCCTTCCCGGCCGCGGGCGCCGCGTGTTGTGAATCTGTCATCGCGGAACCGTCCACCCTCGTTAATCCATTGGTCCGATAAATATAATCGAAATAGTTAGCATTAGGAGTCGCCCATTGTCACATGGCCGCAGCGGCAGCCTCGTCGCTGGAGGTACGCGGGCGAAGCGGTTCGCCGCGGTCCGGTGGTCGACCGAACGTCCGCACTTGCCGATGAACGGAGCTCACGCTCGACAACGGCGCCTGTCGAGCCCACAGGCCCTTCGAAGACGAGGCGCGACTGGTTGGCCCGGTGCCAGAGGCAGTCGTCGGGGCAGAACGCGAAGGTCGAAGCGCAAGAGAGTCCATCCCCCCTTTGGCCGTACTCTTGTCCGTTGAGCAGCTGATGATCCGCCTAGCCTGGCGCGGGTGTCGTCGAGATTAGCGAGTCGGACCGGCACATGGGCCGCCCCGGAGCCGAAAGCCACCTACTCGGAGGAGGGGCCTTTTCATGAGCGCGGTCATCCAGCTCGAGTCGGCGACCCATCTTGGGACGGTCTTCGCGTCCTGGCGACCGAGCCGACGCCGGACACCGAGCAGATGCATACTGTTTCCGCCTTTTTCGGAGCGAGCAGTCTCGAGCAGTCTCAAGCGGCCTCGTCGTCAGCCACAGGCTCTATAGCCTGCAAAATGGCGGCCGCGGCCTTCTGGATACGGTCGCACGAGGCTCTGATTCCGGAGATCGCCTGGTCGCCGCCACCTGCCCAGGTGGCGACGTAGCCGAAGGAGTAGTCGCCGGAATCAAGCCCAAGTGCGTGGCAGACGACGTAGGCCGTGGACTCAGCCTCCAGCTCGGCGAGTACCCGGTTGTCGCAGCTCTGGTGGAGCAGGGCATGGGCCAATTCGTGAGCGAGCGTCTTTACCCGCTGCGCGGCCGTGTTGGTGGTCTCGACCCGTATGCGCCGGTTGTCATGGCAACAATCGCCATTCGCGCCGCCGTTGAAGTCGTGGTCCTCGACAGTGAAGCCGCAGGACCGCGCGACTGTCACGAGCCGGCCGTAGAGTCCCCTGGGATCGTCGCCCTCGAGCCGGTTGCAGACCGACGGCAGCTCTTCGCCGTCGGTCTGAGCGATGTCGAAGACCGGCACGAACTTGAAGCCCCGGATGACCCGGTCGTCCTCGCCGTCCTCAACGGTCTTGTAGACCATGGGGGCGAGAATCCAGATGGCCCTTTCCCCCTTGCGGACGAAGCGGTTGAGGCCCCGCCAGGCGTTGAAGCCTGCAACCCGAGATGCCTCGTGGCGCTGGGCGGCGATGAGCAGAACGTTCCCGAAGCTGTAGTGGTGAAAGCGGCTCTGGAACCCGAGGTAGCGCTGCCATTCCTCCGACGATGTGAGGGCACCGATTCCCTCTGTCAACTGGGCGACGAGTTCGGGGTGGTTGTTCTTGTCCAGCATTGCCTGAGTCCTCCGTGTGATGCCGATGAAGGCACCTTGTCCGTCAGAAGAGGGGCCATCAGCCCGAGGAGCACAGTCCAAAGGACGCGGGGCTTTCCAGCCCAGGAAGCCCTGCCGGGCCGCGATATGTGCAGTGGCCCCGCTGCAGGAGCAACAAACCGCACCAGCACCCGTACGGCGTGGCGCTGGCTGGTCAAGGGGATCACGACGTGATCCGACGGCGAGGGAGGCTACATCGGCCCTGTGACACCAGCCTTCCGGCAAGCCGCAGTTGGCTCAGCTGCTCCTGCGGAGTGCGCGGCCGGGAGGTCCTCCCGTCAAGTTGTTCAACAGGCCGGTTCGAAGCCGAGCACGGCTGGCGCTGTTGTCGGCAGGTCGCCTGCTCGCCCCCACCGGCGGGGTCGCCATGTACAAGAGCGAGTCCTCACCAGGGTCGGTCCCAACCGGCTGGCAGACAAAACGCCGGCGGAGCATGCGACGCAGGCAGATGCGATGATCGATACTGGATCCCTCGGAGCTCCGTGTCAGGCGAACACGGAGATGTCGCTTGCTGGCCGCCCGACGGCCGGGAAAGCGCTGGCAGGGGAACCGAAGTCGAGACGGGAGAACGATGAGCACTTACATGCTGCCGGTCAGCACCCCGGCGTCACAGGGTGTCGCCGCAGACGGCATCTTGTCGTTCCTCGACGCGCTGGAAGCTCTTCCCGAGGCAGATCCGCACAGCTTGATGATCCTGCGGCACGGCCAGGTCATCGCCTCAGGCTGGTGGTGGCCCTATACGCCTGAACGGCGACACCTTCTCTACTCACTCAGCAAGAGCTTCACCTCCACCGCCGCGTTGTTGGCCATAGCCGATGGGCTCCTGCAGCTCGACGATCCGGTCATCGCGCACTTCCCTGAGCTTGACGCAGAGATCACCCTCGCGCGGGCACGTTCGATGCTTGTTCGCCATGTCGCCGCCATGGCCAGTGGGCATCTGGGCGAGACGTGGGAGCAGGTATTGTCTTCCGACCCGGATGAACCGATCAGGGGATTCCTGCAGTTGCCGCCCGAACGCGAGCCCGGCACCGTCTTCGCATACAACCAATCGGCGACCTACACGCTGGCGGCGATCGTTCAGAGGCGGACCGGTCAGACGCTCGTCGAGTATCTCCGCCAGCGCCTGGGTGAGGCACTCGGCGCAGGCGAAGTGAGCTGGCGACAGCACCCCGTAGGACGCGACATCGGATTCAGTGGACTGTTCGCCACGACCGACACCGTTGCCCGCTTGGGCCAGCTCTACTTACAGCGCGGCAAGTGGCGAGGTAATCAGCTCCTGGCCGAGGATCTGGTGGCCGACGCGACGCGGCCCCACATATCGACCCGCTCACGGCTAAACGGCGCTGGCGAGCCGGAGCCGGACTGGCAAGAGGGCTACGGGTTCCAGTTCTGGATGTCGCGCCACGGCTACCGCGGAGACGGAGCCTACGGGCAGTTCTGTGTCGTCTTGCCCGAATACGACGCCGTCGTGGCGATGACGGCGCAGACAGACGACATGCAGGCTGTGCTGGATGTCATGTGGGACAAGCTTTTGCCCGCGTTCGACGCGACCGATCGCGACGCAGATGCCGGCACCGTCCTCGAGCGGCGTCTCGAGCATCTTGCGGTGCGGAGTTTCGAGGGTCGGTTCGCCCCTTTCAACGATGACGAGGTTTGGACGAGAGGGACGTTCCTGCCTATACGCGGCGCCTGCGAACAACAAGAGTCGCTGTTGGCCGTCAAACTCGCACGAGAGGAGGATGGCTGGCGAGTCACCTTCAGTGAAGCCGACTGGACCATGAACGCCGGCTTCCGCAACGACAAGTGGGTGGTGACCGAGCCGGTGTCGCGCTGCGACGGGGTGCCGACCGCCTGCGTCGGCGGGTGGCTCGACGGGAGCACCCTTCGGTTGGACGTCGTCTTTCTCGAGACGCCGCATCGCCTCGTCGTGACGTGCAGACTGCCCGAGCGGACCTTTGGCGCTCGATGGAAAAGTGTTCCGCTGCACACCCTCAGCCTGCGCGACCTGCGCGCGTGACGAACCCGAGCCGTTCCTCCGGAGTCCGGGCCCGGTCGGTCCCAGGCACAACAAGCCTCGACGTCGCGACCATCCGCGGGCATAGCAGCTGGCCCTGGGCTCTTTGAGCCCGGATCACCCGGCCCGGTGAGGATGAGGCTCCGGAGACCGACCGCGGAACAGGTGGGCCAGAAGTAAAGGGGGCCTCTCAATCGAAGCGAGCGCGTCACGGCTCGTCCCCCAGACGGCTGCCGAGAGACGTGGCATGCACCCCTGTCCGGCGGCGGGGTGAACTGAGGTCGTCGCCTCGAGGTCCGCGCGGATCGGTGACGTCAGGCGACCACCCTTGACACGTCCGGAGACCTGGAGGTCGCAACCGGTCAGAGGTCGCCCAGGGCCCCCGCGCCGTCACGAGTGCTGGGTCGGTGCGGCACCCCACGAGTGTTACGAGCTCAGGTCTGATTGCGTACAGATACGTGTGGGTACATGTACGTGAGGCGATCGTCCCCGCCCAGGGCAGACGGTCCGTGAAAAGGAGAGAAAGAGCGTCAAATGCGCAAGATCCGAATGGTTTACCTATTCCCGATTCTCGCCACCGCGGCGATGTTGGTCCCACTATTGTCGGGTCCGGCCTCGGCGGCGACTGTCAGTCCGAAGAGCGCGCCACGAGCGACAACGCCCGTCATGGGCACGTACGTCTCGATGCCGCCGTTCCGCATCACAGACACACGGTCGAATTCCGGAGAGCCAAACGCGGGAAAGACCCTCACAGCCGGCTCCACACTCGATGTGCAGGTGACCGGACTCGGCAGCGTACCCGCCGGAGCTTCCGCCGCAGTGCTCAATGTGACCGCCGTCGACCCGACAGCGGCAGGGTTCCTGACCGTCTACCCCGCGGGGACCTCGACACCGACGGTTTCCAATCTCAACTTCACACCAGGTGAAACCGTGGCGAATCTCGTCACGGTGCCGCTCAGCTCCTCGGGTGCAGTGTCCATCTTCAACTACGCCGGCAGCACGAACGTCGTTGTCGACGTAGAGGGCTATTACACGAGCACTCCCGCGACGGACGGAATCGGGCTCTACAACCCGATCTCGCCCGTGCGTGCTCTCGGCACTCTCGCGGTCGGTCGGTCGATAGCGGCGAACTCCAGCTTGCCGGTCGTCGTCGCGGGTAGCTCCGCAAACGACGGCGTTCCCTCGACTGCCACAGCGGTGGTTGCGAACTTGACAGCTGAACGTGCGACGGCGCCTAGCTTCCTGACGGTCTACCCCGCAGGCGCGGCCAGGCCCCTCGCATCCAACCTGAACTTTCCCAAGCAGGCCAGAAACGTCGCGATCGCGAACCGCGTGACTGTCGAAGTCGGCACCAGCGGACAGATCGAGGTCTACAACCACGCCGGCACGGTCGACGTGGACGTTGACGTGGACGGGTACTACACCGGTTTGGGAGGCACCGGCTCGGTGTTCGTGCCGATCACGCCTGTTCGCGTCGCAGACACGCGTACCAGCTCACTAGTGGGTGCGGGCACACCGATAGCGCCGAATACGACGGAGAGCTTCCTACTCGCCGCGGCCGGCAGTGGGATCCCCGCCGGAACTGCCACTGCGGTGGCCGCCAACTTCACCGTGATCTCAGGCGACGCCCCCGGTTACCTCACCGTCTACCCGACCTCCGACACGACGAACCCGGTCGCCTCGGACCTCAACTGGGTCGCCAACGAGAGTGTCCCCAACTTCACCATCGCGGACATCGACTCTGCGGGCAAGGTTGACGTCTTCAACAGCCACGGTGCGACCATCAACCTCGCGATCGACGTCTTCGGGTACTTCGAGCCTTCGAACGCCGGCCCGATCATGGTGTCGGCGGTCGTGACCGACAAGTCGATCGCGATCACCTACAACGAGCCTGTGTCCTGTCCGGCGAGCGCCTCGAGCGACTTCTCCTACGAGTGGACCGGCTCAGCGTCAGGCGGCGCCATCACCTCCGGCAGCTGCACAACCTCCGGTGACGTACTGACCCTGACCGGTTCATCGTTCACCCTGCCGGGAAGTACTGGAGGCACCATCGTGTACACGGCTCCCGCCAACAACTCGGACGCTGTCTACGCCACCAACAACCCGACCGAGTACGAGGCGACGCAGTCGCTCGCTGTGCCGGCGGCGACGGTCGTGCCGGCCATGGTGTCGGCGTACGAGACCGGGTCGACGCTCGTTGTCACCTACAACGAGGACGTGACCTGCCCGACCAACGCCGACGCAAACGGGGACTTCGTGTACAACTACACCGGTGTCGCCACCGACCAGATCACCGGTTGCACCGTGTCCGGTCCAGACCAGCTGACACTTGACCTGGCCAGCGCCGAACCACCTGCTCCGGGGACCCTCGTCTACACCGCCCCTGCGACCAACAGCCCGGCCACGGCCGTGTGGGCCACGGGCTCGTCGAGCCCGGTGCTCTATGCGGCGACTCAGACCCTCTCGGGCTCGATGTGGACGACGCCAACCATAACCGCAGCGGTTGTGAACTCGTCGACGCAGATCGAGCTCACCTTCAACGAGCCTGTTGCCTGCCCGACGACAGGTGCCGACGCGGACTTCGTGTACGACTCGTCAACCGGGACATCCGGTGGTGCGGTCACCGGTTGCTCGAATGCCAGTGCCGACCAGCTGTACCTGACTGGGGCCTTTACCCTGCCGGGGAGCACAGCCAGCATCGCGTACACCGCTCCGGGGTCACCGACAAGCGGCGCGTCCGGAAACGCGGTGTACTCCCCGAACAACTTCCCGCAGTTCGCGAAGACCCAGACAACAGCTGTCACAGTGCCGCCGACACCGGTCATGGTCTCGGCAGTCGTGACAGGGGCTTCGATCGTGATCACCTACAACGAGAACGTGACCTGCCCGACGGCCGCCTACTCGGACTTCGTTTACTACTCGAGCGGAACGACATCCGGTGGGGCGATCGCCAGCTGCTCGGGGACCACGACGGTGACCTTGTTGCCGGCGACCCCGCCGTTCGACCTGCCGGTCGGTACGACAGGCAGCATTGTCTACAACGCCCCTGCCACAAACAGCCAGACGGCGTCGGTCTTCGCAACTGGCACCTCCGTCTACGCGCCAACTCAGAAGCTCACGCTCACCGGCACACCAGCCATGGTGTCGGCGGTCGTGACTTCGGGGTCGATCGCGATCACCTATGGTCAGCCGGTGTCGTGCCCGACGACGGGTGCTGACGCCGACTTCGTGTACGACTCGGTGACGGTCCCGAACCCGACGCCCGGAGGCACCGTGACGGGTTGCACCAGCTCCGGCGATGTCCTGACCCTGACTGCGACCGGCGGCTTCAACGCGCCCCAGGGCACGGCCGCCATCATCTACACCGAGCCGGGCACTCCGACGGTCAACAACGCCGTGTACGCCACCGGCACAACGGTGTTCGCGACGTCCCAGACACTGGGAGGTGCATCGATCACCAGCTGAGCAAGCGGGGGCAACACCTTCTAGTTCTCCCATGGAGTCCCGGTCCCTCCAGGGGACCGGGACTCCAGCTATTGAACAGCAGTCCTCTGCGGGGAATCTCGGGCGCTGAGCAACGAATAGCGTTCACCTCAGCGGAACGGGCCAGGATGCAAAGGACCGAGGACGCCGGTGGTGGCTTGTCGTCGGCAGATGACTGCACCAGGTGATCGTCATCGTCGTCACGTCCCGACGCCTGACGAAACAGCCATTCGCAGCCATTGGGCAAACTGGCGCCTTTCCGCTTCGAACTGGATTTCTGCGAGCGCTAGCGAGGCAGATGGCCGCCTCGAGGGCTGGTTCCCTCCGGATCCAGTCCCGCCGGACGATCCAAGCCGACGAGCTCGGCGCCGTTTCCGTCGAGGATGACCGGAGCATCGCGAGCGATGCCTTCGATCAGATAACGCAGGCCCACGTCGAACTGACGGGAGGTTGTGTACAAGACGAGCTGTCTCACCACCTCGTTGTCCGCGTTCGAGGGCTGCCAACCGGCCCGGGAACCCTCGAGGGCGGCAAAACCGACCGTGTAGGTGTGGATCGCTCCGTAGGCACGCCGAGCCAACTGTTCGTCGAGGAGGGCTTGTCGAAGGACCCGCATCATGGCGTTCATCCGGGCGATCGCCGACGGTGACACGACAGGGTGCCGTAGATAGACGTGAAGCGCAGCGGGCTGGGCGACGAGGAAACGTCGGAGTCTGTCCGCGGCTTCTGTGACCCAGCGCTGCCAGTCGCGTTCGTCGACACGTGGCTTCCAGACCCGTGCCAAGAGACGATCGACCACCTCGTCAAGCAGGTCGTCCTTGTCGCGCACGTGGCGATACAGCGACATAGGCGCCACCTTGAGCTCGGCGGCGAGGCTTCGGATGGTCATGTCCTGGTAGCCGCCGGCTTTCACGACCTGCGTCGCGGCTGCGATCACCTGCTCGCGCGAGATCGACCCCCATGCGGCGCGCCGGCCCGTCGCCTTGGCCTCTTCTTTCAGCTTGATCTGTCCGGTCAGCTCCGCCCGGGGAGTCACGGCGTCAGTGTAATACCACTTGCGTACGTGTACGAGTGCTTTCCTGCCCGCAGACGAACCGGGAGAACAAAGCGGAGGGTCGCCGCGAGCTTCGGAGGCTCTGAGGTGAGCCAGCCACCGACTCCTATTGCCGTGTCCGGTGGAACTGTCGTCCGCTGATGAGCGTGGTTGAGATTCGGACGATCCGGTCGGCGGTCCGGTCGACCCCCCAAGGCTCCATGGTGAGCTGTTGAGCCCGGCTCAGCTCGGTTGGGTCGGTGATGACTCTTGACACGCCCTGAACAAGAACACTCCATCCGCTCGAGCCGTCGGCCTCGTGGCCGTCGGCCTCGAAAGCGAGCACCCTACCGGCTGTGGCCGCGTGGAACTTCGTTCCTTCCACGGTGCGAAAAACGACTTCGCCGTCCAGAAGAGCGAAGTTGACCGGCAGCACGGCCGGAAGGGCGTTGATGCTGAGGCCCACCCGCCCGAGAGAAACGCTGGCCAGCAAGCGTAGACATTCACCGCGCGACAACTCTTCGAGGTTCTGGACGGTCATGCCTCCACGTTGGCCGACAGCTGACAACTGAGCTAGGGCCAAAAGTCTCTTTGACGGTGGCGGCAAGACGGGCGCGTGACGTGCCCGATCGGCCGGGTCAGGTCAGTGCCGAGGTTGCGCTTCGTATCCGCGGTCATCGGCCCGTTGTCGAGCACCTCCACGCTCTTGGTTTGCGGCAACTGCACGGAGCCGGGACCGAGATGAGCGTTCCGGCCGGAGCAGGCAGAATGGGCCAGTGGACCGTGCCGCTGCTTTGATGATGGACCAAGCTGACCCGTTGGCGCCCTACAGGAGTCAGTTCAAGCTCGAGGGCCCCATCTATCTCGACGGCAACTCCCTGGGTTGCCCTTCTGCCTCGGTCGTCGAGGGACTCGCTGCGGCCGTGCGCGACTGGACCGACAACCTGGTTGGCGGATGGTCGAGGTGGATCGACCTGCCGGGCGCCGTGGGCGACCGAGTTGGCCGGCTGGTCGGTGCCGGACCGGGCCAGCTGGTGGTCTGTGACAACACAACCGTCAACCTCTACAAGCTGGCAGCCGCGGCTTTGTCGGCCCGGCCCGACCGGCGGGTGATCCTGGCGGATGCGGACGATTTCCCAACGGACCGTTATGTGCTGCAGGGGCTCGCTGAAGCCAGCGGTCGGGAGTTGCGCTTTCTGCGCAGCAGCACAGTCGACGGGCTGGACCCAGAAGACGTGGAGCTCGCAACCGACGCGGACACAGCGCTAGTGTGCCTTTCTCACGTCAACTTCCGCACGGCTGCTCGCGTGGACCTTGCGGCGGTGACCGAGGCGGTCCATCGCCACGGTGCACTCGTACTGTGGGACCTGTGCCATAGCGCTGGCGCCATTCCGGTCGCCTTGGACGAGGCCGATGCCGACCTTGCTGTCGGTTGCACCTACAAGTACCTGAACGGCGGCCCGGGCTCGCCCGCTTTCGCCTACGTGAGGCGCGATCTGCAGGCCGAGCTTCGCCAACCGGTGTGGGGCTGGCACGGTCAGCAGAACCAGTTCGCCATGGGCCCCAGCTACGATCCGGTACCGGGAATCGGGCGTTTTCTCACGGGTACCCCGCCCGTGCTGGGACTGTTGGCGGTTGACGCCGCGGCCCAGATCATAGAGTCAGCCGGTGTCCCGGCGTTATGGGCCAAGTCGCAGCAGTTGACGGCGATGTTGGTGGACCTCGTGCGGGCGCGACTTGAGCCGCTCGGCGCCACCTTGGCCTCTCCAGCCGATCCTTCCCGCAGAGGCGCTCACGTGTCGCTCGCCCACGCTCGGGCCTGGTCGTGGTGCAGGACGCTGATCGAACGCCAGATGGTCATCGGAGATTTCCGGCCACCCGATGTGATCAGGCTCGGTCCGGCTCCGCTCTACACACGCTTTGTCGACGTGTTCGACGCCGTACGATTGATGGCCGAGGTCCTCGAGTCTGGGATCGAGGATTTCAAAGACCGTCCGAGAGTCACCTGACCACTTCGGGCTGCGGATACGCCAACTTGGGTTCCCGGCGCTGCCGGCAGCTGGCGGTGCTCACGATTTCCCGCTCAGCGTGATCCGGTCATCTCAGAGCGGACCTGCTTCGCGCGGGCGGCCCCGATGGCGCTCTTCACATCCTTTTGCTCTTCGGGCGGCGGAAGCACAGACGGCATGCCGAGTGACTCGATCCAGAGTTCCCGAGCCCAGCCGGTCGTGTGGTAAAGGTGCTCGTCCTCCTGCTCCTCGATCTCGTCGAAAGCCGACCGCAGGGTCTCGGCCTGATGACCGTTTACGCGCTTGGACACTTCTCCAATCAGTTCCCAGTTGAGGTGGTCCTTGGTCTCGGCAAGCGTCACGCACTCTGCTGCTACGAGCTCGGCCGCTTCAGGTGACCCATCGCTGAGGGCCATCTCCATGGCTCTCACCAACGAGACGCCAATGTGACGCACCACTGTGCGGCCAGGGGTCTTGGCCGAGGGATCCAGTCCGAACGCGCGCATGATGCCTTCGACGATCTCCACGTGATGAGTCGTCTGCTCGTGGTACTTCTCCCACTCCTCGCGCAAGTCGTCGTTCTTCGCGCACCTGATGGCTGTCTTGTAGACCTGGACGCCGCCGAGCTCTGTCTCGAGTGCCTGGTACAAAAGCTCGTGGAGCTGATCGTTGTTCATATCTCTCCCTTTTCTTTCTTATGGAAAGTGACAAGTTGTTCAGTCGGTCCGAGATCGATACCCAACAACCGATGCGACTACATCGAGGCGGAAGTCTGTATCGCCCATGGTGCGAACCCTCGAGACACTCATCGGGCGTCGCACAGGCTCACGGTCAGACCTCCGCTCCTTGGCCGGCCAAGGTCGTGCCGGCCCTCCTCGAGGACGCATCGCTCTGGCAGGCCGAGGGCCCGAGCGTGCGGCAAGTCGCCGTGGTCGCCGCGGCGTCGGATTTTGCCACCTCGGCCGAGACAAGGGCGTCGTTAGAGCACGCCTTTCGTGCCTCGATTTTCCAACGGCGTCGGGAGCGGCTGAGCTATGCCTTCGCGTCGCCCGACAGGCGTTTTGCCATCTACGCCGAGCAGAATGTTCCCGCCGACCGCAAGTCAGCGTTCGCGAACAACTCAGCGTTCTCCGATCTCTACTATGCGATTTACCTCGGTGATTCCGAGCGCCCGGCTGCTCTCCTACGACGAGCTTCAGCAGGCTTCCCCCGACGGGCCAGACCGCAAGAGTGGCGGTTCCGTTCGGCAGTTCAACGCTCACCTTCATTACCGCGCCGCGCGGGGAACCTGGCGGAGCACTGCCGGCCCGGCTGCCATGGGTCTTTGCGATCCTCGGATGTCTCTTGTCCATCGCTGCGGCCTGGGCGACCGAGCACCTCGTACGGCGGCGCCGGTCCGCGGAGCGAGACGCCGCGCAGATCCGACGTCTGTTCGCAGAGCAGCGCGCGATCGCCGAGACGCTCCAGCGGGCGCTGTTGCCCCGGGAAACGCCGCGCATCGCCGGAATGGAGGCAGCGGTCCGGTACCTCCCCGGTGCGAAGGGTATGGAAATCGGGGGCGACTGGTACAGCATCATCCCCGTCGACGACGAGCGCTTCGCCTTCGTGGTCGGCGACGTGTCCGGGCGCGGTCTCGGCGCGGCGACGGTCATGGCGGCTCTTCGCTTCACGATTCGCACATATGCGCTCGAGGGGAACAGTCCTTCTGTCATCTTGGAGAAGTGCTCCAAGCAGTTGGACGTGCTGGCCGACGGGCATTTCGCGACAGTTCTCGTCGGGGTAGGGGACGTGGCCCGGCGCGAGGTCACCCTGGCGAACGCCGGACATCTGAATCCGCTCGTCGTCGACGACCAAGGCGCGTCGTACGTGGAGACGGCCGTCGGGGTGCCACTGGGCGTGTCTGGCGGAATCTACGAGGCCGTCACCGTCTCGCTGCGTCCTGGGACGACCCTGATCGCCTTCACAGACGGCCTTGTCGAGAAGCGCACGGAGAGCCTGGATGTAGGGCTCAAGAAGCTCGAGGAGGTGGCGGGACGAGAACAAGGCCCGCTGGACCTGCTCTTGGCCAAGCTGGTCATCGAGCTCACAGACGAGACATCCGAGGACGACATCGCAATGCTGGGGCTCCGATGGCAGAGCTAGAGGACACCGGTTGGAGTTTCAAGAAGGTGCAGGACGACTCGGGCGCTCCAGTCTTCAAGCTCATAGGGGAGTTGGACCTGTCCAATGTCGGCTCCCTTCGCTCGGCGGTCGACGCCACTTTCGACGAGGGGCCCGATCGCATTGTGTTCGATCTCAGCGAGCTGCAATTCATGGACAGCTCGGGTCTGGCGATGTTGGTGGCAGTCGCGGAAAGGATCGGCACAGTGGAGTTGCTCAACCCCCGGCCCATGATCTGCACGCTCATCGAGCTCACCGGTCTCTCCGGCCTGTTTCGCATCACCGCCTGATCGTGGCAGGTTGCCACCACCGCGCCGATTGTGGAACGCCGGATCAGGGTATGGACAGGGCGACGAGTTAGGAGCACCTGTCATGGCTGGAACCCAGGCCGTAGAGCAAGACGTGGCGCTCGAGGCCCTTTCCACTTTGTCCGACGTCGCGTCGTCGAGCATCGACGGCCTGAACGAGGTCAATGAAGGCTTCGCCACTGCCCAGACGCGCAGACGACAAGGCTGGTCATGGCACCGGATCATCTCTTGCACCGATCTGCCTCACTCGTTGTCCTCAATGGCAGGCATTGCGGCCAGGCTTGCGCGGGCCGGTGGTGGGTTCAGGCGGTCGCTGGCGCAGATGCTCCGGGATGAAGGCGTGCGCATCACTGAGATCGGCCACATTCTGGACGTGTCACGTCAGCGGGTGAGTGCGCTGCTGCGTCGACCGAGCCAGAGCGAACAAGGCGACAGCTCGAGTCCGAGTCCGTCCAGTGCCGACGCGGAGGTCACTCCACAGAGTTCAGGCGTGGCGAAGGTGGCGTCCCGCTGAGCTAGGGCTCCCTTGTCGGGTCGTCATGGCCGCCTCGGACGCGGCCCAGGGTGCTCGGTCGGGGGCGGAGGTATCGACTCGAGACCCGGCGGCTCGTCAGGCCAGACGAGCAACACCGGACAGGGGGCGTGGTCGACCACAAAGCGTGTGACATGGCCCAGGCTGTGCGGCCCGAGACGCGAACGGTCTCCGTCGCGGGCCACCACAAGGAGATCCGCGTCGTGTGCGACGGCTCCGATCACCTCGCGTTCCACACGACCTCGACGATGGACAAGGGCAGTGCCCTGGCGCCCGAACCTCGTCGCCGCGGCTTGCAAGATGGCGGTAGCGGCCTCGTCCGTGGCGATGTCGAACGGGCGGCCCGGCCTGCGTGCGCGAAGGGCCCGGCCGAGCAACCCGGCAGCGGCAGCGTCCGTCACCTCGCCGACGTCGGAAGGCGTTACATGCAGAAGCGTGACCTGAGCGTCCCGGGGAATGATCTCGGCGGCCGTGTCGAGACATCCCCTCCACGTCCCCTCCACCAGCCAGACGACGACCCGCACCGCCTCAATCATCCCATCAGTTTGAGCGATAGCCACAGGCCGATTGTCGAGGCCAGCAGCACGGGAGGGACTGAGACGGCACCTAACCGAAGGAATTCGGAGGTGGGCAAGTCCTCGCCTCTTTGGTGCAATACGCGGCGCCACAGCAGGGTTGCTAGTGAGCCCACGTAAGTGAGATTGGGTCCGGTGTTGACTCCGATCAGCACCGCGAGCACTGTTGCCGGCCCTGCGGCAGCCGCCGCCGGCAGGAGGAGAAGAACGGTGGGCAGGTTGTTCACGAGGTTGGCCAACAAAGCGGCTAGCGCTGCGGCCGTGAGCAGGGATCCGAACGATGTTCCGGTCGGCACGAGGTGGGGGGCGAGCGACCCGAGCCCGTGGAGTGAGAGGGCCTTCACGACAAGCCCAAGTGCCAGGACGAAAGCAAGGAAGGGCAGGTCGATAGCGAGGCCGATCTCGCGGAACCGGGCACGTCGATGCACCAGGCTGTGTGCAGCGAGGGCAATGGCGCCCGCGAGGGCCGCGAACGCGGGGCTCACATGAAGGACCGACGCCACGAAGAAGCCGACAAGGGTGAGCGCCACCACGCTGCAAGCAAAGACCGGGACTTCCGGCGACGTGGCCACTTGCTTCTCGCTACGCCCGACGAGGTCGTCTGCGAAGAAGCGCCGCAGCACGATCCATTCCACGACGATCGCCGTCAGCCAGGGCAACGCCATGGTCGCTCCGAAACGGGCGAAGCTCAGCCCGCTCGCGCGAAAGGCCAAGAGATTGGTGAGGTTCGAAACCGGCAGGAGCAGGGAGGCCGAGTTGGCGAGATGCGTGCACGCGTAAGCGTGAGGCTTGGCCCGAAGCCGGAGCCGGACGACGGCGGTCAGCACGGCTGGCGTGAGCAGCACAACTGTGGCGTCGAGGCTGAGCACGGCGGTCACCACGCTTGCGACAGCGAACAACAGCGTGAACAGCGTGAGCGGCCTGCCTCGAGAGGCCATGGCCATCCATGTCCCGGCGGCCTCGAACAGACCAAGGCGATCGCACATGTCCGCCAGGACGAGGACAGCTGCAAGAAAGCCTATGGTCGGGGCGAGACTGTTGACCTCGGCCGCGGCCTGGCTCAATGGCAGCACTCCAAGCAGCAGGAGCAAGCCGGCAGCCGGCACGGCGAACACTGCCTCGGGCGATCCCCCCGGTCGGGCGACGGCGAATGCCAGGGTCGCGACGAGGAGCATGACCGCGAGTGTTTCCGCAGCAAGGCTCGGCACGATTCAGCAGATAGTAAGGCGGAGAGGCCGGTCGGTCCGCCGGGACTGACCGAAGTGGTCACAGTGCGGAGCGCTCCGACCACCACTAAGGCGAGACCGCCATGCTCGAAGGTACGGGGGCGCTAGCCGCGCCGCCGAGAAGTCGGGAGTCTTCTCAGGTCCCTGCCATCTCGCCGGTGGCGGCAGTCGAGGTCGTGCCGGTGTTGGCGACTGCCTTCACAGGTGTGCCGGGATTGGTCGCGGCCGCCGCGTGCGCGAGGTAACAGGTATCTCCGAATACGACGATGTTCCCTGTGGCTGACTTAGGGACCTGAGTCGCCGACGAAGGTGTCGAGCGGAGCCCAGCAGATCGCAGTTCCGCCTGGCAGATTCATCGAGCCAGCCGCGGGCTCGACGCGCGCGTAGGCCGGCGTAAGGACGCGAACTCTGTGCTCGAGTCTCGGCGGCCGGTCACGCTGGCGGGCCGGCAACCCCGACCCTTTGACCCCTTACTAACGCCGCTCCGCCTCGCCTGTCTGCCTGGTCTCGATATCCGACAAGCGCTTAGCGCGGTGCTCGGCAAGCGTTCGCCAATGTTCGACCTCTTCGAGGGCCTTGCCAAGCTGGGTGCGGAGATTATCTCGTTCCGCCTCGACTTGGAGGAGCAACACTCTGCACTCGTTGCGTTCTGCCAGGATGGCTGCTTGCCTGTCATCCGCACGGGCGTTGTGCCTGAGCGGGAAAGGTTCCGAAGTCGTCACGGTCTTGCGGTGCGCGACTTGCTGGTCATCGAGCCAGCCGCGGCGAGCTCCTCTAACTCGTCCGTTATCGAGAATGAGAGCGTGATCTGTCGTCTCACGGTTGTTTGCACTCGGTCCCCGAGGTGGCGATCGTCGTCTCACCGGTCGCGGACGACTCGGCGCTCACCCAGTTGGTGCCTACGTAGGCCTCCACCTTGAAGTAGTAGTTGCCCGCCGTGAGGGTTCCACTGGTCCACGAGGTGGTGGTCACGCCCGTGGCGGTCGGGGTGTAGGTTCCCGTCGAGGTCGTCGACTTGAGGACCGTGTAGGTCGTCGTGTGCGCAACAGCGCTCCAAGAAACGGTCACCTTCTGTTGAGTTGACGACACACACACATCGCTCACCCCGCTCGGGGCCGCCGGTACGGGCTGGGCCTGGGCCTCGCCCTTGGAGCCGGCCGCGAGGGAAATGTTCCAGTTGGACGCGGCGGCGGGTACGACAGCCGCCAACAGGGCGGCGACGAGCACCCCGGCAGACAGCGGCGCGAGTGGCGTGTGGGCCATCGTTCGTGGTCCTAGCTCGCGCCGCTGCCTGCAGAGGCGATCAGCTCGTCC
>JBEKGS010000029.1:0-37519 GCA_050012675.1 Acidimicrobiales bacterium
GGATTGCAGTTGACCATCACGGTCTCGTAGCCCGCTTCGCGCAGTGCCATCGACGCGTGCACACAGCAGTAGTCGAACTCGATCCCCTGACCGATGCGATTCGGCCCGGACCCAAGGATGACGATGCTGGGGCGGTCGCTCTGGCGCACCTCGTCCTCGTCCTCGTAGGTGGCGTAGTGGTAAGGAGTCTGTGCCGCGAACTCCGCGCTGCAGGTGTCGACGGTCTTGAACGTTGGCCGCACCCCCGCCTTTAGCCGCGCCGCGCGCACCGCCGACTCCTCCGCCAGACCATGGCCGCTCGAGCGCGAAGCAGTTTCACCGAACAGGTAGGCCACTTGCGCGTCCGAGAACCCGAGACGTTTCGCCTCTCTCCATGTCCGGCGGTCGAGATCCCAGATGTGCTTGCCGGCACGCGCCGAAGCTTCAAGCCGCTGACGACCACGGGTCACGCGCTGCAGCTGGTCGACGAACCACTGGTCGACGCCGGTGACCCTCGCAAGGGCTTCGGGCGTCGAGCCCCGCCTGAGCGCCGCTTCGATGTGGAAAACGCGCTCTGGGGTCGGCTCGCACGCTTTGGCAATGAGAACGTCGCCATCGAGATGTTCGTATGCGGTCTCGGCCGGGTCCGCGTTCAAACCTGCCCGGCCTTGCTCCAGTGAGCGAAGCGCCTTCTGCAAGGACTCTGGGAAGGTGCGACCGATGGCCATCACCTCTCCGACCGACTGCATGCGGGTTCCGAGGCGGTCCACGCTCCCGGGGAGCTTCTCGAATGCCCAACGGGGCACCTTCGTCACCACGTAGTCGATGGTGGGCTCGAAGCTCGCGAGAGTGGCACCCGTGATGTCGTTGGAGATCTCGTCGAGCGTGTAGCCCACCGCCAAGCGTGCCGCGATCTTGGCTATCGGGAACCCCGTCGCCTTGGACGCCAACGCGGACGAACGCGAAACACGCGGATTCATCTCGATGACAAGGCGGCGACCGCTTGCCGGGTCGACGGCGAACTGGATGTTGGATCCACCCGATTCCACCCCGACGCGTCTCATGCAAGCGAAGGCGTCGTCACGCATGGCCTGGAACTCGACGTCCGAAAGAGTCTGCGCCGGCGCGACTGTGATCGAATCGCCCGTGTGAACACCCATGGGGTCGAGGTTCTCGATCGAGCAGACCACTACGCAGTTGTCCGCGCGGTCGCGCATCACCTCGAGCTCGAACTCCTTCCAACCAGCGATCGAGCGCTCGATCAGGATTCGTGACACGGGGCTGGCGGCGAGACCTTCCGCGGCAGCCCGGGCAAGGCCTCCCCGGTCGTCCGCAGTCCCGGTGCCCGCACCCCCGAGGATGAAGCTGGGGCGCACCATGAGCGGGAACCCCACCTGTTCTCCCACAGCCATAGCCTGTTCAAGGGAAGCGGCGAACCCTGACGCCGGCACTTCCAGCCCGATCTCGCCCATCGCCCGCTTGAACCGGCCGCGGTCCTCAGCTGTGAAGATTGCCTCGGCGTTCGCGCCGATGAGCTCCACTCCGAATTCGTCGAGCACGCCCGACTCGGCGAGCTCCATCGCTAGGTTCAGCGCCGTCTGGCCTCCGACCGTGGGAAGGATCGCGTCGGGTCGTTCCCGTTTGACGATCTCGGCGAGAACCGCGGCGTCGAGCGGCTCGACGTAGGTTCTGTCGGCCATCTCGGGATCGGTCATGATCGTTGCGGGGTTCGAGTTCGCTAGCACGACCCGGTATCCCTCGGCTCTGAGCACGCGGCAAGCCTGGGTACCCGAGTAGTCGAACTCGCACGCCTGGCCGATCACGATCGGGCCGGAGCCGATCACGAGAATTGCCTCGATGTCACCGCGTCGGGGCATCAGGCTCCGTCCTCCATCAGCTCCCTGAATTGCTCGAACAGGTAGCGGCTGTCGTGTGGGCCCGGGGCTGCCTCGGGGTGGTACTGCACGCTGAACGCCGCCAGACGTTCGCATCGGAAGCCCTCGACGACTCCGTCGTTCAAGTTGAGGTGGGTCACTTCGGTGGCAGTGGCCCCCCTGTCCGGCAAGGAGGCCCTGTCCACTGCGTAGTTGTGGTTGTGGCTCGTCACCTCGACGCGGCCCGTGTCCAGCCTACGAACCGGGTGGTTGCCTCCGTGGTGGCCGAAGTGCAGCTTGAAGGTCCGTGCCCCGAGGGCTGCGCCGAGCAGCTGGTGACCGAGACAGACGCCGAACACGGGCACCTTCCCGAGAAGCTCGCCAACCGTGCCCGAAAGAGCCCCTAGTGCGGCGGGGTCGCCAGGCCCGTTCGACAGGAATACGCCGTCAGGCTCCAACTCGAGAGTCCTCGCAGCCGGAAAGGAGGCCGGCACAACCGTCACGGTGGCGAGCTCACCGAGGAACCGAAGCGCCGTCTCCTTCACCCCGAAGTCGTAAGCCACCACGCGAAGCCCACCCGAACCTCGCTCGTAGGGCGCTTCGGTCGTCACCCCGGAGACGAGGTCGCGCCCGGTCGTGCCCGTCTCCATCGCGGCGGCGGCAACAAGCTCGGACTCATCGGCCGTGCCGAAAGCACAGCCCATGGCCCCGTAATCACGCACACGCCGGGCAAGCCTGCGCGTGTCGACGCCTGTTATCCCCGGTACCGCATGGCGGACGAGAAACTCATCCAGCGACCCCGTCGCGCGCCACGACGAAGGGCGCTCGGCGATATCACGAACGACGACGCCCCTGCACCATGGATGGCCAGCCTCGTCGTCGGCCGCGTTGACGCCGTAATTCCCTATGTGGGGATAGGTGAAAGCGACGACCTGGCCGGCGTAGCTCGGGTCGGTTATGACCTCCTGGTACCCGCTGAGAACGGTGTTGAAGACGAGCTCCCCGTGGGCTATCCCGCCAGGCGCCTGTGCCCCCATGGCCTCACCTTCGAACACCTCCCCATCGGCGAGAGCCAACAGCGCCGACGCGCGCTCGCGCCCGGTGCTGCTCCACGGGCCGGCAACGCTTGTGCGGCCTGCCGGCTCAGGCGTCACCGCTGCGCCTTTGTGACAAAGCCACATGCCGGTTCGCCGACACCGCGCGACGAACGCGCCCCGACTGAGCGCGAGCCGGCGAAGGCGCGCTTTGCTTGCGGGTCGTCATCAGGGCCGGAACGACAATCCGTCTCACCGTGCGGTCGAAAGGACAGGGACCAGCGGGAACCGATCAGTACACGCCTCAAGTGTCAGTCCGTGTTGGCTATGGCGATCCATCCCGCCCAACGATTCGCCTCCGTCGCGAGATTGGCGTTGTCCATACCCATTCCGGTCAGCCAGAGGTCGGGAGCTTCGAAGCCGTACATGGCGAGATTGCACTTGACGGGCGGGTCCTTGAGCTTTTTCACCAGCACGATCCTCTCGACAGTCTCTGCGCCGTAGCCGAACAAGTGCTGCTCGGTGAAGTCGGTCGTGCCTCCGCCATCGACGAGGTCGTCGAGCAAGACGACGTGTCGCTTGGTCAGGACTCTGTAATCGGGGGGAAGGTCAGTGACCAGGTGAGGCTTGCCGGGCTCCCGGCTCGACCCATACCGGCTGACGATCATCGACTGAACGTTCGGGTGAAAGTACGGATCGTGGTGCTGGATAGCCCGCATGAGCTTGGCGGTGAAGGGCAGAGCGCCATTCAACAGGGCGACAAAGAGCGTGTCCGTGCCTTTATAGATTCGCGTGATGTCCACGGCCATCCCCGCGATCCGAGCGTCAACCTCGGCTTCACTGAAGAGGATCTCCTTGTATAGGGACACTTCGCCCACAGCCGGTTCTCGAACCTCGTTCACATCACTCCTTGGATCCCTCGGAGTCGCGTTTCGCACCAACCGTCAAAGTCCCCCCTCGAGTCTCGGGTCCGGGGCCACCGACGACTCACCGATGATCCTACGCAGTCTGCCTGCCTGCTCGCCCCAAGTTCGATCTTCCCAGCACCTCCCACAAGAGACCGTCCGTCAGCCTTCTTCGCCGTTCTGGTCCGCGACACCTCCTGTAACCAGGACTTCGTTCGCAGGCGGCGTCGGGGGGCCCCCGCCGGGGGGCTGGGCGGTAGGTCCGGATGGGTGCTCGGAGCCAGGCCGGGGTCCGGGGGCAAACCCTCGTCCAGGCCGGCGTGGACGAGAGCTTCTTCCATGACGAGAGCTTCCTCGGCACTTATGCCTTCAGGGAAAGCCTCCTCATCATGGATAGCCAGGTCGCCGACCTCGAGGATCTGATCGCTGTAGCGAGAACCTCTGAGCACCAGTCCTATCAGTTTCATCAGTATGTACGTCACGACCGCTGACCAGAAGATGACGAACAGGGCGGCGCGGAACTGTTCCCACAGTTGATGTCCCGACCCTGTGTACATGAGTCCAGCGACCGAAAAAGGTACGCAGGTTCCGTGCGCCGCCACGTAAGCAGACTGCGAGGTATTCACGACCTGTCCGGCAGTGTTCAGCTGGCCGCATCCATACTCGAGCATCTTCGGGTCCCCGAAGATGCCGAGGAGCATGCCGCCCGTGAAGCCGGCGATGCCGTGTGTGTACACGACCCCGAGGGCATCGTCCACCTTCGAGAACGGGCGAACTCTGGAGAGGTAGTTCCAGGCCAGCCAGACGATGACGGTCGCGATCAGGCCCACAAAAATGGCACCTCTACCGTTGACCCAGCCCGCACAGGGAGTGATCGCGACCAGACCACATATCATGCCGTTCACACCGCCCAGGAATGTCGGTTTCTTCGCGCTCGAGAGCCAGGCGTCGAGGCCCATCCAGGTCAACACGCCCACTGCCGTCGCCAGGTTGGTGTTGATCACGGCCGCCGCCATGCTCGCCCCGGCGTAGTACGGGTCGCCCCCGTTGAATCCGTTCCAGCCGAGCCAGAGGATGCCGGCGCCGACGGCTGCCATGACCAGGTTGTTGGGTATGGCATGGGTTCGGTCCCGCAACAGCCGCGGCCCGAGCACCCAGGCAGCGACGAACCCGGAAACTCCGGCCGACATGTGGATGACGTAGCCGCCGGAGAAGTCGAGCGCACCCTCCTGAGCCAGGTAGCCGCCACCCCACAACATGAATGCGTCAACGCCATAGACAAATGTCGACCAGAGCGGCACGAGCAGGCACCACGCGCTGAACTTGATGCGACCAAGGACGCTGCCCATGAACAGAAGGGGAGTTATGGCGGCGAAGACGAACTGGAAGTAGGCAAGCGACGAGGTCGGGAAGTGGAATGGGACGGCGGTATTGGCCGCTGACACAGCCTGTCCCTGTTCACCCACACTGTTGGTGATGCCGCCGGGCTTGCCCACGAAGTTCTCGAACAAGTGCTTCACCCACCCCACGCCCGAGAGCTGGGTCTGGATGCCGTTCCTCACCCCCCCGCCGATAGAGGTGGCGCCGAACCCCATCTTGTAGGACCAAAGCACCCATGCGACAAGGACGAGCGAAAACCCGGCGAACATCATCGCCAGCACGTTTACAGCCCATTTCTTCTGCACAGTGGACGCGTAGAGCACTGCCAGGGCGGGCAGGCTCATGAGTCCGACAAAGGTGGCCGCAGTGATCTGCCAGGTGTTGTCGGCCGGATTCAACCAACTCGGATACGGAACAGGAACAGTCGCGAACAACATGTGCACGGCTCGATACTCCTCTCATGGTCTGTGCGTCCCGCATCCTCGCCAATCCCGGGCGTGCAAGAGCGTCGGGTACGGCAAGATAGAGGCCGGTGACCCGTCCTCCTTTGGGTGCCAACAATGGAGATCGGCGGTTTCCGCAGTGTCACGCTGGCGTTAACAGTGTGTGAACTGGACGGGAGATAGACGCCCACCTGGTACGCGTCGAGATCGGCTCCCGGCACGAACTAGAGCTTTCAGGTCGGCAAGAGGACGTTGTCCCCCTGAGCTGTCTGGGAACGAGCCCCAGCTACTATCAGAGCACCGCGGCGCTTCGAGAAGCGAAGGAGCAACAGGTGGGGCGGCCGATCATGGCACCGGAGCGACATCTCTCCAATTTGGCGGTCACCTCGAGGTGACAGACGACTTGGGCATGGAAAGCGAGCCCGTCACCAATCTCCGGGGGGCCAGCGTGAAGGTGGACGTCCGGCGCGTGAGACACGTCATCGTGGGTGCCTGTCTCGTGGCTCTCGCCGCTGGCGTCATCGTTCTGTCCGTGGCCGGTGCCGAGAAGAACTCCCAGATCAACCAGTTGCGCCGCCAGGGAGTGCCTGTCGAGCTCACAGTTTCGGGGTGCACCGGCCTGATGGGAGGCAGCGGAAGCAACCTCGCGGGCTATGACTGCAGGGGCACGTTCACGCTCTCCGGACATCGCTACAGCGAGGCGATCCCGGGAACTGTTCTTTACACCCCCGGAACAAGGATCCGAGCGATTTCGGTCCCCCAGGATCCTGCGCTCGTATCGACGCCGCGTGCCCTTTTGACCCAGCACGCCTCGATGCGAGTGTTCCTTCTCCCCGCGGTCCTGCTGGTCGTCTTTGGGCTCTTCGTGGCGACTGTGGTGCGCAAACGAGCAGGCACCGCGAGACGACGGCTCGGATTCCCTAGCTCGGCATGAATGGAACGGCCAAAGCGAACCTTCGTGCCCGAGCCTCCGGGCAGTGCCCCTCAGGTCAGCGGGATCGCTGTCTGTTCGCTGGTCTTGGTGCGGACGACCGTCCGCCACCCGCCGCTGGAGGCGTGTAACGGCTGTTTGACTTGGGAGATGACCCCTTTCCTCCGCCTCGCTTGATTTGGGCTCCGCTGCGCGCCAGGCCGTCGGTTGCCTCGCGCAGGTCGCGCTGCAAACGGTAGGCCCGCACCAGTAGCCACGCGCTGAACAGGATGAACGGAACGCCGAAACCCCAATAGTGAAGGTTGAAGATGGCGAGCCCGTAAAGGGCGGTCACGATGCCGAGGTACACGCGCTTGCGCCACATGGCACTCACCAGCATCAGGACCGAAAGACCGAGGATCACGGCGCCTAGGTCGTAATACAGCGAAAGGCTGACATGGAGCGTGTCAATCTGGCCGTTGTTCAGTCGGGCTGGCGGGTCGTTGGCGATCAGGGCGCTGATCACGAGAATCCCGATCGCAGCCGCCAGCGGGGCGGCCACGAGTCCTATGAACCGCTCCTTATCGTTGGCTGACCTGACGTCGGCCTCCAGCTCCTCGACCGACACCGGCCGACCCGGAGCCTTGTCTGTGGAGACAGTTCCCGCCTCGACCGGCTTCAACACGAGATTGCGCAGGCGATCACCGAGCGGCGGCCTTGCCACTTCCGTCTGCTCGTGCGGGAACAGGCGTCGTCTCCCGTTCAGCGGACGGGCGCCGCCCGCTGAGTCGTCGTGTTGACCATCTCCGAGCATCTAGGCACGATAGCGTGCGCGGCTCGCGAGGTGACCCCGCAGCGTTGGCGGCGGGCCGCCGTGATCAACTCGGCGGCTGGCGCTGACAAGGTTCGCCCACCAGACCTCACACGCGCAAGGCGTTGGCGCACTTCACGACGGTGCCCGACTGGCCGTCAACGACGGGACGGGCAAGGCGCTCAGGTGACGATCTCCTCTGTGAGGGACGGGGTCTCGAGCCATACGGCTTCGACCAGTGACTTGACCTGCGAGTTCCGCAGCAGCAGGTCGTCGACTTCACTCGCCTGCAGGCCTTTGTTGAAGTAGAAGCCCTGCCCGAGCTGGCATCCGAGAGCACGAAGGGCCTCGAGTTGGGGCGCGTGCTCGATGCCTTCGGCGATGGTCTGAAGGTTCAGGTTCTTGCCGAGGCGGACTATCGTCTCGGCGAGTGCACCGTCCTCGGCGGAAACGGCCACACCGTCCACAAAGGACTTGTCCAGCTTCAAGATGTCGATCGGGAACCGCCTGAGATAACTAAGTGACGAATAGCCGGTGCCGAAGTCGTCGATGGCGAAACGGATTCCCAGTGCCTTGAGCTCCAACATGCGTTCAATGACGGATTCGGCCTCCTGGACAAATACGCCCTCGGTGATCTCCAGCACCAAGAACTGGGGATCGAGACCCGACTCCCGCAGCGCCATCGAGACGGCCTCCACCAATCCCTCGTCTTGGAAATGCCTGGCGGAGATGTTGACGCTGACCCAGAGGCGCCGAGCGTCCGAATGACAGTACTGCCACTCACGGGTATGGATGCACGCTTCTTTGAGCACCCAACGGTCAAGCGGGATGACAAGTCCCGTGTCTTCGGCAAGTGCGATGAACTCCTCCGGAAGCAGCAGTCCGTGCTCAGGATGGCGCCAGCGCACCAAAGCTTCGAGCCCGACTGCATTGCCGCCGCCGAGGCTGACGATCGGCTGGTAATACACGACGAACTCCCGGGCTTCAATGGCTCTTTGCAGATCAGCCGTCATGTCCAAACGCCGCACGATCGCGACCTGGAGGTCGGGCTGGTACACCTCGTACCGGCCCTTACCGTGGGTCTTCGCCGCGTACATGGCCAGGTCCGCCGCCTGCATCAACTCCGTCGGGTCCTCGCGGCCGGCGTGACTGAGGGCAATCCCGACGCTGGAGCAGACCTGGACATCGTGGTCCTCGATGACAAGTGTCTCGCGCAGGGCCCGGATGAGGCGCTCTGCGGTTTGGCAGGCCTCCTCCGGACCGGTCGTCTCCTCGAGCAGGACCGCGAACTCGTCTCCGCCAAAACGGGCCACCGTGTCGCCGCTGCGGAGGCACTCGGAAAGCCGCCGCGAAACGGCCACCAGCAGAGCATCGCCAGCGGCATGTCCAAGGCTGTCATTTATCAACTTGAAGTCGTCGAGGTCGAGGAACAGAACAGCCAGTGACGACTTCGATCGGCTCGCCCGTGCCAAGGCATGTTCGAGACGGTCCCTGAATAGGGCGCGATTGGCGAGCCCGCTCAATGCGTCATGGAAGGCTTGATGCTTGAGCTCCTCCTCAAGATTGGTGCGCTCACTCACGTCGCGAAGTGTGAGGACGATACCCTCGAGAGTCGGTTCGTGCAGGAGATTGGTCGTTGTCACCTCGACGTGACGCCAGGAACCGTCACAGTGCCTGAGCCGCCACTTTGCTGAGATCGAGGTCCCAGCTCGAAGCGCTACATCTGAATATCCGGCCAACGCCTGCTCGACATCGTCAGGGTGCAGCAAAGAGGTGAACTGCTTGCCCTCGAGGGATCCGTCCGCGTATCCGAAGATCCTGTTCGCAGAAGGGGTCTGATAGGTGATGGTCGTATCAGGACGAGCGATCAGGATGACGTCGGAGGCGTTCTGCACGAGAGTCTGAAAGCGCGCTTCACTGCGACGCGCATGGAAGGCCTCGGTCATCGTCTCGCGGGCAATGGCCATTGCAGCCTGCGCCGCGACGATCTCGATGGAACTGCGCAGCTCGAAGGGGAACTTGGCGGCGCTTGTGACAACTACCAGCCCCTGCAGTTGACCCTTGGCAATGAGGGGGCACACCAGTTCCTCTGACAGCCCTTGCTCTGTTGGACTGTTTCGCCGGTCGAAGGTCGCGATGAGATGACTCTCCAGGTCTCCGTCGGCCAGGCTCTTTCGCGCTCTCTCCCACAGGGCCGTCAAGCTCTGCGGAGCCTCGGCCAGTCCATGGCCGGACCTCATGACGACGACCGGCTCACCGTCGGTGTTCGCGACCGCGAATGCAACTTTGAAGTCGTTCCCGTCCTGAAACACGAGCTCCCTGATGCCCGCGACTGTCGCTTGATAGATCGCATCGCGGTCCGATGCAGCCAAGAGGCTCGCAACCGACCGGCGTAGAACCTGCTCTCGCGCGACGGCTTGCCCGTGAACGCCCACGAGACTTGTCATCCTGCTGATGACCAGAAGGAACATGATCCCGGCGATCCCGGCTATGACGGGAGCGTCGACGACATCGCCGCGCAGGGTCTCTCCGAGCAGGAGAGCCGGAGCGACGAGCGAGACCCCGGCGAGCAGCCGCATCCTCGAGCGACTCGTACGCAGTGGCGCGACTGGCTTCGGCCCCGACAATAAGCCCATCGAGGGGTGCAGTGCGGCCGCCCCCGAGCACGCGAAAAAGACGATCCAACCGAGATCGAACACATTCCCGCCGCTCCAACCCCAGCCTGGGTGGAGCTTGGCCAGCTCGTAAAGCGAGTCAGCGAGGAGAGCTCCCAGTATCGCTATGGCGAGAAGCCGTCCTGCGATGTAGCGCATGCCGCCGGCACTCCAAAGGCGCGCCAACATCGCCAGGACGAGCACGTCCCCAAGTGGATACGCGGCAGCTGTGAGCGTTGTCAGCACTCCTCCGGGCGCCCGGAGGTTCGGGCCGATAAGGAAGACCCAGAACAGCACGCCAACTCCCAGTGTGATCGTGAGTCCGTCCAACAAGCTTGCTCGGTCACCGTCGGGAACCTGCTCCCTGGCGAGAATCAACAGTCCCGCTGCAAGTACGGGGTACACCGCAAGGTGGACGGGATCGATGAACGACGGGAACGGGATGTGTTGGCGACCGATGATCTGGTGCCAGAACTTGTAGGTCGTGTCACTCGCGACCAAGAGGAGCACGCCGCCACCGAGAAGCCACCAGCCCACTTGAGACCGCGGTTGGCCGCGCTTGACGCCATAGGCGACCGCCGCCACCGCCGATAAGCCCAGCAGTGCCCACGCCGGGACCTGTCCCGGCCACTGCATCCAGGGAAGCCAACCGAAGATCAAAGGTTTCTCAGGTGGCAGCCCGAAGGGAAAGTAGACAAGCGCTAGCAGGGCCTCTAGGACGAGGAACCGTCGCCAGGTGTGTGGGGACGTGCTTCGAGCACCAGACGCAGGTCTGGCTACAACACACTCCTCCCTCGTCCGCGATAACGCCACAGGCCCCCTGACCTCGTGTTCCCGTCTATTTTCTTCGGCGCGAGTCGGCGATTGCTTGAGGAGCTCCGCCGTAACGCATCACCGGTAGGCTGGAGGCAAGGCACCTGCTCAAGACACGTTTTCGGCCCTTCGGAAGAACAAACGGACGAACAAACCGACGCTCGAAGATGCCCGGCGGCCGTGGCTAAGACAAGGACGGCAATCCGGTCCAAGATCTTGTCTCGATCGCGTGGCACCTTACGCGATGACAGGAGCCGGATGGCACTCTCATGCGCTCTTGACAAGTCCTCAATCTGAACCCAGACCCAAGGGCTGTCCGGCGCCCCGTGGCGCAGGGCAAACCGCGGGACGGGTTCACGGTGCTGGGGCAAGTGAACATCAAGCGCCGTCCCGAAAAGGCAGGTCAGGGTACCAATTAGGACCCGCCGTATGGCATTTGGCGCGTCACGGCCTCGCACCGAGTGGCACGGAGCGACGGCTTTCGACCACCATTGAAACATGCAGGCCCAGGCCGGCCAGTTCGGCACGACGGGCTCTGCGGAGACACGGCGCGGTGTCGCCGATTAATGGAGGTCAAGATGGATTCCGGTCAAACAACTACAGACAAGCCAGAGTCGGCCATTGAGCACGATCGCGGGGCTAAGGCCGCAGCCGGTCCCAGGATTGCTGATCGGATAGCCCGTTTGGGAACAGAGACGGCATTTGCGGTGTCGGCCGAGGCGGCCGCCTTCGCCAGCCAAGGCAATCACGTCTACCCGTTCCACCTCGGTGACCTCAACATCCCAACTCCAGGCAACATCGTGGAGGCATCGTTCAAAGCGATCAAGGACGGCAAGACGGGCTACTGTCCGAACGCAGGCATCCCGGCGCTGCGCGCCGCCCTGGCCGACGACTTGAGCGCCTCACATGGCCTCAGCTACAGCGCGGAGAACGTAGCTGTTCAGCCGGGGGGCAAGCCCGTCATCGGCAAGTTCATGATGGCCCTCATGAACCCGGGCGACGAGGTGCTCTACCCGAACCCTGGTTACCCCATCTACGAGTCGCAGATCGAGTTCCATGGCGGGGTTGCTGTCCCCTACGGGTACCTGGAGGGCAAGGACGGCTTCGACATAGACATGGACACCCTCGAGGCCGCCATCACTCCCCGGACACGCATTCTCGTGCTGAACGAGCCTCAGAACCCTTTGAGCACCGACTGCTCGCCGGCCGAGCGAGAGCACCTCGCCGAGCTCGTCCTGCGGCACGACCTCATGGTGCTCTGCGACGAGGCCTACTTCGACATCCGTTACTCCGGCGCGTCCAACTCGCTCGTCTCGCTGCCCGGCATGGCCGAGCGCAGCGTAATCCTCTACACCTTCTCCAAGAAGTTCGCCATGACCGGCTGGCGTCTCGGAGCTGCCATTGGGCCGCGGGAGATCATCGAGGTGATCGCGAAGCTCAACACCAACGACGAGTCCTGCTCTACCCATTTCATTCAGTACGGCGGTGTCGAGGGCCTCACCGGCGACCAAAGCGGTCCGCGTCACATCGTCGCGGTCCTGAAAGAGCGGCGCGACGCGGCCGTCAGGCTGTTGAACGAGACGCCAGGCATCCGGTGCTACATGCCAAACTCCGCCTTCTACCTGTTCCCCAACGTCACCGGTGCCATGCGCGCCAAAGGGTTCAGCGACGTCGAGGACTTCCGTCGGGCGGTGCTCCATGAGACCGGCGTGTCCGCGTGCTCACGAGTCCATTTCGGCCGCCCCCAGCCCGGCGAAACTGAGCAATACCTCCGCCTCGCCTACTCGGGCATCGACACCGACCAGATTGTCGAGGGGCTCGAGCACCTGAAGGCGTATCTCTCGGGAGACCCGAAGTGACCTCCCGGCGGGCAATCTGCGTGCCGGCAACCGAGACGACACCACAGGGCGACGGGCCGCTCGCTAAGGCCGAGCTTGCCGCCTTCGAGACCTTCGACATGCTCTACCGCTCGCTGTGCGCGTTGCTCTACAACTACGTGCCAACCTCGGGCCACCCGGGCGGCTCGATCTCGTCGGGACGGTTCGCGGCCGGCATTGTCTTCGACGGCCTCGATTACGACCTCGCCGCCCCCGACCGACAAGATGCCGACGTCATGTCGTACGCAGCCGGCCACAAGGCGATGGGCTTGTACGCGATGTGGGCGCTGCGCGACGAGATCGCGCGGCTCGCCGCGCCTGAACTGGTTCCTGCTGACGAGCGCGATCGCCTGCGCCTCGAAGACCTGCTCGGCTTTCGCCGCAATCCCAAGAACGCGATGCCTCTGTTCGCGGCGTTGCACGCCCGGGCCTTGGACGGCCACCCGACCCCGGCGACGCCATTCGTACGTCTTGCCACCGGTGCCTCGGGAGTGGGCCTAGCCAGTTCTATCGGGCTTGCAATAGCGGCGCGCGACCGCTTCGGGGCGAACTGCCCACGCGTCCACATAGCAGAAGGCGAAGGCGGGCTCACACCCGGACGTGTCAGCGAAGCCTTGGCGGCTGCCGGGACGGCATCGCTCGGCAACGTCGTGGTACACCTCGACTTCAACCAGGCCTCGATCGACAGCGATCGCGTCTGCCGCGAGGGCGACGTGCCCGGCGACTATGTCCAATGGGAACCTGGTGAGCTGTTCTACCTCCACGACTGGAACGTCGTGCAGGTCGCCGACGGCCACGACTTTCAGCAGATCGTGGCTGCTCAGCGACGCGCATTGACGATCGGCAATGGCCAGCCCACAGCGGTGATCTACCGCACGCGCAAAGGTTGGAAGTACGGACTCGAAGGCCGGGGATCGCACGGCGCCGGTCACAAGCTCTGCTCTCCGGGCTTTCACGAGACAATTGGTGAGCTGATTGAGGAGGCGCAGGCGACACTGCCAACCTGCGACCTCGCCAACCCTCGCTGCGCCGGGCCCGAGGGCGACCAGGTACGCGAGGAGTGCTTCTGGGAGGCGTTGCAGATCGTGCGCCGCCGCCTCGAGGAGGACTCTCTCGTGCTTGAGGTCCTGGGCGCGAGGCTCACTGCCGCGCGCGAGCGCCTGCAACGGCAGGGCCGGACACCGCGTCCAGCGGCGCCCGACGTCGAGGCGGTCTATGAACTAGCCGCCCGGGCGGTGACCGATACGCCCAACGAGCTTGTCCTCGAGCCTGGTGCGACAACGACACTGCGCGAGGCTCTCGGACGTTCGCTTCAGCACTTCAACAAGGTCTCGGGTGGCTCTTTGCTAACCGCGTCGGCCGACCTGCTCGGCTCTACCAGTGTGGCCACGATCGCCTCAGGTTTCGCACCTGGGTACTGGAACGCCCTGTCGAACCCTGAGGCTCGGCTGCTGTCGATCGGCGGCATCTGCGAGGACGCCATGTCCGGGGTGCTCTCGGGCATCTCCGCCTACGGCCACGCCATCGGCGTCGGCTCGTCCTACGGGGCCTTCATGGCACCTCTCGGTCACATAGCGGCCCGACTTCACGCCATTGGAGCCCAGGCAAGGCTGACTGCCACCGGCGAGCCCTACAGGTCTGTGATCCTGATCTGTGGCCATGCCGGGTTGGCGACCGGCGAGGACGGGCCGACTCACGCCGACCCACAGGCGTTGCAGCTCCTCCAGGAGAACTTCCCAGCAGGCGCAGCGGTCACCCTCACGCCATGGGAGCCACAAGAGATCTGGCCCCTCCTGGCGACAGCTCTTGCGCGCCGTCCGGCGATCATCGCGCCGTTCGTAACGCGGCCTGAAGTGAAGGTTCTCGATCGCAGCGCCCTTGGGCTCGCACAGCCTGAGGACGCGACGACCGGCGTCTACCTGCTGCGGCACCCGCGTGGGACCGGCGACGTAACGATCGTGCTGCAGGAGAGCGCCGTGACATACGCCTTCGTGACAGAGACGCTGCCTCTGCTCGAAGGCGACGGAATCGACGCCCGGGTCTACTACGTGGCCAGCGCCGAGCTGTTCGACGCCCTGCCGCTCGAGCGACGCCAAAGCCTGTTCCCCGAGGCGCACGCACTCGAGGCCATCGGCATCACCGGCTTCACGCTGCCGACGCTGTACCGCTGGGTACGATCCGACGCCGGCCGGGAGGCTACCCTCCATCCCTACCGCTTCGGCCAGTACCTCGGCAGCGGCAGGGCCCAGGCCGTGCTGGCAGAGGCGGGCCTCGACGGCGCCAGCCAGTTCGCCGTCGTCAAGCAGTACCTGGACGCGAAGGTGCGCTCAAGGGCCTGATCAACGCCCGGTGCGCCGGCAGTGCGAATGGACCTAGCGGATGTGCCTGCCGAGCAACGTGAGATCAGGCGGGCTGAGCCGCTCCGCGGCGTTTGTGGCCTGGTGCCAGTAGGGGTAGAGGAGGGGTTGAGCGCTGACCTCGTCCAGACGTGCCATCTCGTCGGCGCCTAAGAGCAGGTCGGACGCGGCCAGGTTGTCGCGCAGCTGCTCCTCGGTTCGCGCTCCTATCACCACCGACGTGACCGCAGGCTTCGCCATGAGGTAGGCAAGTGCGACCTGAGCCGCCGACACTCCCTTGCCCGACGCGACCTCGACGAGCACGTCGATGGTGTCGTCGAGCTTCTTCTCGTCGTAGATCGGTGGTTCGTGCCAGTCTGGTCGCAAGTGCCTGCTTCCTTCGGGGGCCCCGGGGCCGCTACTTCGATACTTGCCTGACAGCAGACCACCGGCCATCGGGCTCCACACGAGGATGCCAAGTCCCTGGTCGACAGCGAGGGGCACCAATTCATACTCCGCCTCGCGGGCCTGCAGCGAGTAGTAGATCTGCTGAGACACGAACCTGGCGAATCCGTTCCTCTCTGAAACGCCCAGTGCCTTCATGAGGTGCCAGGCGGAATAATTGGACGCACCGACGTAACGGACCTTCCCCGAGCGCACAAGGGAATCGAAGGCGCTCAGCGTCTCTTCCAACGGTGTCTGACCATCCCACTCGTGAGCCTGGTACAAGTCGATGTGGTCGGTGCGCAAGCGGCGCAGGCTTGCCTCGGCCGCCTTCACGATGTGATGGCGCGACAGTCCCGCATCGTTGGGTCCTGCGCCCATGGGAAACCGCACTTTCGTCGCCACCAGAACCTCGTCGCGGTCCTTGCCGAGCGCCTCTCCGAGGATCTCCTCCGACAAGCCGTTCGAGTACACATCGGCTGTGTCGATCAAATTGACGCCCGCGTCGCGGCAGAGGCCGATCTGGCGACGAGCCCCCTCGACATCGATGTTCCCCAGAGGACTGTCCGAGCCAGTTCCGGCAAAATTCATCGTTCCCAGTGTGATCTTTGAGACTCTCAAACCCGAGCTACCCAGCTGACGATATTCCATGTCCGGGGAGACTAGTGCCCTGCGAAGACAAACAACCGCCCGGGAACACACAAGGACAAAATCCGCGTCCCGGCGGTGGGTCGACACAGGCCAGCCCGCCGCCATGCCAACCAACGGTCTCAGGACCGAACAACCGGCGGGAGCCCCGCCGGGGCCCTTCACCGCCGCACGGAGCGGACATCACGCGCCCGAGAGACCTGAGTGTCCTTCCCGAGACTGAACAAAGTCGCTCCCGCCGCCCGGGTGCTCGAGACCTTCGACATCTCGGCAGCAGTGCTCGCCCAGCAGTTGAACCAGACAGTTCTGCAACCCAGCGCCAGTGAGAGGCGCATCGCGGGTTGGTAGTCGCCTGTCCAGATGCTCGCACCAAGTCCAACCTCCACGTCCCGTTGAGACGTATTACTCACCGCGTCAGGGAACTCCCAACTCTCCGTTTCACCGCCACCGAGGGACGCACTTTGTGACCGAATCGTCACGCACACCCTGCGTGTAGAGATTCAAATGGCTGCCGGACCTCCTCGTCACAGCAGAGGTCTAGCCGACCGCGACACCCAGAAGTCACCGGTCAGCAGCTCTCGCCGAGACAGCCCCAACGGAACACGGGAGGGCAGTGCGCTCGAGCGCGTGAAGCAACCACACGCCGCGCCATGGGAAGTTGATGACCAGCGGTTTTGTAGCGGTCCGGCCACAGAAAGCGGCGCCCAGATCGAGGGCCGCTCGTGGGAGATGCAAACCCCCACAAGCGCGTAGCGGGAGGGTGTCGCCCACTTTCAGATGACAGCAATGGCTATCGCCACGGTTTTGCCAGGTCGTATTCCTGCACATCGGGCAGACCGCGTGAATCGCGGGTCTGCTAAAGCCCTAATATGGGCGGCAGCTAGGCTCAGATGTTGCTGACCGTCGGATGCCGTCGCCACTCGGGCGGCGAAGTCATCGAGTGAGGAGCAGAGGCGTGGACCTTGAACTGTTAGCGCGGGTGAGTAATGCCAAGGGTATCCCTGGTTTTGAGGACGAGATCCAGGACTTGGTCAAGGGGATCTTCACTGAATTCTGTGACGTGACCCACCGGGACCGCCTCGGAAATGTTATAGGGCTCAAACGTGCCGCCCAGACACCGACGGGAAAGAGCCGTCCCTTGCGGGTAGTGCTCGCTGCCCACAGTGACGAAATCGGCATGATGGTCAAGCACATCAGCCCGGAGGGCTATATCAGGTGCCAACCATTGGGCGGCCTACACGCCCCATCGATCATGTCCCAGCCGGTTCTGATCTTCGGCAGGGAACCGGTTCGGGGTGTGGTAGTGCCGAATCATTCCATGCCTGACCAAGTGCCTGCGTTGGAAGACATGTTCATCGACGTCGGCAGACCAGTCGAGGAGGTGCTCAGGCTCGTAGAGGTCGGCGATCCCGTGACTTTCACTCAGGAGTTCACACGGCTGAACGACAAAGTCGTCATGGGCCGCAATTTCGACGACAGGATCGGCACATACTGCCTGTTGGAGGTGATGCGTCGCCTCGGCCCGACAATGGTCGATGTCTACGCGGTGAGCACTGTGCAGGAGGAGGTGGGAGTGAGAGGCATGCCCGTGGCCGCGTACGCCATAGAGGCCGACGTCGGAGTCGCGCTGGACGGGAGCATCTGTCGTGGCCCGTACCCGAATCCGAACGACCCGACCTGCTACATGGGCAGGGGCGCCGGTGTTTACATGATGGACAAGCGGACGATAGGCGACAGGCAGCTCGTGCACATGCTGCTCGATCTCGCCGAGAAACATCAGATTCCTGTGCAAAGGAACGTCGGTGGAGGCACTGATGCGTCGGCGATACAGCAGGCAAGACTGGGCGCCCTCTCCACAACCGTCGGTGCACCGGTGCCTTACATGCACTCCACGGTCTCGCTGTGCAACGTAGACGATATTGACGCAACGGTGTCTTTGTTGAGCGTCTTCCTCGATCACGCCCATGAGCTATCGGTTGATGAGCGATGAGGATCACAGCTGTCACCGCTACGCCTGTCCGGCTACCTGTGCCGAACGCCCCCTACGCCACGGACGGGGCCGGCACAAGGGTTCACTGGGAGGGTAAGCGAAGCCGGATCACTCCTAAGCGGCCCACGCCCATGCTCGAGTACAACGTGGTTCGCATCGAGACCGACACCCGCCTGGTAGGAGTCGGCGAAGCCCAGGCGGACATAGGTTTCTTCGGTGAGACGGTCGAGGAAGTCCGCTCAAGCATCGAGGACTATCTCGGTCCGCAACTAGTCGGCAAGGACCCCTTTGAGAGGGAGTACCTGCTGGGACTGATCGACTACCGGGGCAACTCATGCGCGCAGGCCGGGCTGGACATGGCGCTTCACGATCTGATCGGCAGGGCGCTCGGAGTACCCGTCGGTGCGCTGATCGGCGGGCTGCACAAGGCGCGCGTCGCTGTCGCCATCGAGATCGCCGGCGGACCGCCTGACGCCATGGCGAGGGAGTGCCTCGCCTTCATGGAGAAGGGAGTCCGCGCTTTCAAACCGAAGATCGGCGCCGATCCTGACAAGGACGCGGACCGCTTGCGCGCCATCAGGGAGGCAGTTGGGCCACAGGTCTCCTTGCGCGCGGATGCCAACCAGGGTTACAACCCCAAGGAGGCGATCCGCCTGTGTCGTCTCGCCGAACGTGCCGGAGTCGGCCTGGAGCTCCTGGAACAGCCCGTTCCCGCCTGGGACCTGGACGGCATGGCCTTCGTGAGACGTGCGGTCGACACGCCTATTGAGGCCGATGAAAGCTGCTATTCGGTCCATGACGCCATGCAGATAGTGAGACACGAGGCTGCAGATGTCCTGAACATCAAACTTGGCAAGGCAGGCGGCCTTTATGGTGCCAAGAAGATTGCCGCGATCGCGGAGGCCGCAGGTCTGAGATGTGTGCTCGGCACCGCTTTCGGTCTTGGACTGGAGATGGCTGCGAAGCTTCAGCTCGCGTCCTCGACGATGTCCGTGATCGACGCCGTCGAGTTCACAGAACTTGGCCTGCACCCGAACCTGCTGTCCTCTCCGCACGACAAGCTGCTCAGCCTGCCGGTCACCGACGGGACCCTCCCGGTCCCTGACGGCCCAGGCCTAGGCGTCCTGCTGGACGAGGAGGTGCTCGCGCACTACCGCCTCTGAACCCGCCCGAGTCCTATGGGCGCGGCGGGCGGCGGCTGTCATGCGGCCAGTCGCGCCCAACCGGGCGAAGCCGCCTTGTTCATCGCCGGCGCGCGCCTTGTCGGTGAGCCGGCGCGTCCGACGGCTCGCACTCTGATTCAGATCCCCATCAACCAGTCCGGGCGCGAAGACCCAACGAGTTGCAGGAGCCCGCTTTCACGCATCGTTGCTTCCACGTCGTCCAGTTCCAGTGGAGCGGCCGACGTGAGGACCTCGACACCGTCGTCGGTAACCAGCACAGTGTCCTCCACCCGGACATACGTCTCGACCTCGGGCACCCACATCTGCGGATCCACGGCAAACACAGTTCCGGCCACGAGAGGCGCGCCCGCGTAGCTCCCCACGTCGTGCACGGCCATCCCCACGGTGTGCGAAAGGTGGCCCGGGAATGCCAGGGTTCTGAGGGCCGCTTCCTTGTAGTAGGGCTCCGGGAAGGCGGCCTCATCGATACGGGGCCGCATCGCTTCGGCGCTCTCCTCGAGGATCTGTGCCGGTTCGGCTCCAGGTCGGATCCGTGCCAGCAACTCCTTGTGGTACTCCACCATGAAGCCGTAGAGCAATCTCTGCAGGGACGAGTAGGTCCCGCTCACGGGCCACATGCGGCCGATGTCGCTCGTGTAGTAGGCGACATCCGGCGCGAAATCCATGAGCACCATCTGCCCGTCCTCAAGCGCGTCCCCGAGACGTCCGTAATGGCCGAACCAGATGTTGTGCCCACTCGCGATTATCGCTCGATAGCCCTCGCCCCGAGCACCGCCGAGACCGAAACAGAATGCGGCGAGTGCGGCGAGTTCGTACTCGGTGACGCCCGGAGCGCTCGAGCGCATGGCTTCGGCCGTCGCCAGTCCGGAGAGCCTGCCCGCTCTCCGCAACAGGTCCGCTTCGCGCTTGGACTTGACGAGGCGTAGCCGGTCGAGCACCGGCGTGAGGTCTCGCACCTGCAAGGTCGGAAAGCGCGTGCCCAACAGCTCCACAAGATGCCCTTCCCTGTTGTGCGGCTCCGCCCATCCGTCCGCGGCCACCAGCGCCCTCGCTCTCAGCAGCTGATCGCGTGTGCCACCCTGCTCGGCGGGCGCGAATGGGGTGTAGCACTCAAATGCCCCCCTCTTTAGAACAAGCCGCTGTAAGTCGAGGCTCATCGTCTCGGTTGAGGCGACAGCATCGACACCGGTTATGGCAACCGCCTTCTCGGCATCCTCCGCCGCCAGTCGTGGCCCATCGTGAATTTCCATGGCGTCGCGGTGGGGCAGATAAACCGTCGATCGACCGGTCAAGCCGTCCAGCAGGAGATAGGCGTGCGGCACCTCTATTCCACACAAGTAATAGAAGTCATTTGTCTGGCGGAACAGGCTCACACCGCCGGCGGCACCTGCACCCTGCAGCAAAGCGATGCCATCACCGATCTGGGCAAGAACCCGTTGGCGGCGCTCGGCTAACTCCGCCGGCGAGAAATTCGCCTGGAACAGGCTCGGCACTGGCTCGAACTGGAGTGTCATTGTCGCCTCCTGAAGCTCTCGGAATCGGATTGTCTCAAGATCGGCCTGCACACTCGAGTGGCTGTCTTGGCATGGTGAATTATGAGGTGGACGGGCTAAGCGGCACAGGTACCTTGTTGCGGGGCTCGTCTGGTTTCGTGCTCCGTGGGATCGAGTTGATCAGCCTTATTGTGTAAGGGTCCTTGGGCGATTCGAGCACTTCTGCGACTGGACCCTGTTCAACAATGTGGCCTCGGTAGCAGACGTACACGCGATCGACGACCTGCCTGACAACGGCAAGGTCGTGCGTGATGAACAGATAGCTGAGCCCGAGCCTGTCCTTGAGCTCGCAGAAGAGGTTGAGCACCTGAGCCTGCACGGACACGTCCAGCGCCGAAACAGGTTCATCACAGACGATGAGCCGAGGCTCGACCGCGAGGGCTCTGGCAATGGCCACTCGTTGCCGCTCTCCACCGGACAGGGTCGCAGGCAGGCGCCCGATGTAGGTCTCCGGAAGACCCACCAAGCCGAAGAGCTCCTTGATGCGATCCGCGATCCGCGAACGGTCGAAGCCGTTGACCGACAACGTCTCTTTGATGGCCGAGCCGACGGACTGATAGGGGTCAAGGGAGGAATAGGGGTCCTGAAAGACGATCTGGACCTCGCGGTGCAAGGTGCCAAGGGCGCGCTTGGAACTGTCGACTCCTCCGATCTCGATGGTCCCTGACGTGGGCATCTCGAGACCGACCAGGCAGCGGGCAAGTGTCGTCTTTCCTGAGCCGGACTCTCCGACGAGCCCGACGCTCTCGTTGACCCCGATGTCGAGAGAGACACCTCCCAAAGCCTCGTTTGGCCTTTCCCCACGTGGGTTGAACACCTTGCGGAGATCTCGCACCGAAAGCAGGGGCCTGTCGAGGCTCACCGGACCGACTGGCGGGGACGCCTTCGCAAGAACTGCGTGTTCACCTGAGAGCTCACCGCGGATGGCGGCGAGACGCACACAGGCCGATCGCCTTGCCGGCCCGACGTCCACAAGATGCAGCGCCTGCTCCGAGAGGCACTCTGGAGCCGCCCACTGGCAGCGCGGCGAGAACGGACACACGCCTTTCACGTCGTCCGGGGCTGGCACCGAACCCTCAATCACCGGTAGTGGGGAAACGCGATAGTCAACAGGCGGATCAGAGGTCAGCAACCCGAGCGAGTAGGGATGAAGCGGCTCAGCTTCCAGCTCCACCGCCGGTGCGGTCTCCAGGACCGAGCCCGCATAGAGCACGTAGATGCGCGAGCAGACCGAGAAAGCGACACGGAGATCGTGAGTTATGAGTATCAGGCCCATGCCCCTCGCCCGCTGCACAGCGGCAAGCAGTTCAAGTATCTCCGCCTGTGTGGTCACGTCCAACGCCGTCGAAGGTTCGTCGGCTATGAGAAGGGACGGATCGCGCGCCAGCGCCGAGGCAAGGGCAACACGCTGGCGCATGCCACCCGACAGCTCGAACGGGTACTGATCAGCGACGTCGGGATTGGTGATCCCCACTTCCGCGAGACGCGCCACGGCGTCGGGGTGCAGTCGCCCCCTCCGGCTGCGACGGCTGTAGCCACCGGGGAGTCCTTCCGATATGTGCTCCCCACAGCGCAGCAACGGGTTCAGCATCGTGAACGGGTCCTGGTACAAAATGGTCATGCCGGGGCCCCGCAACGACTCCATGCGACGCGGGGTGAGCGCCATCACATCCTCGCCTCTGAAACGGATGACCCCGTCGGCGTGCACGTCACGCGGCAACAAGCGGGCCACGGCTTTGGCGAATATCGACTTGCCGCTCCCCGACTCGCCCACGATGCCCACCGTTTCGCCGGCCGACAGCGTCAGCTCGACTCCGGACAGGATTGTGCGACGCCGGCCATGACGGTCGTGGTACTCGACGCGCAGATTCTCCACCGCAAGGAGAGGGGTATCGGCCGTCATCGTCAACGACCGGATGCCACTCGGGACTGCCACTCGTAGAGCCAGTCGCCGATGAGGTTCACGGAAACTGCCAAAAGGACGACGGCGAGGCCCGGTGCCAGGGAGGCGAAGGGATTCTCAAAGAGGATCTGCTGGCCGGCCGTGAGCATGAGACCCCAGTCCGGGGTTCCCGGCGGAGCGCCGAGACCGAGGAAGGAGAGCCCGGCCAGCGCCACCAAGGCGCCTGCGAAGTCGATGGCGCAGTTCGCCAGGAGGATGGTGATCACGTTGCGGGCTATATGTCGGTACATGATGCTGAACCGTGAGATGCCCACGACCCTTGCCGCCTCTACGTAGGCAAGCGATCGCTGTGCCAGGGTTGCCCCGCGTACAAGACGGATGTCGCCTTGTACGTTGAGGACCGAGAGCACGAGCACCGCTACCCAGTACCCGCCCTGAACGACCGTGACGAGCACGATAGTCAACAGCAATCCAGGCAGGGCGATCATGAAGTCGACCACGCGCATGGTGACCATGTCGGTCAGTCCACCCAAGTAGCCGGCCGCGATGCCCACGAACCCGGACACTATGAGCCCGCTCAAGGCGATTATGAACGGTCCGATAAGCGCCGAATACGCCCCGATGACCAACCTCGCGAAGACGTCGCGTCCGAGTTCATCAGTGCCCAGCCAGTGCCCCGCCGTCGGCGTCGCTCCAAGGTTGAAAGGGTCAGGCGTGTTCGCGGTCCGCGTGAGGAAGTGCGGGCCGACGAAGGCCGCGAGGACGACCACCAACACGAAGCCGAAGCAGAGCATTATCCCCATGGGCACGCGTTTCTTGCGCCGCGTGACCATCGGGGCGACGACCGCTATTGCTGTCATCGCATGCCCCTGAAGGTGACCCGCGGGTCGATCGACACGTAGCACAAGTCGACGGCGACGTTGACGAGCACAACCCATATGGCGATGAGGAGCACAAGTCCCTGAATGACCGGGATGTCCGTGTTCTCGATGGACGTAACGAGCAGCCCACCGAGACCGGGAATGCCGAAGACGTCCTCGACGAACACGGTGGCGGTCAAGGCGGAGACGATGATCAACCCCGACGCCGTCAAGAGCGGGATGAGAGCGTTGCGCAGCACGTAACCGCGGTAGATCCTGTGACGCGAGATCCCCCGTGCACGGGCGAAGGCGACGTAGTCCGCCTCACGTTGTTCGAGCATCGAGGCGCGGGTGATCTTGGTCACGAATCCGAGCGGCCCTATGCACATGACGATGCCCGGCAGGATCAGGTGGAACGCCTCGTCCACGAATCCCGAGCCGAGTCCCCCGAGAGGAAAGATCGTGACCCGGATGCACAGCAGATAGAGCAGAGCGATCGCCATCACGAAGTTCGGAGTGCTGGACAGAAAGATGGCGAGCCCGACAGCCATGCGATCGAGCCTGCCCCCGCGCCGGGCGGCGGCGAGGGAACCGAGGGGTACACCGATCAGCAACGCCAATGCCAACCCGATCGCGTTGAGCACGACGGAGACAGGCAAGCGCTGCCTGATCTCGCTCGCGACCGACTGGCTGGTGAATATCGAGGTACCGAGATTGCCATGGACGACCTGGGTCACCCAGGCGCCGTATTGGCTGGGAAGGGAGGCGTTCAGGTGGTAGCGGGCCCTGATGGCATCGATGGTGGCGGTGTTTGTCGCGTGTTCACCGATCAGGGCTGCGACGGGACCCCCGGGAACCATGTGCACGAGCAGGAAGACAACGATCGAGATCAAAAAGACGAGCGGCACAAGCAGGAGCAGCCGCCTGACGGCATAGGCGCGAAGGCCCTGGGCTCGCCTCATGCGGACAACTCTGGCCCTGCGTCGGCGGCCCGGTCAAGGTGCCGGGTCGACGCCCCCGAGGGACCGGAAGAGACCTCCGGGGGGACGACGCCGTTCAACTCAACCGGGCCGCGGTAGCAGATCAGCTAGGAATTCTGAGTTCTCAGGGTCGTCCTAGCCGGTTATGTTCTCCGTCCAGTAAGTGTCGGGCACGAAGGGCTCGAGCCCGGAGATGCTCCACCCCTTCTGCAGGGCGACGGCATCCTGCAGCCAGGAGATTGGGATGACCGGCACGTACTTCGAAGCAAGGATCGCCGCCTCCAACGAGTCCCGGGCGGAGGTGGCCAGTCCGGCCGCCTGCGCTTCGTTGATCAGGTTGTCGACCGCCGGCACCCTCAGGTTCGACGAGTTGTTGCCGTTCACGACGGCCTGCTGGCTCGAGAAGTACTCCCAGGGCATCTCGACAGGGTCGGCACCGTCAGGAGAGTTGCCGATGATCTGAACGCCGAGGTTCTTGGCGTGGTTCAAGATGATCTGGAAGCGCGGCCCGCCTGGCATCAAGCGGATGTTCAGGGTAACGCCTATCTGCGCCCACTCCGACTTGAGCAGCTCTGCGTAAAGGCTGTCTGCCGGATCGTCCTCGGGAACGTTCAAGGTGGTCGTGAACCCGTGCGGAGCGACCGACATGGCCAATTCCTGCTTGGCCTTCTTTATGTTGTAGGGGAAGGTCTCAATCTGGTTGTACAGGCTGTCGAGCTCCGACTTGGGCAGCGCGTTCCCGTAGATCCCCGGGTCGTCAACCGTCGAGGAGACCTTGCCCAGGCCGTTGTCGGCGCCAGTGACGAGTGCCTGTCGGTTGGTCGCGTAGTAGAGCGCCTCCCGGACGTGAATGTCGGAGAACGGGCTCTCGGTCATGTCCATCGTGAGTCCGTTCCAGATCAGCGCCGGGAAGTACTCCAGGTGCGAGAACGGGGCATACTCCTTCAGCACTCCGACGTTGAACGTGCCGTCTATCTCACCAGAGCGCAGTGCGAGCAGCATCGTGTCGGGGTCCGGGATGATCTTGAAGATGATCGTCTTGAAGTGCTGCTTGGGTCCGTACCAGTAAGGGTTCTGTACGAGCGTGATCTCGCTGTCCGGCACGAAACTGGAGATCTTGTAAGGCCCGGCCCCGATGGGAATCACCTGGGGAGTCCCGTAATCGAGCAGGTTCTTCTCAACCGAGGCCTTCTCGTAGACCATTCCCGGTTCCCCGGCCGGCAACTGGCGTACCAGGGCGTCCGGATGCGAAAGCTTGATCGTCACGACATTGCCCGAGTAGGTGATCGACTTGACGTTCACGAACAAGCCACCGAACTGGGATGCCAGCTTTGTGTTGAAGTTCAGGTTCAAGTCATAGGCGATGTCTGCGGCGGTGACCGGGTTGCCGTCAGAGAACCTCACGCCTGAGCGCACCGTGTACTGGTACTCAAGCGGGCTCACCGTCTTCCACGACGAGAGGATTCCCGGCTCGAGTTGCTCCTGGGGCCCATAGACGAGCATTTGGCCCTGGACCAACGTCATCACCGTGGACGCGAACCAGGCGTAGTCCGTAGGCCCGAAAAGAGTTCGGGGCGTTGTTGTCAAGCCCCAAACCAGCGTGCTCGGCAGGGCCCTCGGCTGCGAGTTGGCGGTTCCTGCGCTTGCCCCGGCACCTGGGACGGCAATGAGCGTTCCAAGTCCTACAAGAACGAGGCTCACGAGACTGATGAAAATCCTCCGCCACCCCCGCAGTGCCGGCCTGTGGTCTAGAACGTTTCGGGCCATTCTCACCCTCCTTATCGGCGATACTGGCGTGATGCTACTCCACTGTTAGATGGTCGTCTAGATGCTTGCCGACAATCGGCAAGCATCCAAATGCTTATCCGGTTCAGCCGACGGTGCCTGCCGGATAACCCCCCGGCCGCAACTACGAGAGTTCGGAGCTCTGCCGCAAAGCGGCGGCCGGGTCGTTCCGGCCGCGAGCGGCGCGCCCTGTGAACTGCGGCGTCTACGTCGGTTCGGTCGCGTACAGCGACAGCGGACTGGGCAAAGCGGACAGGATCGTCTTGAGATCGGACAGCTGTCGTTCACCAAGGGCTTCGAGTGGTGCCCGCGGAACTCCGATGGGGAACCCGAGGATCTCGAGCCCACTCTTGAGTCCCGCCACGTAACTACCAGAAACCAGGAAACGCATCAGAGGAAAGATCTCGGCCCACATGGCGCGGGCGCGCTCAAGCTCCTGTGCCTGTAGCGCATCCCAGATTGCCGCGAGCTCGCTCGGCAACAGATTGCCAGTACCCAGGACAGATCCTGACGCCCCCTCGAGGATCGATGCGAAGTAGAGCGTGTCGAGCCCCACAAACGTCGAGATGACATCGCCGTACTCATGGATCAGCCGCGCCGCTTGGCTCATGTCGCCACTCGTGTCCTTGACATAGCGGATGTTGGGAACCAATGCCGCCAGTTTCGCTATCTCCTCCGGATTCAGGTTGACACCCGTGGCCGCGGGGAGGTTGTAGACCATGACGCCAACCCCAACCGAACCAGCGACGTCTTGGTAGTAGCGAGAAACCTCGTTCAAAGTAAGTGGTTCGTAATAAGGCGCTACCAGCATGACTGCGGACGCTCCGGCACGCTCGGCGTGTCGCGACAGAGAGACGGCCTCTCGTGTCGTCATGGCCCCGGTGTGGGCGACAACTGGGACCCGTCCCGCTGTCTCGTCGAGAACGATCTCGAGAACCAGTTTCCTCTCGTCAAGACTGAGGGAAGTGAACTCCCCGGTCGAGCCACATGGCACCAGCCCGTGGATCCCTCCCCGGATGCTGTGGTCAACGAGCGCCCTCAGCAGCCGCTCCTCTATGACCTCGCCGTCACTGGTGAAGGGGGTAAGCAGCGCATTGAGCACCCCGCGCAATTCGGCCATTGGTCGACAATCTACAGGCGGACGGCTCATGATGTCAAGGGCACCGCGAGCTGGATCCAACTTCATGCGGAGTCTGCGCGATAAGGCCTTTGTCCAATCAGGCTCGGTCAATCTGGAGGGCGCGCCGTGCCTTCCGTGACGCTTTGCTTACGGTCAGCAGCATCGCACGATCTCGGCAGTAAATTGTCGTGCGTCGACCACTCGAAGGGATGCGACCGTGGCATTTGAGAAGCTTAATCAACGCACCACGCTGGACAGTGTCGTCGCCGTCCTTCGGAATGCCATCCTCGACGGCAGCCTCGCTCCTGGATCTCAGCTTCGCGAGGCGCACATCGCTGCCGAGCTCGGCGTAAGCCGCGCCCCCCTTCGGGAGGCTCTCAGCAAGCTGCAGGAAGAAGGTCTGGTCGTCAAGCAGCCGTTCCGTGGTGCGTTCGTGGCCGAGGTCGGGCCGAAGGCTGTCGAGGAGATCGCCACCCTGCGCCTTCGTCTTGAGCCATTCGCGGTCGAGAGGTCATTGGAATGGTTGCAAACGGATGGACGTCCGAAGTTCAGACAGCTGGTAAAGGACCTGCGGGACGCGGCTAACGCCGGTGATGTCTCGGCGAGTATCGAGGCTCACTTGGCGCTGCACCGCATGTTCTACGAGGCGGCCGACCACAAGCTCTTGATGGATCTATGGAATAGCTGGGAATGGCAGCTGCGCCTTTTCTTGGCCGTGGATTTGCGGGGCTTCTCTAACCCCCGCGAGGTAGCGCAAATACACACCCGATTGCAAAAGGTCATCGAGCGCGGCGACTTGGCGGAGATCACTCGTGAGCTGAGGCATCACATCCACGGAGCCACAGATACTCCTGCAGAAGCCACCAGTGCGAGACGAGCGCAACGGAGTTGATCGTACGTAGGTCCAGCCGATGCGGCCGCTACCAGGGCCGAAAGGATGCCGGCTGATCCGGGAGGAAAGAGAACGCTCATCCTTGGCGTGCGCGTTCGCTCGGGAACCGATGGGCGCCGCACTGCCCAAAGAGGCGCAGTGCGGGACGCGGACAGGTCCTCCCGGGTCACGCTGTTGATGCGCCCCCCCGCCGGTGATGACTCGAGCTCGGCGCTGGGCGCCGCGACGATCTCCGGCCGCCGTTCGAAGAGCTCCTGTTCCTCGCCAGAATGGGCTGTGAGATCGTACAGTGGCCCGGGCGAGCCAGGCACGGCCACCCTCCCATAGGAGGAGGCCAGCCACTGGATCCCTTTTGTGCGCAATAGGCGCTTCACATGCGCGAGTCGCACGGCGAAAAGGTCCCGCCCGGAGTGATGCATCAGGGATCGCTGCCCTCCAGGGGAAGCGCCTTCAGCCAGCGCCGGACGAAAGCTGACACTGTCTTCGGCCGTCGTCCCGGCCGCGCCCCCATCGAACGTATGTGTAATAATGTGAAATCAACTGAATCCATCGAATAAGAACTGATAGTATCCTGGTCGGGACGGCGTCCAGTAGGAACATCCAGTTCGGTGTCGGGTCATCGGCCCTATGACGTCGACGTCGAGAGAAGGAGGACCCGTGACCGGGTTTCGCGTTCCGCTCGTGGGTGACGGGATGCTCGTACCTTGCGTAGACGGCCAGGAACGCCCGTACGTCGCCCTCGACTCAGCGGCTTCGACGGGTGTGCTCGAACCCGTGCTCCGCCGTGTCGAGGAGTTCCTCCCCTTCTACTCGGGAGTCCATCGCGGCTCGGGGTACAAGTCTCAGCTGTCGACCGATGCATACGAGAGCGCACGTGAGGCAATACTTTCGTTCGCGGGACGCGAAGGTCGCGACGACGTCGCCATCATCTGCCGAAATACGACCGAGGCGATCAACCACCTCGCCTATCGCCTGCGCCTGCGTTTTGATGACGTCGTGACCACGTCCGTCGTCGAACACCACTCCAACCTTTTGCCGTGGGCCCGCGTAGCCTCCCGCCGATTCGTCGAGTGCGGTCCTGGCGGGACATTCACGACAGCCGATGTCGTGGCTGAACTCGACCGGACTCCGAAAGCCCGGCTGCTCACAGTCACCGGTGCTTCGAACATCACCGGATGGATGCCATCGATCGAGGAGATCATCGAGGCTGCTCACGCTCGCGAGATCCCTGTGGCCGTCGATTGCGCCCAGCTGGCACCTCACCACCCGCTCCCTGAAAAGGCCGACTTTGTCGTTTGGAGCGGGCACAAGATGTATGCACCCTTTGGGGCGGGAGTACTCATCGGGCCCCGCACGGTTTTCGCGGATGGTGACCCTTTTCTGGCGGGTGGCGGCGCGATCAACCTCGTCGAACTCGACGACGTTGTCTGGAACGACCCTCCCGACCGAGAGGAGGCTGGCTCGCCGAACGTCGTCGGTGCTGTGGCGTTGCACGCGGCAATCGACCTCCTCACCGAAATTGGCTGGCCGGCGATTATGGCCCACGACAACCACGTCGGCCGGCTCTTGCGAAATGGTCTTGCAAGCATCCCCGGGGTACGCCTCCTCGGGCCAGATCTGTGTGTCGACACTCTGCCTGTCGTGAGCTTCACCGTGGACGGCCTCCCGCATGGCCTAGTGGCAGCCCGACTGTCTGCCGAGGATGCCATCGGCGTCCGGCATGGTTGCTTCTGCGCTCACCCCTACATGATGAGGCTCCTGGGCCTCGCTGAAAACGAGGTCGTCGACTTCCGCAACGAGATGCGCCGAGGTGACCGCACCCGGATGCCAGGGGCAGTGCGGGCGAGCGCCGGCATCAACACAACTGAAGCTGATGTCAGCCGCCTGGTCTCCGCGGTCGCCCGCATCGCAGCAGGCGCGCCAGCGCGGGTTTCCTACGTCCAAGATCCGCGGAGCGGCGACTACGTCCCCTGCGGCGACGTTGCCGGGTTGTTCAGCGGCGTCCGCCTGCCTGCGTCTTGTGCGCAACGGACTGGCACGCCCGCGCCCTTGTGACATCGTCGGCCTCTCCGGCACAAGGTGCCGAGAGCTCTCACGCCTTGAGCTTCGGCGGTCCGCTCCGCCACCCGGGCTACACGCGGAACGTCGTGGTTGCTCCCCTCCGGCCGTATCCACCGCGGCCAAGGCCGGAAAGGCTGAACCCGTTGAGAAGTCTTCCCTCGTCCAAAATTGAACCGGTTGTCAGATGAAAAGCTGGATGTCGGCCCTGGCAGCCATGTCGATGAAGCTCGCAGCGCCGAGAGTGGGCTGCAGTCCGTCGATGAAGTCTGACGTCGACAGCCCATACAGGTCCATGGTCATCTGGCACGGGTGCAACCGCACTCCGACATCGATGGCCATCTCCATCAGCTCGGTGACGCTGGCGACCTTGTGTTGCTTGGCCAGCAGCTTGATCATCGAGGTGCCCATCCCGGCAAAGTGCACCTTGCTGAGTTTGAGGTGCTCGCTGCCGCCACGGTCGAACAGCGACTCGCCTTTTTGCATCCAGTTCTGTCCCGTGACCCGCTTGTCGTTCTTCTGCAAGACCCGAAGGCCCCAGAACGTGAAGAAGACGTCCACTTCCAGGCCACTTGCAGCGCCCGTCGTGGCAAGAATCATCACCGGCCACACCCGGTCGAGATCGTTGCTCCAACAGATGATAGCCATCCGCTTTGGTTCGTCCGCGTGGGAAGAGGCTGCCGAAGCCATTGGTTCGGTGTCGGTTGCGTCCATGTCACTTCTCTCCTGACTAGACGGGGACGGCTTAACGCGGTCGCGCGTTGCCGGCTGCAGTTTTGGCCTGGGAACGAGAACAGACCTTTTCCTTATGCTATGTTCCGACTAGTTTACATAGCTTATATATAGTTAGCGTGACGGTTTGGCCCTCAGGACTGCGAACCGCACGGCCGACGTAGGGCTCGGGCCGCCCAGCCTCAGTCGCAGGTGATCCCTTCGGCATCGAGAAACTGCCGGTAGAGCTCGATACCCTCCGGCCCGGTGACGAGGTCGGCGACGTCGCTCTCCCAGTCAAAGGGACGCATCCGGGCAACCCAGCCAGCACCGTAGGGATCGGAGTTGACCAGGCTCGGCGAAACGACAAGGGCGTCGTTGACAGCCACGATCTCGCCGCTTATCGGAGCGGAGACGGGACCGACCCACTTACCGCTCTCCACCGTGGCCATGTTGCGGCCTTTCTCGACGGACCTGCCCACCGCCTTCGGGGTCACGGCGACGATGGTCTTCGCCATGTTCTGCGCGACATCGGTCATGCCGACTGTCACGAAGTCTTCCTCACGGCGCGCCCACACGTGCTTGCCCACCACGTAGTACAGGTCATCGGGAAGGTTGCACCCGTTTACGACTGTCATCGCTTCGTCTCCCATCCGGTTCCGACATCGTTGCGATCGTGACCAGCCATCAAAGCATCCCCGCCGTCGGGCCCGGCTCGGCGAGGCCGGCGATCGCCTCTTCGACGAGCAAAGTGATGTCTCGCACTACAAGGCGATCCTCTGCCCCAACGGTCTTGACGGCATCGGAGAACATGGACATGTCCTTCGGACATGCGACGACGAACTGTCCTACGCCGAGACGGAGCGCTTCGTTGATGCGACTCACGCTCGGTCGCTCCGAGAACGCGGCGTCGTCCATCCAGATCCGACCGCCACCCGCTCCACAGCAGAAGGTGTCCGCGCCGTTGCGGGGCATCTCGACGAGCTCGCAGCCGAGCGCCCGCAGAATCCTCCGGGGCGCTTCGACCACGCCGTTGTAACGGGCAAGGTAACAAGGATCGTGGTAGGTGACCCGCTGGCGAAGAGGCCGGAACCTGATCGCACCCTCCTCCAACAACTTGGCCAACAGCTCGGTGTAGTGCCAGACCCGGTAGTTCACGCCCAGGGCGGGGTACTCGTTGCGCAACGCGTTGAGCGTATGTGGGTCGGTCGTGAAGATCTCCTCGAACTGGGCCTCTCGCAGAACCTCGACATTGTGCTCGGCGAGTACTTCGAACAGGCCTTCCTCGCCGACGCGACGCACGTCGTTGCCGGCATTGCGCTCCGCCTCGAACAACAGGCCGAAGTCGACGCCGGCCTCGTGCAGGATCCTGGCGAGGATACGGGAATTCTCTTGCAACCGCTCGTCGAAACTGGCGAAGTCGCCGACGAACCAGAGGTACCTCACCGGCTGCTTGCGGGCATCTGGGATCACGAAGTCCAGCTCGCGGGTCCATCGACCCCGCATCCGGGCCGACTTCCCGAGCGAGTTGCCCTGCGTGGCGAGGTTCTGCAGCGCCTGCTGCAAGGTGGCCTCCATCGCCCCCTCATCGACGAGGCTGCGCCGCAGCTGGACGATCGTGGGCACGTGCTCGACGCCCACCGGGCAGACGTCGACGCAGTGCATGCACGTCGTGCACGACCACAACGCGGCAGCATCCACCACCTGGCCGGCGATCCTTGCGCCATCGGGCCTCGCGAGTGGGCCTGTAGGTTCCGGTCGCCGTTCACGATCGAGCAGCGTGATCCCTCCGCTGGAAGCGTCCGCCCACTGGCGCAGGTCGAGGATCAAGTCACGCGGCGAGAGCGGAGCCCCACCGGCACGGGCCGGACAGACCTCGTGACAGCGGCCGCATCTCGTGCACGCGTCGAGGTCGAGCAGCTCTTTCCACGTGAAATCGGAGATCTCCTGATAGCCCGCGTGATCGGGCGCAGGCGTGGGCAGCGCAAGTGTCGCGGTCCGATCCGTGGCAACCAGGTTCACCCCATCGACCAGCATGTGCATGGCCTTGGAGTACGGGATGTACGCCACAAAGCTCAAGGCGAGGCTGGCGTGCACCCACCACACGACGGTGTGAGCGCTGACCGCCGCGGCCGCCGTCATGCCAAGGCCGGAGAACGCCTCGGCGAAAATCCGACCGAAGGGGCTGAGCACGCTGAACCACGGCATGTGCTGGCCGAGGATCCGCAGGCCCGTCAGAACGTAAGCAGTCAGCAGGATGGCCAGGAGCAGCCCTAGGAAGACCCAGTCGCCCTCGACCATCGCCTTGCGCGAGTAGCCGCCGGCAGGCGAGCCGGCCCGGCTGTAGCCGAGTCGCCACGGCCTGCGTACGCCTCGGCGCACCCCCATGTAGAGCAGGGCCAGAAGGCACGCGAATCCGAAGGTGTCCACAAAGAAGGTGTAAACGAGGAAGAAAGTGCCGTGAAAGAAGCTGTCCTCGTGCCCGGCGAAGAGCCGGGAGACATTCCGGACGATGTCGGTGTCGATGGTGAGGATGACCGTCGCCACGAAAGCGACCGTGAAGCCCCAGAAGATGAAGAAGTGCGCGAGACCGGCCCCGCGGTTGCCCCTGGCCACCGACGTGCCCTTGCCGATAGAGCGCAGCCGGCTGGCCAGAGCAGCCCGGATCGCAGGCCCGCGTCCCGCTGGCCTGCCCACCCGGTACTTCTGCACGCGGTGCCACGCGCCCCAGGCGAAGACGACCGTCGACACGGCGGCCACGAAATAGAAGATCGCCTTGCCGAGCGGACCGATACCTTCGAATATGGGCCGGGTCACCGCCGTGCCCACGAGGCCGATCCGGCCCGTCATGTCAGCCGCGGACCTTGCCCACGAGCTCCGGTACCAGATCGAAAAGATCGACTGTCGTGCCGTAGTGGGCTACGCCGAAGATCGGCGCTCCAGGATCGGTGTTGCAGGCAATGATCAGCTCGGCGTTGCGAATGCCCTCCAGGTGTTCGGGAGCTCCGGAGATGCCGAGCGCGAGGTAGACCCTGGGCTTGACCCTCACACCCGACTGGCCCACCTGGCGCGTCTTCGGCAGCCATCCCGCGTCGACGACAGGGCGCGACGCCGAGAGCGGGACGCCGAGGGCGTCGGCCAGCTCCTCCACGATCTCCATGTTGTCTCGCGACTCGATCCCGCGGCCGACCGAGACGAGCATCTCAGCCGAGCTGATGTCGACGTCTCCCCTATCGGCCTCGAAGACCTGTCGTAGCGACATGCGCGGCGCGTCGAGCCCCGCCGGCGGGTCGAGGTGGACGACTTCGGCGTCACCGGAGCTCTGCCCTGCCTCGGCGCCGAAGGCGCCACCCAGGACGGTGACGATCCCGCGCTCGCCGGGCAGCTCGACATCGACGAGTACTTTCCCGCCGAGGATCTGCGCAGTGGCGGTCACGGCGCCCTCGTCGATCTCCAGGGCGCTGACATAGGTGGCCAGCGGCGCGTCCCAACGCACCGAGAGGGCGGCCGCGAGGTCGAGGCCGACGGTCCCGTTCGACATCAGAAACAGCCGCGGGGATCGTTGCGCCAACACTTCCAACAGGGTTCGCTCGTAGGCCTCCGGCAGGTACTCCGACAAAGCCGGGTGATCGACGGCGACCACGACGTCGGCGCCACAGAGCTGACCGGCCAGGTCGGCGCGCCCGAGCAGCGCCACCTCGGTCAGGCCGCCCAACGCGGACGCCAGCTCGCGCGCCTTTCCGATGAGCTCGTGGGTCCCGTCGGAAACCTGCCCACCGGTGTGCTCGGCGAGCACCATCACGTTCATGCTCACTTGTCGTTCACCCCTTCACCAGGCCACGCGCACGAAGCAGGGCCACGATCTGGTCAGCCACGGCTCCCGCGTTGCCCGTGAGCATCTCGGCCTGACCGTTCGTCTCAGATCGGTGCATCCGCCGCACGACCGCTCGTTCTCCCGTCGCCGGCAGCGACACGGTCACCTCGGTCAGCTCTCCTGTCTGCATGGCTTGTTTGATCCGACTGATCGGGGCATAGCGGGGGGGCTGGCGGGCTGACTGGACACCTATCACCGCAGGCATGTTCACCTGCAACTCATGGGACCGGCCTCCGGAAAACTCCTGGCGGACGATGGCCGAGTCGCCATCGACCTCGACGCTGGCGGCCACTGACACATGCGGCAGGTCGAGCAGCGCCGCGAGCGTGGGCGGCAACTGGCCCTCCAAGTCGTCGGCGGACTGCACGCCGGAGATCACCAGATCGGCGGGCTGGGCCTGCAGGTACCCCGCCAGCAATGCGACCCGGTCGGAGATCCTGATTCCGGCTGGTCCGGACAATGCCGCCCCGCTGGCATCGGCGAGCTTCACGGCCACATCGGCGCCCTTGGCCAGCGCCGTGTAGAGAATCTGGTCGATCTCGGGGTCGTCGGCGAGGCCGACGGCCACGACCTCGGCCCCAATGGCGTCCTTGAGCAGGAGCGCCTCTTCTAGAGCCTGGGAATCCCATTCTCCGGGCACGAACGTCAGGTACTCAGAGTCGATGCCGGTCTCGTCCTCGTTCAACTCGATCTCCTCGACGAGATCGGGCACCGCCTTCATCGGCACGACGATCCGCACCTCAGCCCACCTCTCTGTTCATTCGACTCATTCGACCAGATCCTCCAACCTCAGCTGGCGGCGGATCTCGTCGAGATCGCTCGCCGCCGGCACAAACGGGTAGTCACGAAACGGCTCCGTCGGCCGGTAAGAGCCGTAGGGCCTCGTACAGCCAGGTTCACCGTTCTCGCCAGGGCAGCCGTTGGTCATGAACGCCCTGGCTTCTGCCACGACTGCCTCGATGGCCGAGCGGCTCGCCCGCACGCGGACGATCCCGCCACCGCTGTCGAAGCCGAACTGCTCCAATCCGTAGTCTTCGACCTCGACCAGGTGCCTGGCCAGCTGCATCCGGCGCCAGCGGCGGAGCGACGGCTGCGGGTAGGCCGCCATGCGCGAGCCTGGCTCGGGGTTGAAGCAGAAGAGGTAGGAGAAGATCTGCCGGTCCCTCAAGGCCACGAACAACGAAACAAGGTCCTGGTCCGACTCACCGAGTCCGACCAGCGCGTGCACGTTGACCTTCCAGGGCCCGAAGATCTCGCGGGAGTCGGTCAAGACATCCCAGTACTTCTCCCACTTGAGGCCACCTGCCGGAACTTCGCTGCGGGTGCTCTTGAACAGCTGCTCGGTGACGGCATCGAGCCCGATGCCGATCATGTCGACTCCCATCGAGCTCAAGTTCGCCAGGCGTTCGCGCGTGAGCGTCGGCGGCGCGACGAGGATCGACACCGGGGTTCGGACCCGTTCGGAGATCCTCCGCGCGATGTCACAGGTATCTCGGTAGGCGCGGCCGTGGGTGACCATCGAGATGCACAGCCGCGTCAGGGCCGGCTCCAACTGGGACATCCGCTCCACGAGATCGTCGGTTCGCACAAGCGGCCACTCCACCCTTATGAAGGACTTGTCGGCGTAATTGCCCGGGCGGGTCCGGGCAAGCCCGCAGTAGCCGCAGTCGGAACGGCAGCCTCGCTCGTAGCTGAGCAACACGTTGATGCCACCGAATCCGAAGTCCCGGCTGAACCGGCCCGAGCGCATGTGCAGTGCGATCGCGCTCGCCATGGAGATGCGCACATACTCGGGGCTCTCCTTGGTGGGGAGTTCCGCCACGGGAGTCAGCGAAAGCTCGTTTACGACCACGCCGTCTCCTCTCGGCACGGTTCGCGGGAAGCGCAGAGATCCCCGACAACAGCCGGCTCAGGCGCCAAGGCGAGCTCCGCCGACCCGCAAGGCTTGGCCAGCTCCAGATCGCGCGCCTGGCGACCTGCCTCCATCACTGCTGCGGCGAACAGCTCGGGCGCGACGCCGAGCGCCTCGGCCGCCCCGGAACGGCCGACAACGGCCACGACGGCGTCGTGCTCAAGGCGCCGCCAGCGCAGCCCGGACTCCATCGCCGCCAGTCCGCCCGGCAGCTCGTTGAAGTCCCCGGCAACCATCACGCTCTTGACCAGGTCGCCATGGGTGGCGATATGGATCCTGACAAGCCCAGCTGGCGTCTTCAAGAGCGCCGAACCATTTGCGTCCGGCGCGACGCTCCTTTCGCTCAGCCAAGACTCCGATTGGTACCTGCCTGCGGCAAGCGCCGCGGCCTGAAGCTGCTCCTTTCGATCAGGCGTCGCAAGCTCCAACGACACCCCGAAGGTGTTCGCGAAGCCGTCGGCGATAAGGGGCCGAATCGTCGCGGCGTCGTGTCGGACCCCGGTCTCGACCGAGACGGTCGTGATCCGTTCGCTCACGGCGCCAGCGGCCCTGTCGGCCAGCTTCGCGGCCGGTATATGCAGCACTTGAA
>JBEKGS010000030.1:0-32587 GCA_050012675.1 Acidimicrobiales bacterium
TGGCCACGACGCTGGCCCCGCTCTCACCGGTCAGCCGGCGCAGCCGCACAAGGGGGGTGTTCCCGATGAGCTGGGTGATGTCCTGCGCGATCTTCATGGCCGTCTCGCCTTTCTCGCAATCTCCCTGCAACAAGCAAGCCGAACTTCCAATAAATTCTATCGTAATCATGCAATAGATCACATACGGGGGCAAGTTAGAGAAATGGGGCGACCTCACCGGAAGTCTGACGCTGATCGGTGCTGTACCTGCGGTTGGATCGGCACGGCGCCGGACAAGGCAAGTGTGCTCACCTTCGTGGTGGACGGTGACCGACCGGAAGAGGTCGGCTCGGCACTTGACAAAGAGCGAATCGCCGGTTCGGGCGGGGCACCACTGCGCCCAGCCGATCCTGCGTCGCTACCGGCTGGATTCAGCTGTTCGGCCCGCCCTGGCGATGTACAAACACCTACGCCGAAGGGGACCTAGTGGTCGCCGCGCTGCGCAGGCTTGCCGCTGACGCGGGTCTGCGGCCGTAAGCCACACGCTGGGGCGGGCGGTGACAATTGGTGCCGCCCGTCCCAGTCGCTATCTGCGACCGCGATGTTCGCCTTGGCAACCGCCGACGGGCGTCAGACATTTACAGATCAAGAATCTGACGGAGATGACCCACGAGGAGCGAGCGCTCCAACTCTGGTACGTCATCCAAGAGCAGCTGGTGCATCCAGATCCTCGGTATTGGTGGGTCAGCCGTCCAACGGGCACCTCGCTCGTAGATCAGGTACAGGTCCCACGCGACTGTGCGTCCGCGCTCTTCCAGCCCGAGCAGGTCGCGGTAACGATCCGACAACGCGCGGTCGGCGTCCCAGTAGTGGGCGACTTGAATGGTTTCTCCGAGGACTTGCGTGGTTTCTCCAAGGAGTCGTGCTGAGTCCCGCGCGGCCCCGGGAGTATCCCCATTGAGGACAGGGACCCAGACGACGTGGACCGCTACGTCGACTGAGCCCAGCTCTGCGAGGCTCTCCCGAACCACAACCACACCGTCGAGGCAGATCGGGCAGGTCGGAGAGACCAAGATGACCAGTTTCGGGCTGTTCGCGCCAGCGTCAAAGGCCGCGGGAAGTGCCTCAACGTCACGGATAAGAGCGCTCTCGTCTTCGACCGTAACCGCCGACGTTACGCCGGAACGCCCTCCCAAGCCGAGAGGGCGAGTCGCCGTCACCTTCTCCACCAGGTCCCTGGACTGGACCTCCGACACAGCCACTTGCTCCCATCCGACATCCCGCGGGACACAGCGGGGTTCTGTCGGACCTGGCGTTTCCTGTCTGGGTGTCACCGTCGTGTGCTCTTGTGGGGCGCCATCGTCGAGAGCCCGGAACCGACGGCGTCAATCCCGCCAGGCGGTTTCCAGCCGTGGCCGTCCGGTGCGCCGACACAATCTGTCGCGCCCAACCGACTGAGAAGCTGTCGGGCTCACGGGCAGGCTACAACTGCCGCGCTGCACATGGTCACGCATCTGCGCTACAGCTGGGCAAGCAACATCGGACGACGCACACCTCTCGGATAGCCTCACGCCCGCGTTGAGCTTGACAGGGTGGAGACCGTACTACCGTGACCACGAGGAAAGGGCGCCGACCGTGATCACAGCCGAGGAGCTGACCGGCGCAGGTTCCGCCCTTGCCGGCTTCGACCTCACCTTCATGCCGGGAGATCCTCCCCGTTCGGGACGGTTCGCCGCCTTCCGTCTGGACGGCGACGACGCCAAGGATCCTCGCAATGACCAGCTGGCAGGCCTGGGCGCGCAGGGCACCATCGAGCTGGCCCTGCCTGCTTCGAAGTCCGTCCGGCGTCGCGGCGTAACCGCCACCTTCCTCTCGATCGCAACGGCGCTCCCTCTCTTGCTCGACCTCGAGGACTCGCAAACAACGACAGCGACATCGCGCATCTGGGCGAGCGTCATGACGGCTGGTATCGGCTTGATCGCCCGCGGCCGCCTGCGTCCCGCGATCAGCCCGAGCGGTGTGGACGCATGGCGGGCCGGCCCACTCGATCCGGGCGATCACATCCTCTTGGAGAAGCTTGCGAACGCAATGCCGCCGCTCGGACACGCCGTTCCGCTCGTATCACCGAGGCCACCGCTGCGAGTGCACTCTCCGGAGTTCCTCGTCGCCGCGGCGTGGGACGCCCTCGCCGACACCCTCCCGAGAACGGCCGCGGCAGCGACGGTCAACGGATCCAGCTTGTTTGCAGCCACCCAGTCAACACTGGCGACAGAGCTACGGCCCTGGCTGACGGAAGCATCCGCCGGCTTCGACGGAGGGGCAAGCTTTGCTCTGCGCATCCACCTCGGCGATGCGTTTGAGCCTGAGCCGAGAGGCGTGCTGCAGATCTCGAGTACCGCCGACCCGAGCCTCGTCGTGGACGCTGCCGACTTGTTCACAATGCCTGCGGCACTGGTGGCGCGCTTCGGGTCGGAGGCAGAGCGCGATCTTCTGCTGGCCCTGCGGCGCGGCTCTCGAGCGTGGGAGCCGATCAAGATCCTCCTCAGCCAGCAGATCCCGGACTCGTTGCCACTTGACGATGACTTGCTCGCGGACCTTCTGCTCGACGGCGCCAGCCAGCTTGAGAGTGCCGGCATGCGCGTCCTTTGGCCAAGTGAGCTTCTCACCGGCGGACTGAGCCTGCGGGCGGTCATGACGCCGACACCAGCCGCGGTGACCGCGGCGGGCTTCGATCTGGGGTCACTGCTCGAGTTCCGCTACGAGCTCACCGTCGGAGGGGAAGCACTCAGCCCAGAGGAGATCGACCTCCTCGCCGAGGCGAAGCGGGGCCTCGTAAGGATCCGGGGCCGCTTTGTCGCAGTCGAAGCCGAGCTCATCGCCAAGGCACAGGAGAAGCGCTCGAGGCGGATCACGGCGGCTGCGGCCCTCGCCGCGGTTCTCGGTGGCAAGCTCGAGGTCGACGGCGAGCTCGTTGAGGTCGTTGCCGAGGGTGCCGTTGCCGAGATGGCCGATCACCTCCGAGCATTGTCTTCCGGCACGCTCGAGTCGCTGGCACAACCGCCTGAGCTCGTAGCCGTACTCAGGCCTTATCAGCTCCGGGGACTGGCCTGGCTGGCTGGCATGAGCGAGCTTGGGCTTGGCGGCTGCCTCGCTGACGACATGGGCCTCGGCAAGACGGTGCAGGTCATCGCCCTGCACTTGCACCGCCTAAGCCAGTCCCAGACGGTGCGACCGAATCCTGTCGCGCCCAAGGCCTCCCGCCGCAGAGCTCAGGAGCCCCGGCGCTCAGCGGTCGGACCAGAACGAGACCCGGGGGCACCTGCGCCCACGCTCGTTGTCTGCCCGACTTCTTTGCTCGGCAACTGGGAGAAAGAGCTGCACAGATTCGCCCCGTCGGTGCCCGTGCGCCGTTTCCACGGTGGCAACCGCCGCCTCGATGACCTTGCTGTCGGCGAGGTCGTTCTCACGACCTACGGCATCCTTCGTAGGGAGAGGGACGCCCTGGGCGTAGCCGGCTTTGGGATCGTGGTGGCCGACGAAGCCCAGCACGTCAAGAACCCCTTGTCGGACACGGCCAAGGCACTGCGGTCTGTCCAAGCCCAGGCGCGTGTCGCCCTCACGGGCACGCCCGTGGAGAACCGACTCACCGAGCTGTGGTCGATCCTGGACTGGACAACCCCGGGACTACTCGGTCCGCTCGAGCGCTTTCGCCGCACGGTCGCCGTCGCCGTCGAGCGCAACCGCGACAAGGAGGCGACCGATCGCCTGTCGAGTACCGTCCGGCCGTTTCTCCTGCGACGGAGGAAGACAGACCCTGCCATTGCCCCGGACCTGCCGGAGCGGACGGTCACCGACCTTGCCGTGCCCCTTACGACCGAGCAGGTGTCGCTCTACGAGGCCGAGGTCCGTGAGGCTCTGCACGCAATCGCCACGAAGTCGGGCATCGAGCGCCAGGGACTCGTGCTGCGACTGCTCACGGTGCTCAAACAGATCTGCAACCACCCTGCGCAGTACCTGCACCAAGCAGGGCCGCTCGTCGGCCGGTCGGGCAAGCTCACGGCCCTCGAGGAGCTGCTCGACGTCATAGTCGGAGCAGGCGACTCGGTGCTTGTCTTCAGCCAGTTCGTCGAGATGTGCTCACTGATCGAAGCCCGCCTAGCCAACCTGCGGATCCCGACCCTGTTCCTCCATGGGGGTGTGCCGGTCCGCAAGCGCGAGGAGATGGTCGCCAGCTTCCAGGCCGGAAGCGTGCCGGTGTTCGTGCTGTCACTGAAGGCGGGAGGCGTCGGACTCAATCTCACTGCAGCGACCCACGTGATCCACTATGACCGCTGGTGGAATCCCGCCGTTGAGGATCAGGCGAGTGACCGGGCACACCGGATCGGTCAGCGTCGCGCGGTGCAGATACACCGCCTCGTGTGCGAGGGCACGCTCGAAGACCGCATCGCGGAGCTGCTGGAGAACAAGCGCGTCCTCGCCGAATCAGTCGTCGGTCAAGGCGAAGCCTGGATCGGCGACCTGAACGACTCCGAGCTGGCAGCCCTGGTTCGCTTCGCGCGGTCGGGTGATGACTCGTGAACTGGTATCCACCGGCACCCAAACGCCGTCCCGGGTCCGGCCCGTGGCGCGCCGCCGGCAAGCGACCCTTCGGTGCCACGTGGTGGGGGAAGGCCTGGGTTGACGCACTCGAACAGCGAGCCCGGCTCGATCCGAACAGATTGCCTCGAGGTCGGACGTACGCGCGCACGGGCGCCGTGAGCGGGCTGGAGGTGCGAGCCGGCGAGATCGTGGCCGCCGTCCAGGGTTCGCGGGCCAAGCCGTACAAGGTGACCGTCCGCGTGCGCACATATTCGGCGAAGGAGTGGGATCGGACGCTGACAGCGCTTGCAAGCCAGGTGGGGCATCTCGCGGCCTTGCTCGATGGGGAGATGCCACCAGAGGTCGCCGACGATGTGACCGCTGCCGGAATCGATCTGCTGCCGGTGGCGGGCGAGGTGCAGCCGCGCTGCTCGTGCCCCGATTGGGCGGAACCCTGTAAGCACTCGGCTGCAGTTTGCTATTTGGTGGCGGACACGTTGGACGCCGATCCGTTTCTACTGTTCTTGATGCGGGGCCGAGACCGGGACAGCCTCCTCGCGGGATTGCGTGCCAGGCGGTCGGAAGCTGGGGCGCAAGCGCGGCGCGTCGCGGCTGACCTTGTTGTGGAGCCGGGTGAGTCTTGGGAATCCGACGCCGGCCTCAACGCCCGGCAAGTGTGGGCGCGTTGGGCAACCGTGTCGGCCGATGGTTCCCCACCCATACCGGCCATTCCTCTTCCACCGTCGAAGCACGGGAGGCCGACGGTGCTGGCGGTGGATCCCCCGGCAGGTTCGGGCCTCACGTCAATGTCGCTCCAGCTGCTGGCGAGCGACGCGGCGCGACGGGCCTGGGAGCTGGCTCACGGTGAGCGGAGCACGGGCCTCGAGCTTTCAGAGGCTGCGGATCTGGCCCGCCGTGCGGCTACGATGCTCACTCCTACAACCGGCCAACACGAAATCGTCCAACTGGCCTCCTCGGCAGGCCTATCAGTCCGTGACCTCCTCAACCAGGCTCTGGCATGGCGGGAAGGCGGAGCCGAAGGGCTGTTCGTGCTGCTCGAGGGCTGGGACGCGCCACGGGGCGCGATGGCGCTCGGGCGGGCGATGCTCGGTGGGCAGGCGACAGTCCGGCGTAACCGCGCGACGCTTGGGGAGCGACAACTTCGTCTTGGCCGGGACGGTCGCTGGTACCCGTTCCGGCGGGCGGGCCGTGGAGCTGGCGCGGCTGTGTGGACGCCCGACGGGGCGCCGGTCGAAACCATGAGTGACGACGTGGGAGTCTGACCTCGCTCCGCTGTTGGCAGTAGCACGAACCGTTCAGCGCTTCACAATCTGACTCAAGTTCGGTGGTGGACGCTGTCGTTCCCGAGCGCGTCTGCAGCCTGTTTGCGACTGTGTTCAACGACCTTCGGGCTGTCACCCACCCTTGGGCAATCCACAAGCTTCGTCTAGCCGACGAAGTGTCGCTTAGTGGAGGCAATATCGTAAGCAATAACTATTAATCGGATGTACTTCATTGACAATAGAGCGGCAGCGACAAATTGCGGGCGTGCGCAGGAGCGACGCGTCGCTAAGCAGGAGAACCAATCACTCGTCGGTACTGCGGGAACTGCTCGCAGCTTTTCACGGAAAGGGGCAAGGCCCTGCGGATAGAAGGTCGGAGCTGGACACGCGGGATGGTTGAGACCCTTTGCCCTAGCGGTTGCGGCGCTCGGGTCGCGAACCTCGTCATGGAGTTGCGTCGAAATGGCCGCGGCCCCCAGGGCACCTTTACATTGGCGATCTTGCGCAACGGCTCTTTGTACTGCTCGGGCACCCCGAAAGCGCTCTTCGAGTTCGGCCCGCTTGCTCGCGACGCCTCTTTGGGCGAGGCCGAGGCGCACGACCGCCAGACCGCAGAGTTGTCTTGCGACAAGCTCGGCAAGATCACCAAACCTGACACGGATGGACACCACCGCGTCGTCTGCCCGGCGGTCGTGGCAAAGTGCCGTTGCCCGCTGCGCCCCGACTCGATGGAACTCTCCTCTGATCACCCGAAGGTCTTCTACCTCCCGAACCAAGCTCCGCGATGTTGTCTACAAATGAGCCTCACGGTGCCCCCGAGCATCAACGCCAAGACTGCTCAAAGTCCTATGCATGGCGGAGCGCCGACGAGCGTCGCAGTACCGGTGAGCAAAGCACTCAATCAGGTAATGAATTCGTAAGTCGCACGACAATGCGCCAGATCTCAAGGTCTTACGAGTGCGGAGCAATGACGACGATTCGTCAACTCGGATTTTCAAACGCTCCACAGCGCTTCGGTCGGCGACATCCGTGCGGCGCGAAGAGCCGGCCACAATCCGGCGATCGCGCCGATGAAGATCGATGCACCGATGCCCCCGGCCCAGGCGAGTGGGGGGATGACGACTCCCCACTGCTCGGTCGATGCGTACACGACGGTAGAGATCACGCCGAGGACGATGCCGACGGCTCCACCCAGCAGCGCGAGCAGGATCGCCTCGGAGAGGAACTGCGTGCGGATGTTGCCGCGCGTCGCACCGAGCGCCCGCCTGAGGCCAATCTCGCTTCTCCGCTCAAGGACGGAGATCACCATGATGTTCGCGACGCCGACCGCCCCGACGAGCAGAGCGACCGCCCCGAGACCGAGGAAGAGGCCACTGAGGGCCGCCTGTGCGTCGGCCTGCGCGACGAGAGCGGCCGAGGGTTGGGACACGTCGACCTCGTTCGGCGCCTCGGGATTCGCGGTCGCGGCGAGCACGGCGTCGACCGCCGCGGTCTCATTGGTCGGCTCGACCTTTACGTAGATCTCCGTGGGGTGACCGTCGAAGCCGAGGTACTTCTCTGCAGAGGAAAACCCGACGAGTACCTCCGAGTCGATCTCGGGTGTGAGCGGAGCCTGGTTCAAGATCCCCGCGACATAGAACCACATGTTGTCGAGCCACACCCGCTCACCAGGAAAGACGCGGTCGATTCCGAGACGCTGCGCGGCTGCCGCGCCGAGCACGCAGACCGGCTCGGCGGCGGTCGCCGCGTTGAGGAACTCGCCGTGGGCAACCGTCGTGCCGACGTCGCCAGGTAGCCCGAGGCTGGCGGCGTCGACGCTCAGCGCGTTCGTGTCGATCGACGGGATAAGCGGGCTCCGAAAGACGTTGACGCTCGTCGAACCGGTGTCCTGGACGTCGCTCACCGGCCCGATCCTCCCGACCATCGCCGGTGCCACGGCCGGGAGCTCGGCGGTGGATCCAAAGAGAGTCTGGCCGTTCGTCACCGTGAGCAGGTTCGTGCCGAGGCGGTTGATCTCGGCAAGCAGTCCCGACTCCGAAGAAGCCGAGAGCCCGAGCACAGCGACGATCGCGGCGACGCCGATCGCGATCCCGAGGGCGGAAAGCGCGGCGCGCAATTTGCGAGTTCTGAGGCCAACAAGAGCGAGGCGCGAAAGGTCGCCGGCGTGCAGCCGTCTCGGCGCGAGCAGGGTGGTCGTGCTCACGCTTCCTCACCCGCCGTGCGGTCGCCGACAATGCGCCCGTCGAGCATCTCGATCTGGCGTGGCAGGCGCACCGCGATGTCGCGCTCGTGGGTGACGACAATGATCGTCGTCCCGCTCGTCTCGTGGAGCTGTTCGAAGAGGTCAAGAATGGCTTGGCTGTTCGCGCTGTCGAGGTTCCCCGTCGGCTCGTCCGCAAGGAGGATCGCCGGGCTTCCGACGAGAGCGCGCGCGATCGCGACACGTTGGCGCTCGCCGCCGGAGAGCTGGGTCGGCCGCGCACCGCCTCGGTGCCCGAGGCCGACGGAGTCGAGCGCCGCTGCAGCCAACTCCCGTCGTGCGGTAAGAGCGACCCCTGCGTACAACAGCCCGTCGGCTACGTTGTCGAGGACGCTTTCGTGTTCGGCCAGAAAGAACTGCTGGAAGACGAAGCCGATCCGCTGTGCCCGCAGGGCGGAGAGCTCTCGATCGGCAAGCTGAGCAATGTCGAGACCGGTGATTCGCACCGTCCCCGTGCTCGGGCGATCGAGCGTTCCTATCAGATGCAAAAGGGTCGTCTTCCCCGATCCAGACGGCCCAACGATCGCTAACAGTTCGCCTGAGGAAACGGTGAAGCTCACTCCGCGGAGCGCCTCGACGGGTGGCTCGGAAAGATAGGTCTTCGTCACGGCTTCGGCCGCGACAACGGGAGTGGCGCCGCCGGAACGGCCTTCGCTCCGTGCCACCGGCCGGAGGACCGGCGCCATGACGATCGTGTCGTCGTCACTCATACGTTCGGCACGACGATGGTCTGGCCGGCTGCGAGGCCGCTCCCACTTACTTGGACCATCCCTGCCTGGTCGTCGAAGAGGCCAAGGCTGACTGCCACGAGGTGGTGGATGCCACCGGATCCGATCTCCTCGACGGCGTAGCCCCCGCTCGCGAGCGCAAGGAGCGCGTCGACCGGGACAGCAAGCACGTTCGGAGCGGTCGAATTCGTGATCGAGACGTTGACCGGAGCCTGGTCGTAGCCGGCCGTCGCCCCGGGGTTCGTCGGCGTCACGAGCACGGTGATCGCCGATCCGGATCCGCTACTCGACGACGCGTTCGAATTCGAGCTCGAACCGGAGGAGGACGTCGCGACCGTTCCGACCGACGAGACGACGCCCGGCGTGTTCTCGTTGTTCGGCAAGGTGATCGTGACCGGGTCGCCGGCCTTTACGTCGGACTGGAGAGAGGGATCGAGGTCGACGGTCACGACCGACGTCGTCGAGGTGGCGGTGAGCACCACCGCGCCAGCCGAAGCGGGGGTGCCGGCGCTCGCCGTCACGGTGGCGACCTCGATTGGGCCCGGTTCGACGACGACGTCGCCGAGCGCGACGACGCCGGTCTCGGGCTCACCGAGCGAGCCCTGCCACGCCTTCACGGCTCCTTCGGTCGAGGAGGTGAATTGGTCGCTCACGCCTCCGTGCTCGAAGCCGAGAGCGACGAGGTTCTCCTCAAGCTCTTGCACATCAGGGCCGTCGGAGACGCCGATGGACAGCGCTCGATACAGCGTGACCGTGCCATAAAAGAGCGGGACCGGCTGGCCGTTCAGCGAATAGACGGTCTCACCACGACGGATCACCGCTCCGATGGCAGGCACGGCGGTGAAGGTCGTGTTCGAATTCACCGCTTGGGACTCGTCGGCCCGGAGCGCCTGCTCATCGGCGTTCGCCGTCGCTTCGTCGGCGGCGAGCGCCTGGCTGGCGGTGGTGACCGAAGAGCCTTGCCCGAGCACATCGACCTGCAGCGCGTTCTGAGCCTCGCTCAGTGCCGACAAGTCATCATCGATGACGGCCCGCTGCACCACACACGACGAGTCCGCGGCTTGGAAGGTCTGGGTCGTACCGATGACCGTCCCGAGCGCATTCGTCGCGACGAGCGTGTAGTCGTAGGTCTTGCCTGCGACGAGACCGCTCACCGTCGTATTCACCGACGAGGCACTCTGCGCGGCGCCCGCGTCTACGGCTCCCGTCTTCTCGCCGAGCGAGGCCGTCGGTCCGTACTCAAAGAAGTACGTGGTATCGAGACCGTTCGGGTTGACGGCGCCTGCCAGCGACTCGGCCGTAGCGGAAACCGAGGTCGCCGCGCCGGTCGTGACGGTTGGTCTTGCGTTCGTCTCGAACGTCGCGTCTTGGCCGTAAGTGGTGCCGTCCGTGTTCGTCGCGACGAGCCGGTAGTGATAGGTGGCACCAGCGGCCAGGCCCGTGAGCGACTCGCTCACCGAGAGCGTCGACGTTCCAGATCCCGCGTCGGTGGACCTTGTCGTCTCGCCGTAATCCGGGCTCGTTCCGTACTCGAACTCGTACGTAGTATCAGTACCGTTCGGACTGACGGTACCGGTGACGGTGGTCGAGGTACTCGTCGTCTGGTCGACCGCGCCAGTCGTCGCGTCCGGCGCACTCGCATCACCAATCGATTGGCTCGTCAACGCGACGGAGAGCAATGCGTCCGCGTCCTTCGAGCTGGAGCTCGACGATGTGGAGGCGTTCGAGGACGACGAGCTGTCCGGGGAGATCGAGTTCGAACTGCTCGAGGAGTTGCCGTTGTAGCTGCTCGCCGTACTTCCGCTCGCTGGCGAGGTGACCGTCGATGAGGAGCTTGCCGGGCACCCGAGCTGATCGTCGGAGACAAGCTGGGCCTTCGCCGCTTGCAGCGTTGTTTCGTCGGCAGACACGGCGTTTTTCGCCGCGAGCAGGGTCGACGCGTTCTGCGGCCTCGCCGTCGCTTCGGCGTTCGCGAGCGCGGCCTTTGCTTCGCTCACCGCTGTCTCGGCATCTTGGACGGACGAATGCGCCTGCGCAATCACTGACGCGGTCGTCCCGGTCGGGATCGTCACGGAGTAGCTGCCGGCGTAGCCAAGCGTCGCGCTCACTTGAGTCTGCGAGGAGAGTGTTTCGCGGGTTACCGTTTGCGTCGAGATCGGGTACTGATTATCGGTGACGCCGGAACCCGACGAGGTCGAGCCGCCAAAGGGGACGGTGATCGCGACGATGACCCCGCCGACAACAATGAGTGCCAGGACCCCAGGGGCGACCCGGTGCCTGCGTGGCGCCAGCCAGCGGGTCCAGCGCGGTGAGATGCTCGGGTCCGACGTGGGAAACTGACTACTCATTGCGGAGGGCCTCGGGGACGCAGGATGATCGGTGTGGCGGGATGCGCCAAGAGACGATTGGCCTGATTCGGTTTCGCGAGATCATTTCTGCGTTTTGCCTTCCCATCAGTGGTTGGTCAGCTTGAACCCGCACGCTGCGGCTGCCCGCGTGAACGCCGACGATTCATCGTCGAACCCGAGCGGGAAGACTAGGATGACGCCGTCGCGATCGGATAAGTACTGAACACCGGTCATGCTGGACGGCATCGACGTCGTGGGGTCGGGAAAGTCCGAGACGCCGTGCCTGCGCATGCACTGTGCAACCTGCAGCATTTGCGCCAGCGCTCCTGCAGAGGGGTGCGTCGTCGAGCCGAGGTCGGGGAGGCCGCCCAGGAGCTTCTGACACTTCGCCTGGGCCGCCTGGAACGCAGGCGACGAGCGATCGATTCCAGCGCCCAGCTGGAAGCCCCCGCTGGCGCTCGGGTCTGGGAAGTTCGCCACGCCGTGCGAGCGCATGCACGCGGCATAAGCAAGCCCCGCGTTCGATGTCGACGCTGCTGACGCCACCGTGGTGCTCGTCGTGCTCGACTCAACGTTCGCGACTCCGGGGGATGTGGGGCCACTCCCACACGCCGATAAGCCGAACGCAAGAACGACGAGAGAAGCGCCCCATTGCCACCACGTGGCATTCGGCCGGTGCTCGTCCGACTGGATTCTCGCATTCGCCACCCGACGGTCGTTCCTGCCCGGCTCGACTTCTCTAGGGCGAAGATCCATGCCGTCGTTCTACGAAACAGGAGGTCACAACACGGTCACAGTTGTGACCTGACTGTGACGTGCGAGGGGTGGATAACTGCGGCGAAGCCAGTCTGTGCCCCCAGTCGGGGCCCTCTCAGACCCCGTCGACTTCTGGCGCTCGCGGGGCGCGCAATCCACGCTTGGTGTCTGTGGCGGTTGATCGCGGGGTATCTCCTGTTGCCTCGCCGCCACGGTGAGGGTGAGCTGCGTGCGGGAAGGAAACTTCGATGGAGACGCCGCCCTCGGCTAAGGGTTGAGCGCTGACGGTAGCGCCGTGTGCGGTCGCGATGGCTCGGACGATGGAGAGGCCGAGACCCTGTCCGTCGTTGTGATGTGTGCGGCGCCGTTCGAGGCGTTGGAAGGGCTGGAAGAGGCGATCTATGTCGGTAGGGGGAATGACAGGTCCGGTGTTGGTCACCGAGAGCACGGCCTTGTCTTCCCTCACAGCAGTCGCCACCTCGACACGGCCGCCGGCGACGTTGTGGCGGACGGCGTTGACGAGCAAGTTGGCGACGAGACGCTCGACGAGCAAGGGGTCTCCATCTAGGGACGCCACCGCCAGCTCGTCGAAGATCTGGATGCCTCGTCGCTCGGCCTCTGGCTGGAGGTTGACGAGGGTCGCGCCGACCTTGGTGGCGAGGTCGACCTCTTCGCGCTCGTTCAGCCCGCTCTCGCTGCTGGCGAGGGTGAGAAGGGCTTCGATCAACCGCGCCTGCTCGTCGTTGGAGGCGAGCACTTCCGCAGCGGTGGAACGCCACTCGGCGTTCGTCGTGTCGGGATCGTCGAGCGCAACCTGCAGAAGCGTGCGCTCGGCGGTGAGCGGAGTGCGCAGCTCGTGTGAGGCGTTGGCGACGAAGTGACGTTGTGCGTCAAAGGCCGCTTCGAGCCTCCCAAACAGGTCATCGAGAGTGTCACCGAGTTCTTTCAGCTCGTCCTCCGGGCCGTCGAGAGCCAGGCGCTCGTGCAGGCTGGTCGAGGAGATCCTGCGCGCCGCGCGGGTGATCGTCCGGACGGGTCGCAGCATCCTGCCGGCAACGAGCCAGCCCGCGAGGAGTGCGAGGACGGCCACGACGGCCAGGGCGATTCCCGAATTGACGAGAAGCTGATGTGAGTCGGTGGCGCGCTGCACCGCTTGGGCGCGCCCGACCTGTGCCAGCTGATGGACGGCCTGTGCGAGCTGATGTTCACCCGCCGACAGCTGATGCTGGGCCTTTGTCAGCTGCCTCTGGATCTGTGCGAGGGGACGCTCAAAGAGGGACGGAGGCTTGGCGAAAGCAATCTCATTCTGGGCCTGTGCCAGAGTCTGTTGAGCCTGCGACAGCCCGTACGCGTTCTGCGGGAGGTGGACCGTCGCACCTGCTGGCAGAAGCGAGAGGTTCGAGATGGTCGGGGTGCGAGGGACCTTCGGTATTAGCGGCGTCTTGTACTCGGTAGCCCGTTCAAACAGCGCATAGGTCGCGGCGAGCAACGCGACACCGGAGAGGAGGAAGAGGCCGCCGCACAGCGCTGTGAGCCGAAGGCGGGTGGTTCGCCGAGGCAGTCGTAGCCAGGAGGGGCGGGCAAGGTGACGGTGCCAGAAGCTCATCACTGACCTCCGATGCGATAGCCAGCCTCGCGGACGGTCTGGATCATCGGCGGGTCGCCTAGCTTGGCGCGCAGCCGGTTGATGGTCGCTTTCACGGTGGTGGTGAACGGGTCGGTCGTCTGGTCCCACACCCGTTCGAGCAGCTCCTCCGCGGATACCGGCGTTCCTTCGGCAGTGAGCAAGCATTCCAACACGGCAAACTCCTTCGGGCTGAGCGCCAGGCGCCGTCCGGCGCGGACGGCGATCCGCTGTTCACGGTCCAGGGTAAGGTCGCGATAGCCCAGGTGCTCGGGCTTTGGGGCACCTGGCCGACGGCCGAGCGCCTGGACGCGCGCGACCATCTCGGTGAAGTCGAACGGCTTCGGCAGGTAGTCATCGGCGCCCAGGCCGAGGCCTTCGACGCGGTCGCGAACCGAGCTCGCCGCGGTGAGCATCAGCACTCGACTCTCACATCGCTCGGCGGCCAGGGTGCGACAGATGTCGTCGCCGTGGGTGCCGGGGAGATCCCGGTCCAGCACCACCACGTCGTAACGGTTGGCGCCGAGACGAGCGAGAGCGTCGTCGCCGTCCAACGCCACGTCGACGACCATCCCGTAGCGGCGGAGTCCGGCAGCGACCGCCCTCGCCAAGCGCTCGTGGTCTTCAGCTACCAGCACTCTCATCAGTCACCCACTATCTACTTGCTTCTCCCCGTCACCAGGGTGGCAGCAGTCGTGGCCGATAGGGCGCCGTCTGCCAGCGTTCCCCGCGACTCACACCATGCCAGGACGAAGGTCACACCTAGGTCACAACTGTGACCTAGGTGTGACCTTCGGTTTCGTAGAACTGCCCTCAACACCGCTTCGACCATGGAGAGTACGCAGATGAGAGGGAAGCAGTGTGAGCATGCTTGACGATGCAGCATTGCTCCGCATGAGAAGCGGGCGATCTCCCGGCGAGGCACGAGAACGGTGGTCGAACTCCCCGAGGTCGCGGCCAACAGTCAAGTGCTCGGACGACGTAAGCCAACGTAGAGGTGTTAGGCACTACATCCCACAAGAGGCCGATCTCGAGCCGAGGCGGGGCCTCGATTTGCGCCGCGCCGCTTCAGTGACAGCCGGAGTCCTCTCTCTTGGCCTCGCGCCTGCGGCCTGCGGCGGCCCATCGACTCCGGGCGTGGCTACGGGCTCGACTACCACAACCACCGCCAGCCCCTCGGCCTTCGACAGTACGCGAGCAATGGCACTCCTCACCTACAGCTCCTGCATGCACTCGCATGGCGTGCCCAACTTCCCCGACCCCACCAGCAGCGGAGGCATTTCGAAGGAAGGTGTCATCAGCGCGGAAGGCACGGCTAGCAACTCGCAGGTCCAGGCGGCCTCGAACGACTGGAGAAACCTGCACCCTGCTGGAGGATCGCTAGGTGGGCAACCCGTCCAAATCGTCACCGCCCAACAGCAGCAGGACTACTTCGAAGCGGCTGCCCGCCCGCGCTCAATGGCGTCACCAACTTCCCCGAGCCCAACTTCTCCAACGGCCAGGTGGAGTTCCCAGCTCCAACACGTCGTCGATCTCAGGTCAACTCAGTTCACCGCACACCAAGGCCCTCCACATCTCCCAGAAGCTCATCTCGGCTGGACTCCCGACAGCGGTTCAGAAGGATGACGCGACCAGAAGCCGCCAGCAGGCGTACTGGTCCGATCGACTGAGGATGCGCCGCCGATGACTCCGACACCCCCGCACAACCCCCGATTGCCGAAAGGCCGCCGATTTGCAGATAGCAACAGCGAACCGCTCAAGCGCTCCGTGTTGCTTCGAGTCGCCTCGCTCGTCCTGGTGCTTCCTGGCGTCGGCCTGTTCACCGCGGCGTGCGGTGGTATTGGTTCGCCGCCAGGCGTCGCGAGTGTCGGCTCGACGACGACCACGACCCAGGTGGCGGCTGCTGGAAAAAATGGCAACGCCACGCCGAAGTATCTGGCCGCTCTCGTGTACGTCGACTGCATGCGCTCGCATGGCGTGCCGAACTTCCCCGACCCGACCAGCGATGGCCAGATCAACGTCGACTTCGCTCACGGCGGCAAGGGCGGATCGCCTATGTCGAGCGGCATCGACCGGAACTCCTCGCAGTACATCTCGGCCTCCAACACTTGTCAGCACCTCCTCCCAGGCGGCGTGCCGACCCCCGCGCAGAACCAACAGGCCCTCGTCAAGGAGTTGAAATTCGCGGAGTGCATGCGCTCGCATGGAGTGTCGAACTTCCCTGATCCGACCAATGCAGGAGTTGTGCGCCTCATCGGCGTCGACCAGAACTCTCCTCAATACCAGAGCGCGCAGAAAGCGTGTGAAGTCCTCGAGCCCGGGGTTTACTCCAAGTGAACCGCCCGGCGTCCCTGTCGGATCGCAAACATAGACGATCCATCTTCAAGAACAAGCCAAATTCTGTTCAGGCCAGTCGCCGACAATGCAGTGGACGGTGCAACCCGAAATAGGGTCACCGTAAGGTCACGACGAGAACCTATTTCATTACGGCAGCAGCATCTTGGGCCGTTGACCTGGTCTCTCTGTGGAAGTAATGAGACTGCGGCAAACGGCACATCGGGGTCGGTCAGTCGGTAGCGGCCGAAGGTACGGCTTGCCCTGGCCGGGGCGAGTCTCCTGCGATCAGACGAGCGGGTCGAACATGATCTCGCGGACCTCTTGAGCACAGCGGCAGGCGACAGCGAACTTGGTGGCCCACTCGAGTGCCTTTTCGCGTGAGGGCACCTCGACGATCGCGAACCCGCCGATTACAGCCTTGGTCTCCGGGTAGGGGCCCACGGTGACCTTTCCGTCGGTGGCCACGATGCTCGCCCGCTGGCTCGCTATCCCGCCGCCGAAGACCCACACCCCTGCCTCCTGTGCCGCCCGGACCACCTGATGCGCGGCCTCGCTCACCGCCGGCGTCTCGTCCTCAGGGAAGGTCATCGTGCCATCATCGAACGAGATCAAATACCGCTTCATGCCAGGACTCCCTTCTCGAAACGGCAGCGGGGCGGTGGCCGACGGGGTTCGAACATAGTCTCATCACCCCGGCGCCGACCTGGTGGTGAGCCATCCGGCGCCCGAGATTCGCGCAGGCTCAGGCTTTCGTGCCGCATGTCGCCAACCCGGCGGCAGGTGGCGTTTTCGCTCGCTGTGCGCGGGCGCGCGTTCTGGAACAGGGCATGGTGAGCGCCCCTCGCGTCCTGCCGAATACGCGCTCCACGACGAATGGGCTCGGGCTGTGATTCTGTGTGCCTTCGCGAGGGTGAGGATTGATTTAACCCCTTCTCGGATCGCTCAGCCTCAGGCGAGCTTCATGAACATCTTCTGCACCGCGTCAAGGGCGTAGCCGTCTTCTTTGGCTTGCTCCGGGTTCTCCAAGCAGTAGGTGAGGCCGGCGGCAACCAGTCGGAACCCTGCCTGTTCAAGTGCTTTGGTTGCCGCTGACAGCTGCGTGACGACATCGCGGCACTCACGGCCCTCCTCGAGCATGCGCTCGACGCCCTGGACCTGGCCGGCAATTCGACGCAAGCGTAAGCGAACCTCGTCCACGACCTCATCGGGCAACTGCATTCCAAACTCCTTTCCCTATTTCCCGCCTCAAGGAGCAAGGATCAACTTGGCTACGACTATCTCTGCCATGATGGGCTCGTACTTATCTCTCTTGCTCGACTCCATGCAGCAAGTAGCCCCGGAAGCCTCGCCACGAGTATACCGGCCAGGGTATCGGCGAACGGACAGGAGTGCTAGCGCGCGCACTACTCCCGGACTCTGTGTTGCCTGCAGCTAGCCTGGCAAGCACGAGGAACCGCGGAACTGAGGGGCCGCATGCCACCGCGCAAACTCGAGGTCGGGGATGAAGTCACCCGTTTTCGGATCCTGGACGTAGGCGACCGGTGCTTTGGCCCCTCCCGCGATACGGGCAACCGCATAGAGAAGGCGGTGGATTTCAGCCTCGGTCGTGTTGATGCCCGCGCTTGCCCGCACCGCCCCGGGAGTGCGGGTGCGGTCGCCTCGGCGCACCTCGTTTCGGAATTCAGCGACCTCGTTGTCGGTGAGGCCGAGGAGCCGCATCAAATACGGGTGAGCGCAGAAACAGCCGGGCCGCACTCCGATCCCGTACTCGGCCGAGAGCCGGGCCGCAACGAGGGCGTGCGGGAGACCTTCAACGGTGAATGTCGCGACGAGCGGATGCAGGACGCAACGGGCCAAGACCGTGAGTGTTGGAGGGTGGAAGAGACGGACTCCTTCCTGGTGATCACGATCCAGGACAGCCGCATGCTCCTGCCACCCCGCTCGTACCGGCCGGGCGTGGGCAGAACGACCCTCGACTTTGCCGGCGGCAGGCTCAAGGACCCAGGCATGATGGCGGAGGTGGCCGAGGCGATCGTGCGGCGGGAGTTCAACTTGGGCGGAGGCAGCCTCTTCGCTTCCCTGGAAAGGCTGAACAGTGTCGGCTGGGACGTCGACAGCTCGTCATCTAGTCAACGCGTCTACGGAGTTGTCGCTGAGCTGACCCGGGATCTGTGCGTTCCAGAGCAAAGTATCGGAGCTTCCTACCCCGCGACTGCACAAGGGGCGCGTGAACTGCTCCGCAGCCTCTCATGCCTCCAATGTCGAGCGCTCGTCTACAAGTGGCTCGAACGGGCGTGCTAGTCGGGCCGGCCGGCATTCTCGCTGCTCACAGTGCCTGCCCCGGCTGTGGTGGATTACCCTCCGGGGTATTATGGTCGTAGATCGCAGGATCGCGGAGACAAGCTGTTGTTTCAGGTCGGGATTATCGACTGGTCGAGCAGGTCATTGCGCTGAGATCACCGTCACGGCAGCACCGCTGTCATCCAGCGCCGCACCTCTCGGATGGCACGCGCGGTGCCGCTCGGCGGTGACCAAGCACAACCGCCGATCAGTCTGTGGGCTCGGGCAACCCGCCGAGCCGATTTTCTGAGGACAGCAACACGTTGGTGAAAGCAGTCATTAGGAAGTCGGCGTCGCACTCGCCTTGGCCCGAGTGAAGGCCGACCAAGTCTGGTAGCCGCCGTCAAGATTCCGCACCTTGAACCCGAGCTCGTGCAACAACGCTGTTGCGGTGTGGGCCCGCTGACCCACCTCGCAATAGACGACGACCGGTCCCTTCCCGAGCGTTTCGAGATGGTCTCGCAGAGAGTCGAGCGGCACACTGATCGATCCTGGGATCGCGCCGGCATCATGTTCTAGTTCGGTTCGCACGTCGACGAGGGTCCAACCCTGTTCGACGAGGGAGTCCAGCTCGTGATGATCGACAACGTCGCAGTCGCCCGCGAGGACGTTGCCTGCCATGTAGCCGAGGATGTTGACAGGGTCCTTGGCCGAAGAGAACGGTGGAGCGTACGCGAGTTCGAGGTCCGCGAGGCGATCGGCCGACATGCCGGCCGACATGGCGGTCGCAATCACGTCGATCCTCTTGTCGACGCCGTTGCGGCCAACGATCTGAGCTCCGAGGATCGTTCCGTCGTCCGGGTCGAAGACGAGCTTCGCGGCCATGCGGGTCGCCCCCGGGTAGTAGGTGGCATGGTCGAAGGGGTGCGAGTGGATGGCCCTGAACGGTCGGTCCGCCGCCCGGAGACGCCTTTCGCTCCAGCCGACCGTAGCCGCGACGACATCGAAGACCTTCACGATGGCCGTCCCCAGCGAAGCAACTGTGCGCGGTGGTCGCCCTGCGATGTGGTCCGCTACCCGACGTCCCTGGCGATTGGCCACGTTCGCCAGCGCAATAAGAGAGGTCGCGTGCGAGATGGCGTCGGGCTTCTCGACAGCATCTCCGACTGCGTAGACGTCCGGATCGTTGGTCTGGTTCGCTTCGTTTACAGCTATGCCGCCGCTCGGTCCGAGCTCAAGTCCCGCAAGCTCGGCAAGTCGGACATCTGGTCGAACCCCGATGGCACCGACGACGAGGTCGGCGTCTAGGACGCGGCCATCCGTGAGGGTCACGCTGCGGTCCTCTATGGACGAAACAGTCGCTCCGGTCTCGACGCGGACTCCGTGAGCGACGAGTTCGTCGCGAACGAGCACGGCCAATTCGGCGTCGAGCGGAGGCAGGACCTGTGGGGTCGCCTCGACGATGATTACATCGATACCCTGACGCACAAGGTTCTCAGTCACTTCGAGCCCGATGAACCCGGCTCCGATCACGACCGCGGATGACGGTGCGACGTCGACGTCTGAGGCAAGGCGTGCCGCATCTTCGACTGTGCGAAGCGTTCGGGCCCGTTCGTAGCCGGGGATGGGCGGGCGCACCGGAGCAGCCCCCATGCTGAGCACGAGCTTGTCGTAGGGAACGACGGTCTCCTTGCCGGTCAAGGTTGACCGAGTCGTGACGGCGTGTCCCGCGCGATCGATGGCGACCACCTCGTCATGGACTCTTACGTCTAGCCGGAACCGATCGAAGAGCTGCTCCGGGGTCTGGAGCGTGAGGTCTTCTTCCTCCTCGATCAGGCCGCCAACGAAGTATGGCAAGCCGCAGTTGGCGAAGGAAACGTGACCGGAACGCTCGAGAACGACGATCTCAACATCCGCGTCAAGGCGGCGAAGACGAGTAGCCGTCGACATTCCCCCGGCGACGCCCCCCACGATCACGACGCGCCTGGGCAACACGGCCGTGTCCAGAGCTTCAGCCATCATCAACTCACGTCCTCACCTGCGAGCGAACCAGGACTTGCGCTTGGGGATCGCCGCCTGTGGTGTCTTCTCGGAGTCGCAGTGGCATCGCTCGGCGGGTGGCACGTTGCGGAGCACTTGCTCGACATGGGCGCCGCACCCCTTCCAGGACGGTCGACCGCACTTTCGACAGGTAACTTGTCCGCACATACCCCATAGGGTATCAGAACCCACTCCGCCCTGCTCTCTTACGCCGTTGAGCGTGGGGCCAGACCAAAGGTCATCAGGCGTGCTTTGCCCTCGACGTGGTGAGCAAGCTCGATGCAACGTCTGGGGCCCTAGCCGCCAAAGAGTGGACGGCGGCCTTACCGTCCGCGGCCGTCTCCACGTCGTAACCGTTGATCACGAGTGCCCGCCCGACCGCTCGAAGAATTCCTTCTTCGTCGTCGACAACGAACACTCGTGATCTCTGTTTGTTGATCTCATTCGTCCCGATGACGCCATCTTGGCGTCTCAGCTGTGCAGATAGTTGGCCTAGGTGGCTATCAGCTCTCAGGACCCCGTGTAACCGCCGGAAGCGAGGCCGATGACGCTGGCCTCGTAGTTGGCCCTGGCAAGTGCGATGTCAGCAGTCAAGAGCTGATGGTTCGCATTGACGAAGACCTGCGTGTCAGCAGGGAAGTCCTGCGGCTGCTGCGCGATTACCACTGTTGAGACATGCTCTGACTTGGCAGCAGCCAGGTTGACGTCAGCAACGTACGCGGTGTCGTGCTTGAGAGCATTCGCATATCCCGGTTGACCTTGCAGGGTGTCGATCTCCGCTAGCAACGCCGCCTCACCTGATTGCAAGGTCGCTGCTTGCGCGGCGATGGTGTCGGCTTCTATTACCTCAAACACCTGTGGCGTAAGCACAGCAAAGACACGGTTCCCGTCGATCATCGACTTCTGGGCCGTCCTGAGCTCAAGCATCGTCGTGTCCGTCTTCACCTGCGTAAGAAGGCCGTTGATGTTCCCGGTAGCCGTCGTGAGTGCCGCCTCAAGCGTGCTTGCATCGCTTGAAGTAAGTCCGGTTGGTGAGGTGGCCTTTGTAACGTCAGTGGAAAGAACCTGAAGCTGGGTCACGCGGAACCCGAGCTGTTGCTCCAGTTTCTGTTGGAGCTGTCCGAAGTTCGCGGGTGAAGCGGATGTCGACGCTCCGGCCGACATGGCGAAAACAAAGCTGCCTGAAGCGATCACTGCACCGGCGACAGCAAGCCGGATTGGGTGGCTAAGTCTCATCGAATTTCCTCCTACGGTTCAAGTGACTGGACTAGTGACGATGCCACAGACGGCCCGTCACTGAGCATGTAACCAGAGGGAGATGAAAATCACGTGAGAGCTGCCGAAAAGTATTCAACATCTGCTTTCTGCGGGTTGACGCTGTCGCGTAACCACTGCCACTTTGCAGAATGCGGCAGGTTGTCAGTGCGCTGTTTCTGCTCACTGCACAGCCGTGGTACCTCTGGTATGGCGGCGGCTCCAAGGAACATGATTGGACATATCGGCAACTTAGTGTCGGAGGCACGGCGAAGGTGGCCGGCATCGCCGAGTCGTCGGCTACGAAGATGTGCGACCTGGCCTCAGGCCGGACAGCTACGGCGCCCCGGGGACCGACGGCATGAAGACGGCTGTCCATCTCCGCGGTTGGGGCCGACTGCGTCGCGATGCCACCCGCGCCCTGGATCTCGAACTCGAGCTGGCCAAACCAGCCGCCGGGTCGGCGGGCCGGATGGTGCAGCGCCTGCGTACCGAACCGGCATGGAACTCGATCATGAGGTCCTGGCCCGGCATCTCGCCGATGAGTAGTGCAAAGCCGCGTTCTACCGAGGGCCAGCGACGTTCGGTCCTCGCCGCTAACGCGGTCTCCTCACGCTGCTGTTCGTTCGCGTGTTCGGAGCTCCGCGCTAGCCCCGCCTGGTCCTTGGCGCGACCCCGACGCGGGGGCGCCGCGCCATTGGGGCCTTCGGGTCCTGCGGCCGGCGAAGCGCGGGGGGGAGGCTCTCCAGCCAGCGCAGCACCGCCTCCTCGTAGAAGATGCCAAAGCTGAGCGTGGCGCGGCTGTAGAGGTCGACCTTGGCGCTGGCAAGCTCGGCCTCGAGCGAACGGTAGCGGTCGAGATTCTCTCGGTGACGCGACTCGTAGCCGTCGAGGATCTCGGCGAGTCGGTTGTGCGGGAGCGCTCCGCCGAAGAGCACGGCGAGCAGGATGGGCAGTCGAACCGTGTCCTCGCCCGGCTCCTGGTCGAGCCAGGCGAGGAAAGCCGCCTCGCCCGCTTCGGTCAGCCGGAAGGGGCGGGCCTCCCGCGGCCCTGGCAAACCCGCGGCCAGGAGCCCCTGATCGGCGAGCACACCGAGCTCTCGGTAGACCTGACTGCGAGTGATCGTCCAGTAGTCGCCGATCATGAGCTTCGCGGCCCGCACGAGCTCGCCACCGGTCATCTCCCCGCCGGTCATCGGTCCGTGCATCCGGAGGAGGCCGAGCAGCGCCGCCTGGGTCGAGTTCAGTCCACCTTGACTGTCCACTGTAGACATCTTACTATAGTCCACAGTAGACAGTCGCTCACCCGGACGGGAGGTCGCGTGGTCCAGTTGGCTAGTGACGAAGTCGCTGTCGAGGTGCGTGGGCTCGAGAAGTCCTACGGGGATCTGCAGGCCGTGCGCGGCATCGACCTCGAGATTCGGCGCGGCGAGGTGTTCGCCCTGCTGGGGCCCAACGGCGCCGGGAAGACGACGACGGTGGAGATCCTCGAGGGCTACCGGCGGCGCGACAGCGGCCACGTCGCCGTGCTCGGCATCGACCCAGGTCGACAGCGAGCCCAGCTGAAGCCGCGCATCGGCATCGTGCTCCAGTCGACGGGCGTCGACCGCTATCTCACGGTGGCCGAGACGGTTGCGATGTACGCAGGCTTCTATCCGTCCCCCCGACCGGTCGACGAGGTCATCGCGGTCGTCGGGCTGGAGGAGAAGCGGGACGCCCGCGTCCTCAAGCTCTCGGGGGGCCAGCAGCGACGGCTTGACGTCGCGATCGCCCTCGCCGGGGACCCGGACCTCCTCTTCCTCGACGAGCCCACAACCGGCTTCGACCCCTCGGCACGGCGCGAGGCCTGGGAGGTGGTGAAGAACCTTGCCGGCCTCGGGAAGACGGTGCTGCTGACCACGCACTACATGGACGAGGCTCAGTACCTCGCCGATCGCGTCGCCGTCATCGCGGCAGGGCGGATCGTCGCCACTGGTCCTCCCTCGACCCTTGCCGGCCGGGACGGCGCGCGGGCACGGATTCGCCTCCGGCTTCCCGAAGGTGCGGAACTACCCGCAGAGCTCGGCGGCCATCGAGCGGGCGACGGCATGACCGAGCTCCTGCCGGACGATCTCGGCCAGGTGCTCCACGATCTCACGGGCTGGGCGATTGCCGAGCGCATTGACGTCAGCTCCCTGGAGATCATCCGCCCCACGCTCGAAGACGTCTATTTGGAGCTGACGAGCTCCACGGGGGCCGACGGTGGTGTGATCGTCGGCTCCCGACGCGAGGAGGTCCGGCCGAAGGGAGCGGGGTTGCCCCGCGAGCCCACGACTGATCCCGATCTGGGTCGTGCAGAGGGGAGGACGCGATGAGAGCAGTCCGACTGACCGCCTCGCAGGCGCGCTACGTCAACAAGGCCTTCTGGCGGAACCCAGCATCGGCCTTCTTCACCTTCGCCTTCCCCTTGATGTTCCTTGTCATTTTCACGGCGCTGCTCGGTCACGGCACGGTGCACCTCGGCAGTCGCACGGTCCACCTGTCGACGTACTACGTGGCTGCCATGGCGGCGTTCGCCGTGATCAGCGCCTGCTACAACAACATCGCCATCACAGTGACATTCCAGCGGGAGGCCGGCATCCTGAAGCGCACCAACGGCACGCCGCTGCCGGCCGCCGCCTTCCTCGGTGCCCGTGTGCTCCACGCCTTGGCGGTCTCCGTGTTGCTCGTCGTCCTAACGGTGGCTTTCGGGCGCTTGGTCTACAGCGCCGACGTGCCGACCGGCGTAACGTTGCTCCGCTTCCTCGTCATGCTCATAGTCGGCTCCGTAAGCTTCAGCGCCCTGGCCTTCGCCATCTCAGCGGTGATCCCGAACGCCGACGCGTCAGCGGCAATCGTGAATGCCAGCATCCTGCCGTTGCTCTTCCTCTCCGGGATCTTCATTCCATTCGGCAACTCTGCGCCGGCGTGGATCGTGTGGGTCGCCAGGATCTTCCCGGTACGCCATTTCGCTACGGGCATGCAGTCAGGTTTCCTCGGTACGGCCTTCAGCTGGACTGACGTCCTGATCGTCGCCGCCTGGGGGCTCGGTGGGCTCCTCCTCGCGGTCCGTCACTTCAGCTGGGAGCCGCACGTCTGATCCCGGAAACCGTAGGTCGTTGACCCAAGACAGCCAACAGGCGCGAGCATTCAAGTCGACGTCCTCGACGAAAAGCGAACAGCGTTCTTTGCGGACTCTGGTCGCGGCTCCCGTCCAGGCGCTGTGGCTACAGTTGGCTACATTCGCACCGGCCCTGAAGGGAGACGCCACACCCGTACACTCCCGTGACCAGGACTTTCGGGTGAGGTCTTCACGTTTGGGCCCGACCGGGCCCTTTGCATTGTGATCGAGGGGCTGACCACGGGCTAAGAGTTGTTCGACCACCCTTTGTCCACAAGATAGACGGCAACGACAAGCGCGATCGTCACGACGATGCTGTGAAGCGGAACCTGCCTCGATGCCGCTAACAGAGCTATCCGCGCGCGTCGGGTCGGGTCGGGTCGTGGTGGATTATCCGACATGTCGATCGAGACACGACTGCGCCGCCGCTTCCTCCTAGTCCTTGGCCATGCGACCAAACGGAACTCGCTACCACCCGTCTACCGGCCTGCGCGCCGCAACGTGTTGAAGACTGGCACATCGGTGGCGGTGGCTACTAGGACTGGTTGTAGCCCTGACCGACGCACCATGATGACGAATGTGAGCGCGTCCGGACTATTCCAATCGCGCGGCGCGGAGGCCGAACGACGGCAGCGGGAAGAGGGAAGACGGGCTGCGTGCAATTGGCCCAGACAATGGCCTTAGCAGAGCCGATTGAGTTCGATCACCGCCAACCCGTTCGACTCTTTGAGATCCTGCGCACTCGCGTGTCTGCGCTAAGTACCTGCTGCTACCAAGTTTCGATGGCCGGGAGAGGGAGTCTGGCGAGGCGTTTGGCTTCGGGGGCGCGGACGCCGAGCAGCCGCAGGCTGGCTTCGGCGAGTTCGTCCACGGTGCTCTCCTCGACTCGTTCAGGGTGGCGCTCGCGCAGCTGCAGCAGCCCTAGCAGCCCGCCGGATACGGCGCTCAGCGCGATCTCAGCGTTCGAGATGGTGAATTGGCCTACGGCCTGGCCCGCTTGGATGTCACGCAGGGCACGCGGCGCCAAGCCGTAAGGAAGATCCATGATCTTGAGGCCGGCACCGGTCAAGAACCGGGCAATCTCGGGGTGTGTCCAGGCCAATCGCCCGGAGATCCGCAAGGAGACGGCGAAAAGCCTCGCCGAATCGCTTATGCCCGCGCAAGCACGGTCGATCATTTGTCCCCAGCGTTCCAGCACTTCCTCGGAAGCGGTCTCGAACAACTGCTCCTTGCTATCAAAGTGGTTATAAAAGGACCCGAAGCCGATGTCGGCGGCCTCCGTGATCTCCTGGATGCTCGCACGATCCCCACGGCCGTCAGCGATCAGCCCCACTGCGGCATCGACGAGAGCCTGCCGGGTATGGGCCTTACGCCGGTCCAGCCGGTTGGCCCCCAGCGCTCCGTTTGTTTGTACCGCCATTCATCCTCACTTTCCTCTGGCTCTTCACGGCCTCGTGAAGGCATCCTCACCGAATCCACGATATCATCAGTACCGATGAAGCACTACAATACTGACTATACCACGCTCGATTGATCGATCCGAACTCCCCTTCGGTCGGCTCTCGTTGTCTGCAGATCTTGACAGTTCAGCAGCCATTGTCTTTAGGATCACGACGGCCTAAAGCTCGCTAGGGCACCCAGCCAACGGGAGAAGCCGTGGCGGGTGCAAGCGAAGAGTCCGAGCCGCTCCTCGCAGTCCGCGTTGAACCGAAGACCCGTTACCGGCCCTGGCGTGCCAACTTGGTTGGCCCCCTAGAAGTCTCGTTTCAGGACGCATGTCGACTCGGCCTCACGGGAGGTGGAGCGAGACGGCGCGCCGAGGGCGACATCCCCGGGTGGAGCGAAGAGATCAGTACGCGCAGTGCCCGCGGGCGAATAACGAACCGCAACGGCGAGCTGAGGTCCATCGCCTCGCCATCGACTCCGGCATGCACCGCCTCGGCAGCGGTCATCTCCAGGCGGAGTGCGGTCCAGGTTCTCCCTGGAGAGCGGTGGGCTTCGCCGGGTACGTCGAGCAAGAGGATCCCGAGATGACCGGTGTCGAGCGCCGGGCGGGTACCGCGAGCCAGCGGGTAATCGAGCGCGTAGGGGTTGTTGGACACAAGAACGATGGCGAGGTGATGGTGCTCGTGTCCCAGGTCGTCTATGAGGTGGAGTGCAGGTAGCACCGCGCCTTGACGCATCACCTCGTCGGCAGTCTCGAGAACCGTACGGACCTTGGCATCTCGATAGGCGGACCTGCGGACTGCGTCACCGTAGATCCCCAGCGAGACGTTGTTAACAAACGCACGGCCATTCACCTCCGCGAGGTCGATCCGGCGCTCGACGCCGTCGGTGAACGCGTCTAGGGCACCGATCAGGTCGTGCCGGTCCACTCCGAGGTCGAGCGCGAAATGGTTGCGCGTCCCGGCCGGCACACACACAAACGGAAGCTCGTAGGCAGCCGCCGCCGCGGCCACCGCCGCCAGTGACCCGTCACCACCAGCCATGCCCAGCGCGTCTGCGCCGCTCGCTGCCGCTTCACGGGCCGCCGACACGAGGTCCTCGTCCTCCGCCAAGACGACGGCCTCAATCCCTCGTTTGCGTGCGCGCCCGGCGAGCCCGGCCCGGGCAGCCTTGCCCCCGCCCGAGTTCGGGTTGATGAACAAAACCGGCCGACGCGGCGGATCGACGCGCCGGCAGCCTGAGCTGGCGTCCACATCGACGCGCTGCGGACGCAACGCTTCATCCATCGGGACTCTCCGTGATCAACGGAGCGAGACATACCCGGGACTTGTCGGATCCCGCTAGGGGTCCGACAAGTTGGCTGCTCCGCTCAGAGCATGACGGTGCCATCGATCAAGCTGCCTATGCGTGCCTGAAGATCGAATGCAAGCTCTTGCCGGTCCGACGCAACTCGATGCCGTGCACCAACATCCAGGCTCCGTAGATCAGGTTGAACAGACCGAAGACCAGCGCGAGGGTGACCGCACCCATGCCGGGGCGGGCGAGCAGCACCAAGCCGAACACGATCGAGACCAGGCCGCCGAGCAGGAACATGGCCCGCGCCCCGGCAGACTCGCCGGCGCGGAACGAGGAAAAGATCTCGACCAGACCGCTTATGACCGCCCAAGTGCCGATGAGCAGCACCAGTACGAGCGCGGTGGGCAACGGCCAAGCCAGCGCGATCACCCCGGCGGCCAAGCTGACCAGGCCTAACAGCAGGTGACCGAAGACTGGTCCAGCGGTGTCGCTACTGAACGCACGAAGGATTTGCAGGCCGCTGGCGACGAACGCGTACACGGCGAACAAGATGACGAGTGCGAAGACCGTGACCCCGGGCCAGGCCAGCGCCAGGATCCCGACGACCGTGGCGAGCACGCCACGCAAGATCAAAGAAGTGCTGAGGGACTTCAACATGACAGTGTTCCTTTCGTTCTGTCTCTCGGAGCAGGTCCGAGAAATTCCATGTCCAGCAGTTAGACGGTGATGCTCATCACCGCTCCGCCCGTGCAACCCCTCACCGCTCGGGGAGCCGGGCTACTTGATAAGCTATCACAGATCTGATTATTCTTCACAACAGTGATGAAGACAAGGAGAACGTGATGGGACGTAGCAGTCAGAGGCAAGCCTTTGAGAAAGGACGCCAAGTGTTCACGAGTCAGCCCAGCGCGGCTGACCCGACGCCGGAGGAAGACGCCTCTTCTCGCGGCGTGGACGCCGGTGGGGATAGCCGACGCTGGCATCGCCGTCAGACGTCATCGACCCCGCCGCCCTGGCGGGTCGAGGGCCTCAAGCCAAAAGACCAGGATCGATCGGGCGGGCTCTCGGGCTGGTCCCGGTTCTTGTGGCTAGTGCTGGGGCTACTGATCGTCAACTGGCTCCTGTCGTCGTTGTTTATCGGAGCGACCTCTCCCACCACGATCTCCTACAGCTTCTTCTCGACCCAGGTGAGATCGGGCAACGTCCAGTCCGTCACCTCGACAGGCGACACCATTCAAGGGATCTTCAGGCACGAGGTCGCCTACCCGTCCAAGGTCGCGAACCCCCAGCATGTGCAGCAGTTCACGACCCAACGGCCGTCGTTCGCAAACGACAATCTCTTCCAGCTGCTGGAGGCCAGTGGAGCGACGATCAGTGCCAACGCGCCGAGTCAAGGTCCCCCGTTGTGGGAAGACCTCCTGCTTTGGTTCGGCCCCGCCTTGCTTCTCGCGGGCCTGCTCGGGTCACTAAAGCTGAGCGGCCGATCCATGGGAATGGGCGGCCTCGGTCGGTCCATGGGAATGGGCGGCCTCGGCCAATCCCGGGCGCACCAATACGACCCTTCATCCGCGAAGCGGACGACGTTTGCAGACGTCGCGGGCATCGAAGAGGTCAAGAACGAGGTGACGGAGATCGTGGACTTCCTGCGTAATCCCGGTCGGTACAGGCAGATGGGTGCGCAGATCCCCCACGGCGTACTGTTGTCGGGCGCTCCCGGCACCGGCAAGACGCTGCTTGCCAGGGCAGTTGCCGGCGAGGCGGAGGTCCCCTTCTTCTCGATCTCGGCCTCAGAGTTCGTCGAGATGATCGTCGGCGTCGGCGCCAGCCGGGTACGCGACCTGTTCGACAAGGCCAAGCAGGTGGCCCCGTCAATCATCTTCATCGACGAGCTGGACGCCATCGGCCGCGCCAGGGGTGGCATGGCTTCGGTGGGTGGTTATGACGAGCGCGAGCAGACCCTCAATCAGATCCTCACCGAGATGGACGGCTTCACCGGGAGTGAGGGCGTCGTCGTCCTGGCGGCGACGAACCGGCCCGAGGTCCTCGACGCGGCTCTACTGCGCCCAGGGCGCTTTGACCGGAGGGTGACAGTATCTGCACCGGACCAGCGAGGGCGGGCACAGATCCTCCAGGTGCACACTCGGGGTGTCCCTCTGGATCCGGGCGTTGACCTGGATGTCGTGGCCTCCTCGACCCCGGGAATGGTCGGCGCGGACCTGAAGAACCTGGTCAACGAGGCTGCGCTGCTGGCAGTTCGTCGAGGCCACGAGCAGGTGATAATGGCCGATTTCACCGATTCTCTAGAGAAACTCGTTCTCGGTACGGTCCGCGGGATCGTGCTCTCCCGGGAGGAGAGAGAGCGGACTGCCTTCCACGAGTCGGGCCACGCCCTTCTAGGAATGTTGACTCCCGGTGCCGACCCGGTGCGCAAAATATCGATCATCCCGAGGGGCCAGGCCCTCGGAGTCACCTTCCAGGCACCGGAGAGCGACCGGTACGGCTATTCGGCCGAATACCTGCGCGGCCGGATCACGGGTGCGTTGGGTGGGCGCGCAGCCGAGGAGGTCGTCTACGGCGACGTCACCACCGGTGCGGAGAGCGACCTCGAGCATGCCAGCAACATCGCCCGACAGATGGCGGGTCGCTGGGGAATGTCACCAGCCATAGGGCCCGTGTCGGTGCTTCCCTCACCCGGTCAGGAGTCGCCTTTCGGCTTCGACGGCGTCGCCCCCGCCACCAAGGACCTCGTCGACGGCGAGGCGCGTCGGATCATCGAGGAGTGCTACGAGCAGGCCGTCGCCAGGCTACGGGCAAGCCGCGATCGGCTCGATCACCTCGCAAAGGCGCTTTTGGAGCGGGAAACGCTGGATGAGGACGAGGCGTATGCAGCCGCCGGCATGAGTCGCGCTACCGCTGCAGTTGCAGTCAGCGCCTAGGAAAGTGCAATGAAAGCCAGGTCTTTGACCTTCTATATCGAACCTGATCATCTCGAGGAAGTAGTGAGAGTCCTCGATGAACAAATCGTGCCCGAGTACCGAGAGCTTCCCAACTTCGTGGGTCTTGTCGTGCTTCAGGCCGACCACGTCCGGAGAGAGGTCCTCTGCCTTTCGATCTGGGACCGAGACATGGAGGCCTCAGAAGAGGGGATTGCCAGGTTCAGAAGAAGAATCACAAGTGTCTCGGGCGCGCGTCAGCTGCGATGGAGACATTCGACGTCCTGCGGCTCCTGTGCCCTTGTCGTGCGCAACCTCGCCGTCTCGGACGCCTTCAGTGAGCGCGCGTTGGAAGAACAAAGACGCAAGGACGCCGGCCTCGGACCGAGAAGAAGAAAGCGGCGCAGGCGGATCCTTAACGACCTCGCCGGGCTGGCGGTGAGCACTTCTCGATAACCACCCTCGAGCTCCCGCCAAGACCGGATCGAGCGTCCAACCCGGCTACCGCAACGTCGTTTGGAGACTCAAGAGAGACCAGCGACGAGGGACTGTTACAGCCAAATGTGAAGATAAGTCCTGGTCAAACGTGAAGATCTCCGGGTGGAGGCGAAGGGACTCGAACCCTCGAACCTCCTGACTGCCAGGTAGCTCAATACCGTCGCTGGTCGTGTCGGATCGTCTCGTGCCGTCGCATTCTGGCTCGTCCAGGAGGACGCCCGGTGGGTCGTCTGGGACGGCGTGCGACTGTGTGCGACGCTGCGGGACGGGTTTGTTGGCTCGAATGTTGGCTTTTTGTCGACTATTGAAGTTGGCGGGGCTGGCTGGATTGTCAACTGAGAGATGGTGGTGACTGGTGTCGGCGATCGCCCAACTCGACCGGCCGCAGCCGAACGCGTGACCGTCTGATTCAGCTTGGACTAGAATACTAGTCTATGACGATACTCCCGCTGTCTGAGGTCAAGGCACGCCTATCTGAGATCGCCGAAGAGGTGGCAACCACTCACGAGCGCATTCAGATCACCAAGAACGGCAGGGACTACGTCGTCCTGATGGCCGCCGAGGACCTCGAGTCGATCGAGGCGACGCTGGAGTTGTTGAGCGACGTCGACGCGCAAGCGCGCATAACGCTTGCCGAGCAAGACATTGCCAGCGGTGACGTGTTGGGCGAGTCGGAAGTTCGCGCCTTGGTCGCAGCACGCAAACCGGAGAGGACTGAGTGACCTTCCGGGTTGTCGTAACGCGGACAGCGGCCCGTCAACTTGCCGAACATCTCCCTGAAGCCGCCGCGGCAGCTTGCATCGAGTTCATCTTCGGGCCACTAACCGCCAATCCAGAACGAGTTGGAACTCCGCTGCGCAAACCGTTCGAAGACCAGCGGAGAGCGCGCCGCGGCGAATACCGAGTGCGCTATCGCATCGAGCAGTCCGATGAGGTCGTCTACGTACTCGACGTCGACCATCGCCGGGACGCCTACCGGAGCTGACAAAGCCCCAGCTGATCATGAAGGCAAGAACCATCGCGGCGAGCGACCGGTGGCCGAAAGCGAGCACATCGGGCCACCACGGTCCACGTGTCCATCGGCAAGACAGGGTCAAGACCGGCGGACGGGTGGCCTCTAGATCGGGGCTGTAAGCACACCCAAATAACACGTGCACCAGGACTTTCGGGGGTGGAGGCGAAGGGACTCGAACCCTCGAACCTCCTGACTGCGAGTCTGTGACTGTACCGTCCGGCTGGTAGTGTCAGTACGCGTCAGTCCAGGTAGATACCCATTTCCGCCGCCGTCAACGTCCGCCTAGTTATGCCCAGTCCGGCTAAACGTAGCCAGTATGGCTATCAACTTGGCTACATTTTCTGACATTACATCTGACATAACAAGGGCCCCTGCGAAGCAGAGGGCTCGCCGCGGAAGCTGAGGATCGGTCCTTCGGAGCATCGACTCAGCGTGCTGCCGGTGCAGGCCCTGAATTGCCGATCACCTGGTGATGGTCGCCACGCGCGAGTGCACCTCGGCCCTCCGCGGAGGGTCGTGACCTGGTCTTCGATAGCGCTGATCCGCTCAAACCTGTCAGGAAACCATCCGTGTCGTACCATCAACCTATGTCTTGCGGGAACCTTGGCAGTCGCCATGGTGAAGTCGAGGTTCGTCAACATCGCTGGCCCGGCAGACGGCCATGACGGTCCGGGTTCCAGTCAGCGGCACCCTTCTGAGCTGGGCACGAGAGCGTTCCCGCCTGGCCCCTGGCGAGCTGGAGTCCCGGTTCCCGGCACTGCTTGAGTGGGAAGAAGGAACGAAGCTCCCGACG
>JBEKGS010000031.1:0-31410 GCA_050012675.1 Acidimicrobiales bacterium
GCAGCACCAGTACGAGATCCGTTGCTACATCCGAGATCCCGACGGTTACATCATCGAGGTCGGGCAAACCACCGATCCAGAGGGGGACTGGTCGCCATGGTTGCGGACGCCAGGTGAAACGTCCGTGAGCGAAACATAGGAGTTCAACCCCCGGTTAGCGCTGGGTCACTCGACAGATGGAGCCCAGGTAATGACCAGGCAGTCCAAAGCACACGAGAAGGCCCTGGCCACGAGGGAGTCGGCGTTCCAGCGGTTTGCCGATTGGGTTAGCGACGCCATGGGGCGCCCGACCAACATTGCCTTCTGGGCAGTCCTCATCACGATCTGGACGTGCATCTTCGCGTTCGGAGGTCCCCACCTCGCCGGTGGCACATGGCTGCCAGCGTGGTTCACAAGCCAGGGATTCAACTTCCCGCTGAACCTCATAACCACGGTGGCTGAGCTATTTATCGGCTTTCTAGTCGCCACTGCAGCTAACCGGGCTCAATTGGCACTGACAGTGCTCCTTACCAAAATCCAGGATGAAACCGACGAAATCGACGCGCTGGTCAAGGAGAACACCGACTTGACCAGACAGGTGCACGACGTGGTGGCGCAACTTGACGAGGTTCATGCCCACGTCACGGCGCTTACCGAGGCAGCGGGGCTCACAGTGGGTACCTTCGCTCCAGGAGAGAAGCCTCCGAAAACAACGCGCCTGCGTGCCGAGCGGACATCGTCGACCGACAACGAGAAGTGAGGGTCGCGCGGCAACAATGGGTCGTCATTACTGCCTCAACCGGTCGCAGGCACTGCAGCATCGAGTTTCCAGTCGGAGACGTTCTCCCTCTCGGCACCTCGCCTCTGCTTCAGGGTCGTACGTGATCGGTCCGACATGCATGCCTGTTCAATCCAGACCGATAGCCCGCCGTGCCCATACAGGGCCGTTGTCGAGCGATCGATCGAGTGGGCGACGACAATCGAACTCGCGTTCTCAGCTTGGGAGGAGACTCGCCGAACGCGACCAGCCGGTTGCCCCAGACCCCGGCAGCGTCGCGGGTCATAGATCGAGGACTATGTCGTCGCGGGGTTGTGAGCAGCAGATGAACACGCTTCCTTTGGTGGGAGGTTCAAGTGGGGTGGGGCTGTAGTCGACGTCGCCGGCGATGAGCGTTGTTTCGCAGGTTTGGCAGACGCCGGTGCGGCATGACCAGCGGACGGGTACGTCGCAGGACTCGGCTAATTCGAGCAGGGTTCTGTAGTCGCTGCTCCATGGGATCGTGAGGTCGCTGCGGGCGAACGCGATCGTCGGGCCGGTTCCGCGCTGGCCGGCAGGTGGGTGAGGTGCCCGCGCCTGCGTGGCTGCGATCCCTGGCGTCTGGCCCGCTGCCGGCCCGAAGGGTTCGGCGTGGATCCGGGAAACATCGAACCCTAAGGCGGCCAGACCCCCGCTGATTTCGTCCATGAAGGCGGTAGGTCCACACAGATATGCCTCGGCGTTGGAGGGTGGCTTCACGTTGGCGAGCATTGAGGCGGTGAGACGTCCCGCAGTGTCGAAGTCGCGGCCCTCGATGTCATTCGGCCCGGGGCGGCTGAAATAGACGTGGGCCCGTGCGTTCGGCAAGGAGGCGAGCAGGGCGCGGGCCTCGGCGGCGAACGGGTGCTCGCGACCGTTGCGGGCGCCTTGCAGCCACCAGATCTCTCGGTCGGAACGCTCCTGCGCCAGTGCCTGAAGCATGGCGAGTACGGGGGTGGCACCGATTCCGGCGCTGATCAGCAGCACCGGGTCGTGGGTCTGGTCGAGGATGAACGTGCCCCGTGGGGCAGCGATGTCGAGTTGCTCGCCGACGGCGAGGCGGGTGTGCAGATAGCCGCTGACGGCGCCCCCAGGTTCGCGCTTGACGGTGACCCGGTAGTAGCCCGCTCCAGGTGGTCCGGAGAGCGAGTAGTTGCGCAACAGCGCTCGTTGGCGCTTGTCGAGCTGGACTCGCAGAGTGAGGTACTGACCTGGGCGGGCCGCCGGTAGGGGCGCGCCGGCGGGGTCCTCGAGGCGGATCGAGATCGTCGAGTCGCTTTCGGGCGTGATGGCTGTGACGGTGACCCGACGAAAGCCGGGCCAGGCGGGAGGCGGGCTCGTTGCCGCCAAGCCGGCGTTGCCGCTGCCGGGTTCCTCGTCTAGCAGAGCTCGAAACGAGCCATGCCAGCCGGGACTAAGGGCGGGGACCCGTAGCGCACGCAGGAGCCCTTGGCGGGTGTGCCCGGGAAGGTAGAGCAGCGCGTCGACATCCGCGACGGTCATTTGCTCGGGTCCCGAGGATATCTTGATGATTTTGTCTCCCGCCTGTACCTCGCCCTCTTCGAGCACCCGGAAGTAGAAGCCTGGACGGTGGTGGGAGACGAGCAACGCGGGAATCCGCGGATCTTTCATGCGGATCCCGACGCGGTAGCAGGTGACGCGAGGTTGCGTTACTTCGAAAATAGCGCTGCCAATCTGATAGCGATCGCCGATGCAAACCTCGTCGTCGCCTAATCCCGCCACAGTAAAGTTCTCGCCGAACTGTCCGTATGAGAAGTCGTGTCGTCCTAGCTCGCGTTCCCAGTACCGATACGAGTCGATCTGGTACACGAACACTGCACGCTGCTCGCCGCCGTGACCGGCCAGGTCGCCCTGGCCATCGCCGTCAACGTTGAGCCTGCCGACCCGGCGTGAACCGGGCACGGGGTCCTTGAAGACCCCGGTAAAGACAGTCCTCCCTTGCCAGGGCACGTCCTTCGGCAGGCCGACGTTGACCGACAACAACGTCCCAACGGGCTGGGCGGCGGGTTCGGTTGATTCGACTCGCTCGGGGTGCGACTCGCGGGCGTCAGGCGCCGGGCCTTCGGTAGTCACGGGTCCTCCAAATCGGCGGTCCGACTGCCGCTCTCGCGCCGGGGCCGCCGAGTTGGGTACGGGCCATAAGCGGCCATCAATGCGCGGATGCGGGGTGAGCCGCAAACCGGGCAGTCGGTTGTCGGGGACCGACCGAGAACCGGGTGGCCGCCGCTATCACACCGGAGTCCGATCCGACAGAACCCACGTGGAAGGGGCATTTTCGATCGGGGGCGTGTGTCGGAGTTCGCTCTCGGAGATGGCCCAGGCCGCGTTGATGCGCTTGATGTGGCTGAATGTTTGGCCGAAACAGCCCAGGAACTCCCCGCGTTGGGATCGACCTTCTCAGCGAGCAGGCCGACGTCGTTAACGAAGGCGGCAGCCCGTTCGAACACGGTGCGAGCCCGAGCCGACCGTCCGGCTTGGGCCAGGGCTTGAACCAGCCAGAAGGTGCAGAGAAGGAACGTGCGGCGTTGTTCGGTGCCGGGGACTCTGCGATCGTCTAAGGGAAGGAAACCCACGAGTGGCAGCATCAGGCCGGAGGCGTCAAGCTCGTCGGAACCGAAGGACTGGGCCAGGGCGCTGGCCTGGTCGCTCCAGCTTCTGGTGAGGACGGAGTCGCGGATCTGGTCGCTGGTTTGCCTCCATCGGGGTCCATCCGCTGGGCGAAGCGAGCCGTCGCCTCCGGCGCCTCGAACGGGCCCTAGCGCGGCGCTCGCACCGGAAATGACTCACTTGTGCCGTGGGTCGTCTTCCGGGTGCACGTAGTCGAGGGTGATCGGCCCGGTCGCCGTCACCTGGGTTACGTACTCACCGGATTTGGCCCAGTGGAAATGAGGGGTACCGCCGGGCAGGACCACAACGGCACCCGGCGGGTACGCTTCGAGTCTTCCGCTGTCGAACTGTTCGCCGACTCCGATGTAGAACACGCCGGACATGACCGTGTACACGCGATCCTCATGGTGCCGGTGGGGCATCAGCTTGACGCCGGCCGGGACCTTGACTCGGACCACGTACGGAGCGGGCTCTGATATATGGCCCACAACCACGGCGAGACGGGCCGACGGCGGGAATGACGGAAACGGCTCCCATGCGATGTCCTCGGGCAGCGCCGACCTGAAGACGGCCTGGTCTGGCTGATGGGTACTCATTGTCGTGAACCTCCCGGACTCGGTGACGGACCGCCCGGCGCTGTTGGGGTTGAGTGTCTTGCTCCGCGTGGCCCGTCGCACCCGTGGGAAACCCTGGTCGCCTGCCTGGAGTGTCCCGACGACGGGCCCTCACTTGCACTTGGTCGGACCGGCGATTGGGGCACTGGTGACCCACTGGGGCTAACTGACTGGAAGCGCAACCACGGCGGCCCAGACGCACATAAGCGACCGATGCGGACCAGGGACAGGTCAGGGACCAGGCCATTACACGGTCCGATGGATCACCAGAGGCGCGATCGACACATCGCGCCGGTGATCCGATGCGATCCCGGCGAAGAGGTGATCCTCGAAACTCGCGATGCCTTTGATGGGCAGTTCGGGCGCGACGCTTCGCTCGATGTGGTCGCCGCGCCGAATCTGGATCGGCTGTACCCGCTGACCGGGCCGGTGTACGTCGAAGGGGCCGAGCCGGGCGACGACCCGGGTATCTGACGGGCGCGATCGGTCCCTTTAGGCCCGATTATGGCTGTGTGAGGGGAATCCAGAGGCGGGCGACTAGTGCGAGCTGACATCGTAGTTGGGGGGGTTTTTCCCAACTACGCCCTGCCGGATCACACCGACACTGTGCGTAAGCTCAGCGAGCTCCAAGGCAAGGACCCGCTCGTCCTGACACTTGCGCGCGGCAATTACTGTCCGAAGGAGCACCAGCAGCACCTGGAGCTCGCTGCGAACTATTCGAAGGTCGCCGTTGCCTACAGCCAGGTCGTCACGATCTCGACCGACGACCACCACTCGACACAAGAGTTCCGCGCTTCAGTCGGCGCCCAGTGGCCCTTCCTTTCCGATCCCGCTCGGACGATTCAGAAGGACCTCGATATCCAGGAGTACACCGATCCCGAGCACGACCCGATGATTCCCCACACGTTCGTGCTCAAGCCGGGGCTGGTGATCTTCAGCGTCTACAACGGGTACTGGTTCTGGGGACGCCCGTCGTTCGATGACCTATGGCGCGACCTGCGTGCTGCGTCGAGCGAGATCCGCCCCGACTGGGACCTGAGCAGGCCGGGCCTGCGCCAGGCCTGGGACGCAGGCGACTACTCCATTTTCCACGGATGGAACAAGCGGGCTCCTCAGTCGATGCCGACCTCCTATCAGGCATAGGTGAATAACTATCGGCCCTGTGCTGGCCCGACAAGCCCACGTGGGCCGCTCGAGAGCTCTGTGAACCGAAGTGAACAAGGAGGTGGCGTTGGTGCGGACGCCGGTCTGTAAATTGCTCGGGATCGAGCACCCGATCGTGCAGGCTCCGATGTCGGCGGTGCCCGAACTGACGGCAGCCGTCTCGAACGCCGGGGCGCTCGGTATGTTGGCGCTCACGTGGTCCACTCCCGCCGGAGACGTGGTTCGCGAGACGGCGGCGCTCACCGGTCGTCCGTTTGGAGGAAACCTGGTTCTCAACTCCGATCAGCATGATCGGCTTGACCAGGTTCTTGAAGCCGGAATGCGGATCGTGTCGCTGTTCTGGGGAGATCCCGCCAGCTACGTTGAACAGGTCCACGATGCCAATGGAGTCGTTCTGCATACCGTCGGCAGCGCCGAAGAAGCGCGGCGAGTAGTCGACCGCGGAGTTGATGTCGTCGTGGCGCAGGGCTGGGAGGCAGGAGGTCACGTGTGGGGTCAGGTCGCAACACTTCCCTTGGTGCCCGCCGTGGTGGACGCGGTGGCGCCGGTGCCCGTGATCGCAGCCGGTGGGATCGGGGACGCTCGCGGAGTGGCCGCGGTGCTGGCGCTGGGCGCCCAAGCGGCGTGGCTGGGTACCCGGTTTCTGCTAGCCCAGGAGATGCCCATCCACGAGGAGTATCGCCGCCGAGTGATGGACGCGGCCGAGACCGATACTCGGTGGTACGCCAACCTGTACGACATCGGCTGGTCGGATGCCCCCAACCGCTCTCTCCACAACTCGACAGCCGAGGCGTGGGAGGCCGCCGGCCGGCCCCCACAGGGGAATCGACCGGGTGAGGGCGATATCATCGCCCACTTCGCCTCTGGCGAGGAGATCGCAAGGTATGAGCCGGCGGCGCCGATGGTCGGTACGACCGGCGATATCGAGGCAATCCCACTGTGGGCAGGGCAGAGCGTGGCGCTCGCCCGGCGGCCACAATCAGCAGCGGAGATCGTGGCCGACCTCGTGTCTGGTTTGTAACCGAGGGTGGTCATACCCGCCATGGATCGGAGCCACAACGCCTAGAAACACGAGAAGTACCGAAACCCAACTACATGCGAGCCCGATGTTCGAGCAGGCGGCTTCCAGCCGCACTGAACGAGTCCATACGGTTGGGTCCGGGCCCGCTTTCGGGTGGCAGCACCTGCGGGAGAGAGTCCGACGAGTAACCACAACCTAGGAGATGGGGGGTCCAATGAGTGATCTGATCGTGATTGGCTATCCGGATGAGGACACCGCTGAGAAGGTCTGGCGCGAGCTGGTCGCGTTGCAGTACGACTACTTGGTGGATCTCGACGACGCGGCCATTATCAGACGAGATAAGAATGGCAAGCTCCACGTCACCACGCCTGCCCACCACACCGCCACCTGGGGCGCGCTCAGTGGTCTGTTTTGGGGGGTGGTCATCGGCCTCATCTTCTTCTTCCCGCTCGCGCCGTTCATAGCCCTCGCGGGCGGCCTTATGGGTGCGGCCATTGGTAAAGCGAGTGATCTCGGCATAGAGGACGATTTCAAGGGGCGCGTGCAAGAACTGGTGAAGCCGGGGACATCAGCCGTTCTGGTCGTCGTGCGCAAGGCGACCCCCGACAAGCTCCTCGAGGCTCTCAAGCCCTACGGGGGGACGATCCTCCAGAGCTCGCTCACGCACAAGGCCGAAGACGAGCTCATGAAGGCTCTTCACGGGGACAACACGGCCTCGGGCACATGGGAGCACACCCAACAATCGGGCTCCTCCTGAGGGCGAACCGGGAGATCACCTCGTGGCTGGTGATACTGGTTGATTGATCAACCTTGTGCCGGCCCTGCCGCCGGCGGCGCCGGGAACCGCCCGGCGTTCGGTGTGAGCGCGCCGACATGGCGGTGAATCTCGTCGAGAAGACCCGTCTGTTGGCTTATCGATACCTGAAGGTCGTGCACCTGCCTGGTCAGCTCGGTGTTCTCTGCGATTGCGTCCCTTAGTCCTTGCTCGATCGCGACGTCCCGCTCGACCGCGGCGCGGATCTGCGCCAGCAACACGGTCAACGCGTCCTGCGCCCGATTGGCGGCGGCTGCCACGAGGAAGCCGATGAAGAGTTCCGCGACCGTCGTGATCAGGTTGAGCGGGAAGTTGTATCCAGTCGAGGTGAACCACGCTGGCAACCAGTTACCAGAGGCGAGGTGCCGACCGCCCAGGGCAAAGACCAGAGTCCAGACGACCACCAGAACGAACCAGAACGCGATGTTGACGGGTTTGCCCATTGCCTCGGAGACCCAGTTGGCGAACTTCAGGAACGTGCCGGGTGGCTTCTCGAGCGCGATCGGCTCGGTCGGCTCGAGGGTCGGGTCGGGCGTTGTAATCGCCGTGTCAGATGCGGACAAGGTTCCTCCCATTCAATGAGCAGAGCGGCACATTCTCACCTTGTGCCGCGCTTGGACGGTATTTAGCCAGCTGTGCCTATGGTCAATGACACGCGTTCACGGATGAGTCCCGGAGCAAATGTCAGTTTCCCACCTGCCTTCCAGGTCTGCCCCTCTGGACGGAGACAGAGCCTCGTGACGGATACTAAGTATCTAGTAGGTCGTTTGGATCTACCTGAGCAAGTGCCCGATCTCTTTCAGGCCGGCGGTCCTGATGGGCCGCTAGTCGAGCAGGGCCTGCCGAGTATGCGCACCCTCTAGCTACTTGGAGTCGCTGTCGACAGGCGTCGTTCTGCGTGCCCAGTTTCCGGCGTTCTGGAGCACTTGCGGGCCAGAATGACCTGCGATAGCAGTTCATACCCTTCACGAGGAGGCTCCGGTGCCTGACTTGCCGACCATCGCACACGTGACTCTGACAGTCAGTGATCTCGACCGCAGTGTCCAGTGGCACGAACGACTCTTCGACGTGGCCTTTCATCGGGACGAAGACCCTGGCCCGTTTCGACGAGCTGTCTGGCTTGTCGAAGGCCAAACGCTCGTCGGGCTTAACGAATTTCCCGATCGATCTGACGCCCTTCCGTTCGATGAGCGCCGAATTGGTATGGATCATCTGGCCGTCGCCTGTAGAGACCGAGATCAGCTTGAGGTGTGGGAAGTTCGCCTCTCAGAACTGGGTATCGGCAATGGTGGAATCGTTGACGCCGGCTACGGCTCTGCACTCTCTTGCCGCGACCCGGACAACATCGCTTTGGAATTCTTCATTCCTGCCATTTAGAAAGGCAGGCGGTCAGGCGTGCCGAGAGATTGTGGCTGGCACCGAATTTCCTTTTTGGTTGCAACCCCAGATCAGTTGGCGAATCAGTCCCCCGCGGACTGACCACCGTCGATGTGGAGGACAACTCCCGTGACGAATGAGGCGTGCTCGAGATAGAGGATTCCCTCTACAACGTCGCTAATTTGGCCAACTCGGCCGAGCGGATGGAGCTGTGCTAGGCCCTCATACGACGCTTGGTCGTCGACGGGGTTCTCTATGACTCCGAGGGCGACTGCGTTGAACCGCACACCGCGCGACGCATACTCGATAGCCAGTGAGCGCGTCACGGCCGCCAGTCCACCCTTGGTAAGCGATACAAGAGCAGACGGGTTCATGCTCTCAGGGTGGTCGACAAGACTCGTCGTGATGTTGACTACGTGACCACCGGTGCCCTGAGTGAGCATCTGCCGGATGACGGCCTGGGTCATATGGAAGAATCCGGTCAGGTTCACGGCAGAGATCGCCAGGTAGTCCTCGAGTGTGTAGTCGGTGAATGGCTTGCTGATGAAGATCCCAGCGTTGTTGATCAGACTGTCGATGCGCCCAAAGCGATTGACCGCCTTTTCCACGATCAACAGAGCCGTCTCGACCTCTGCAATGTCACCCCTCACAGTGAGGAAGTCGGACGCGTTAGAGGGGCTGATCGAGCGCGACGCGCCCACGACTGCATATCCGGCGCTACGGAAACCTTCTGTAACGCCCGCGCCAATGCCTTGGGAGGCTCCGGTGACGATGACGACTTTGCGCGAGGAGTTAGATACGCCTACGCGAGGTGTCGGCGGTAGCCCTCGGGAGTCGCTTGGATGGCTCATCTGACGAGATACACCTCGTAAATCACACCTTCGGGCCGACGACCTCCGACACCGATGAATATGCCTTTGTTAAACCAGTCGAGGCTGTCGGCCCCCGTCTCGATCTTGACTGAAGTGCGGAAGGTGTACTCATCTGCGTCGACGTCTTCCCCGCGTCCGAGACGCTCGAGGACCACCGTGCTCCCGTGGCGCACACCCTGTGATTGAACATAGAGCAGATCTCCGCGCTCGGTCTCCAGCGTGTAGCGGACATCGCCGAGCGCGGTGCCGTCCGGAAGAATGATCTGCCAATCGGCGCTGGCTCCCGGAAGCAGTATCCCGCGCAGCTCAGGTCCGCTGAAGGTCCCGCCGGTCAATGGAACGATGCGTCGGTGACCAGCAGAGATCTCGCCGACATCCTGGGGGTCGCCGACAGTCGCTTCCAAGCGGTAGATCAGGTTCAGGCGTGGATCGGGAAGACGACTGTTCACGACGTCACTCCTGATTCGGTTTCGTCTGCTGGGCCCGCCCACGTCGGAAGGCAATCAGGCCCCCACGACGAGGGACCGCGCCTTTGCGGGGCCGACCACAAGATCGTGAAGATCGCCGCCCACCTCGAGTCGGCTCGACTGTTCGACCCCGCCGATCCTCATCGGCTCAAAGCCCGCCGTTCGGATCAAGTGCTCGACTTGGTTGCTCCCATGCTTGTCCTCGGACACGTAGAACAGAACCGCGGGCTCGGGCGACCGGTGGCTCGAGGACTCGAAGAGATCGGCCGACATGGTGCCGAACGCAATGGCAAAGCGTGTCTCGGTCGGCAACCACCCAGCAACAACTTGGCCCGATGACTGCCCTTCCGGTAGGAGTCGCACGACCTTGCCTTGCGCGTCGAGTCCGACCGGATTGCTCGGAACGACGAGAGTCGTGTCTCCCAGCGCGTCGGCGATCTCGTCGATGACGTCTTTCAACACGGAAAACCGCAGCGCAAGGACGACGGCGTCGGCTCCCTGCAAAGCGCCCCGGTTGTCGAGCGCGACGACCGCCGCTCCACCGATTGCCGCGGCCAGCTTTCGCGCCGACTCCTTGTCGGCGCTCGAGAGCTGGAGGGCCTCGCCACCAGCGGCAAGCTGACGCGCGACCGCCGATCCGATGCCTCCGGTGCCGATGATCGCCGTGGTCATAATGAAGACCTCCGGACCGTCAGGAAGCTCACTCCCACTTGCTCGATGGCCATTGATCTGGAAACCAATCTCCCCCCGGGTCCGTCGTTTGTCCCACTTCGATCAGATGACCATCGGGATCGCGGATATAACAACGGATCTCGTACTGGTGCTGCTTCGGGGGCGTCAGGAATTCCGCACCGCGCCCGCTCCATTCGGTGTACACAGCGTGCATGTCCGTCACTCGAATATTGAGGAAACTGCTGACCCGGTTGGGATCGGCGGGCGTCTCAAGGGTGACCTCCGGCTTGTCGTCGGTCGGCCCTCCGCCGACGTTGATGATGATCCAACTGTTCGACAGTTGGACATACGTGAGCCCTCCGGGTCCAAAGAACGCATCCCTGCCCCCGAGCACATCGGTGTAGAAGCGGCGAGAGCGCTCGACATCGTCCGACACGATGAAGTGAGCCAGCACGATCCCCTCTGGGGGCGGTGGGAGCTCGTCGTCGGGCATAGTCGATGGCCAGTGATCGGGCACCCAGTCCCCCTGCGGGTCGGTGGTCTGCCCCACTTCGATCAGGTGACCATCGGGATCACGGATGTAGCAACGGATCTCGTACTGGTGCTGTTTCGGGGGCGTCAGGAACTGAGCACCTCGCGCTCTCCATTCGGAGTACACCGTCTCAATGTCCTTGACCCGGATGTTGACGAAGCTGCTCACCCGATTTCGGTCGCCGGGTGTCTCCAGGGTGACCTCCGGCTTGTCGTCGGTCGGCCCTCCGCCGGCATTGATGACGATCCAACTATTGGACAGTGCGACGTTGGTCGGCCCTCCGGGGCTGGAGAAGGCGACCCGGCCCCCAAGGACTTCGGTGTAGAAGCGCCGAGAGCGCCCGACGTCGTCCGACACGATGAAGTGTGTGAGCAGGATTGCCTCTTGGGGCGGTCGGACCTCGGGCATCGGCTACCTCCGTTGGTTACCCACGGTCATGGCCGTGCCATCTGCGCCTGCATGGGCTGCAAAGGCGGCGGCATTTTGGCGATCTCCATCCGAAGAGTTTTGAAAGCCGAATCGAAGATGGTCGAGAAACTCGGGAAGGGCTGGATGACGTCGCTCAACACCCCCAACGGAACGCGGGCGCGTATGGCCAGTGTCGCCTGTTGGAGCCACTCGCCGGCCTCGGCTCCGAGCGCATAAGCGCCGGTCAACCGGGCGCCGTCGCTGAGCAGGGTCAAGAATCCGTTCGACTGGGCGTACCGGTGGCTGTATGTCGCGGTCTTCGCCACGTCGGTCAGGAGCGTCGTGCTGCTGTAGGGTGCCTCCGCGGCACCAACGGCGGCCGCCTGCGGATCGGTGTAGGTGACACGCGGCACGGCTTCGTAGTTCGTCGGGTGGATCTCTCCGGCGATGTTCGCCGCCACAACGTCTCCCTCGTACTCGCCGACGTGTGTCAACGGCCAGATCCCGTTGACATCCCCAATGGCCCAAATGTTGTCGCCGGCACGCAGATACTCGTCCACCACAATGCCGTGTGGGTTTACCTCGATACCGACCGTCTCGAGCCCGATCCCTTCCACGCGGGGACGTCGGCCGGTCGCCACGAGCAGTCGCTCTCCTTGTACCGATGTCCCGTCCGAGAGCCTGAGGACGTAGTCGTCGCCGTCGCGCGAGGCCTCCGCGGCCTGGACTCCGAGGTGCAACTCGATCCCGTCCCTCCGCAGTGCCTCGGTCAGAGCCAGGCCGAGGGGGGCCGGCTCTCGTGGGATCAGCCGGTCGGCGCCCTCGACGAGCACGGCCTGACCCCCGAGCCGCCGTACCACCTGTGCGATCTCGACACCGGCTGAGCCACCGCCGAGCACGATGAGGCGGCTCGGAACCTTCTTCATGGACGTCGCTTCGCGCGTGCCCCACACACCGACCAGGCCGTCGAGCCCCGGAATGGGTGGCACGAAAGGATCCGCGCCCGTCGCTACGACGACATGCTCCGCCGTGTGGCGCGTGCCGTCCACGTCGACCACGCCGGGCCCGGCGAGCCTTCCCACGCCCCGGATCAGCGCGATGCCCCGATCCGCCAGCCATTTTTCCTGTCCCGCATCGGAATAGCCGGACACCATGTAGTCCCGCCAGTCCAGCGCCGCCTGCACGTTCACCTCGGCGCTGGCGCCGACGTCTCGGGCGCCCTGGACCGCCTCCCCCGGACGCAAGAGGGACTTGGACGGGATGCACGCCCAGTAGGAGCACTCGCCGCCGACCAGCTCCCGTTCGACGACGGCGACCCGAAGCCCACGCGCCGCAATGGCTCCGGCGCAGTGCTCGCCGGGCGCCCCGCCGCCCAGCACGATCACGTCGAAATCGCTCATACAGGAAGCTCTTGGCCGCTCTGTTCGCGCACCATGTACTCGGCGTACCAGTCGGGCCAGTCCGAGTCGGCCCGGCCGATGCGCTTCTCGTGCTCAGCGTGGGCCGACTCGGCCCGGGGCAATGCCGCAGCCAGGTCACCGGCGGAGTTGAACGAGGTGGTGGTCGCATAGAACGTTTTGGAGCGATCGGCGTCGGCCACGGAGATGACGACCGCCTCCAGCTTGAGATCGGCCGGTTCGCTGCCCGTCGGTCCGCTGGGTGCACTCTGTCCATCGACGGTGCTCATCCGGCTCCCCCCTGTCTGGGTCCCGAAGGACTCCCCCCTGCCTGGTCCCGAAGCAATTGTCGCGCCCAGGCGAGCGCTTTGCATCTGAAACGTCCCTCGCGCTCGGGGTTCGACGTCGTTCCAGCGTACGGGGGTCGAATGGCGATGCAACGGTGCCGTCTCAACCTTTCCGCCCGGGCCCGCGAGCAGCTCGAGTTCCTATGGACGAGAACTAGAGCGGAGGACGGGCGCCCCGAGCCCCGGGATCGAATCTGCCACGGGACGGATGGAGCACCATCTCCTCCGCTTGCACATCTGCGGGATCGGCATCGGGCAGCTTCGGTGAGGCTCGGGGTCCCGCTCAGGCGGTCGGAGTCCGAGCCCCAGCCGGGGATGTTCAGCGCACCTGACCCCGAGAGACGAGGGCCGAGAGGCAGTGTCGTTGGGGGGTGTCGAGCCGGTCTCATCGCGCTACAGTTCCCAGGCATCATCCTGACGGATGAGCGGTGCAGACGTTGGGCCACTCCATGTACGAAATCGGGAGCTCCGCCAACGATGGGGGTCCACCAGCCAGATCAGTCCGATTTCGGATCGGTCCTAGCCGAGGGGGGTTTCAGCTGCGGTGACGTTGAAGCGACGAGGAGTGAAGGACACGATGCCACTCTCGCCTTCGGTCCGCCTCCTCCTAGCTGACGTCGACGGCACCCTGATAACGAAAAACAAGGTTCTTACTGACAGGGCGGTAGCCGCGGTCGCCAAGCTCAACAAAGCAGGCGTCCTGTTCGCTCTCACGAGCGGCCGTCCGCCACGGGGGATGGCGATGTTCGTCGAGTCCCTCGACATCACCACGCCTATTGCTGCCTTCGAAGGCGCCCTGCTGGTAAACCCCGACATGACCATCATCGAGCGGCGAACAGTTCCGAGCGATCTCGTCACGCCGATATTCGATCAGATGGCGTCGTTCTCTCTCGACGTTTGGCTGTACCGGGGCTCCGACTGGCTGATCCCCAACCCGAAGGGACCGCACGTGGACCAGGAGTCGGCAACGGTCAAATTTGGTCCGACCGTCGGTAGCAATCTCCGCCTCGTCACCGACGGCATCGTCAAGATGGTCGGCGTAAGCGACGACTACGGATTGGTTGAAAAGGCTGCCGCTGCGGTCCGGGACCGGTTTGGCGATCACGTCTCGGCGGCGCGCTCCCAGCCGTACTACGTCGATGTCACCCATCCCGACGCCAACAAGGGAATGGTCGCCCGGTACCTCTCGGCTAGGTACTCGATTCGTCCCGAGCAAGTTGCGACGATCGGGGACATGCCGAACGACATCTTGATGTTCGCCCACTCAGGGCTGAGTATCGCCATGGGCAACGCGGACATGCAGGTGCAGCGCGCCGCCAGGCGAATCACAGCCTCGAATGACGACGAGGGTTTTGCCAAAGCGGTGGAACGCTTTATCTTGCACGAGCCTCCGGATTAGGGCCGGACAATCTCGACGAACACGGCTGACTCTAGGAGCACCGCTCAGCAGACCCCGAGCAGCGACGGATGCTAGGGCAGGGGCCGCGAAGTGGGCGCTAAAGATGAGCACGCGGCAGTCGGATGCCACTATGAATGACCGCTGCCGTCATGACTCGGCATCATGCCCACGATCGGCGCATTGGTGAGTTGCGTATCTTGATCTTGTTAGCGTCACGCCTGTGGGCGACACGCCTGGGCCGGCCCCAGATCCCCCGGTCTTTCACGGACGGGAGTTCTGGGTGCTCATGGGGTATGCCGCCGCCCTCGGGGTGTTCGGAGCGTTCGCAGGACTGGTTTACCTAGGGATCATCAAGCTCGGGTCACGGTGGAGCGCCGACTCGAATCCCGGCTGGTTTGACGGGCACTGGTGGTGGGTGGCGGTCACCGCCGGAGCGGGCATCGTGGTTGGACTGCTGCGGCGACTGACTCGGCTGCCCGAGGATGTGCCCGGCTTTTTCGACGACGTGCGAGCCGGTCGCGTCGACCCGCGCCTCGTGCCAGGGACCGTGGCCATCTCGGCCGTGTCACTGATTGGTGGCGCGAGCGTCGGTCCCGAGAAGGTGCTGACGTCCATAGGCGGCGGCGTCGGCAGCTGGATGGCCCAGCGACGAGGGCTGAGCGAAGAGGATTCGGAGGTGAACACCCTGGCCGGCGTCGCCGGCATCTTCGGTGGGCTCTTCTCCAGCCCGGTGATCGTGGTCATGCTGATCCTCGAAGTTGCCCGCCCGGGCGGACACCGGTTCAGCAAGACTCTGGTTACGGACATCGTTGCCGCGAGCGCCTCCTTCGGGATCTACTTCGCCATCGCGGGCGCCGTCTTCCTCGGGGCTTACCAGGTGCCCCGGTACACGTTCGAGGACTGGCAGCTACTCGTCGGCATCCCCCTCGGCCTGTTCGGTGCCTTGCTGATGACCCTGACAGTTTGCTTCGTGATGCTGGCGTCGCGGCTGTTCGGTCGGCTGAAGGTCCCGATGATCGTGAAATCGACGCTGGGCGGCATCGCGTTCGGCATCGTGGGCGTGGCACTCCCGCTGACGATGTTCTCAGGCGCCGATCAGCTCGGCTCCGTGTTGAAGCATGCACGCGCTCTGGGCCTAGGCCTGTGCATCGCGATCCTGATCGCAAAGATGCTCGCTTACGCGATCAGCCAAGGCAGCGGATTTCTGGGCGGCCCCATCTTTCCGACGCTGTTCATCGGCGGTACCGCCGGGGTCGTCGTCCACCTGATCATCCCTAGCGTTCCGCTCGGACTGGCGTTCAGCTGCCTTCTTACGACCGTCTTGGGGTCACTCGCTTCGGCCCCGTTCGCCATGGTGCTAATGACTGCGATCCTGACCCGTGTGGGGCCATTGCAGACCTTCCCCATCCTGATTGCCGTTGTTACCGCGTTCCTCGGCGTGGAAGCCGCGAAATACTTGCTGGCAAGCCGCGAGCAGGGCCGCTCACGGGGGGCCTCGGGTGTCAATTGACGCAACGCTTAGAGAAGTACTGAGACGAGATCGCTGGAGCTGTTGGATGTTCGCTTTCCGGGGATCGACCGGTGTCCGGACAAAACGCGATGGAACGTTAGCCTCGATCGGGAGCGGCGGCGTGCGTGTGGATGGGTTGCGCCCCGCCGAGTTGAACCAGCGGTGATGGCGGGGCCCTGACAGCGGGCTCGCGCCGCTTGAGATAGCAGTTTCAGATGTTGATTTGGCCTTACCGGTCCCGGCAGCGGCGGTCGTCCAGCGCCTATATACGAAAGGTGGTGGCATGGGCACATTGTCCTACAGCAAGGCGCAGTCCTCTTTGACGCAGACGAACTTGAACGCCGTCGCACCTTATGTGTTCTGGCTGATGTTCCGAAACGTCGCCTCCGATGGGCTCGTCTTCGAGGACCCAGTCAACAACGGTGTCGTGTCCCAACCCGGTTGCGTGCTGGCCTCACCGACGTGGGATAACAGCGGCGACCATGTCTCCCAGGACTACGTCTACAACTGGACCCGGGATGCCGCGATCGTGGCCATTGAGCTGGCTGCCGGCGCCATACCCACCAACCAACCGCTCATCGACTACGTGCGGTTCGCCCAGTCCTGCCAGACCTCGCCCGGCGATTTCGATCGCGCTTCGTTTCTGATAAATGGAACGCATCGAGCATGGACCAACCAGGCCGACGGGCCGGCCCTGCAAACCCAGGCTCTTCTGGCCATGCACAGCGATCTGGACGCGCCGACCCAGGCCCTGGCCACGTCGCTGATCGCCGCCAACCTGAACTTCCTGCAAAACGCCTACCAGGGCCAGACTGTCAACCTCTGGGAGGAGGTGCAGGGCTACTCCTTCTTCGCCCGCTCGGTACAACTGGCGTGCTTCGAGGCGATCACTACCAATACATTCGGAATACCCGTCCCGGATTGGCTGGACACGGCGATTACCTGGCTGGAGAACGCACTGGCCGGCCACTGGAACGGCCAGTACTACCAGTCCATCCTGCCCGTCCCGACCGTCAAGACCCCCTACGATCCAAACATAGACATCGTTATGGCCACGGTCTACGGAGGGGTTGCTGTTACAGACACGAAACTCCTGGCCACCGCCGGTCTTCTCCGGAACCAGTGGGCGGACCCCGCCTCGCCGTACTACTACCCGATCAATGGCGCCGATCAGCAAGGCCACATCGGACCTCTGCTCGGGCGCTACCCGGGCGACCTGTACGACGGCGACACCGACGAACAGGTCGGCGACCATCCCTGGGTCATTTCCACTGCCAACTTCGCCGAGCTCTACTACCAACTGGCCAAGCACATCACCGCCACTGGAGCGACCCCGCTCGATGACTTGTCGGCGAGTTTCTTCGCCCAGGTTGACATAACCGAAGCCACCACCCCGGCAGCGGCCGCCACCGCGCTCGAAGCTGCGGGCGACCGAATGCTTCAGGCCATCGTTTACCACAGCGACCACCTCGAGCTGAGCGAGCAGTTCGACGGCAACACCGGCTACGAGAAGAGCGTCAGCAACCTCTCCTGGAGCTATGCCTCCTTCCTTTCCGCGGTACGAGCCAAAAGGTCCATTCGTCCATGACATCCATCAGCGCGTTGAAGCTGCCCGTCGAACTGACGGAGCAACCGGATCTGGTCCACGACGGAACTGTGGCTTAGCCGAAGAGTTCAAAGAGCGTCACGGACGACTTTGTGGGACATATCGGCTGGGCGACAAAGCGGCACGACACTTGAGAGCCGGGTGACGAAGGAAACTCGACGTGAACATACCGGTAACAATTCGGAACAAACGGCGCAATCATCAACGGAGCGTCCGGGGAATGGGCGCAGGTGTCCAACACCTCGAAAAGCCAGCCGAACTAGGGATTGTCACGGGTGCGATACACGACGCTTGCGGGCATGCTTATGGCGTGAACCAGCCAAGCAGCCTTCAGACAGCCAGCCCGGCCAATGGACAACAACAGAGCCGGGTCGACGCATTGGGGTTCTCGGTTCTGCTCGACGACCCCGAGATCGCGCTGTGGGCGAACGAGACGTGCTCGAGGTATCGGATCTCCTGCCTCGAAGCCCTAAGTGTCCTGGCGCATGCCCTTGTCGTCGATACCTCGACGGTGACGCGGCCGGGTCGGTGGTCCGAGGATATGGACTGAGTGCACCATGATTCTCGCAGGACAGCCGATGGCGGCTGCAGATCCGAAGCTGGAGATCGAGCTGGTGGGCAGCGCGAGCGGGTCCCACGTGCGGATAAGTGGCGACATCGTTGCGGAGACTCGGATTGCGCTATGGGGCGTCGAGTCGCTCCTCGTGAACGAGCCGCGGGTGACCTTCGATTTTTCGGCCGTGACGTCCATTGACGCTACGGGCCTGGAGACTGTGCTGAGTCTGTTGGCCAGTGTGCGGCTCCGTGGGGGGGAATCCCATCATCGGCTGCAAGCGGCATCAGGTGCAGGCGCAGAGATCGGCACCGTTCCCCGGGGTGGTCGGTCGTAGGCCATCTTCGGGGTCCGTGGCCTCAGATTGGTGACGTGCGCAGTGAACTGACGCTAGGGCCAGACGTTGAAGAACCTTCATCATGAGGAAGAGAGCTGTTGGTTCACTTGTTGTGCGAAACGAGGCCAGTGGCAGTTGCATCACCGACTGAACACGAACATCGGCCGTCAATGCATGGCAGTACGAGCAGCCAACTCGCCAGCGACGCGCGTGCGGGTCTTACAGGAAGTCACAAGGGGTTGTTCTCGAGCTTGCTTCACGAAGTCGGACAGGTTCCTGCATCACGTGGAGCTGCGAACGCCGGTGGTCCCGGCCACGCCGCGCAACGATGCCGACATCGTCCGCGCCGCGCGGTTCGCAACCGGGGCCTAGCCCCGGCACATCGACTAGGGAGGTGAGCGTGAGCACCACGGCTGTGAGGATGGACATCGACACCCTCGCCATCAACACCATCCGCGGACTGTGCATGGATAAGGTCCAGAAGGCCAATTCGGGGCATCCGGGCACACCGATGGGCATCGCCCCCGTCGCGTACACGCTATGGCAGCGCTTCTTGCGCTTCGACCCGGCCGACCCGATCTGGCCCAACCGCGACCGCTTCGTCCTCTCCGAGGGCCATGCGTTGGCGCTGCTGTGGTCGCTGCTGCACCTGAGCCGAGTGCAGGCGGTACCGGGCAGCCTTGGCCAATGCAACTCCGAGCCAGTGGCCAGCAGGAGCACGTCGGGCACGCGGCCACGAGCCCGCCGTGCTGATCCTGTCCCGTCAGGCGCTGCCCACCTTCGACCGGACCACCGGCGCCTCGGCGCCGCTCGAGCAGTTGCTGATCAAGTTTCGGCTTCACTCCCGACCGGGTGGCCGAAGTGGCACGCGAGCGCGTGGCCGCTGCACGACGCTGAGGGCAGGCGGACCGAACCGCGCACGAGTACGGCGCAGAAGGGAGACCAGTGAAGGCGACCGAGACACTCCACGAACGGGGCCAGAGCCTCTGGCTCGACAACATCACCCGCAGCATGCTGGACAACGGCACCATCGCGAAGTTCATCAGCGACTACTCGGTGACGGGGCTCACCTCGAACCCTTCCATCTTCGACAAGGCGATCGAGTCGGGCGATTATGACAAAGCCATCGCTTCAAAGTCCGGAAGCGGGCTGTCTGACCAGGCACTGTTCTTTGAGCTGGCCGTCGAGGACCTGCAGCGGGCGGCCGACCTGTTCCGACCCGTCTTCGACCGCACCACCGGGGTGGACGGATGGGTCTCTCTGGAAGTGTCGCCCCTGTTGGCCCATGAAACGGCCAAGACGGTCGAGGCGGCCACGTCGCTGCACACCCAGGCCGATCGCCCCAACCTCCTCATCAAGATCCCGGGCACCCCCGAGGGCCTACCTGCCATCACCGAAGCCATCGTGGCGGGCGTCCCGGTTAACGTGACGCTGCTCTTCTCGGCCGATCAATATCGGGCGGCGGCGGACGCCTACCTGTCCGGGGTGGAACGCCGCGTGGCCGCGGGGCTCGACCCGGCCGTGGGTTCCGTCGCCTCCGTCTTCGTTTCGCGCTGGGACGTGGCCGTGGCCAAGGAGGTGCCGGCGGATCTCGTGGACACGCTCGGCCTTGCCGTCGGGCTCGACGTTTACCGCGCCTACCGCGAGGTCATGAACTCAGACCGCTTCCAGGTCCTTGAGAACCAGGGCGCTCGCATGCAACGCCTGCTCTGGGCCAGCACCAAGACAAAGGACCCGGCTGCCTCCGACACGCTGTACGTGCACGGCCTGGCCGCGCCCTTCACGGTCAACACCATGCCCAACGACACGCTCGAGGACTTCTACCAGCACGGCGAGGTGGGCGACCCGCTGCCGGCGGACGGGGGCGACGTCGACACCAGGCTGGGGCGCTTCCGCGACGCCGGGGTGGACTTGGGTGCTTTGGCGGCCAAGCTCCAAAGTGACGGCGCGTCATCCTTCGTCGAGGCATGGAACGACCTGATCGGCCGGGTTCAGACGCAAAGATCTGCACCAAGTTGAGACCGCCTCGCCACCGGACCCCTACGGAAGGAGAACAGTGCCGAACTCGCCCCTGCCACTGAGACAACGCCCCGCCTTTGCCGCGCTCGCTGCGCACCACGCCGCGATCGAGGGCAAGAGCCTGCGCCAGCTCTTCGACGAGGACCACACACGGGGGGAGCGGTTGACCGCCGAGGCGGTGGGGATACACCTCGACTACTCGAAGAACCGGGTGACCGACGAGACGATGCGACTGCTGGTCGAGCTTGCCGAGCAATCCGACCTCGAGCGCCACCGCGACGCCATGTTCGCCGGGGAACGCATCAACGTGTCGGAGAACCGCTCGGTTCTTCACGTCGCCCTGCGTATGCCGAAAGGCACGACGCTGATGGTCGATGGGACCGACGTGGTGGCACAGGTGCACGAGGTGCTCGACCGCATGGCCGTCTTCACCGAGCGCGTCCGCTCGGGCGAGTGGAAGGGGCACACGGGCAAGCCGATCCGCAACGTGATCAACATCGGCATCGGCGGCTCGGACCTGGGGCCGGTCATGACGTACGAGGCGCTGCGTTACTACACCCGGCGCGACTTGGTCTTCCGCTTCGTCTCCAACGTGGACTCGACCGACTTCGTCGAGGCCACCCGGGACCTATCGCCCGACGAGACGCTCTTCATCGTGTCATCCAAGACGTTCGGGACGCTCGAGACCCTGACCAACGCCAAGTCGGCGCGGGCCTGGGTCCTCGAGCGACTGGGCGACGAGTCCGCCATCGCCAAGCACTTTGTGGCCGTGTCGACCAACGCCGAGCGAGTGGCCGAGTTCGGCATCGACACCGACAACATGTTCGAATTCTGGGACTGGGTCGGGGGGCGCTACTCCATGGACTCGGCTATCGGGCTGTCGACCATGCTCGCCATCGGCCCGGAGCACTTCGCCGCGCTCCTGGCCGGCTTCCACGCCATGGACGAGCACTTCCGTACGGTGCCCCTGGCCGAGAACCTGCCCGTGCTCATGGGCCTGCTGGCGGTGTGGTACGTCAACTTCTTCGGGGTGCAGACCATCGGGGTAATGCCCTACGACCAGTACCTCAAGCGCTTCCCCGCCTACCTGCAGCAGTTGACGATGGAGTCCAACGGCAAGCACGTGACGCTCGACGGGACGTCCGTCGACTACGCCACCGGTCCTGTCTACTGGGGCGAGCCTGGGACGAACGGCCAGCACAGCTTCTACCAGCTCATCCACCAGGGCACCCGGCTCATCCCGCTTGACCTGATCGGGTTCGGCCAGACGTTGAACCCCCTGGGCGAGCACCACGACATCCTGTCGTCCAACGTTTTCGCGCAGGCTCAGGCACTCGCCTTCGGCAAGACGAAGGAGGAGGTGCAGGCCGAGGGCACGGCCGCCAACGTGGTGCCGCACCGCGTCATGGAGGGGAACCGTCCCACCAACGTGCTGCTGGCCGAGCGGCTGACGCCGTACACCCTCGGCGCGCTGGTGGCGCTGTACGAACACAGCGTGTTCACTCAGGGGACAGTGTGGTCGATCGACTCGTTCGACCAGTGGGGTGTCGAGCTGGGCAAGGTGCTGGCCGTCGCCATCATCCCCGAGCTCGAGGCCGAGCAGGAGCCAACTTTGGCGCACGACTCCTCGACGAACGCGCTGATCCTCAAGTACCGGACACTCAAAGGCAAGGAGACAAGTCATGGCGACTGACAAGTCCATGCAGATCGGGATGGTCGGACTGGGCCGAATGGGGGCGAACCTCGTGCGGCGTCTGATGCGCGATGGGCACCGCTGCGTCGTCTACGACGTCAACGCGAGCGCGGTGAAGGACCTCGAGGGCGAGGGGGCCACGGGAGCGTCGTCGCTCGAGGACTTTGTGGCCAGGCTCGAGAAGCCTCGCGCCCTCTGGCTCATGCTGCCGGCCGCCGTCGTGCAGTCGACGTTGGAGCAGCTCATCCGGCTGCTCGAGGCCGACGACGTGTTGATCGACGGCGGCAACTCCTACTACCGCGACGACATCACGCGGTCCAAGCAGCTGGCCAAGCATCAGCTGCACTACCTTGACTGCGGCACCAGCGGCGGGGTATGGGGAATCGACCGGGGTTATTGCCTGATGATTGGCGGCGAGACCGACGTGGTCCAGAGGCTCGACCCGCTGTTCAGGTCGATCGCGCCGGGAAAGGGAAGCGCCGAGCCGACGCCCGGCCGTACGCGCACCGACGGCACGGCGCCCGACGGCTACCTGCACTGCGGACCGAACGGAGCCGGCCACTTTGTGAAGATGATCCACAACGGCATTGAGTACGGGATGATGGCCTCCATCGCCGAGGGGTTGAGCATCATCAAGCACGCCAACGCCGGCTTGGGGAGCGAGGAGGTGGACGCCGAGACCACCCCGTTGCGCGATCCGTGGGCCTACCAGTACGACATCGACGTGGGTGAGGTGGCTGAGGTGTGGCGGCGTGGATCGGTGATCGGCTCCTGGCTGGTCGACTTGACCGCCGACGCCTTCGCCCGGTCACCCGACCTTCACGACTTCGCGGGCCGGGTGTCGGACTCGGGCGAGGGCCGCTGGACGTTACTCGCCGCGACGGACGAGGGCGTGCCGGCCTCGGTCATCGCTGCGTCGCTCTTTGAGCGTTTCGAGTCGCGTGGTCTGGGCCAGTTCGGCGACAAGATCCTCTCGGCATTGCGCAGCGAGTTCGGCGGACACGCCGAGAAGGCGTCGTAGTGCGCGACAAGCTCGCGGCCGTGGGCCGACCCGGCGGTCGTCGCTCGGATCGGCGCGGCCTTGGTGGCGCAGCGGGCCCGTCAAGCCGTCGACGCGTCGGGCCAGTTCCACTTCGCGGTGTGTCGTGCGCACACCCCCCAGCGATGTTCGCCGAGCTGGCCACGGAGAGCGCGTCGTGGCAGGTCGTCGTGATCTACCAGGTGGACGAGCGGGTGGCGCCCCCAGACGATCCCGACCGTATCCTGCACCAGCTGCAGGTGGCGCTCGGCTCGGCCCCGGCGGGTGCAGCCATGTCACCGGCTTGGAGGAATCGGCGATGACCACGACGCGGTCGGCCACGGCGACGACGACCTACTATCGCGTGCGGGCTGCTCCGCCCCCTTTTACGAGCCAGCCCTCAGGGGCGATCTGGTCGCCCAGTCGATGGTCATTCGAGGCGGTCGATGTGGTCGAACGCCTCGATGGCGAGGCCCAGCTGGCGGGCGGCCTCCTCGATGCGGGGGACGGGGACGCGCAGTGCAGGTGCAGCGACCGTCGCGCCAGAACAGGGAGCAAGGAAGGCCACGTTCGAGCCGGTACCCAAGCCGATGGTCATGCCGTCCTTGACCAGCTGTGCCGCCGCTTCGGCGGCCAGCCGCTTCTCGGTGTCGATGCTGATCTGGCGGGGGCTTGACGTTTACGAGGCACGGGTAGGAGGTCAGAGCACATGGCGCTTGGCTATTCGAAACCGTTGTACCTGCTGGCGTTCGACCACCGCGGGTCGTTCGAGCGCGACCTGTTCAGTGCCAAGCCTCCGATCTCAGACGAGGTGCGTACGGGCATCATCGCGGCCAAAGAGATCATCTACGACGGCTTCGTCGAGGCCGTTCGGCGGGGCGTTCCGGTCGAGGCCGCCGGCGTTCTGACCGACGAGCAGTACGGCGGCGGCGTGGCCCGGCAGGCCAAGCTTGACGGCCACCTCCTGGCCATGCCGGTGGAGCGGTCGGGTCAGCTCGAGTTCGAGTTTCAGTACGGCGAGGACTTTGGCGTCCACATCGAGGCGTTCGACCCTAGTTTCGTCAAGGTGCTGGTGCGTTACAACCCCGAGGGCGATGCTGCCCTCAACGCACGCCAGACCGAGCGGCTCGCCCGCCTCACCAGCTGGCTGCACGAGCGACGGCGCCTCTTTCTCTTCGAGCTGCTGGTGCCAGCGACGCCGGGGCAATTGGACGCGGCCGGCGGGGACCAGCGGCGCTACGACCGGGAGGTTCGCCCGGGACTGGTGGTGCGGACGATTGAGGCGCTCCAGGCTGGCGCGGTGGAACCCGACATCTGGAAGATCGAGGGGCTCGACGAGGCCGCCGCCTGCGCGCAAGTGGTGGCGGCGGCAAGGGCCGGCGGGCGCGACGGTGTGGTGTGCATCGTCCTCGGCCGTGGGGCCGACGAGGCCCAGGTCTTGGAATGGCTCCGGGTGGCCGCTGCCGTACCCGGCTTCGACGGCTTCGCGGTTGGCCGGACGATCTGGGAGGAGGCGCTGCGCAATTTCATCGCGGGCAAGGCGGAGCGGGGCGCCACCGTGGAGCAGATCGCCCAGCATTATGTCGAGACCTTCAACGGCTTCACCGGATCTTCGCAAACTCCAACATGCCCGTGATCGAACAGCGGTCCGACGACACCACCCGTGGTGATGGACATGCTTGACGTGCACAAGGTCTATGTCCGTGTCTACCGGCCGCCGACTGGTTTGTCCGCAACCCTTAGGACAGACACATGGACCAGGAATCCTGGACGGTCAAGTTCGACCCGCCTTTGGTCGCCGACGTCGCGTCAGTTTCTGACGGGTGGCAAGATCGTCGGCGAGAGCGAAGACTACGACTCGGCCCCGAAGGCAGAGGACGTCGTGCACGAGGAGTTCGACCGTCACCCATCCCGACGACAACAGAGGGTCAGTGGACAAATCCCTTTCGGCCAGGTTCGGCATCGCTTCCAGTGAGATCGCGACAACCGGGAACAAGCTCAACGACGTGGTTATGTTCGACGGCTCGGGGTTGAGCATCGCCATGGGAACGAAAGCGGCGGGGTCCAGCAGGCCCGACAGCCGGGTCACGTCCTCGAACGATGACGATGGCTTCGCGAATGCAGTGGGGCACTAAATCCTCCAGGACGGAGGCGGGAGCGGGTGATCCATGGTTGAGAACGCGGTGAACGAAGCCGACGTCCTGGCGATCTTCGGGATCGCCGGGGACCTGGCCAAGAAGATGACGTTCCGGGCTCTCTACCGCCTGGAGCGCCGGAAGATGCTCAAGTGCCCTATCATCGGCGTGGCCCGCGACAAGTGGTCACAGGACCGGCTGTGCGACCACGCCCGCCAGGCCATCGTCGACAGTGGCGAGCAGCTGGATGAGAAGGTCTTCGCCCGCTTCTGCGCTCGGTTCTCCATGATTTCGGGTGATTACACCGACGACACCACCTACGCCGCCCTGGCCACGGCCATCGCGGGCAAGCAGCAGCCGGTCTTCTACCTGGAGATCCCGCCATCGTTGTTCGGACGGGTGGTGGAGGGCCTCGCTCGGGCCGGTCTCACGGCGCGGGCCCGGGTGGTGGTCGAGAAGCCCTTCGGCCACGACCTGACGTCGGCACGCGCTCTGAACGCCGAACTGCGTAAGCGGCTCAAGGAGTGGCAGATCATGCGCATCGACCACTTCCTGGGAAAGGAGCCGGACATGGACATCTTGTTCCTCCGGTTCGCCAACTCCATCTTTGAGCCGCTGTGGAATCGGGACCGCATCAGCAGCGTGCAGATCACAATGGCGGAGAACTTCGGAGTGGAGGACCGGGGGAGCTTCTACGATCCGGTCGGAGCATTACGCGACGTGGTGCAGAACCACCTGCTGCAGGTCATCGGTCTCGTCGCCTCGGAATACCCGGCCACCTCGGACGCCGACGGCCTGCGCGACAAGCGGGTCGAGGTGTTCCGGGCCATGGCCGACGCGGACCCGGCGCACTATGTCCGCGGGCAGTACGACGGGTACCTGTCGGTCCCCGGGGTGGCCCCCGGATCGCAGACCGAAACCTTCGCCGCGCTGCGGCTCGAGATTGACAACTGGCGTTGGTCGGGCGTCCCTTTCTTCATCCGCGCCGGCAAGGCGATGGCCGAGCGGGTCACCGAAGTGCGGGTCATCTTCAAGCGACCGCCTCGGGCGGCCTTCGCATCCGGGCTGACGCCAGACGCCAACGAGCTGGTGATGCGTATTGACCCCAAGCCGGGTGCCGACCTGGTCGTGCAGGCCAAAAAACCGGGTGCCGACACGACACGGTCGGTGGACCTGTCGCTGATCTTCGCCGACGAACTGGGCGAGGCCCCTGAGCCCTACGAACGGTTGCTGGGCGACGCGCTGCGCGGCAGCGCCAGGCTGTTCGTCCGCGAGGACAGTGTCGAAGAGACGTGGCGGATCGTCCAGCCGCTGCTGGACGCGCCCCCGTCGATCCAGTCCTACGCCCGGGGATCCTGGGGCCCAGAGGGGTGCAGCGCGCTGGTAGCCGGGCACCCGAGCTGGCGTATGCCCTGGCTGTAAGCGGTTCAACGCGAACGGTCACACCCGCGTCAAAGGCGCCGTCGCAGGTGCTCTTGCTTCGATCGGTAAGTCCAACCTATCCAACCCACTTCAAGGTCAATCTCGGAGTCAGTCATGCCACCGAGCGAAGCTCTGACCAGGCACTCTCCACTGCCACGAGGCGTGGATTTCGGTTGCCAGTCGGTCCTCCGACGCGGAGGTCTTCACGTAAGTCCTGCTACATCTTCACCGAAGGCTGTAACGCTCAGGTGAAGCGGAGCCGGACGGGTGTGAAGACCTCTCCTCTCGAAAGATCGGAACTGTCTGTAGCTGGATGTTCCGGCTAGCAGACGGCTGCGTCGGCCGGCTGTCGCAAAAGGTCGCTCCGGCTCTTGCGGCGCCGTCGGCGTTTGCGCGGGCTGGCTTAACGGTCGTCTCTGGAGGTTCTCGCCTCGAAGCCGTCGAGGATGCGCGCGTTGCGGGCGACCAATGTCCCCATCATGAAAAGGCTGATGGCGGTGACGCCCATGACGCGGCAGACGATCAAATCCCGGCCCGGGGCCTGGGCGGCCCCCATCCGCCGGGTGGCACCGAAGCGTTCCGCTTGCTGGAGAGCGGCCTCTGCGTCGACGACTCCGACATAAAACAAGACGTGAGGTTCGTAGCCCTCGCCTCCACCCACACCGCCGGGGATGCCGGCTCCGTCGGTGGTCCGGCCCGGATCGGCAAAGCCATAGTCGGAGACTGCCTCGACCACGGGGCCGCCCGTGTCGAACTCCCAGCCAAAGAGCTGGCTGTAGAAGCGGCGCGGCGCGGCCGGGTCATGCCCGGTGATCTCGAGGTGCACCACAGGTTGCCCAGTGATCTGTCCTCTCTTGTGGCGTTCAGGACGTGCTTGAGACCTGAAGACGGCGAACTATCTCCTCTAACTCGATGTCGCCGCAGGCTACGTCCAACACGAGTTGGAAGGCCTCCTCGTCGCTCAGGGTCACCTCGTAGTCGTTGAGGTCGAGAAAGACGACGACCGCCAGCCATGAGAGCCGCTTGTTCCCGTCCACCAGTGGATGGTTACGCGCCAGGGAGTGCAGGAGCGCGGCTGCCTTCAGCTCGATCGTCGGGTAGGCGTCCTCTGCAAATGCGCTGGCACGTGGCCGCCCTGCCGCGGAGTCGAGCAGCCCGAGGTCACGAACAGGTCCGATCCCGAGTGCTCGTATCATCGAGAGCAAGTCTTCGAGGTCGAGATACTCCGTCTCGCTCACGACCGCCCAAGTCGGTCGAGCACGTCCCCCCAGCGCGCACTCAGCCGGCTCGTGCGTTCCGCGACGCGCCGAGCGTGAACGGTGCGCTCGTAGCGGTCGAGAATCGAGCGCCGGATCACTTCCTGACGCGAGATTCCCTCGGCCTCGACGAGCGCATCGAGTGCATGCTCCATTTGTTCATCGGTGCGGACGGTCAACGCCATGACCCAATGATACCAGTCTGGTACCAACATTGGGTTGTCCCGCAACACTCATCGCTGACGAATGATCTGGGCCACTCGGGCGCCTCCACGGTCTACGCAGCCGATCGGCGGAACCAGCTCCATCGCTATCCCCGCGGGCCGCGTGTACCCGCTGACAGGTACCTCCGATCGACGAGGGCGGTGACGACGAGCGCTTGCGAGCCAGCTTGTGACTTGACCGATCGGGCGAACGAGTCGAGCATCTTGCAGGACCGATTGCCTCTCCACCCTACGGCGCATGTCACGTTGGTGCGCTTCCACAAGGTCTCTTAGTGACATCGAGAACACCTCACACCCCCCAAGCGATCGCCGGGTAGCTGTTCGCTTGACAACAAGTTACTTGAATACCAGCTTGATGTCAAGCTGCTGTTCTTCAAGCGGTTCACCAGGTATGCTGCAAGATATGAACGCTGAAGCGAGCGGCCGGAATCGTTCTGCGGCGACAAGCCTCGAAACGTGCGGCGACGACACCGACGAGCATGTGCGATGGGCGACCCACGCGTGGTCGGAAATAGACCCGGACGTGGAAGGGATCGTTTGCAGGGTCGAGAGGGCCCAACGTCATCTCGAGCGGGCGGCGGTGGACACGCGTGACCTGGTCGGCCTCGCCCAGGGCGAACTCAAGATCCTTCTTCGATTGACCCGTGGTGCCCGTGGTCAGGGTGACCTTGCGAAGAGTCTGCTCGTGTCAACGGGCACGATGACCAACCAGCTGGACAAGCTGGAGGCAGCAGGACTCGTCGTGCGTCTCGCTGACCCCACTGACCGACGCGGCAAGTTCGTCGAGATGACTCCGAAGGGTCGAGAAACCCTTGACAACTACATCAACGTCCAAGCAAAGCGGGAACGCCAGCTGCTTGACCGTCTCAGTGCCAGCGACAAGCAGCAATTGAACCGCCTCCTGCGCAAACTCCTCGCATCGTTCACGAACGAGCCGGTTCCGTAGCCTCGCAGGCGCTGCCATACTGCTCCCGGTGCGGTGTCGCCCACTTCGATCAGCTGACAGCGCACTTCGAGACGATCTAGCGCAACCGCACTCGGGACGGACGGGCCTCGGTCGACCTGCACCACACCGGCTCTCTCGAGAAGCGCCACCACCCATCCTGCGGTGGCTCGCTTGATGAAGCGCTTGAGGGGGGCCGAGGGTTCCAGAGACGGCACTGGTGTCATTGACGCTGCCAATCGCCATCCAGCCCCCTCCGGCCAGTGTGGTCCCACACCTTCCAGCACCGACCATCTGATTGGAGTTCTGGCTCGCTTCTCACCTAGCAACAGGACCAGCCCGCGTCATCAATGGTCTCGACGGTGAAAGGCTTACTCTGAGAAGGCGTCAGCAGCCGTTCGCCAGCCTTCACCCGTGCGCTCTCGCGACCAGCATTGATCGTCGACCGACGGCTCCTGGCGTAGCCTCATCAGCCGCCCGACGGTCCTTCCGGCGGTCCCAATAGGGACTTGCCTAGCGACTTGATGTGAGCCCGGTCGGCGAGGGGAAGCAGCGCTTGCTCCGCTGGACAGAGGTCGACCAGGGCAACGGCGTCGATGGTATTGAAGGTCGTCACGCTTGTTGGAAGGTGGGTCTCCGACTCGACGCCGCGGGCCCCGACCACCGACTCCATGGCGCTGTCCACCCCGCCGCCGCGCTCGAGGAAGGCGCAGAAGGCCGAACCGTCGGTGAGCAGCGCCTTCAGAGCCACTTCCTGTCTGGAGTCGACGTAGGAGGAGAGGGAGGGATCAACTTTGGCCACGTCCTGGAAGTACTCGGCGTCTTGGGCATAGGTGGTTCTGGGGGCCACGAGCCGCCCGTTGGCCGGTGCCGTCCGGCCCGCGCCAGAGCGCGCCGACCGGTCGGCGGTGGACGTGCAGCCGCCGGCCAGAGCCACAAACACCACGACTGCAGCGAGCGTCTCGGCGGCCTTGATTATGACGCGGGCTCGGCGGGTCGTCAGTCGTTCTCCACCTGGTTGTCCCACTTGGCGACGATGTTGTTGCCGTTGGGTGCCCACCGGAGTAGATCCTCGCCGATCGGCACCACGCCCCGCAGCTGGAAGGTGACCTGCTGCCCGGTGGAGACCGACCTCGGCATCGTCGTGCCCTGCGGGGGCAGGAGGTGGAACTCGGTTCCTACGTGGTCGATGCTGTCGAAGTCGGCGGCGGACAGAGAGATGTCGCCGTTCACGTCCCAGATGTGAACCGTCCACGTGGCCACGACGAACTGGGGCTGGTAGCTATAGCCTTCCCCCGGCACGAGCGGGCCATTAACGACGACTAAGGCGCTAAAGCGCGGGGTCTTCACCCGGACATCGCCCCCGGCGACGGTGATAACCGGGTCGGAGTACGTGCCGACGAGCGTACGTTCGACTGGCTGGTACAGCTGCTGCTTGGGCAGCCAGGTCGCCGGGTGGCTACCGGCATAGGTCTGACGACCAGGGGACGCCAGACCATAGATGCCGTACGCGAGGATCCCGAGGAGGACAGCGAAGGCGCCGATGATCAAAGCTGTGCGGGCGCGGCGGGAGCCGGGCTGACCCGCCCGGCTCCTTCCTGCACCCGTTGACCGGGTGATCGCGATCACGACGAGGCGTCCACCTTTGCCCGCCGGCGCCGCCGGAGCAGGCTGCCGCCGAGGAGGCCCATCCCGGACACCGGCAGGCCGACCCTCAGCGGTGCCACGAACGTGTGGACCGGAGGCCGGGGCGGCCGAAAGCCGTTACCGTCCGGCGCCGTGAAAATGTCCGAACCGAAGTCGGCCAGGTCGATCTGAGCGGCGTAGCCTAGGTGGCCCTGCCAGTCCAGACCTCCGCATACTGTGCCGGCCGTGAGGGTGATGTTCCTGCCGCTGTGGACGCAGCTTCTCACGTCGAAGAGGTCCTCCATCGTGCGCAGCCAGCTGTAGTGGTTGTAGTCGACGGTGGTCACCGTGCCCGGCCTGATGTACGGGCTGATGAGCACACTGCCCGTGTCACCGCCGCCAGAGGTGGCGTCGGTGGCGTCGAACAGCGGGTCAGGTGTCTCGCTGCCGGTTAAGCGTTTCCCGGATCAGCCCACGCCGGCGCTGACGTCACAGCCTGGCCTGCCACTAGCGCCAAGAGCCCTAATCCGGCGATGAGGGGCTTAAGGTACGAACACCGCGGCGACCAAGTCCGCCGAGGT
>JBEKGS010000032.1:0-42719 GCA_050012675.1 Acidimicrobiales bacterium
GCCGAAGGAGTCGAGCTGGTCAGCCAGCTAGAGGCAGTTCGACAAGCGGGATGCAACCGTGCCCAGGGATTCCTCCTCGGCCGTCCCTTGGACCGCGAGCAGCTCGACGCCCTCATCGCCACACTCGTACGAGCCGGCGTATCTGTTGTCAGCTGAGTGCGCCTCCAAGATCCGGCGGTCTTCTCACATTCGCGTGGGCCGACTCGCGTGGCAACCGTCGCGTCGTGGACAGACAGCCGGTCAAGCTGGTTGAGGCGGACCTGAAGTGCAGGGTGGTCTCGAACGGCGCCGACGGAAACCCGAATGGCATGAAGCGCGTCCGTAAGAAGGCTCGCCGAAGCTGGGGGCGTAAAGCAGTCGATCGACTGCCCGCACTTCACTAGACATCCCTAGGCAGAGATCTGGGAGAGGCGCTTTCGACAAGATGTGTTACATCATTGCTCACAGCCTGATGGCCTCGATCCCCGTTAGGCTTACGGGTCAAGGCCCTTGAACCTCGATCCGAGATCAAGTGGCCCGGTACGCGGGTCCGTGAGGCTCATCACTCAAACGTTCCAAGCTGCGGTATAGCCTGCAAAGGTGCGGAGCTTGGCGTCGTCGTTGCGTGCCGTCGCCAGACATGCGATTCCAATCGCTGGAACGATCGCCCTAGCGGGCGTCTTTATGGGAGCTAGCCTCTGGGCAATACCCCACCTACACCACTCCAGTCGGTGGTCATATTTCGGCGATATATGGAAGTATTTCCAACTCGCGCACTTCACCGATATCGGGATTTACGAAGTCATCTATGGACAAACGCTGACCACCACGCCGGGAATCATCCTCGTGCTCGCGCCGGTTTGGGCAATCACCCACGCAGCCGGCATGTCGGTAGCATTTCTGTTTGACGTAGCGCACCCAACGGCGTGGCTGGTGCTTGGACCTTTTGAAGTGCTACTAAGCGCATCGGTTTTGTTCGCCGCGGACGCCGTAGCCAAGCGTCTTGGTGCTTCGAAAGCGCGGCGACTGCTTATATGCGCTGGTGAAGTAGTCGCTCTCTACAACGTCGTCTGGTGGGGACATCCCGAGGATGCGGTGGCCGTTGCCTTCCTGCTCTATTCCTGTCTTGCAGCGTCGAACAGGAGATGGTCCACATCAGCTTGGTTGTTCGGTGCGGCTGTCGCGTTTCAGCCTTTCGTGCTTCTCGCGCTGGCATCGATGTTCCTGCCCGCCGGGCTCCGAAAGCTTCCTGGTCTGCTGGCACGAATAGCAGCACCGGCGGCGGCGCTGCTCGTCGCACCACTCGTCCGGGACTGGTCGGACACGGAGCGGTCACTGGTTGTGCAACCAGCGTTTCCTGCTGGAGGTAGGCCGACACCGTGGATACATCTCGCAACATCTCTGGGTCAGAACCTGTACGCCGGCGCGGCGCCTGTGGCCGGCGGACCCATCCGGCTAGTAGGAGTCATCGTTAGCATCGTTATCGGCCTTTGGTTCTGCCGAACTCACCGCGAACTCGGGCAGCTTATTTCAGTGGTGGCTCTCCTCTTGACCTTCAGGTGCGTGTTCGAAAACGTTATCGCCTCGTATTACGTCTTCCCCACTATCGCCTTTGCCCTCGTCAGCGTCAGCGTCGCAAAGGCGTCGGTAGCTGTCCTCACGACTCTCGTAAGCCTGTCGGTGACCTGGGCCAGCAATTTCGACCCACATACCACCTGGGTTTGGTGGCCGATTGTGGTCGGCCTAGCCTTGTTAGTAGCCCTGTCCTGGTCGAAAAGCACTGAGCGCAGTGGTGTTCCCTCCTCCCTCGATAAGAGCAAGCTCCTTCGAAGTTGACCGGGGTGTCATCGCCACATCCTGGTTGTAAAGGAAGATTCACCGAGAATCGCCACCCGTATCCAAACAGTTCATCGATTAGAGAGGACCCGACACAGGCTTGCTGCACCTTGATCGCCACTCAGCCACGTCTCAGAGCCGCGGTTGCTGGCGCCGTGCGACGCTGACAATTTCGTAATGAAGACGCAAAGAAGCCATTGGCACAAGGCAGGCTGCTAGCGACGTAATGTCTCAGCGTGTTCGAGGCGACGACACCAACGGCCGAGGATGCTCACTTCGACCACATCTACAAGAAATGGGATGCTGCCTGGGAGCGCTTCGGTGAGCGTCCTCGGCTCGAAGGTGTGAACTTCCTCGACTTCGGTTGCGGTTACGGTGCTTTTTCCGTGCGCGCCGCTGAGCTGGGAGCGCACGTTGTCGGACTAGACATCGATTCTGACTCAATCGCATGTGCGAAGTCGATCGCTACGCGTCGCTTTCCTGATCTCGACATCGTTTATGTGGAAACGCCCATCGAACAGCTCGGCGGTGCGTTCGATGTGATTATGACCAACGAAGTGCTCGAGCATGTCCTTGACCTTCCTCAATGCCTTGAAGCAGTGCGGAATCGACTTCGGGTTGGCGGCACTTTCTACGCGGGTTGGGGCCCCCTTTGGTACTTCCCGACGGGTGGGCATCATTTGACCCTCAAGATAGCCAACTTGCCAATTCCGTGGTCGCACCTGGTCAAACCTATCGCGCTATCCCAGGCCGGCAAGGGGCGGTCGACCTTCAACTACCTTCGCCCATCGGATTACGAAAGGATCGTCGGCGCCTGCGGAATGGAGGTCGTCTCCTGGCGCGTCAATGCGGGACGACACCCCGTATACCGGGCGCTACGCGTTGCCGCAAGAGTCGCGCCTACACCCTTCACTGCGAACGTCTACGCGGTGCTTCGGAAACCTGCTTAAAGGCCGCGCGAATAGGGAGATAAGCCTCTAAAGAGGGAGTTCACGCGTAAAGGACCGGCCACCGGTCGCCGGGTTGTCCCGGCTCAGATGTCGGGTGCAGCCAACGACCGACGACCGGTGGACGCCCCTATCATGCGCGCTCGACCCCGAAGTGAAGGACTTCGTCTGGCAGGCGACTGAGCCGCTCGTGCCAGTCCCGCAGACAAGCATCTTCTCGCTTGTCACCGGCCGCGTCCAGAGTCAGAAAGTCGTCACGTGGGCTCGGTCCGCGAGAAGAGCGCGCCACACCGTGCGCGATCTGGTACGCGCATGAATTGGCGGCGATCTGTTCTCCAGTTCAGCGGAGCCGCCATGACTCCCACCAGAGGAAGACACCGCTGCCCGAGATGCACTTGCGCCGCCACGAGCACGACCAGCCTCGGCGACGTGTGGCAGCCCGAAGCCCGCAACCCCACAACGGCCGTTAGGTTGAACGGGATGGCTAGTCCCCGCCTGCGTAGAGGGTCGGCCGCCGTCTCTTTGTTGTGGACCGCGATCGAGTTCGTGCTCAGCGTCGCCCTGCTCGGTGCCGCGGCCTTGGCCGGCTTGCTCCTCGCACGAAGGCCGGGCCCAAACCGCGTGGATGCCGCAGGCTACTTCCTGGTACCGTCCGACCCTGGGTTCGTGCACTTGCGTGCGCTGTGTCGCCGATCGCCGCCGTGGAGGTCGTGGAGCGCGTCGCCAAACCTATGGTCGGCAGGGAAATAGGCGCTGGCAGTTTCACATACCCGTCTGGAACGGTCACCGCGGTGGCCGCGCTCGCCGCCGCGGTGTTCCTCGTTTCCCCACGCCTGTTGCGTCCCCTTTCCGCCGTGGCCGGCGCACTCGCGGTCGCCGGTGTCGGCTGGGCCGTGCTGGTGCTCCGGTGGCATTACCCGACCGACGTGCTAGGCGGCATCTGGGTGGGCGGCGGCGCCGTCTTCCTGATTGACTCGCTTGCCCACTTGCCCTGGCTCGTGTTCGCTCGACAACGTCTCGTCGACAACAGCCCGCGTGCTCGCGCGAAAGATCCGCCGTTCGTGGTCTAGACGAGAAAGCTCCCGTAAGGCCAAAGGGACCGAGGTGCGTCCCTCACGCCTCGCGCAGAGCCTCGGCAGGGCGAGTTCGCGAAGCCAACATCGCAGGAACCACAGCAAGCAGACCGCCGGCGACGAGGACCCCGACGGCAAACAACAGGACAAGGTGCAGGGGCGCTATGTCGACGGGCACTACGCCGAGATTGGACGCGAAGGCCCGCCAGATCACCCGGCCGGCCCCGATGCCAATCGGCACGCCGAGCACAAGCCCGACTAGGGCAATAGCAGTGGACTGCCAACCGACCGCGGCGCCCACCTGCATCCTCACGAAACCGATCACCTTCAAGACCGCCACTTCTCTGCGGCGCCGCGCCACGCTCACGAAGAGCAGATGAACAAGAGCCGCAGCACCGAAGAGGGCGAGCGTCGTGCCGAGCAGAGCGGGGAAGTTCACTGCTTGGCCGAAATTCACAAGATCCGTCGGCACCGCGGCCGGAGTCAGCACCGATGCGAACCGACGCTGCATAGCGGTGACAGTGGCAAGCCCCGCTTTGCCCGCCACCGTACCGATCGCCAGTTCCCAACCGGTGTCGTGCTCAATCTTCGCGTTGAGCGTCGTCCGACAGGCGCGCTCTGTGGGACCGGACGGGCACGCGAGATCCGCGGCGGTCGCGACCGTCAAGACAGCCCCGGTGCCGAAGCCACCCGTACCGAACTCGGGAGGAAGAGCGACTGATCCCACGACGGTGAGCGCCATGGTGTTCGAGGCGCGCGAGGCGTTGAAGATGGTCACTGGAACCTTCGCGCCGACGCGCGCGCCCGCTTGGGCGAGCGTCGTGGCTCCGAGTGCGATCTCTCCGTCATCGCCCGGGTAGCGGCCCGCGACGAGAGAGAAGGCCATCGGGCCCTTCGGGACCTCGACGATGACCGCTGGCGCAGTGACCCCGTTGACCTTGACGAACTTCCCGACTATCTCCGCGGTGATCCTGGTGATGTCACGGTCGTGCGCGAACCTGTGCACGACACCCTGTACCTGCTGATAACTGAGACCGCTCAGGTCGACCTGCCAGTTCATGCCGTACAGGGCCGGAGTCGAGACGAGATTCGACAGGCTGGCGCCGAATACCGCCGTCGCGACGAGCGCCGTCACAGCCACAACCGTTCCCAGAAGGGCGGTGACGACCGGGACAGAGGTGCGCCCCCTCCCCCGCTCCAGTGCGCGGCTGGCGCCGACGACAACACTCGGCGGCGCGCCCGCCCTGGCCAAAGCCGTGACGACAGACGAGGCGCGGCCGTCGGCAAACTCCGCCTGTGGCTGGTCGATACGCAATCGCGTCGCCCGCCAAGCCGGGTAAGTCGTAAGGAGGATGACCACGATCACCGTCGCCACTGCCCCGAGACCGAGCGCGATGCCGTCGAACGCGAACCCCTGCGCCGGCTCGGCGATGCGCGCCTCGCCCACCGGCGTGAGCGGTGAAACGGCGAAGGCGAACGCGACCGCCCCGATTGCACCGGTCAGCCCGACAGCGGCAGCGCGCGCCATCCCGAGCGCGAATACCTGGCGCGGGCGGAACCCGAGGGCCTCGAGGGTCGGGTAGGACTCCGCTTCGAGAAGGCTTTGGCGGGAAAGCGCCTGGCCGACGACGGCGAGCCCGACTAGGCCGACGAACAGAGCAAAGAGCCACCAACCGACAGCCTGGGGATGTATCGAACGCTCCACGGCCATATCGCCCGAGTCCTCGGGCTGTATCCCGTGGTTGGGGGACAATCCGGCAAAGTGTTGGAACTCGACTTGGAAGCGGGGCAGGTCCGCGGCTCCGTCGCGCAGGCGCACGAGCGCCCCATAGAAGCGCAGGGCCTGGCGCCCCTGGCCCCGATCAAATGCCGGGCTCGTGTACAGGTTGTAGACGGGAGTGACGCCCGCGGGGAAATCCGTGACGTTGGCCTCAATGCCGACGACCCGGAAGCTGACCCGCGCCCCTGCCGGGGGTGGGTTGCCGTTCTCGACAGCGCTCAGCTGTGCGAGTGAGTAGAAGGGCACCGTGACGGTCGAACCGATATGCACTCCGAACTGCTGTTGCATCGTGAAGCCGGCCAGGACTTCGTCCGCGGCGGTGGGCAATCGGCCCGCAATCAGCTTGGTCGTGCTCATCTCGTGCGAGGGCAGGCTCGAGATGTAGGCGTCAGTCCCGGGCACGATCCGGCCGTCTGTGACCATGTTCCCGTTGTCGTAGGAGAGCTCGTAGTAGATGGCCGAGACATCCGGCAGCGAGGCGACCGTCGAAGGCAAGGGCTGCTGAAACTCGAAGACCTGCACGTCGTAGCCATAACGGGCCAGGAAACGGGGAAAGGCCGAGGCCGTACGGCTGCCGGCCGCGACAGCACCGAGCACCGTGCCTCCGACAACGGTCACGAGGATCATGAGGGCAAGCCAAGAGTGCCATCGGTGCTGTAGCTCGGCGCGAAACACGGTCCAGATGGCGCGCATCAGATCCCCCTTTCGTAAGTCTCTATCGCCAATCGCCGACAAGGCAGGTGGCCAGCCTCTGATCTCTCCGTCGTGTTAGCACCAACCCCGTGCGCTACGGCACGGCCACGGCGAGGCTCACCTCCTCCGCGCGCGCCAGGCCTCCTCACACGGCCAACGTCTCGCCCACCCGAGCTCGACGAGCTGCCAGTCGCTGGTGGCACCGGCTGGGGGGTACAGCTCGATGAGGTCTTCCACCTCGAACCGATTGGCCCGCAGCAGCCGGATCCAGTCGCCGTGTCCGAGGTGGAACTCGACCGTCTCCTCGTCGGGCCACTCGAAGCGATGCATGCCGAACTGAGGTCGACACAGCCGCTCGCCGGCCGCCACGCCTTCCTCGTCGGGAGTACAGAGCATCAACAATGTGCTGTTGCCGAGGAAGACAAGCTCGCCGCCAGGACGGAGCAGGCGTGCCGCCTCGGGAATCCAGCGATACGGGTCCGCCCAGATGGCAGCCCCGTACTCGCTGATGACGAGATCGAAAGAGGCGTCCCGCATGGGCACGTTCTCGCCGGCGGCGCGCAGGAGGGGAAACGACATGCCGAACTCGTCCTGGCACTGTCGCGCGATGCGGAGCTGGCCCGCTGCAGGATCGACTCCGACTGGCAGCGCCCCCTGTCTGGCCAGCCACGCAGAGACGTAAGCCGTGCCACACCCGAGCTCCACCGTCCTTGCCCCATCAAGGCGTGGAGGCAGGACCTGGGCGGTGCTCTCCGGAACCGCGAAGGCGCCCCAGGTCGGCTCGGACGCTGCCCACTGACGCCGGGCCAGTTTCGCCTGCTCGACACCCCGGGCGTCCCAGGCCTCGGAGTTGACGCGGACATGGTCCAACGAGCCGCTCGACATTCACCGGACGCTACCGGCGAGACGAGGCTTGCTGCCTACTGGCCCCCGGCTTCGGAGATGCAGAACTCGTTGCCTTCCAGATCGCCCATGACGGCCGACTTCGCCCCGCTGGGTGGAGCGCTCCGTGAGATCACCTGAGCTCCGAGGGCGCAAAGCCGGTCAAGCTCACGCTCGAAATCGTCCGCCTCGAGGTCCACATGCGCACGGTTCTTGCCCGTCTTCGGCTCGGGAACCGGCTGGAGGTAGAGCTGGGGATACCCGCCTGCGGCATCGGCGACAAGCGCGCCGTCGGCTTGGTCGTACACGACCGCCCAGCCGAGCGCAGTCGCCCAAAACCCAGCAAGCTTGGAGGAGTCGCTGCAGTCGATCGTCACATATCGGAGATGAGCCATCGAGACGCAAATCTAGGAGTCGTCACTGCTGCTGTCACGTACGCCTGGGCCCGTGGCCTTCTCGGAAAGGACCTCAAGTCTGGTCGAGCTCGCTGACTAGGGCGAAGGCACACGCGTGCACCTGCGCATCGTCGTTCAATTGGCCCCTTCTTCTTGGCCACGGCACCGGCGGGTAAGTCTGTCGCTCTAGAGTCGAGTCGGTGACCTGGCCCCAGGCCCAGGCCTGCATCATCATCGCCGCAACTCTTGAACGGCGAATGCACCGGTGACCCCGAGTCGTCGGGTGGGCCACTACCCACCAACAACGTCGGCGGCCCGCGCAGCTCGGCGGCCAGCCTGCGGGCGAAGCGGCGGGCGGCACGGTGCCCCCGTGCGGCACACAGCACCCCGGCCATCGCGACCGAACAAAAGCCGTCGAGCACGCTCAGATCCCGGCCGGCTTCACGACGGCCTGCGGCCAGCCGCTTTCAACTCGTCGCCGATCAGCCTCGGCTCGCTCGCCCACCTGCCCAGGCGCGTGTTCGCTCGAGGCTTGCCTCGATGACTGTGCGCTTGGCCCCGCGAGGGGTCCTTCGTTCCACATCAGGACCAGGGCAGGCTTGGCTCGCGATGCAGGTCACACGACCGACAGGCGGCCGTCCGGATGGTCGAGTCGGCCGCCCGGCCGGCCGGACTCGAAACAGAAAGATGGGATGATTGGGGTCGTGGCTTTGGACACTTCGCGCGCGATCGAGTTGGCCCCGCGAATCTGGTGGGTTGGTGCACTCCTTCCCGGAGACCAGTTCCAATGCCATGTTTACCTGGTCGAACAAGGCGACCAGTCGGTGCTGATCGATCCGGGCTCCGCACTGATCGCCGACGCCGTGGTCCGCAAGGTCGACGAGGTCGTAGGCGTCGAGAATCTGAGGTGGCTCGTCTGCTCGCACTCGGACCCGGACATCATCTCGGCGATGCCGAAGCTCGTCGCCCGCGGCTTGCATCCCGACGCGTCGATCGTGACGCACTGGCGCGACAAGGCGCTCATCCGCCACTTCGGCGTCGACCTTCCTTACTGGCTGGTCGAGGAGCACGACTGGAGGCTTGAGCTCGAGGACCGGTCCCTCAGGTTCCTGTTCACGCCCTATGCCCATTTCGCGGGGGCGTTCTGCACATTCGACGAGACCTCCGGGACCTTGTTCTCGGCCGATCTCTTCGGCGGCTTCACTGACGATGAATCGCTGTTCGCCACGTCAATGGCGTACTTCGAGCAGATGCGGGCTTTCCACGAGCACTACATGCCGAGCGGCGAGATCCTCGCTCACGCCCTCGAGGAGTTCCGTCCCCTTGCCTTGCAGCGGATCGCCCCTCAACACGGGCTGGTGATCCCAGAGCACCTGGCCATGCCGTTGCTGGAGCGGCTCGCCGGCCTCGAGTGCGGGATCTACTTGCTCGCCCGTGATGATCCCGGCCTGGAGTTCCTGCTAACCGCCAACCGCGCGGTGCGCGACTTTGTCGAGATTCTCGTCCGCGAGAGGGACTTCTCCGTCGTCGTCAGCCACCTTGCCGATACCGCCCATCGGCTCCTCGGCGCAGAGCGATTGGAGCTGTGGGCTCGTACCGGGACCACGGTGCTGCGATTCAACCAGGCCGACCAGTTCACCGGACAGGTGGCCGATCCCCCCGATGATGTTCTGAGCGCTCTTTCCGGAGCGATCGCCACCTCGGGGCGGCGGCTCCTGCTGGCCCTGCAGTCACCCTCCTCGGGACTGGTGAGCGGCGTGGCCGTCATGGAGTTCCGAGACCTGCCCGCTCTCAGCGAGAGGACGAGGGCGCTCGTGGACCAGATCTGCCATCTCGTGGAAGTCGGCCTGGAGCGGGAGCTGTTCCGCCACGTCGCAGACGTCGACCGGGAGGCGTTTTACGAGCAAGCCATCCACGACTCACTGACAGGTCTCTACAACCGCCAATACCTGGCCGACGCGGCGCGGCGGCTCTGCGCGCTCGACGACCGGAACTCGAGGCCGGCGGTCGCCGCACTTATGATCGACCTCGACCGCTTCAAAGGAGTGAACGACACGTACGGTCATGCCGTCGGAGACCAGGTCTTGCGACAGGTCGCCAAGTCGATTGTCGAAGGAGCGCGTGCCGGTGACATAGTCGTGCGCTACGGCGGCGAGGAGTTCGTCGTCCTTCTGTCCGGAGTCGGCCTCAATGCCGCCCTCTCGGTGGCCGAGCGGGTCCGGGCATCGGTGGCCGAGACCGAGAATGATGGCCCGAACATAACCGCCAGCGTGGGCGTAGCCCTGCGGACAGAAAAAGAGAGCTTCGAGCAATTGGTGGAACGCGCCGACAAGGCGATGTACTTCGCTAAAGCCAGCGGACGGGACCGGGTCGGCGTCGCCGATTGACAGTGCCGCCGCGTTAGTGCCAGGTGGACCGATGATGACGACATACCAGGTGACAACTGAAGGGGGCGGCCACCAGTTGACCGCCTCCTGGCCCGACCTCCCCGAACCGGGGAATCATCCCGTCGCCACCTTCGAAGAGCTCAAGCTCGCCACCGTCGCCAGGAGCGCGCTCAATGCCGCCTCGCGCTACCGCTGGCACCGGTGGGTGCAGCTTCAGAACCAGGGCATCTTCACAGAGGAACGGGTCGGGTCGGAGCCAAGCGAGCCCGCGGCGAGCGGACAGCCACCGAAAGGCGCTCCCAACAAGTCCGGGCGCCTCCCGTCGTTGCCGAGGTTGCCGACGAGTGTGATCCTCGGCGATTCGCCGATGAGCGATTACCTCGCTGCTCGGATCGAGGCCCTTGTCCCCGCCCAGGGTCAGGAACCCGCGCCCGCCGAACAGGACTCGGGCGGTTTCACCGACCGCGTTCCTGTCGGGAACCCGCGGCCCCTGCTGTGGCGGGACTGGTGTACCCACCTCAAACCTGCCGAGCACGACCAGCTGACAGCCGAGCTTGACGCGGACCTGGCCGCGATGGCTGATCCGTTGACCGGGCGCGGGCGCCAGATCGCCTGGTATCTCAGCGCCGAGCTCCTCATCGATGAGGACCACTCGAGGCTCGTCCTCATCGACAAGGGCGACGTCGGCGAGAAGCGTGCCAAGGCGTTTCAGGCCGGTCTCGTCCGACTGCTGAGCGACTTGGTCGGCCTTCGTGTCGAGTCGACGGCTGTCGACTGGGACCCTGACAACGAGGAACTGCTGCGGGTCTTCTCCCCGAAGACAGTCGTCGGATTCTGGCTCGACCCGGAGTGCTGGTACTACGGGTGGCCGGACTCCGGCTCGGCCGCCAGCGAGTCAACCATCTGGCGCCACGCAGGCACCTTGCCCACTGACACGAGCGTCGGAAACCTCGCCGCTCACATCGCGGAGATGCTTGCCAGGAGCGCCTGGCCCTTTGGAGGCGTGGCTCCCGGCGAGAAGCGCAGCCTGTTCGGCGGCCGGCGGCGGGACCAGTAAGCAACTGTCTTTGCTCGATGGCGATCTGGCAGTCCGAGGGCCGGCCCACCATTGTGTCGCCGTAGCATGGCAGCACCATGGTGAACCTTTCCGACAAGGCTCGAGCTGCCCAACAAGCGCTTCGCGAAGCGTCCGCCGCCTATCAGGCGCTGGTCGAGCGCGTGATCGAGGACCCGCGAGGTCCCTTCATCCAACAGCTGCGCGAGGCTGAGGAACGCGTTTCCGAATCGGCGGCGAGCTGGGCGTTGGAATACGCCGAGGGCGCAGAGCCGGCCGCGGGCCCCTGATCGGCCCGAAGGCCCCGATCGAGGGACTCGCCAATTAGCTACCCGGGTGCACGTCGGCCTGCTGTGTCCCCGGCTCAGAGAGGAGACGCTCCAGAGTCTCGACTTTGCCTCGAAGTGCTCCCGTAGCGCCCGGCCGGTAGTCCACTTTGATGACGACCGATATGCGCGGGGAGTCCTCGGCGAGGCGCAGCACGCACGACTTGATGAGCGCCATGACCTCGTCCCACTCGCCCTCCACGTTCGTGAACATGGCGTTGGTCTCGTTGGGCAGACCGCTCTCGCGGACGAGCCTCACCGCCTCTGCCACCGCCGGAGCGACCTCGTCCGTGCCGGCAGGGCTCACCGAGAATGCCGCGATCATCTGTCCTCCCGTAGTCGGTCGACGCACGACCATCGGTGCGCCCGGTCCACTCTTGCGCGAACTCAGGGCGGCCGGTTGTCAGCGCTGATGTGTCGACGCTCAGCCGTGCGGGAAGGCTGTAGTGGAGATGTTGGCCACCGTCGGGGTGACCGACTGCGCGATACAAGCTGTCGCGCTCGAGCTGGGGACGACGAAGTAGTAGGTCCCGACCGCCGTCTCGTGGTCCAACGCCGTGCCGAGCGTCGTCTTGATGTCGAGTACGCCCCAACAGTCCATGGAGCCGTGGGACAGTGCGGTCATCACGATGACGTTGCCGTTGTCGGTTACGTACATGCTGATCACCCTCGGGCCAGACGACGAGTCTGCCGCCGCCGAGCCCGAGACGTAGGTGAGGCCGGTCCCGACCGTGCTGATGGTGGACGTCCCTCCCGAAGCGGTGTCGATGTACGAGTAGGACTGTGAGCCCGAAGTCATGAAGTACGTGTCCGCACCCGTGAGCGCAGTCTTGAGGTCCGCCTGCGCGGACGTGTTGTTCGCGCTCTTGGTAGTGGACAAGAACGTTGGGATCGCGATCGCAAGCAGGATCCCGATGATGAGCAAGACGACGAGAAGCTCGATCAGCGTGAAGCCTTCATCGCCAGGGCGCGCCAAAACCCGCCGATCCTGCAACGGATCGATCGTGTGCATGACCTTTCCTCCCGGACAGATAATTCATCAATGAGATACGCCCCATCATAGCCTGTTACAGCGCCCTGCGTGACCATGTCACCACTTTCTGTGTCCGACGGTCCTCCGAGGGCCTTGGGGGCGGCGTGACGGGCCCGAATCGGATCGCCGAGCTGGCAGGCTGGAGCCGTGCGGGTGTTTCTGATCGACGGCACCTACGAGCTCTTCCGCCAGTTCTTCGGCCGGCCCGCCAGCGCGGCCGGGGACGGGACGGAGATGGCGGCCACCCGCGGCGTGATCTGGTCCGTGGCCTCTCTCCTCTCCCAGGGCGTCACTCACCTCGGGGTCGCCACCGATCACGTCATCGAGTCGTTCCGAAACGACCTGTGGGCCGGTTACAAGAACGGAGCCGCGGTACCTCCCGAGCTCAGCTCCCAGTTCCCGCTGCTCGAACAGGCGCTGGTGTGTCTCGGCGTGCGCGTCTGGCCGATGACCGACCTGGAGGCCGACGACGCGCTCGCCTCCGCTGCTGCCGTTGCCCAAGAGGACCCCCGCGTCGAGCAGGTGCTGGTCTGCACCCCTGACAAGGACCTCGCCCAGAGCGTGGTCGCCGACAGAGTGGTCCAGCTCGACCGCCGTACGGGTGTTGTCACCGACGAGGACGGCGTCCGCGCCCGTTACGGGATCGGCCCGGGGTCGATACCGGACTGGCTCGCCCTAGTCGGCGACAGCGCCGACGGGTTCCCGGGACTTTCCGGCTGGGGGCGCCAGTCGAGCTCGGCGGTCCTCGCGCGTTACCTGCACATCGATGCGATCCCCGATGACGTCGCGGACTGGGACCCCGAGGTCACGAAGTTGGTGCGAAGCGCCCCGAAGCTCGCCACCAGGTTGGCGGCAGAACGCGAGTCCGCGATGCTCTTCCGGCTGCTCGCGACGCTGCGGATCGAGCGCACGTTGCTCGGTGACGTAGACGAGCTGCGCTGGCAAGGGCCAGGACCGGGTTTCGCCGACATGTGCCGGTACCTTCGCGACCCCTCCTTGGCCGACCGGGTCGCCGCCCTAAGAGCCTCGGGCGGCTAGCCCCCAGCTCCGAAGACCCGGGCGAGCTCCTCCGGTACGGCCACCTCGAGCTGCGCATAGGTGCACGAACCGGGTTCACGGTCGGGCCGCCAGCGGCGAAACGAAGTGGCATGGCGGAATCGGCTGCCCTGCAAGTGGTCGTAGCCGACCTCGCACACGAGCTCGGGCGAAACCGCCTCCCACGAGAGGTCCTTCCCCGCGTTCCACCGGCTCTGTGCTCCTGGTCTGCGCGTTTCGGTGGCCCCGGCGGTCATCTCTCTCCAGGGATGGTCCTCGAGACTCTCCGCCCGAAAGGAGGCCAGGTCGCCCACCAGGCTCTTGCGCAAGGTCACGGCGAAGCCGGAGGCCACTCCCACGTGGTGAAGCGTCCCCTCCTCGTCATACAGGCCGAGCAGCAGCGATCCGACGCCTCCACCTTCCTTGTGCCACCTGAAACCACCCACCACGCAGTCGGCTGTCCGCTCGTGCTTCACCTTGAACATGACGCGCTCGCCCTCCCGATAGGTGAGCCCGATGGGCTTGGCGACGACTCCGTCGAGCCCGGCACCTTCGAAACGCTGGAACCAGTCCCTGGCCACGTCGGGATCCGACGTGGCAGGGGTCAGGTACACGGGCGGCTCCGCATCGCTGAGCGCCCGCTCAAGTGCCGAGCGCCTCGAGCCGAAGGGCTCACCTCGTAAGTCGTCGTCAGCCAGGCCAAGCAGATCGAAGGCGACGAACGACGCCGGGGTCGTTGACGCGAGCAGCTCGATCCGCGACGCCGCCGGATGGATCCGCTGCAACAAGGCGTCGAAGTCGAGTCCGGACCGACCGGCAATCACGATCTCGCCATCGAGGACGCAACGCTCTGGCAGGTTTGCCCTCAGGGCCTCGACGAGCTCGGGGAAGTAGCGCGTGAGTGGGCGCTCGTTGCGGCTACCAAGCTCGATTTCCTGGCCGTCACGAAAGACTATGCAGCGAAAGCCGTCCCACTTCGGCTCGTAAACCAGTCCACTGGCTTCGGGCATCTCGCGACTGAGCTTGGCCAACATGGGAGATACCGGTGGCATGACCGGGAGTCGCACCCGACGATCGTAACGGTCAAGGTCTGCCGCCGCGGCGGGCCCTGTCGTGGCCGGCCGTCCACTCGATGAGCTCGCTTGCCGGCCACGAGTTCACGACCGAGCCTTCCGCTACGCCGGCCCTGACGGCCTGCTCACAACCGAGGCCGAGCCATTCCAGCTGGCCGGGCGCATGGGCGTCGGTGTCGATGCTGACCCAACAGCCAAGCTCGACGGCGAGCTTCAAAAGCTCCTCCGGCGGGTCGCGTCTCTCGGGGCGCGAATTGATCTCGACGGCGGTCCCCGTGCTCGCACAGGCACTGAACACGGCCTCGGCGTCAAAGCTCGACGGCTCGCGGCCCTTTCCTGCGAGGAGCCGGCCCGTACAGTGGCCGAGGATGTCGCTGTGGGGGCTCTGCACGGCAGCGACCATGCGCCTGGTCATCTGAGGGGCTTCCATCCGGAGCTTGGAGTGGACGCTAGCGACGACGACGTCGAGTGCGGCGAGCAGCTCCTCGTCCTGGTCGAGCGACCCGTCCTCGAGTATGTCGACCTCGATGCCGGTCATTATGCGAAACGGTGCCAACTCCTCGTTGAGCGCCGCGACCACGTCCAGCTGGCTCCGGAGGCGATCGGCGCTCAGCCCACGGGCGATGGTGAGGCGGGGACTGTGATCGGTGAGGGCGATGTAGTCGTGTCCCAGCTCGACGGCCGCCTCGGCCATTTCGTTGATCGGGCTGCCACCGTCCGACCAGTCAGAGTGGCTGTGGCAGTCTCCTCTCAGCTTTGCCCTGAGCCGGGTTGCCGCAGGGCTGAGCGTTGCCGGCGCGATCCCCTCCAGCTCCGCCAGGTAGCTCGGCGTTGCACCAGCGATGGCTTCGGCGATGACCCGCGCCGTCGTGTCGCCGACGCCAGGAACATCTTTCAGGCGCCCCGAGGACGCGAGCGACTCGAGCCGCCCCGGGCCCAAGTCGTCGACGGCGATCGCGGCCTGGCGAAAGGCGCGCACCTTGTAGGTCGCCGCTCCGTCACGCTCCAGCAGGTACGCGATGCGCCGTAGCGCCGCGGCTGGTCCCACGGCTCCGTCACTCAGATCTTTCGCGCCCGACTGGGCGCGACGCGGCTGGGTTCGTCGGGCTGTTTCGGGTACTGCGGAGGCCACGGCGCGTCGTGAAGCCCTGCGTCGCGATCGCGCTCGGACAGCTGCAGGAGCGGCTCAAGTGACTGTGGCTCGCCCGACATGGCTGCCCAAGGATCACCGAGGTAACGGAGGCGGTCCGGCACCGTGGCAATGGTCAGAGCATCGGGTTCGACGTCCGCGATCTCCTCCCACGAGAGGGGTGTCGATACCTGAGCGTGGCTGCGAGCGCGCGCCGACCAGGCACCGAACACCGTCTTGTGGGGAGCGTTCTGGTTGAAGTCGACAAAGACACGTCGTCCCCGCTCCTCCTTCCACCAGCTCGCCGTGACGAGATCGGGGCGCCGACGCTCGAGTTCACGTGCCAATGCCACCGCGGCGGCACGGACCTCGAGCGCACTCCATCGGGGCTCGAGCCGGGCATAGATGTGCAAGCCCCGATTGCCACTGGTCTTCGGGTAACTGGCAATGCCGAGCTCGTCGAGAAGGACCTTCACGCACGAGGCGGCTTCGCGGACCTGGTCGAACACGACGCCGGGCTGGGGATCGAGATCGATCCGCAGCTCGTCCGAGTGACCGGGGTCTTCCACTTTGAACGGCCAGACGTGGAACCCCAGACAGCCGAGGTTCACAGCCCACAAGATGTGAGCCAAATCGGCTATGACCAGCGCCCTCGATGTCGTGCCGTTCGGCGTGGAGACATCGATCGTCTGCAGCCACTCCGGTGCGCCCTTCGGCACGCGCTTTTGGAAGAACGATGTGCCCAGCGCGCCTTCCGGAAAGCGCTGCAACATCGCCGGCCGGCCTCCGGTCGCTCGCAGGATCGCCTCGCCGACGGAGAGGTAGTAGCCGACAACATCAAGCTTGGTCGCCTCAAGACCTGGGAAGTAGACCTTGCCAGGGTTGGAGATCTCGACGCTGTGGCCCGATACTTCGACATTCTCGACGGCGGCTCGGCTGTCTTGGCTCGGCACGCCGACAATCTAACGGTGCGCCCGCGGATGCCTGTCTCCGTCGGCAGCTTGCAGCCTCCCGAACGGGGGCGCCGGGCTAGTGGGTCAGGCGGACGACGTCTGAGATCACGAGCGCGGCGACTAGCACGATCACGACGCTGTAGAGCGCCGTTATAGCCCAGCGCCAGCGGTGATTGGCCAGCCAAAACCTCCGGATCCCCCGCACGTCGAAGACAAGGGCGACGATGCCGATGGGGAGCCCGATGACCGGACCGGCTCCCGCCGCTGCACCAAGCACCGGCGAGAGGACCGGGAGCACGACGTAGCCGAGCAGACACCTGAGCCCTGAGATCATTATCGAAGCACTGAAGATCCGGTGCGCAGAAGCGTCATCGGCCGAAGGCGGGCCTTCCGGGACGCGAAGAAGCCGACGGATCGTCCGGTCGAGGGACGAAGGGGCGGACCCGGCGCGCCCCGCGCCGGACTCGATCGTGGATTGGCTCACCGCTTTGAGGTTACGGCCTCGAAGCCCGCGCCTCCAGCCGCCCCGGCCAATGAGCCGCGATGCCTCCGGATCGTCGCGTCAGCTGCGAGACTGACCAGTGTGGTGACCGATGACGACTCAGGCACGGATCTGCCGCAGGGTCCGGCGGAGCAACCACCGACTGCAGCGCCTGAACTGGCCACGTTGCCCGGCACTGAACGGACCAAGCTCTTCCGTCCCAAGCTGCGCTGGGAGCTCATGGGCTGCGGCTTTCACGGCCATGAGCTGGTCGGTACCGACGCAGCAGAAGTGCGCTTCGAGGATCACCTCCTTGTTCGCGAGGCGGACGGCCTCCGCTGGTACCGGTGCCTCAGGTGCGACTCGTGGTTGCCGCTGGCGCCCCCCCGATCACCGACGAACCGATTCCCTCCCGGACGCGACGAGATCGAACTGCCTCTGCGGGGCAGGCCCCTCAGGAATCGCTACGTTCTCCGCCTGATCGCTCTCGACCGAGTGGTCCACTTCCTCATCCTGGCAGCCCTGGGAGCGGGCATCATCTTGTTCGCGGTCCACCACAAGCAATTGAGCAGCGACTACACCCGTCTACTGAACTCGCTTCAATCAAGTGTCGGTTTCGTCTCGAGCCGCAACGGCTTTTTCCGCGAGATCACCCATCTTGTTTCGCTTTCCACAACCAGGCTCTATCTGTACGGATCCGCGTTCTCGGCCTACGCCGTCCTCAACGCCATCGAAGCCGTAGGGCTGTGGGGAGAGAAGCGCTGGGCCGAGTACCTGACCCTCGTCGAGGTAACCGTGCTGCTTCCCCTCGAGATCTACGAGCTCGCGCTCAAGATCAGCTACCTGAAGATCGCCGCGCTCGTGATCAACGTCGCCGTGATGGCCTATCTGCTCTGGGCCCATCGTCTGTTCGGCTTCCGCGGCGGTAGTCGCGTGGACGAGAGCCTGCGCGAACGCGACACGGGCTGGGGTGCTCTGGAGCGGGCAACGCCCGTGCCAAACCAGCTGCCTAGGCAACCGCCGTCGGCATGAGAGCGACTGCGCCACACGCGAAGAAGGGGGCCGAGGCGAGCGTCGGTCAAAACTCCTGAGTCGCCAGCCGGCTGAGTCACCTTACCTGGCGAGTAGAGCCGAGCTGGTGCCGAATCCCAATCGCGCGGTGAAGTGCGAGACCCGTGATGAACGCAACCGTCGCGAACCCGGTTCATCCCCTCGTTGCTCGTCTCCACTGTGGGAACCGGGACCACGTCCACTGATACAAGAGCTTCTCACGGGCTCCGACAGCCCGATCGCACCGGTCGTGAAGGTAGGTTCGCGGCTGTGGCGCTGCTCCCCATGCCTGAGGACTGGGATCGCGCGCTCGCTGTTGTCGCTCATCCCGATGACCTCGAGTTCGGTGCTTCGTCCGCGATCGCGCGGTGGACCGCGGCGGGAAAGACCGTCGACTACGTGCTCGCCACGCGAGGTGAAGCCGGCATCGACTCGCTCGACCCCGAACAATGCGCCGTCGTCCGCTCGGCCGAGCAACGCGCCAGTGCGGGTGTGGTTGGCGTCAAGGACGTGACATTCCTCGACTACCGCGATGGAGTGCTCGCCTACTCGCTGGAGTTACGTCGCGATTTGGCGCGTGCTATCCGGAGCCACCGGCCCCAGGTCATCTTGTCCCTCAATTATCACGCCACGTTCGGGCCCGGTTCGCGCAATCACGCGGACCACAGGGCGCTCGGCGAAGCGCTGCTCGACGCCTCGCGTGATGCCGCCAATCGCTGGGTCTTCCCGGAGCTCGTCGCCGAAGGTTTCGAGCCGTGGCGCGGACTGCGCTTCGCGGCCTTCAACGCCTCGCCTGCGGCGGACCATTTCGTCGATGTGACGGGATCTATCGAAAAGGGGATCGCCTCGCTCGCAGCCCATCGGGTCTACCTGGAGAATCTTGCCGGTGACTTCGACCTTGCGGCCTTCCTCCGCTCGAACGCCGAGCGTGCCGGTGAGGAGGCCGGCGTGCCTCTTGCGGTGAGCTTCGAGGTGATCAACCTCTAGACCGACGGGCTCTCGCGACCTTCACAAGGAGGTCGATCCGACAGGGGCGCCTATCTGGAAGCCACCCCGCCAGGAGCCTCCCCCGGGCGCCGGGCCGCCGGCGAAGCCTCCCTGAGGTCCGAAACCACCTGGTCCGGAAAACACACCCGGGGCGGACGGGATAGCTGCGCCGACGAAAACGGCCACCGCGGCGAAGGTGTCGTCGGACCCGGGTGTGCCGGAGGCCTCGAGGAGATCGCCCTTGGACACAGACGCGATGGTTGTTGTCCCGTTCACGTTGGTGAACACCGTGCTCGAGTCTGTTGTCACGGTCTCGTCCGTCCCGTCCAGGCCCGTGATCGAGATGGTCGAGCCGGAGACACCGGTCACGTGACCTGCGACCGTGGGCAGCACGATCTCGACTGTTGTCGCGTCGATCTGATCGTGGTCGGAAGACAACGTCCCGGTGACCGAAACCACGGTGCCGACCCCGACGTCGGTCGCGGGCACGGACTTGCCGGCCTCACCGTAGGTCGTTGACGCCGAGGTGTTCACCGTGACGTTCAGCCCGTCCTGTTGGGCCACCACTAGCTGGGACCCGCTTACGCTCACGACCTTGCCGAAGACCTGCGGCTGAACGATCTCGACGAGAGTCACAACCTGCGCCCCACTGCTGGTCGAGCTCGGCCGCCACGCTGCCGAGCCGAACTCGACCTGCTCGCCAACGGCCAGCGCGGAGCGCGCGACGGTCTTGCCTCCTTCGCTGTAGCGCGTCGACGACCCGGTCGTCACGGTCACGGTGGTGCCGAACAATGTGTCGACGCTGATGGTCGTCGAGGTCAGCTGCGTGACCGTGCCACCTTGGCCGAGGTTCCCGCCGAGCCCGCCGCCGAGACCGAAGGTCCCTAGTCCCGCAGGACCGCCGAGGTGCGGTCCGACTGGCGCAGACTTCGAGGGACTCGACGCCGAGGCGACCGCTTGGCTCGCAGATTGGGAGGCCCCGGCCTGGCTCGAGGCGGCGGATGCGAGGCCATATCCCCCTGCAGCCAGACCTCCCGCCGTTACGGCCGCCACAGCCACTGGGACGTACAGCCGGGAGCGACGGCGCCTGGCAGACGCGGTCGAAAGTCCCTCGATCGGCCCTGCGAGGTTCTCGGGTGCTCCTGGATTCCGCTCGCTCATATCGCACTCTCGTTTCTCAAGTCTCTGGAGCGGAGTGGACCGAACCTGAGCCTGCTCGGCCCACTCCGTGCACGAGTCAGAATGCAACCCCACTCTGTGAAATCACTTGGAAACGCCTACGAAGTCGTCTAGGAACCCGCCGGGACCGCCCGGCTCCCGATCAAGTCGACTGCTGGATGACCCAGCCGTTGCCGTCGGGATCGTCGACGCTGACCCATCGGCCCCAGGGCGCCTCACTGATCTGCGACCCATCTGCCAGGACACCGTGGGAGCGAAGACGAGTGGCAGCTGCCTCGATATCGGAGACCTCGAGGACGGTTCCCTTCATCGAACCGGGGCTCATCGCCTCGAACCAAGTGACGAGCGTGATGGCAGTTCCGCCGCCCGAGGGCCGCAACATGACCCATCGCATGCCGCCTTCCATGACCTGATCGTGCTCGACGCGGAACCCGAGCACTTGTACGTAGAACTCCTTGGCTCGTTGAGGATCGCTCACAGGGACCGAAACGATGCCGATAGTCGCGTCCTGCACGAAGTCCTCCTAATCGACGATTGCTGAGTAGACGAGCTGGTGCAGCTCGCGACGGATCGGATAGGTGCCCGAAGGGAGCAGTTGGGAAAAGAAGAGCACCGTCAACTCTTCTGCCGGGTCGACCCAGAACTCCGTGCTGGCGGCGCCGCCCCAGCCGTACTCCCCGGCGTTGCAGGCCACCCCGGCAGCCGCAGGGTCGATCACGACGGAGAACCCGAGCCCGAAACCGACCCCGGGCTCGGGCGCGCCTTTGATCGGGTCGCCGAAATGGGCCATATCCGCTCCGCCCGGAAGGTGGTTGCGAGTCATGCACGCGACGGTTCGGGGGCCGAGCACCCGTGCTCCGTCGAGCTCGCCGCCACGCAGCAACATCTGGGTGAACCGGTGGTAGTCCGCCGCTGTCGACACGAGCCCACCGCCTCCCGAAGGCGCTCTCGGACGGCTTAGCACCGACTCGCCCATGTGAGGGGCTCGGGTGGCTCGTCCAGTGAACAGATCGGGCATGTAAAGCACGGCGAGGTTCTCGGCCTCCTCGCCCTCGACATAGAAGCTGGTGTCTTTCATGCCGAGCGGCCCGAGCACGCGCTCGGCGAGGAACTCCTCGAGCGATCGGCCCGCCGCCACCTCCACGACGCGGCCGAGCACGTCGGTCGCCATCGAGTAGTTCCACTCCGTGCCGGGCTGACAACGAAGCGGGATCTGCGCTAATCGCCTGCAGCAGTCGGCCAGGTCGAGGCCGGAAGGCGCGTCCCACTGGAAGCCCGCCGAACGGTACATGGCGTCCACCGGGTGGTTGAACATCCAGCCGTAGGTGAGGCCTGCCGTATGTGTCATCAGATGCCAGATCCTTATCGGCTGCACGAGCGGCACCGTGACCGGAGTCGTCGACGAGCCGCCGACGAAGACCCGTGCCTCGGCGAACTCGGGGATGAACTTGTGGAGTGGGTCGTCGAGCGACAACCGGCCCTCTTCGTAGCAGATCATCGCCGCCACCGACGTGACCGGCTTGGTCATCGAGTAGATGCGAAAGCGTGTGTCGACCTCGACCGGTGCGCCCTCCTCGAGATCACGGAAACCCCCTCTGGCCACGTGGGCAACCTTGCCCCGGCGGGTGACCACGGCGAGGAACCCCGGGATCCTCCGCTCCCCCACGTACCGGTCGAAGTGCCGACCTATAGCGCTGAGCCGGCTTTCGTCGAGACCCACTTCGGAGGGGTCGACCTCGGGGAGGACTGCGCTCATCGGGACCACCATATGACCCGCAGGCGTGTGGGAGCCCCTGGACCACAGCCCCGCGACCGCGGCGCACCCGATTGCGGCTCGGGGTGTCCGGCGTACCAAGATGGAGACATGACCAACCTGCTCGGACGCAACTTGTTGAAAGAGACCGACCTCTCCCGCGAAGAGTTCCTCTACCTCTTGGACTTCGCGGCACGCCTGCGCGAGGCAAAGCGCGCCCGGCGCGAACGTCAGTACCTCACCGGGCAAAACATCGCCCTCATCTTCGAGAAGGCCTCTACGCGCACGATGTGCGCCTTCGAGGTTGCCGCCTACGACCAAGGGGCGCATGTCACCTACCTCGGGCCGAGCGGATCGCAGATCGGTCACAAGGAGTCCATCAGGGACACAGCCCGCGTTCTGGGCAGGATGTTCGACGGGATCGAGTACCGGGGCGCCGCGCACTCCAATGTGGAGATCCTGGGCAAGTACGCGGGCGTGCCGGTCTGGAACGGCCTCACCGATGAGTGGCACCCGACCCAGATGTTGGCCGACATCCTCACGATGCGGGACCACGCTCACAAGCCGCTCGAGAAGGTCGCCTACTGCTATCTAGGCGACGCCCGCAACAACACGGCGAACTCCCTGCTCGTCACGGGGGCCCTCCTCGGCATGGACGTCCGCGTCGCCGCTCCCGAGGCACTCTGGCCCTCTGCGGATGTCCAGGCCATAGCCCACGGACTCGCATCTCGGTCCGGTGCTCGCATCACGCTCTCCGAGGACGCGTCAAAGACAGTCCGCGGGTCGGATTTCCTCTACACCGACGTTTGGCTCTCGATGGGGGAACCGGCCGAGCAGTGGGACGCCCGCATAGATCAGCTGCTCGCATACCAGGTCAATGGGCCACTAATGGCCGCGACCGGCAACCCGCAGGTGAAATTCATGCACTGCCTTCCCGCCCTGCACAACACCGAGACCGCGGTCGGCCTGCAGTTCTTCGCAAGGCGTGGCCTCGAGGCCCTCGAGGTGACCGAGGAAGTATTCGAGTCGCAGGCTTCCATCGTCTTCGACGAGGCGGAGAACCGGTTGCACACCATCAAGGCGCTGATGGTCGCCACGCTTGCTGGCGAAGCCGGTGAGTGAGCCACAAGCGCTCCAAAAGGTGCTGAATCTACTCCTGCCCGGCCGGCAGTCTTGTACATATGTTACAAGTGCGCTACGGTCTAACTGATGGACTCTGGCTCAGGTGTCGAGACTTCTTATGTTCGACCATCGAACCAAGCCAATGAGTCCCTCCCCCTAGCCAATTGCTACGAATGAGTCCAGGAGGTTCGGCACGATCATGATACGAAAGCGGAAGCTGACCAAAGTTGCGGTTATGGGAACGGCGGTTGCATGCGCCGTGTTCGTGCTCGCGGTTGGTGCATCGAGTTTCGCAACAACGTCGAAGACCAACGTGACACACGTGACCAAGATGGTGAAGGTTCCGGGCGGCACCATGACGATCGCCGAAGCCCCGTCCGCCGGACCTAACTACATCTTTCCGATGATGGGCGGCACTTACTTCAGTGTGGCGAACTTTCAGTTGATCTACATGATGTTCCGGCCGCTCTACTGGTTCGGCCTCGGGAGCACGCCCCTTTTGAACGAGGGCCTCTCGGTCGCCAAGATGCCCGTGTACACGAACGGGGGCAGGACCGTGACAGTCGCCCTCAAGGGCTACAAGTGGAGCAACGGCGAGACCGTCGACGCCCAGGACGTCCTGTTCTGGATGAACATGCTCAAGGCTGACGAAACTTCCTGGGCGGGCTTCGCGCCCGGACCTGGGCAGTTCCCGGGCGACGTCACCAATGTCACGGCGAACAACAAGACCGACTCGGTCACCTTTACGCTCGACGCCAAGTACAGCTCATACTGGTTCAGCTACAACGAGCTGAGCCAGGTCTCACCTCTCCCGATCGCGTGGGACATCACCTCTGCCGGCGCGAAGGCTGGATCGGGCGGCTGCTCGAGTGCCTCGTACGCATCGGTCGTGGTGAACCTGACCGCTAAGGGCTTGGTTGACGTCTCGAAGTCCGCAAAGGCCTGCGCCGCGGTGTACGCCTTCCTGACCAGCAAGAACGAGGCGGGCGACCTGGGCACATACGCCACCAACCCGCTCTGGCAGATCGTCGACGGACCGTTCCACCTGAGCTCGTACGACGCCACGGACAACGGTGCGAGCGTCGTCCCGAACCCCACCTACTCCGGTACGCCCAAGCCCTCGATCGACAAGCTGGTGTTGGCGCCCTTCACGACCGACGCCGCCGAGTTCAACGTGTTGGCAAGTGGGAAGACCCTCAACATCGGACTGGTCCCACCGCAGGACCTGCCGACCTACAGGGGCCCGGCCTTCTCCAAGAGCGGCCAGCCGCTCTCGGGTCCGAACAACGCCCAGCTCAAGTCCAACTACAACTTCGACCCGGCCTACCCGTGGGGCGTGAACTACTTCGCCCTCAACTACACGAACCCGGCCACGGGCCCGATCTTCAAGCAGCTCTACGTCCGTCAAGCGATGCAGTCGCTGATGAACCAGTCGCTGTGGATCCAGCTCTACAGCGCGGGCTACGGCGCCCCCACCTACGGCCCGGTGCCCGTGTTCCCGCCGACGGACCTGGCATCGCCGATTGAGAGCAAGAACCCGTATCCCTACGACCCGGCCCACGCGAAGGCGCTTTTGAGCTCGCACGGCTGGAAAGTCGTCCCGAACGGCGTCACCACATGTGTGAAGCCGGGAACGGCGGCCGACGAGTGCGGGGCGGGCATCAAGGCCGGAACAGGGCTGAACTTCCAGTACCTGTACCAGAGCGGTGTGGTGTCGTTCGACGCCCAGATCCAAGAGATGGCGTCGAGCTGGGCACAGGCCGGAATCAAGCTGCAGCTCGAGGCCAAGGCCTTCGGTGACGTGATCAGCGCTGCCTTCACGCCGTGCGTGGCAGGCAAGGCATGCCCGTGGGACATCGCCAACTGGGGCGGTGGATGGATCTACTCGCCTGACTTCTACCCGACCGGTGAGGAGATCTGGGCCACCGGCGCAGGCTCGAACGCAGGCCAGTACTCCGACCCGAAGGCGGACGCGCTCATCAAGCTGACGAACACGTCGTCGTCGTTGACGGCCCTCTACAACTACGAGAACTACCTGGCGCTTCAGCTCCCGGTCATCTGGCAGCCGGAGACGGCGCTCGCCTTCAACGAGGTCGGAAAGAACGTCTGTGGCTTCACTCCGGAGAACCCGCTCTTCAGCTGGGAAGCCGAGAACTGGTACTTCTGCAAGGCTTCGTAACAACGGAGAATCCCAGCCGCCCGTGACGGGCGACTGAAAGTGTTGCCCCGGGCCACGACGTCAGTCGTGGCCCGGGGTGTTCGTGGGCTCGACTACGGTCCCCACGTGGGACCTGCGCAAAGCGCTAAGAGGCACGGCGACACGGAGGTTCCGTTCTCCCAGGTGATCTCCCACGCGGGCGTGGCAATGCTGCCCTCGTCGGGCAATACTTTGTGCGCTATGTGGCCGAATCTCGCCGACGAGGCACTGGTGTTGGGCGACGAGGAAGTGCGCTTCGCTGACCTGTTGCTCCTCGGCGTCGCCAGCGGCCTTGTCGAAAAGGCAAGGGATTCCACGCGCCGCGGCATCTGGGCCCTTGAACAGGCCGACCTGGAGCTTCCCCGCGAGAAGGTGCTCGAGGAAGCCGTCGTCTTCCGCCGTGCGAGGAGGCTCGAAGCCGGTCAGGACTTGCGCGCTTGGCTGGAGGCGCGCCTATTGACGATGGACGAATGGGAGACACACCTGAGGCGCTCCCTCGCGGCTCGACAGTTCGCGACCTCCCCGGTGCCCGGGGACACCGCCGAGACTGGCCTCGAGTCTCGTGCGTTCGTCGTCGATCTCATCTGCGGTGGATGGTGGCGACGATTCGCCGACCTCGAGATACGTCTCTGGGCCGCCTCCAAGCTCCTCGGCGACGGTCTGGACGACGCGGGCGACATGAGCAGCGAGACCGGCCTCATCATCGCCATGCTCGACCCCTACATCACCCTCGAACGGAGCTGGTACGTAGAAGGGCTCCGGAAACTGAGAGGCCGCGAGCGTGCCCTCGAGGAGAGCGCGCGGCGCTTTGCGAACGACGAGGCCGTCGCCGCCCGGATACTCGAGCATGCGAGCGAATGGACCGATCTCCGATTCGCCGAGTTGCTCCTCCCCACGAGGGAAGCCGCTAACGAGGCTCTCCTATGTGCGCGCGAGGACGGCCTGAGTGCCGCAGACCTCGCTGCACGTTCGGCGCTGCCGCTGCTTGAGGTCCATGCACGCCACGATGCCCTCCCAGTCGCCGCGGCCTCACTTCTCGACGGCGCCCTGGCCGACGAACCCTTCGGTCCCGTCCTTCTCGAAGGGAAGTGGGCAGTGCTCTGGCTGCGAGAACGACACCGGCCGTCCCTCGACGACGAGGCGACGCGAGCGGCAGCATCCGCTGAGCTGCTCGATGAGGCACTCGAGCGGGCCAAGCAAGGTCTCGTGCGGGAAGTGAGCCCCTTGTGACCGCGCGGGCCAACGACAGTGAAGCGGTTCTTGAACGACTTCCCTTCCTCTCACGACTCGAACCCTCGCTGCGAGAGCTCGTGGTCGGGTTGTTCCAACCGCGCTCCTTCGCCTTCGGCGAGACGATCGTGGCCCAGGGCGATGTCCCAGACGGCATGTATGTGCTCGCCAGCGGCAGCGCTCGGGCGCTCGTGGTCCATGACGGGAAGGAGGTCACTCTGGCGCGCCTGCAACCAGGCGACTGGTTCGGCGAGACGGCGCTACTCGACCGCACCACGAGGACTGCGACGGTCAGAGCCTCCGAGCCCGTGTCGGCGCTGTGGCTCGACCGCGTAGTGTTCGACGCTCTGCTCGAGCTCCATCCGGAGATCCGAGGCGCTTTCGGAAACCAGGCGCGCGTCGAGATGCTGCACCGTTTCCTCCGAACTCACGCGTCGTTCGAGGACCTTTCGCTCGAGGCAGCGTCCGCCATGTACCCCCATCTCCGGCCGCTCGAGGTAGCTGGCGACACGGTGCTCGTCCGTGAAGGCGAACCCGGCGGGACGATGTACCTGGTCGAGCAGGGAAGGCTCGAGGCGACGACCGGGTCCGGGGACACGGCAAAGACGATCGGTTTCTTGCGGACCGGGGATATCTTCGGCGAACGGTCCCTCGTCACGGGCGAGCCCTGCGTCGCAACTGTCCGGGCTGTCACCGAGGCACGTCTGCTCGCGCTCGACCGTGAAGCGTTCGAAGACCTCGCCAGCCGGTTCCCTGCCTTCGCTCGGCGAGTGAGCGAGCAGGCAGCGGGGCGCAATTATCTGGAGGAGGCGCGGGTCCCGCTCGACTTCGCGAAAGAGATCCTGCCGGGCGGGCTGAGTGAAGTCGCCCCGGCGGCCACACCGCAGACAGAGATTCCGGCGACTGCCACCAAGGCGAGGGGACGACGAAGCCGACGCCCGAGACGTTTCCCCGTCATCCGCCAAGTCGACGAGGCCGATTGCGGCGTTGCCTGTCTGGCGATGATCGCAGAATGGCACGGCATAGAAGTGCCGCTCTCCTGGTTGCGCGAGATCGCCGGCACAAGTCAGTCCGGCACGACGCTTCGGGCGCTCGCTGCCACGGGCCGCCGCATCGGCTTGGACGTCGAGCCTGTGAAAGTGTCACGGGACCGGGTCAACGACCTCCAGGTGCCAGCCATCCTTCACTGGGACGCCGAGCACTGGGTCGTGCTCGCCGAGGTCGACGAGCATCACGCCGAGATCGCCGACCCCGCCCTCGGCCTCCAACGGGTTGACCGCGGCGAGCTCGACCGGCACTGGGACGGGTACGCGGCACGGGTCACTCCCACCGGGGCGACGCCCGAGGTCCCCGCAGGAGCGCCCCATCTCCAGTGGCTGGTCCCCTTCCTTGTCAAACATCGCCGGGCGCTGATCGGCGCCATGGTCCTCGCTCTCGTCGCAGCCGCATGTGAGGTCGCGCTCCCGCTGGTCGTCGAGCACGTCGTCAACGCCGTCATAGCTCACAAGGCAACCTCGACCATCGAGATCCTCGGGCTCGCGATGCTCGCTCTGGCGGTCGGCGGCACCGTCGCGGTCCTGTTCCAAAGGCTTGTGCTCGTCGCGGCCTCCGCGCGCTTCGACACCGATACGTTGGACTTCGTCACGACAAGGTTGCTGGGCCTTCCCATGTCGTACTTCGCGTCCAGGCGCATCGGCGACATCGAGCGGCGCCTGAGCGGTGTTCGCCAAATCCGCCGCATCGTCGTCGAACAGGGGGTCGAGGCCCTCTCGGCGGGCACTCAGATCGTGGTCGGCATGGCGATCATGTTCGTCATCTCGCCCCTTCTCGCCCTGTTGTTCCTAGTCACGGCCCCTGTGTACGCGGTTGCCATGAGGTACGCCTCGACGCGGCTGCGGCCTTTGTACGCCGGTGTCGAGCACAGTTTCGGGCGGTACGCCTCCGACCAGATCGACTTGTTGAAAGGCATCGAGACGATCAAGTCGACCGGTACGGAGGCCGCCTTGCGTCACCGGCTGCAGCGTGCCTTCGCCGACCTCACCGGCCGCACCGTCGACTCCTACCGGACGATCGCCGCTTACGGCTCGGCGGTGCAGCTCATATCCCTTGTCCTCTACGGCGTGTTCGTCACCCTCGGAGCCCTCGAGGTGAAATGGAACCACCTGAGCGTCGGAGGGTTCGTGGCTTTCACGGTGCTGGTCCTCATGGTGACCGGGCCGCTCGTGACACTCCTCAACATCTGGGATGACGTCCAGGTGTCCGCGGTCCTGCTCAATAGGATCGCGGACGTTCTCGACCACGAGCCCGAGCAGGGTTCTGACCAGTCAGAGCTGCTATCCGTCCCGACCCTCGAAGGGCGAGTCCAGCTGCAGGATGTCGGCTATCACCCGCCCGAGGCAAGCGAACCCATCCTGTCCGGGCTGAACCTCGACGTCTTGCCGGGCACAACCGTGGCCATAGTCGGACGTTCCGGCTCCGGGAAATCGACCCTGCTCCGACTGCTCGCGGGCCTCGTCGAGCCGACATCCGGATCGATCCTTTTCGACAGAACCGACTCCCGGCGCCTGCGCTACGGCGACCTCCGCCGGCAGGTCGGCTTCGTGCTCCAGGAGCCGTACGTGTTCGCCGCCACGATCGGTGACAACATCTCCCTTGGCGACGACCCGCCGGACTCCGACGCGGTCCGCTGGGCAGCCGAGGTCGCCGACTTGGCCGAGCTCATCGAGCGCCTCCCCCTCGGTTACGACACCCCCGTGGGTGATCGCGGCCTGCCACTTTCGGGAGGTCAGGCGCAACGCCTGGCGATAGCCCGTGCCCTGTACCGCAAGCCCCCCGTTTTGTTGTTCGACGAGGCGACCAGCGCGCTCGACACCGAGTCCGAGTCCATCGTCAAACGCAATATCGACCGACTCTTGGAGGGCCGTACCGCCTTCGTCGTGGCCCACCGCCTCAGCACGATCCGCGACGCGGACCTGATCGTGGTGCTCGAACGGGGCCGCCTCGTAGAGCAAGGCAGCCACGACGAGCTCCTCGCCCGCAAGGGCGTCTACTTTTATCTCTACACTCAACAGTTGTCGGCGACGTGACACCCCACCTAACACAGGCGGTGCCCGGAACCGGCACCTTCACAATCGACAAGCTGGGTAGAAATGCTCACACTTGGGGGCTCGTATTCCTGAGCAGTCGGCCGTACTGTTGGACCATCCCTAAAGAACGGGAATGAAAGAGGGGGCATTAGGCATGGACAAGGACACGACACCAGCAGAGCCTCGCTTGGACGAGGACCTCACCGTCGAGGATGAGAGCGCCGAGCAAGTCACCGGTGGGCACTCGCTTGCGGGGCATTTCAACCCGTCGCATACGCACGCGGCGCATTCGCACGAAATCTTCGATTCACACACCGAGGCCTGATCTTCGTTGCCTTCGGCCGACGCGGCTGAAGGTGACTTCCTCCGCCGGCTGACGGACGCCGAGGTCAAGAGCCTCGAAGCCCGCAGCCGGCGGAAGTCATTCCCGCGGGGAGCCATCATCTTCCGTGACGGCGATCCGGGAGGCGAAGCCCTCGTGCTTCGCTCCGGGCGTGTCAAGGTCAGTGCTCGGCGTGACAATCGCGAGGTCATTCTTGCGGTACTGGACCCCGGCAGTCTGCTGGGCGAAGTGAGTTCCATCGACAGCGGGCCCCGGTCGGCAACTGTCGTCGCCCTTGAGCCTGTCGAGGTCGACGCCACCAGTGCTACGGAGTTCCGTGAGTTCCTCGATGAGAATCCGCGCGTCGCAGGCGAGCTCCTGCAGCTCGTGGTTGCCCGTCTCCGGGACGCCTCGCTGCGACAAGTCGAGTTCGGGACGGTGGACACCCTCGGCCGTCTCTGCGGAAGCCTGACGCAGCTAGCCGAGCGCTACGGGCGCCCACTCGGCGACCATGTTGAAGTCGATGCCCCCATCAACCAACAAGAGCTCGCCGAGTGGGCCGGAATGTCGCGGGAAGCTGTTGTCAAAGGGCTTCGCCAGCTCAGGAGTCTCGGATGGCTCACAGTCGATGCTCGGGTGGTCACACTCCTCGATCCCAAGGCGATTCGAGGTCGAGCCGGTCAACGCTGATCGACCTTCGTGCGCGTCGGTGGCACCGCGATCATGACGCCAAATGGAATTCCTACAGGTGCCGATCATGGTGCGATCGCGGTTTCCGCTTACAATCTGCGAAACCTGGCCTCTGCGAACGAGTACACGGCGAAGCAACCCAAGCCGCCGGCAACAAGGCCGACGAGCACAGGCCCGTACGAGGTGCGGACGAGGGAGCGGAGCGCCGCGTCGAGGCCCACGGCTTTACCCGGGTCACCCAGGGCCGCGGAACGGACCAGGTAGATCCCGACCAACGCAACGACGAAACCGCGCGCCAGGTCACCGAGGGACCCGAGCGCCATGATTGCTCCTCGCCACGGGGTGGCAAGAGACTCAAGGGCCAGGTCCTTCTCATAGTCATGGACGAACCCCCAGATCGCCAGCGCCGTACCTCCGATGACGAGGCCAGCCCCAACGATCCCCAAGAGTTCAGCTCCTCCCGGCCATGCAAGAATCCTGGCCGCCCATGGCTGGGGGTTTTCCGAGGTGCCGGCGCCGCTCGAGGCGCCGATTGCCAATTTGATCGCTTGCACACACAAGTTGAGGTAGATGACTGCTATGGCCGCCCATCCGGTGCGCTCCATCCAGAAGAGGCCTGCCGGCCCGGAGCGTTCCCGTGCCGGATTCGACCTACCGGTCACCGCCTGTACCAAGCGCCACAGCCCGTAAAGGCCGAGACCGGCTGCGAGCACAACCAGCAACGCGGGCGCGCCCGGCTGTCTTGCCACCTCCTGAAGAGCACCTCGCCCGCCCGCCTGGGTCGGCGAGTTGCCGCGAATGGCAATGTCAAAGGTCAGATAGGACACAAGGACGTAGATCACCGCTCGTGCGCTCACTCCGGATCGGGCCAGGAGCTTGAACCAACCGCGGCTCTCGAGCCGGGCGCCGTCAACAGACAGTTCGCGATCGACGGCCCCAGCTCGGGTCAAGACAAGCCGCCTTACCAGTTCACCGGCTCATCGATGCGATAGGTCTCCTGCTCGGCGATCGTCCCGGGGCTTCGCACGACGGTCCTGCTTCGGGTTGTACGTGACCCGAACACCGTAAATGACAAGAGCAAGCCCAAGGCGCCCGCCACCATGAGAACAATTCCGACAATGCCGAGAGCGACGCCGCGCACGCTGTAGTAGACGGCAAACCGCAAAATGGCGCCGACAGCCAACAAGAAAACGCTGGTACCGATTGCCATTGACTCTTCCTCCCCTCTTTGAAGGCTTTGCGACTTCGTGTTGCGACTGATGTTTCCGATTCCCCGATCACCGGCGCCTCAAACAGCGCTTGGCCCGATCCTCGGTGGGTGATTGGACGGGCAAGCACGCGGGCATAGGTCAGTAAGCGCCGAACGGACCGGTTGCCGCGTACACAAGCTGGAAAGGATCGAGAAACATGAGGAACATCTGGAAAGGGCTCATAATTGGTGGTCTCACCGGTGCCGGCGCGGGCGCGGTTGTAGACCTCTTCGACCGGGGGGCGCGCCTCGTCGCGACCGCCGGACACAAGGCCGTCGAAGTGACACCCGAGGCCGTCGACCTGGTCAAGGCCGCGGCTGCTGCGGCGGAAAGACAGGCGGCGGGAACTGCGCCGGAACTTGCCAACCTGGTAAAGAGCGCCGTCAGTGACGGAGTCTCCCGCATTCACGAGGCCGACATCGGCAACCACCTAAGTGAAAGGACAAGAGAGCTCGTTCACAGAGTCGGAGACTCAGACCGGGCCGGTCATGTCCGCGAGGCACTCGATCGTGCGAACAAGAAGGGTAAGCAGCTCGCCCACACCGTGCACGACGCGACTCCCATTTTGAAGGACTGAGTCCTGCTTCATTCACGATCAGTGGCTAGTTACGGGATCATGTACCGGCGCAAAGGCTGCTAGCCGCTAACCGGGTGATTTAGTAACCCCCTCTTCGACCAACCTCCACCGGATCTAGTCCTAGCTGCTCGGATGTCCTTCCCAGGACCGCGGCCACGCTGGAGGCCGTCTGAGGGTTTGGCCCGAGCTCGGCCACGGCAAGAGGGTAGGCGAGCTCCAGTTCGGTCGTGCGCTCAGCTCGCACAACGGCTGCCGACGTTCGCGTATGCTCTCCGGCACGGGTCCACGCGTGGCAATTATGGACAGAGCATGGGAAATGTCTCTCGTTGGTACGCAAAAGCCCAGGTGGAGAGGTGCGAGAGCGGCCGAATCGGACTCACTGCTAATGAGTTGACCTGGGAGACCGGGTCCGAGGGTTCAAATCCCTCCCTCTCCGCTGGCTGGAAAATCTGGCTGGCTTGGCCACCACGTGACCTTGTCGCGGTGCACCCTGTGGCCCGCACTCGAGGGGTCCTCCGCGCTCGCGGTCATCGTCAGAATCGGCGCGACTATGGGCTGGCCTAGTTGGATCGTTCGAGGTCAGGCGAACGATGTTGTGGACGTTCTAGGGCGACGAGGGCGATCTGACGCTTCGTGCTGGACTGACAAATGCCCCATATCGGATGGTGTTCGAGGAGACTAGGCCAGAGCTCCTCGCGTTCGAGATCGGTCAGCTCGCGGGCAACAGAGCCGTCGTCTGTATAGCCGATAGGCACAGTCCGGGTCCGGCCACTGTGCCGGCCGGTCGTGGTCAACAGCCCGATTGGGGTCCCTTGCAGTGTCCCGCCGAGGCGCCCTCCCGTCAGGCTAAAGACCGTTCGGTGGGCTTGGCCGAAGAGGCGGGGGGTATGCGGGAAGCGCCTGACCATTCGGCGCGAACGGAGGAAGTGCCGCTGCTGTTTTGGCGTGAGGCCCTCGAGGCCGTCTACGTCGGTTTCTCCCATCGTCCCCTCCCGAGTTGGTTGGGGCGGAGTCGGTCCTAGGTCCACAAAGCCCAGTGAACGAGGAGTCATGGACACGATTCCGGTGGTGCCGTCGACGGTCACCTGATCCCCGTCTGACAGACGGCGGGTTGCCTCGCCGGTGGCGAGGACTGCCGGGATGCCGTACTCGCGGGCGATCACGGCCGTGTGGGAGAGCACGCCACCACTGTCGGTCACTACCGCCGCGGCTTGAAGGAAGAGCACCGACCACGGCGGGGACGTGGTCGGTGCGACGAGCACCTCCCCTGGCCGGAGCCTGTCGAACTCCGTCTGGTCTCGGATGACACGCACCCTCCCCAAGGAACGGCCGGGAGAGCCCGGAACCCCGCGCAATTCACTTCCCGACGGCTGCGGAGTGGGCGGAGCCTCAAGGAGCTGCACCTGATTGATGAAGGCCGCGTTGACCAGGCGCAACGCCGGTGGCAGCGGCGACAGATCGGGGGGGTCACCTGGGTCCTTCCCATAGGAAAGTGGTCCCGGATGGGCTATCACCCACGCCCTTTCTGCCTTTCGCTGAGCGACGAGGCCGCGCTGGTCGGCTTTCTGCTGGCCGATCAGCGCGTCCCGCAGCTCCCGCTCCTCCAGGAACACGGCGTCGCTGGCATGGGCCAGGACGCGTCTCGCCTCGAGCCGGCGCCCGATCTCGACAGCGCAGTAGCGCAGGAGAGCGCAGGGCTGGTTGTCGAGCATGGAGGTGTTGTCCTCCCGCTGCCCATAAGCCCGCTGGGCGTAGGCAAGCGCCCGCTCGAAGCGGGCCTTGTCGGTGTCGCTTCGCCCAGCCAGTTCGGCCCGTGCCCGTGCCAGTGCGTCCTGTGCCGCACCTGCCACCTCCGAGGCAGCCGCCACGTCCCGCACTTGGTCAGCCAGCAAGCCGACCAGCACTTCGGCACGCTCGAACAGGGTCGGATCGCCAGGGTCGTAGCTCGTCGTTCGATGTCCATAGCGCCGGAGGTAATCCTCGAAGGCGTCGGCAGCCCACGGGGCATCCTGCCGAAGGCGCGACAGCCGGTGCTCACTCGGGCCCGTGAAAGCTTGGAGCGCCGGCGAATCGGCGGCGATGCGCTCGGCCAGAGCTTTCAGCTCCCGACCCGGCTCAGACGAGGCCCCAGAGCTGCCGATCAAAAGGTGAAGCGCTTGGGTGACATCCCAGCCAAAGAGCTCCTGACAGATCACACCGAGCTCGTAGAGAGCCAACGAATGGGGCGCGTGAAGCCGAAAATGCAGGCCTTCGCCGCGGTCGAGAAGATCCTTCAGGCGGTCGAGATGAGCCACCAGCGCCTCGTCGTCGAGGGAAGCAAGATCGATGCTTCTCAGCTCACCGATCTCGTTCGAGAAGGTCGCGCGCCGCTCGCGCTCCCAGCTGTCGAGGATCCGTTCAGGCAGCCGGGAAGCGATCGCCGACTCGGCGACACGGGCTCGGCGGCGCAGCGGGGGCGCGAGTCGAGCCGCCAGCCACATGGCCCACGGAGGTGGAGCGGGCCGCTCCTTACCCCCTACCGGGACCACGTGCAGGTACACCTCGCCTCCCAAGGAACGTTGCTCGATGCCCTCGAACAGGAGCCCGAGCTCCTCGGCCAGCGGTGGCAGAGCCGCTGACAGCGCAGGCAGGTACACCGAGGCGCCGAACGGAGTCAGCGGTGTCGGAAAGTGGGAGGTGTCTTTGAGCCAGAAGCCGCCCGAGGGGACCTCGAAAGCGGGAGCGATCGGAAGGGCGGTGATCGGGCGGGCCTGCAAGACGAACGGCGAGCCGTCGGCGAGGGCCCACTCGATGTCCTGTGGAGAACCAAAGAGCCTCTCCACTTCCTTGGCCAGCCGGGCAATCTCGCCGGCTCGGACCCGGTCCAAGGCGCCCTCGGGCGACCGGATGCACGACACGTCGTTGCCTCGGACGATCCACTCGTCGGGAGTCGCCTCCCCTGAGACGAGCCGGTCACCCAAGCCCTTGACCGCGCTCACCAACACTTCGGCATCCCCGCTGATCGGATTAGCAGTAAAAGCAACCCCTGCCGCCTCCGCTGGGACCATCTTCTGGACAAGCACTGCCATCGGGGCGCTTGCGTCAGATCCACGGTAGGCCCGTACCCGCTCCGAGGTGGCAGATGCCAAACAGCGTCCGATGGCGATGGCGACTGCATCAGGTCCTTCGACCCCAAGCACAGTTTCGTACTGCCCCGCGTAGGACGCCCCCGCCTGATCTTCCACCAACCCTGACGACCTGACGGCCAGGGGGCCGTCCCCGAGCTGCTCCAGGCGGGAAAGGACCTCCGCCCACACCTCTTGCGGGATGTCATGGGTCGCGACGATCCGATCGCAGGCGGCTGTCGTTAGGACAAACCCCTCAGGCACGCGAAAGCCTCGTGACGCCAGATAAGCCAGCGTGGCCGCCTTGGTCCCCACCACCTCCGGGCTCGGGCCGCTCGAGTCATGCAGCCCGATAACGAGATAGGTCTCGGTAGATTGCTCAGCGCTGGTCATGACGATCGCTCCTTTCGGGTCCTGGCTGCACTGCGGTGCTTCTGGGCCGCGGCCCTCTCGTTGCGGACGCGTAGGTCGGCTATGAGAGTGCGGATGGCCCACCCGACCGCCCGCCCAGCCTGGGCTCCGTCGAGCCCTGACTCGTCGGCCATGGTCACCCACGGAAGCCCACCAGTCAGGTAGACGATCACCGCCTTGGCGAGGAGTGCCTCCTCCTCGTCCAGATGGTCGGTGACCTCTTCGAGTAGCTCCCTCCAGATGTTCAGACGCTCCCGGCGTCCTGTCCAGGTCGTCTCCTCGCCGAACCGGGATACGACGATGGCACGGAAAAGGGCTCGCCTGCTGTCGAGATCCGCCATGAACTGCTCTTGGAAAGTGGCGATGTCGTCGGCGCTGGACGGCGGAGGGATGCGGGTCAGCCCATAGGTCCAGGCGATGATGGCGCCCAGCAGGTCGTCCCGGTCGGCGAAATAGCGGTAGACGGTACTGGGCGACACCCCGGCCCGCTCCGCCACCTTGTCCATGGTCATGGCAGCGAAGCCCGTCTCCGATGCGACCCCGATGGCCGCGTCGCGGATGGCGTCCCTGGTGACTGCCCGCTGTCGCTCTCGAATGCTCAGGCCAGCAGGCCCAGCTGTGGAAGATAGTCTCTGATTGATGAGAGATAGTCTCCCACAACTGGAATAGATCCTGTCAAGGGGCAGTCGTGTCGAAGACCAATCAGCGCTGCAAAACGGTTAGCCAAGATGGGTCCCGAAGCGGACAGGATTTGCAAGGGCTCCACGGGCCATCCACGTGTCGGGGCTCGGACTCAACTCCGGAGTCGCTCAGACATGCTCTGTCGAAGGAGGTTCTTGATCAGCTGGCCTAACCCGATCCCAGGCATCCCGGTTCAAACGGTGTCCTACCCTCTCCGCTCCACAATCACGCCCTGCGCTTGATTGCTGGATCAGTTGGTCAACGGAGGCCGCCCGAGCGGACCGGACCTCCACTCGGCGAGTTCTTGAGCAACACGGCGATCGCGCCCGCACAAGCTATTAGCGCGGCGACTAACCCTAGGTAGGCGCCCACGCCACGGGACACAGTCAGATAACCCGCTGGGGCCCCTCCGTAGGGCAACGCAAGGAACGCCGCCACAACGAGAAGAAGGTTCGCGACGCCGAGTACCGAGATGATGGCCGTGTGGGGCCAGGTGGAAACTGACCTATTCGTCGCCCCAGAACTGACGGCAAGGAGAATCTCCAGCAGAATGACGATCGACACGACCAGGATCGCCCAGCGCCATCCGCCCGCCGCCTTGTCGAGTGGTGACACGGTGATCGTCAAAGGTCCTGTGAGCCCTCCCAGGCCGGACGAAACCTGAGGAAACAGACGCGAGAACAACGCCCGCTCAAGCGACTCGAAGAACTCAACACCAAGAGGTGTGATCGTCACGCTGTACCAGGACAACAGCATTGAGATCAGAACGAATCCGGTTCCTACTCCCGCCAACACCTCACCCAAGCTTGAGTCCGAGTCTGTCCCGCTCGAAGCAATCCCTGCCTGGGGCCTCGAGGTCGGTGGTCGCCATGCTGCGGAAGCACCAGACCAGGAGGATTCCGTGGCATGAGTAGCAGACGCGGTCTTCGTCTCGCCGGAGTCAGCCAACGACCCTGGCGTCGAACTAGCTGCGAACGGTGGCCGTGGCCGGGTCCGCGCTACGGTCGAGCTGGATGTCTGGGCGGCCGTGTCGTCACCACCGGCGCTCGATGGTCTGTGAGACCCACCGAGGGTCGCGGGCCCCATCCCGCTGACCGGCATATTGCGCGGTCGCACGAAGGCACCACAAGCCCTGCAGAACCCGGCGTCCTGCGGAAGCGCTGCTCCACACTGCCAACAGGTCATCGTCGGGTCCTCTCGATAGGAACACCACCGCAGTACATCCAAAAGCCAGTTTCCAGGGTACTTTGTCGTCTGGGCTGGTCAGAACCTTGAGTCGCAGCTAGGGAACCGGAACGCAATGCTCTTGGTCACGGGCGGTGGCACTTGCTTCGGTGCCAGCCATTACGGTCTAGGATTGCACCTGGAGTCGGCTCAAGCGTGGTTGGCGGTCTGGGCGTCCACACGAGCTGGTCCTTGCAAGTAGAGTGCCAGTTCACTCTGCGCTCGTAGCTCAATTGGACAGAGCATCTGACTACGGATCAGAAGGTTGGGGATTCGAGTTCCTCCGAGCGCGCTGAATAAGTCCAGTTCAGGTGATGCTTCTTGGAACTGGTACATCCCCGAGTTAGAGTCCACCCGTCAATAGCCAACAAGAAAGCCAACAAGCCGGTTGGCTGAGGAGGCGACGGGGTTGGCCGGGAGCCTGAGAGCCGTCCAAGGTAAACCGGGTACCTGGCAGCTGCGGGTTTACCTTGGCCGGGACGCAGAGAGCCGGGTGCACCATCGCCACGTGACGTTCAAGGGGTCTCGCCGCCAAGCGGAACGAGAGCTGGCTCGCCTCGTAGCCGAGCAGGACGCACTGCCCGCCGCTGTCTCCCCGCAACCAGCGAAGTGGGGATCGACGACAACCATCAATGACGCCGTTGTCGCTTGGCGCGACAACGGTTGGGATGACCTCTCTCCCAAGACGGCGCGGCACTACGAGAGCATCTGGAAGGTTCACATCGCCCCAACGATCGGGCGCCGGAAGATCGCCGTCCTCGGCACCTACGACGTCGAGCGCTACTACCGGTCGCTCAAGGCAGAGGGCCTCTCGATGGCGACCGTCCGTCAAGTCAAAGCCGTGCTTCACCGCGCATGTCGACTGGCCCACAAGTGGAGCGACGGTGTTCTTCCGAACCCGATCGCCGACACCGACCTGCCCACCTGGCGACTGGAGGAGCAACGAGCAGCCGTACGGGCCCCAGAACCGTGTGAGATTCAAGCCCTCCTAACCGCGGCCACAGCAGAGGACCTCCGAATCAGCGTGTTCCTGAGAGTTCTGGCAGCTACGGGCGTACGTCGAGGAGAAGCGTGCGCGCTGCGGTGGAGTGATCTCGACCTCGAACGTGGCGCCATCACCGTCGACAAGGGGGTGATCGCCGCAAAGGGTGGTGCCGTGGTCAAAGAACCCAAGACCCGCGCCAGTGTCAGAAGCCTCGCATGCGATGAGGGCACCACCGCCGCTCTAGTCGAGCTGCGCGCGGAGCAAGAGCGGCTTGCTCTGGCAGCAGAAGAGAGCTTGCTCGAGGATTCCTTCGTATTCTCCGCGTCCCCCGGCGGGGCGGTCCCGCCTCACCCTGATGCAATGAGCCACGCTTTGACCCGGATTCGGGATGACGCCGGTCTTCCGTCCGACATCCACCTTCACTCACTCCGCCACTTCCACGCCACCGCATTGGACCCCGTGGTCAGTGAGGCCCAGAAGCAGGCACGCCTGGGCTGGTCGACAGTGCACATGGCCCGCCACTACACCGATGGCGTTCCCGCAGAAGACCGGCGAGCTGCAGAACACATCGGACGACTTCTCGGCTAACGGGCGCTGGTCTCCACGCCGGAAACAAGCACCCGAGTGGTTCGGAGATGACCGACACCGGACTACATCCGAGGCGCGCCGAAAGTGGACCGGCCTACTGGTCGGCGTCAACAACTGACTCCACCGCCTATCAGCGGCAACTCGCCGGCAAGGAGCCGTTCGACAGCCCGACGGGTGATACGTAGGCGTCCATTGATGGTGAACACGGGCAGGGGCAGGTCTCCCCGTTCGATCGCCCTATAAATCGAGGACCGACTTTCGCCAAGCAGGACTGCTGTTTCATCCACGCTCAGGAGCGGCTTATGGAACCGGCCCTTATCAGAGTTGGTCATCGGTTTGCTCCATCTCGGACGCCACAGTCGAAGCGGTCGCGGGCCATTCCTCCCGCTCTGTGCTCCATGGTTGCCTGAAGCCTGCGCTAAATGCGCGTCGGGCAGCGACGAGTCCTGCAGCCCTGTCAAACATCTGCGTTACCTGGATCAGACTGCCGACACGCGTCGAGCTCTTCCCAGCGTTCTCTCGCCGCTGATCGGCGGTCCCTGGCGAAGGTCAAGGCCAGCACGGCGTCGATGCGATATCGGTGTCCGACGCCGTCGAAGCTCCAATGCAACTTCGGGGCTAGCGCCGGGCTAGCGCGGCGGCCTCGGTCACGCCGGCCTCTGCGAGCCTCCACGCCTGGCGCGCCGCTCTGAGCCTGAGGAAAGTCGTCGAGTAGCGCCGGCTCTTGGTCATGAGATGGCCTGTGTACCCGAGAGCGTGGGCCCAACGCCGTAGGCGGCCGAGCTCCGGATCAACGCCTAAGGACCAGGCCGTCTCGACGATCTTGCGGAGATGATCTGGGAGCTCGAGGTACTCGATCTCACCCTCGCGCAACCTGTGGTCGAGAGCCCCGTTCCCGCTCGCTTCCTTCATCAAGTACTTCGCCAGGTACGAGGCGATCCCCTTCACCTCGCCAGGCGCGAGGGGATCGACTTTCACCTGCTCCCCGAAGACGAAGCGGAGAATTTCACCGTCTACAACCCGCTCCACGAAGACGGCCCGCGCCGCGCGGAGAAGTGCCTCCGTTAGCAGCGCCGTCGAGATCGGGATCAGTGGAGGGGCGACCTCGTCAGTGGCCGCGTCAGCGCGAACGATGGCGTGCAGGTGGATGACACCCCGGTGCTGCAGCTCTGCCACTTTCAGGTAAGAGAGGCGCACGAGGAAGTTGATCTCGCGTTCTGGGAGCTCGAGGCAGTAGGCGAGATGCCTTCGGGCGTAGATGGTGACCCGGCGCCAGAGCTCGCCGACAGAGGCGTTGAACATCACCGCAGACTCGTAGTCGTAGCAGTCAGGACAGAGTGGAGAACCGACGAGGTCGTCGTTGCCGTCGTGGCGGGAAAGGCAGTGACGAGACCTACCGTGGCGACAGTTCCCCGGAAGCCCGGCGTTGCACGGGCCGTCTGCCGAACAGTGCACCGCTCCGAAGCTCGGCGCCGTGAGGGTGAGGAACACGGCTGAATGAGACGACACCGACTCCGGTACGCCTTTCCCGCCTTCGATGCCCGCGCGCACGATCTGGCGCGCGTCACCTCGGTAGGTGTTCGCGCACGGAGGACAGCGCGTCTCGCGCCTCGACTTGCAGGCGACGAGCAGCACTCCGTCCGGCTCACCTCTTGACAGGGAGTCCGGCCCGCTCGACTTGAGCCGGATCGGCCGGGCGCAACCGCCCGTCCTTTCCACGCGTCTTGCGACGGCGATGAGCTCCTCACCGCTGCGTTCGTGGACGAGATCTTCGAGCTCGTCGAGGCTGAGTTTGGTCGTCATGGGGCGAGTCTGAGCTTCCAACCTTGACGGATTCCTTGACGGATTCCTTGACACCGTGAGATTCCTCGAATCTGTCTCAGCGTCTGCGGAAGAACGTTTGCCCAGCTCCCGACTCTTTTCCGACCGATCAGCATCTCCGCTGACCTCAAAGTGGTGATCCTCGGGCGCAAGGACGCAATTTCGTTGCTGAGATGATCGTCGCCACCGACAGACCTGATACACAGATCGCAGGGGTGCCCCTCGACGCCCGCCGGGACGACGAGGCCACGGAGGCGGCCATGGGAGGCTTCCGAGATTTGCAGGGCTGACACCCCCTGCTCGCTCCACGGCTGCGGGCTTTCCGGAAGGACCGCACTCGCCTCTAACAGGCCTGGCACGACACCAAGGAGGCCCTCAGCCGCGACGAGAGCCTGCGAAGACTCCACGCGGAGCTTGTCGGCCACCCTGGATTGTGAGGCGGTCGCCTTCGGTTCGTTCATCGGGGCGAATATGCGCCCCATACCTTGTCGGATTCCTTGTCACCGAGAGATTTCTCGAGATTCTTTCCAGAACCGCTCAGCACCGTCCGACCAGCTCGGCGGCGTTTTTCCAGCTGTCGGGGCTCCGCCGACATCGAAGTGATCGGAACCAGTTCGCGTTGGCTCCCCCTGCGGCTGCCCGCCCCGAGGGGCGGTTGGCCGCCGGTTTTCGCGGAAGACCCGATCAGAAGAAGCAGTGCTGCAACGTCCTTGTCGAGTTGGTCGTCGTGGCGGGAGCGGTCATAGACGCTTGCCGAATTGACGAGATCGTCCCCGCGATGACTTGTGCCGGGTGTTGCCACGCGAGAAAGGAGGTGCAGAGCCGGGGAGATCGAAAACAGGGATCACCGATGATCCGTTCTCAATCTGTTCTGACGGCTCTGGCGTGCTTTTCTTCTTCCCTGGAGAAAGACGACAGGTCCCCAGCCCGCTTGGGCGGTCTTGGGACCTGTCTTGTCTCATGGTCTGGTCCTTTAGGAGGAATCCTGGTTCTCGTCCCTTGAGACGAGACCCATCATCCATGCCGAGTGAATGCTCCTGAGGTTCATCATCAACCAGGAGGAGTTGTCCCGCGTCGTCCCTCGGAAGCTCGCCGTAGAGAGCGCCGGTCTCAGCTCCAGGCTTGCCAGCGGCAAGGGCTGAAGCGATCTCATCGGATCCATCCACATTTCCGGCCAGTGATAGCGCTGTTCGACCACACTGAGCTCTGTCGCCCGCCAGCGACATGGGACCACCTTGAGGTGAGTTTCGCCAGCAGCATGGGACCACCCTTTCGCCAGTAATAGGACCACCCCGGAGCATCCACCAGCGACGGCGTCGCTGAGGTTGGACTCGCCACCAGACCGAAAGCGGCCCAAGAAGGTGGCGATGTCATTCCGGGAGGTTCACGTGTTCGAGATTCGTGAG
>JBEKGS010000033.1:0-36845 GCA_050012675.1 Acidimicrobiales bacterium
TCACGGCGCTTTGTGAGCGCGGGAGGGCTCAGCATCTGGCACGACGGCCTGTGCGAGTACGAGCTCGTCGACCTGGACGAGACGGGCGCAGAGGGAGCACTCGAGGCACACGGCCTGGCACTCACCTTGCTCAGGGCGACGGGAATGCTCTCCCGGCTCACCATGGCGAACCGTCCCCTTCCTGCCGGACCGGTCGACCGCCTCGAAGGTCCTCAGCTGCAAGGGCCGCGCACGACACGCTACGCAGTCGCCGTCGGCGTGGACGACCCTTACGCCCTCGCCGACCATGCCTTCGCCGACCTGCCGGTCGTGGCGAGTCTCGGAGGAGGACGTCTCCCGCTCGAAGCTTGCACGCTCTCGGTGACCGGCGCGGAGGTGAGCTCGGTGCGGCGCGTCGCCGGCGGTGCGCTCGAGGTCCGTGTGTTCAATCCAGGTTCGGTTTCAACAAACGTCGCCGTGGGAAGGACCATCCCGGGTGCCGATCACCCCGGAGCTCCGCAGCCGGCACGCGGGCAGCTCGTCGACTTGCGCGGCCGCTACATCGCAGGCTTCGAAGGGTCTTTCGAGCTCGGGCCGTACCGGATCGCAACGATGAGGTTGTCCGACGGGACCTGAACCCGCCCGGGCACAAGCCGTGCTCGTGCCTGTGAAGTCGTTCCGAGCCGCGAAGCTGCGGCTCGCGGCAGTGCTTGACGCCCGCGCCCGCGAGGCACTCGCCCGCGATCTGGCAGCGCGGGTCGTTTCTGCCGCCGATCCTCTTCCGGTCCTGGTGGTGTGCGACGACGAGGAGGTCGCGACATGGGCGCAAGACCACGGGGCCCGCGTCGCCTGGACGCCGGGGCTCGGCTTGTCGGCGGCTGTGATGGCAGGCGTCGATCAACTTGCCGCCGAGGGAGTGGAGCTCGCGTGCGTGGCCCACGCGGATCTTCCCTTCGCCGCGGGACTCGCGACCCTCGGCGCTACCGGAAGCGTGACCCTCGTGCCTGACCGCCGTCGCGACGGGACCAACGTCGCCGTCGTTCCCACCGGTGCCGGGTTCTGTTTCGCATATGGGGCGGGCAGCTTCGAGCGTCACCGCAAGGAAGCGTCCCGGCTCGAGCTGCCGTGCGAGGTCGTCTACGACCGCCGCCTCGCGCTCGACATCGACCTGCCGGAGGACCTGGCCCTCCTCAAGGTGACAATCTGAGGCAATGGAATCGAACCTGCCGGTACCAAGACGTGCACTCGCTGTCGGAGCGCATCCCGACGACATCGAGTTCGGTTGCGGCGGAACGCTTGCCAAGTGGGCCGCCAACGGGTGCGAGATCTTCCACCTCGTGTGCACGGACGGGTCCAAAGGGACCTGGGACCCCGCGCACGACCCGGCCGAGCTCGTCGTGACACGCCGCAACGAACAGCGGGCGGCGTCGCTGGCGCTCGGAGGTAAGGGGGAGGTCGTCTTCCTCGGCTGGCCCGACGGTGAGCTCGAACCGGGTCTCCGCCAGCGCTTCGAGGTCGCGGCCTGGATCCGCAAGATCCGCCCCGACGTGGTCCTCGGTCATGACCCGTGGAAGCGCTACCGCCTGCACCCGGACCATCGCAATGCGGGCTTTCTAGTGACCGACGGGATCGTCGCCGCCCGCGACCCCCTTTTCTTCCCGGAGCTGGACGCTTTGCCGCACCGGCCGAAGACCCTCTTGTTGTTCGAAGCGGACGAGCCTGATCATCTCGAGGACGTGACGGACTTTGTCCACGCCAAGCTTGCCGCCCTTTTCGAGCACCGCAGCCAATTGCGCTCGACGATGGGCATAGCCGAAGCCAACGCCCTGGAGGACGGCGAACACCCTGAAGTCGCCGAGTTCATACGACGCGTCACCGGCAGGCTCGCCGAGAACGGCCTCAAAGGAGGCTTTGCGGCAGCAGAAGCCTTCAAACGCATGGACGATCTGTAGGACCGGACAGGCAGGCCCTCGGGCTTCCTCGAGGGCCCGCACAGCGCTACCGCTCCAAGGCGCGACACCTCGACGAACGCGACGGGGCCTCGCGGCAACAGTGCGCCGCGAGGCCCCGTCGATAACTGACTTGATTACAGGCCTTCTGGGCCTACCGTGCAACCTTCTTGGCCGGGGCCTTCTTGGCCGGGGCCTTCGCCGGTGCCTTCTTGGCAGGGGCCTTCGCCGGTGCCTTCTTCACAGGGGCCTTGACAGCAGGCGCCTTCTTCACCGGTGCAGCCTTCTTCGCCGGTGCAGCCTTCTTCGCCGGTGCAACTGCCGGTACAACCTTACGGGCAGCGACAACGGGGGCCGCGGGGACAACGGGCTTCTTCAACGCGGTGCGCGAGTTCAGGTCAGTCTTCAACCCCGCCCCGGCTGCGAAGCCAACTCCCTTGGATGCCTTGATCTTCACGGGTGCTCCAGTCTGCGGATTGCGGCCACGACGCGCCGCACGGTCACGAACCTTGAAGGTTCCGAAGCCCGTGATCCGAACCGTCTCGTTGCGGCGCAACGCCGACTTGATCACGTACTCGAACGCTTCCAAACCATGTTCCGCCTGATTCTTCGTCAGCCCTGCGAGTTCGCTGACCTCGCCGACGAGTTCTGTCCTGTTCAATTTCGCCTCCTGGCATATTGTCCGACCTCCCGCAATACAAGGTGATTTCGCCGCGGAAATCAAGCATTCTCGGATTCGGGGCACGCGACTCCTTTATTCTACGGCCTGTTCCCGTCCGCAGTTTGGTCGCGTCGATGCCGAACCCGCCACGTTTCCCCAGGAAATACAAAGGGTTTCTGTCGTAGGGGGCGGCCTTCGCCGCCGCGACGACCGTTGTGGGGCACTCGCGCGCCCGCGCCTCGCTTGGCTCGGGCAAAGCTGCAAAGCCGCCAAATTCCGCGCCCGGCGTCACCTCGGGCTCTCCCGGAGGCGAAATGGCCCGGAAACTGCCCGCCTGCCACGCGCCGGCGCAACCTATTGGGCTTGCCTGCGGGCACCACAGCCAAAGGGCACCCGCCAAGTGCCCGAAACACCATGATGTCGGCTGGTAGGCGACGCTGCTAGGACTCCGAGATGGTCGATTCTTCATACGATCCCCAGGCTCTGGTACTTGACACCTCGGCGCTCTACGGCCACGGCATCTATCTCGGGTCCTCGCTCGGGGCCCGGAATGCCCCCATATTCGCCCGCCCGCAGGACGGTGTGCTCTTGTTGGGCCCTCCGCGCTCGGGAAAGACCGCCGCCGTCGTGGTTCCGAACGTTCTTGCGGCCTGCGGCCCTGTCATCGCAGCCTCCACAAAGGCCGATGTCCTCGCCTCGACTTGGGCGGCCAGGTCCCGACTGGGACCTGCCCTGCTCTTCGACCCGAGCGGCGCGGTGCCCTGTCCCAAAGGGGTGGAGCCGGTGGGCTGGTCCCCGCTCGGCCTTTCAGGCAGCTGGGACGGGGCTGTTCTCGTCGCTGAGTCGATGGTCCGTGCCGCGCGACCGGGCGCCGACCGCGGTGACGCGTCGCACTGGAGCGAGCGGGCCGGGGCACTGCTTGCTTGCGTGTTCCACGCAGGTGCCCTCGAACAAAGGCCGCTTGTCGACGTGCTTGCCGCCATCGACAGGCACGATCCTGACGAGGCGCGCGGCGCGCTGGCGCGCCACGGGGCCGAGCGGGCGCTCGATCTCTTGGAGGGCATCGCCGCCACCGACGGACGCGAACAGAGCGGGATCTGGTCCACGGCTTCAGGCGTGCTCGCCGGCTACCGCAGCGATGCCGCTCTGGCCTCGGCACAAGGCCCCATGCTCGACGCGGCAGGGCTCGTGGAGGGCCGGGCGACGCTGTATGTGTGTGCGGGCAGTGATCATCAGCGACAGGCGGCCCCTTTGGTCGCGGGGCTCTTGCGAGAGGCCCGGTTGGCCCGCTACCGGCACTCGCTCGGCGCGACGGTCGCTTCCTCCGACGGTTCCCCGCCGGGAGCGTCCCGGGCAGTTCTCGCGCCTCCGCTTCTTCTCGTGCTCGACGAGCTTGCGAACATCGCTCCTCTACACGATCTGCCGACGCTCGTCGCCGAAGGCGGCAGTCAAGGTGTCGTGACGCTCGCCTGCCTGCAGGACCTTGCCCAGGCCCGGGCCCGGTGGGACCGCGAGGCGGACGGCTTCCTCTCGCTTTTCGGGACCAAGCTCGTGTTCCCGGGCATAGGCGACACCCGGACACTCGAGGCGATCTCGCTTCTTGCCGGCGAGCACGAGGTGCCGACGACGTCTCTCACCCGTGGCGGGCGCACGGGCGGGCTCGGAGCCTTCCGGCGGGCCACGACGCGGACCGTGTCCGTGCGCAAGGACCGGATCCTGCCCGTCGACGCCGTCGCCCGGGGACATCACGGGTGCGTGCTCGGCATCGAGGGCGCAGAGCCAGGGTTCTTGCGGTTGACGCCCTGGTACTCGAGCTCACCATGGCGTGAAGCCGTCATGAACGGGAGAACGCACGCTCTTGGGCGCGCCGATATGGCTCTGGCCTCCCCGCCGGGCCGGGCTATCGCCCGAGGTCTCCACCGGTAGGTCGGCATGCCTTGAGAAACCAGCTCTCGGCGCCTTTGTCGTGGCGGCACGTCAGCGGGAAAGGCCCGGCGACTCCCGTGCCCGGCGAGGTATCGACGGCGTCTCCGACTCCATCGTCCGGAGCAGCCTTCCAAGCTCGAGCCTGGTGTCAGCCACATCCGCGGTGTGCCCGAGGGACCGCAGAGCCCTCGGATCACCCACCGCGCGCTCGTGATCGTCGATGGCGAAGCGCTGGCGGAAGGTCTCGATCACCCTCGCGCCGGCACGCCACGCCGAGCGGTCGAAAGAGCGAGAACGGACCGTCCCGAGCTCCGAGACGAGATACCGCGGCCGGGCGACCTCTGCTGCCCGCCCCAGCCGTTCGCCCGCTCGGAACTCTGGCGAGACGATGGCCACATGGACGCACTCGCCCGGCGCGACGCCTCGGACTGCGTTCGGCAGTGCGCCCAGGACAAGGATCTGGCCACTTCGACCCGTGCCGGCGCGCCACGCCGCCAGGCGGGCCGCCAACCGACGGGCCTCGACGACGTCGTCGGGCGAGCCGCCGGCGTCGCGTACCGAGGCGCGCAACGAGGCGACGACTGCATCGTCGCTCGCCACGAGGACAGGACGTTGCCCGGATGCCCGGCCCTCAAGCCACGCCTTGACAAGTGCCTCGCGCGCGCCGGCGCCGTCTTCGACGACGAGAACCTCACGCTCGGCAAAGCAGTACCTCTCCGGCGCGCCCGCTTGGCTCCCGCGAGCCGGAGACACCTCGAAGCTCCCGGTCGGTGCGAAGTGCGCCAGGTAGGGCGCAATCGTGGCGGCCGCAACAAACCGGTCGCCGAGCGCCGCCCATGGAGCCAACAGGACCGTGCGGCCACCGGCCGCCGTCGAGGACTCGACGATCGACGAGAGCTCCCACGGGCCCATGCGGTGCGCCTCCGCCACCACTACCTCGCCGGCCCAGTCCGACGCCGGCGCCATGTCGCCGACCGCCGTCGTCTCGATGCCCGTCACCGCCTCGAACGAGGCTGCCGCCGCCCGTCCGGGCGCGACCGCGCTGACGGACCCGCTGAGCTTCGACGCGGCGCTGATCGCGTCGAGCGCCCCGAGCCGTCCGCCTGGGCGGTAAGCGAGGAGCCGGACCGTCTCGGGATGCTCGCGGACGGTCTCCACAAGCCTCTCGTGAATCCGGAGAACGGCCGGAGTCGTGTAAACGGGCTCGGCGACACCGGCCGGGATCCCCCTGCGGGACGCCTTCTTGAGCACGCGCCCGAAGCCTTGGGACTGTACCGGCACTTCAACGACACGACCGTCCGCCAGTAGTCCTTCCACCTCGCGCTCGATGTCCTCGACGAAAGCGCCGGAGGGCAACGAGGCGCAACGCGCCCGGACGAGGTCGCCGCGCCGGCACGTGCCGTCCCGTGCGGTGACGCCGTGCTCGCCGAGGGCTTGTGCCGCCCACCGGCCTTCTGGCCGCAGGCCCGGGTCTACCTCGTTGATCGTTTCGGCCCCGGCAGTAAGCGATCGTCCCGCCACAGCCGCGATCCTGGCGTCGGAGACGCCGAGGCGGTAAGAGCGCTCGCGCCAGGTTTCCACGAGCTTCTCGTACGAGGTCCCGAGGTCCTTTCTCGGCCTCGTCTTCACCGAGGCGATGTGCGCCGCTCGCGGACCGGACCGGCCGGCCCTCTCGAGGGCTGCCGCGATGTCCTCCGAGCGACGGGAGAAAGCCCGCCTCACGCCCGGGTCTATGCCCGCGAGATCGGCCCAGGCACCTTGCAGCTCGCGCCAGGTGACCCCCAGGCGCCCGGTGAGCTCGCAGCGCAGCTGGGTTTCGTAGAGGTCGCGAGCCGTGCCCAGTTCGAGGAACAGCCCACGGGCGTCGAGCGCGGACCACCGGCCGTCCGGTCCCGGCGCCAGGTTCGCTACGAGCACGTGGCTGTGGAGGTGAGGATCAGGGGCGCGGCTTGTCCTGTGAAGAAACGCCGCGGCCACAAAGCCACCGGCTGGGACCGGCGAGGCCGCCTGACCGGGGGCAAGGCGGCGTCGCACGCGGGCGCCGCTGCGCTCCAGGTACCCGAGAGCGGCCGCGGCCGCTTGCTCGTGGCCGGCGCGCACCTGCGTGCGGATCTCCTCTTCTCCGAGAGCATGGACGACACGGACTCTGGCGTGATACGGGGAGAGGATCTCGCCCGTGAGTGGGTCGGCACCGGCGAAAAGTGCGGTCAACTGGGCGCCCTCGACTGTCCCGTCCAGGCCGAGAGTCGCGGCTGCGCGACCGAGCCAACGTCCGTCGGGCTCGGCCAGGACACCTGTCCCCTCCCGGCCTGCGGCGACGGTTTCGAGGTAGTAGGCCTCCCTGCCCCGAGCCAGCTTTGCGACACTCAGCACCCGCCCTGGATACTCAGCGGGCCGACCACGGCACCTACCGCTTGGAGTGCGAGGGCTAAGGCCTGACGCTGTAGCGGTCCAAAGCCCGGCGGGCCGCCCTGGCCCGCGCGTCACGCAGCTCAGGCGGCTCGATCACCTCGGCGTCGGGACCCAGGAGCATGAGGAGACGGCCGAACCAGCCCTCGGCATCGCTGACCGGGATCGTCGCCACGACCCGGCCGTCCCCGGTCTCCTCGAGGTCTTGGGTGACGAGCCCCTCCACGGCAAAACGCGCCTCAAAGGGCAGCACAACGGTCGCCATCACCGCCTCGGAGGCTCCGAGGAAGGCCTCCGGCCGTGCCAGAGCCTCACGGACCCCGGCCGGGATCGAGCCGACCTTCTCCGCCGGGCGCCCGGTCGCCCGCACCGCCTGCACCCGGTCGATCTGGAAGCGCCGCAGGCCGTTTGCCTTGTGGCACCAGGCGTCCAGATACGACTTCCCCTCCCGGACCACGACCTGGTAGGGGTCGACCAGGCGGGTCGAGGACTCGGTCGCGGAGGCGCCGAAGTAGTCGATCTCCACCTGCTCACCTGAAGCGACCGCCGCCCGCAGCGGACCGAGCGCCGGCGAGGAGTCGACCTCCACCGCCAGACGCGACGACCCGAGCACCGCCTCGAGCTTGCCGAGCGCGCTGGCAAGGTCGCCCTCGTGGTCGGCCCCCGGCACCGCGAGCAGGGCCCGGGCGGCCACGGCGAGGGCGAGACCTTCTTCGGGCGTGAACCGGCGGGGATGGGCGAGCTCGCGCAGGCCCTCGGCGACGACACGATCCTCGTCGATCAACAAGTCGATCAGCTGGTCGGGCGTGTACGGCGGCACGCCGCAGCAGGCGGCCAGCTCGAGGTCGTGGAGGAGCTCGCTTGGCGAGACCGAGAAGCGGTCCGCCAGATCCTCGAGGCGGGCCTCGCCGACCCTCGCCAGGTAAACCAGGATCGCCAGCAACCGGTTCAGGCGGTCGCCGGCTGTCGCCTGCGGTGCCGGCATCGGGCGCTTTGGTGACGGCTCATCCGGCACGGCGGCCCCGTGCAGGGCCGCCTCAGCTGCTGGCGGCGCCGGCACGCCTCGTGACGGCCGGGGCAGCTTGACCGAGCCCGCTTTGTGCGGGGGGCCCACGAGCTCCTCGAGCCGGCGGACGACAGCCGCACGCATGTCGGCGGGTTCGAGCACCTCGGCGGTGTCACCGAGTCCGGCGACCCAGTTGACGAAGGCTTCCTGCTCCGGCACGGCTATGTGCAGGCGCGCAGCTCCCGACGGCTCCCAGGCTTGCACCGACCCGGCTCCCACGGTGGCCACGACGCTGCGGGCCAGGCGCGCGTCCACGACCATCGTGACCTCCGCGGCCGCCGGCTCGCAGCCATCGGGATCTGCGGGCCTGGGTCCGAGCTGCCAGGGGAGGAAACGCACGGCCTCGGCCAAGTCGAATCCCTCCGGCAGTTCAAAGGCGTCCGACTCACCGAGGACGGGCACGTCCTCGAAGCGGTCGACGCGGAACCTGCGCAGCCCCCCGTCGGGAGCGGTCCTGTCGCGCCCGACGAGATACCAGGCCGTGAACTTGAACGTGAGCCCGTAAGGCTCGACGTCTCGGCGCCGTCCCCTGTAGCCGAAGGACACGAGCGCCCTGTCGCGCACTGCCTGGTGAAGAGGACCGAGAGCGGGCAACGAAGGAAGGACCGCTATCGGAGGCAGCCCCGGCTCGGGGACCTCGCCGGTGGCGCCGAGCTTGGCCACGGCGTCCCGGCCGGCCGCGCCACCCAGCTGCACCGCGGCGACGGCAAAGCTCAGAGCCTGCTCCTCGTCCTGGTCGAGGCGAAGATCGGGGAGGTAGTAATCCTCAGGGTGAATTCGGTACCCGAGCTGTTCGTCGCCCGCCAAAGGCTCGACGCTGATCGGTATCCCGAGCTCGCGCAGTGCCCGCTTGTCCCTTTCGAAGGCCTGGCGGCTCGCCTCTTTGCCCTGCGGGTAGCCCACGACGCTCGAGGCGATCTCGCGGAGAGGAAGCGGGCGTGACGCCTCGAGAAGAACGAGGACCAGGTTCGTCATCCGTTCGAGCCGGTCTTGTCTCGCTGCGGTCGCCATCTGCTGCATGGTAGGTCGACGGGACCGGACTACCTGCCCCCCATCTCCCGCTCGGCGGACCGGGAGGCGACGACTCGAGCGGTGAACAGCTCAAGGGCGTGGACCAGGTGCACGGTCCGGGGCGACCAGAAGTTGTCGAAGGCGTGCTGGGTGAGCGGTAGCTCGACATAGGTCACAGGTTGCGAGCTCGCGGCGCGCAACGCTTCGACGAACGCGCGGGCGCTTCGGACAGGCACCAGGACGTCGTTGCGGCCGTGGACGACCATGAACGGGGGCGCCAGCTCACCCACTCTCGAGATCGGCGATGCCGTCGCGAACGCCTCGGCGGCTGGCTCCGCGAACACCCGGTGCTCCAGTATCGGTATGAGGTTGGCGTTGCCGATCCTCAGAGGATCCACGAAGTCGTAGACGCCGTAGAGCGGGATGCACGCCGCGACGGACGTGTCCTCGTCCTCGAAGCCGGGCTGCCAGGCCGGGTCGTTGGCGCTGAGCGCCACCAGCGCCGCGAGATGGCCGCCGGCTGAGCCGCCCGACAGGAAGACGAGACCGGGATCACCTCCGTAATCGGCGATGTGGCGCTTCACCCAGGCCAGCGCCAGCTTGCAGTCGAGGACGTGACGCGGCCATCTCGCCTTCGGGCTCAGGGCGTAATTGGCGCTCACGCACACAAAGCCGCTCTTGGCGAGGTGCTCGAGCATCGGGATGCCCTGTTCGCGCTTGTCGCCCATCACCCAGGCGCCGCCGTGGAAGTACAACAGCACGGGCGCGCCGACTGGAGCGTCGACTCCAACCTTGCGGTAGAGGTCGAGGCGGTGGAGGTGGCTCGCATCGGGGGCGTAGGCGATGTTGCGGAGCCGTTCCACGCCTCTGGGACGGACCGGCACCACAACAGCGACGCGGCGTGAGTCCTCCGGGCTCCACCTCCACGGCCTCACCGGCGGGCCCGACTCGGCGAGCGCGGACTCGAAGTACCTCCGCGACCTGAGCCCGGAGACGAACTGTGCCAAAAGGCCCGCACATGCCACCGAGCTCAGGACGAGGCCCAACCGGCCCGGCAAGCCACCAAGTCCGCCCTCGAAACCGCAGGCGATAGCCACCCCGGCGACGGCAGCGAAGAAGTGCAACGGTGCCTCGCTGACGATCCAACTGGGCACGAAGGACAGGCTCGAGCCCAACGGTCCGCGCATCGGCAGGAGCGAGGTGACTGAGAGAACGAGCGCCACGACACCGACTGCGAAGCACGCCCAGGACACGCCCGCATGCTATCTGTGAGCGCACTAGGGACTTTTGGCCCTAGGGATCGTGACGAGCCGCGGTCAAGATGCGGACAAGCGTGCCGTCGGGGACACACGCCCGAGGAAAAGGGGGGACGGATTTGCTCGCAGCGCTCGTGCACCTGGGTGGGACCGGCCGCTACATCACCTGGGGAGTAGTCCAGATCTCGCTCGCGAACCTGGTCGTCATCGCGGTGATGATCGTCATGTTGGTGGCCGCGATCATCGTGCCGTTCCCCAAGCATCAGGCGAGGCGGAAGTGAGCCCGGCTCCCGCTGACAGCTTCACCGACACCGCCGAGAGGACCAACTGGACCGCCCAGATCCGCGAAAGAGCGGTCAAGGCGCTCCCACCGGAGCGCCTCCTGCCGGACAGCCAGCCCGCCTACGTCGCCTCGTGGGCCTACGTCTTCGGCGCCCTTTCGATCGCGGCCTTCGGTGTCGTGCTGTTGTCCGGCGCCGTGCTCGCCCTCGAAGGCCCGGCTTGGTGGCACAACTCCAGCGTCGGCCTGTTCGTCAACTCGATGCACCTGTGGAGCACCGAGCTCTTCTTCATGTTCATGGTCGTGCACCTCTGGGTGAAGTTCTTCATGGCGGCATGGCGCGGCCGGCGCAAGGCGACCTGGATAACCGGCGTCATCGCGTTCGTCGTTTCCATCGGGACGGCCTTCACGGGCTACCTCTCCCAGCAGAACTTCGACTCGGAATGGATCGGCACCCAGGCCAAGGACGGCATCAACTCCACCGGTGCCGGAGCCTTCTGGAACGTCCTCAACTTCGGCCAGATGTTGATGTGGCACATCGTGCTGCTCCCCGGTGTCGTGCTTCTCATCATCGGCCTCCATGTCCTGCTCGTGAGGCGCCGCGGAGTCGTTCCGCCCTTCGCTCCGACCGAGGCCCAGCTCGCACGGGCCGGGCTCAGCCTCGCCGCAGCGGGCCCGGGCGCTTTGTCGGCGGCGGTCCCCGGAGACCACCCGGACCCGTCCGCGGACCGGACCGCTCCACCGCCTCCGACAGTGCAGACGACAGGTTCCGATGATCGAGCGCCCGACTTCGAGGAGCTGTCGTCGCACCAGCCGGAGGACGGGTCATGAGCGCGACCCTCGCAGCTGACGGTCCGCACGGCAATAGGGTTCGTCGCTTCAAGCCCGACCGCGACGTCGTCGAGTGGCAGGGGGCCTACCGGCCCTACGACGTGGCAAAAGAGGTCTTCGTCTGCTTTCTCGTCGTCCTCCTGTTGGTCGTCGTCTGCGCCGTGGTGTTCTCGTCCCCCGACGAGCATCCCGTGACCGTAAAGTCGTGGTCGAACGCCGCGCCGGTGGACTTCGCCAAGACGGCGATGACAGAGCTCGACGGCACGAGCGCGTTGGCGACCTACGGCCCGCCGTACAACAACACGCCCGGCGCCAGCCAGAAGCTCGGCCCGATCTCGATCGAGCAGGCTGTCGGGGTCAGGATCCCGATCAACACGGCCCAGGACTTCGTGCTGAAGCCCCTCGCCACGCTGCCCGACCGCCCGGCTCTAACTGCCGCCCTCGCCGAGTACGAGGGCGCTTCGACGACGCAAAGGGCGAACTGGGATGCCGCCTACGAAAACGTCGTCGCCGACGCGACCTTCTCCAACGGTCACCTCGTCGTGCGGTCCGGCCCCTACGGCCCGGTCGGAGTGCTCATCGCCAACCTGGAGTCGATGGCACGAAGCGGCGCCCTCGACGGTGCCCTACTCGCCTCACCTCAGCTGTACGACACCAACTACACCAATCCGCTCCTTTTCATCGCCGATGGCACATACATGGCCGACCAGGCAGGCTTGCGTCATCTCCAGGGAGATCAATGGGGAATGATGAACGAGACCGGGAACTTCCCCGGTCAGGCGTGGCTCTGGCTGTACACCATGTGGTACCAGATCCCTCCGATGAACACCTCATCCAACGGGGACGTCGAAGTGTGGGCCATCATGATGGCGCTCACGGTGCTCTTGGCCCTGCTGCCGTTCATCCCCGGGTTGAGGTCCATACCGAGGTGGCTCGGCGTCTATCGCCTCATCTGGCGCGACCACTACCGCTCCCTAGGGCCCGACAACGTCCCACAGATGCCTCCCGGTGGTCACGCGCTGCGCCGTTAAGGTCTGAGGTGACCGACGGAGGGCTCACATGGCTTTGCGTGTGTTCTTGGTGGACGATCACGAGATCGTGAGAAGCGGCCTGCGCAGCATGCTCGAAGCCGAGGGCGACATCGAAGTCGTCGGCGAGGCCGGGACAGCCGCGGAGGCGACGACCCGCGGCGTCGCCCTCGGTCCCGATGTGGCGGTTCTCGACGTCCGGCTCCCCGACGGTGACGGGATCGAGGTCTGCCGCGAGCTGCGCTCACGGCTCCCCGGCCTCCAGTGCCTGATGCTGACTTCGTTCGCCGACGACGAGGCGCTCTTCGCCGCCATCATGGCGGGCGCCTCCGGTTACGTGCTGAAACAGATCCGCGGCAACGATCTCTTGGACGCGGTGCGCCGGGTGGGCCGGGGCGAGTCCCTCATCGACCCGTCGATGACAAAGCGGGTCTTCGACCGCCTTCGGGACGGCCCCACCCGCGACGAGCGGCTCGACCGCCTCTCGGACCAGGAGCGGCGCGTTCTCGACCTCGTTGCCGAAGGACTGACGAACCGCCAGATCGCCGACCGCCTCTACCTGGCGGAGAAGACGGTCAAGAACTACGTCTCGAGCATGCTCTCCAAACTCGGGATGGACCGGCGCAGCGAAGCGGCCGCGTACGCGGCGCGGCTGTCGGAGCGCCAGAGCGCCAGGGAGGCCGCCAGGCGGGCGGACGGCGGCGGCTTCGGGTCCGGCTCCTGAGCACGACCCGCACGCGCCCGTGATCTGCACCTGGCGGTGTCGGCGCCAAATCGGGCGGTCCGTTCCCGTTCGCGGGCGGCCGGCGGAGCCGGCACCGTGACCGCGGGCCCCGAGTCCGTGCAGGAACTCGCACGCCGGTTGAGGACGGCGCTCGAGAGCGCAGACCTGTCTTCGATAGGCGCTCTCCTCGACGCCGGGGTGCACTGGGGCGCTCCTTTCGACCCGTCACCTCCGTGCCAGACAAGAGAAGAGGTGATCGCCTGGTACCGGCGGGCCAAGGAGTCCGGAGCGCGAGCGAAAGTGTCCGAGATCCTGGTTCTCGGGGACCGCATCGTCATGGGTCTCGAGGTGGTCGCCACGCCGTCGGCAAGGCAACGAGGGGGGCGGGCGGCGCGCTGGCAGGTGCTCAGCGTGCGGGACGGTCTCGTCGTCGACATCGTCGGCTTTGATCAACGCAGCGAGGCGGTCGCTCACGCGGGCCTGGCGCCCGACTAGCCCGGCTCGGTCCAGGCGCGTGGCGCCTTCGGCCCTTCAGATCCCGAACCGGGCTTCGCGCACGACCCGCTGGGCCGAGTCAGGACCGCTCAAGGTGACTCTGGCCACCTTCTTCCGACCGAACATGAACAGCACGAGCTCCTGAGGACCGCCCGTGAGCACGGCACGGGGCTGCGCCCGGCGAGCGACGATTCGTACGCCGTCCGGCCGCTCGAGCTCCAGCCCGGCGCCTTTGACCTTGCGGGTCATCATCGCCGACATCCGACCGAGACTGGCCCAAAGCGCCGCATCGAGGTCGGGGTCGTTCCTCGGCTCGTTGGCGGGCACCGCCCTGCGGAGGTCCTCTGAGTGCACGAAGTACTCGACGGTGTTGACGAGGTCGTCGAGCGGCCGCCACAACCGGGGAGGTCCTGACCGCACCCTCGCAACGAGGCCCGCAAAGCCGTATCGCCGCAGGGCGGAAGCCATGGAGGCAGCGGTGAGCTTGGCGAAGGTTCCGCCGAAAAGGATCCCGGGCATGGCGAGCAGGCGGCGCTCGCGCACGAAAAGGTGAGCCGCGAGATCGCGTGCGAGCCACCCCTCGCACAGTGTCGGGGCGTCGGGGCCTGACTCGGTCAAAAGGGTGCAGGCAAGGGCGCGCTCTTGCCGGGCGAGGTGAGGCTCAGTCATGTGACCTTCTCCGCCATGGCGCCCCGACCGTAGCGCGCGGCTGTGAGGTCCCGGGTCTCATCCCAGCTTGGAGCTGTCGGCCGCGAGGACGGCTGCCTCGTGGTGCAGCAGCCACTCCTTCATCCAAAGCCCCCCGCCGTAGCCGACAAGGGTGCCGTCGGACCCGATGACGCGGTGACAAGGCAGCACTATCGCAAGCGGGTTCTTGTTGTTCGCCATGCCGACGGCACGGCTCGCCTTGGCGTTGCCGATCCGGGCGGCCACCGACCCATAGCTCTCGGTCCGCGCGTAGGGGATGTCGGCCAACGCCCGCCAGACGCGGACCTGGAAGTCCGTCCCGCTCAATACGAGCGGGAGGTCGAATCGTGTCAGTTCGCCGGCAAAGTACGCCCCGAGCTGGTCGGCGGCCTCGGCGAGCGCCTCACAGTCCGACACCTCGTCCGAGGCCACCTCGGAGTCGTCAAAGGTGCCAGGCAGATGAAGTTCGCGGAGACCTGAGTCCTCGGCGACGAGAAGGATCTCACCGATCGGCGAAGAGACCGTCCTGCGATACAGGCCTTTCGGGCCGCCTCCCGATCCCGGGAGATCTGCGTGCTCGGCACTCGGTGTCATGCCACTTGCTCCTTTCTCGCCGTCGGCCGGCGATCGGTCGTATCGCGTCCGGAGCTCACCGGAGTGGCCCACAAGTACTGCAACGCATAAGAACGCCAGGGTCGCCACTTTTCGGCGAGCGAGACGGCGCTACGCGGATCGCCCGGTAGTCCACGTGCCTCGAGGGCACGTCGCACTCCGAGGTCGCTCGGGAGGAACGCGTCGGGATCACCGAGGGCGCGCAGGCGGATGTAGGCGACGGTCCACGGCCCGATGCCGTCGATGGCGAGCAGCCGCTCGGCGACCGCATCGCGGTCCGCGCCTGCATCGAGGACGACATCTCCCGATGCGAGCAAGGACGCGAGCCGGATGACAGCCCTTGCCCGCCCGGCAGGCATGGGCAGCTCATCGGGGGCCAGGGCGGCGATCACGGCCGCTCCAGGGAACAAGCGTGTGAGCGAACCGGAGGCGTCCGGAAGCTTTCGCCCGTGCTCAGCCGCAATCCGACCTGCGACCGTGCGGGCGCCTGCCACGCTCACCTGTTGGCCGAGGACCGCCCGGAACGCCAGCTCGTCGCCATCGACATGCCCGGGCGTCCTGAGACCCGGCATCGCTGTGACCGCGGGACCGAGGACAGCATCTGCGCCGAGCGCCTCGGTGACGGCGACCGGATCCGCGTCGAGGTCGAACAACCGGCGCAACCGGCGCACGGCCGCCGTCAGGTCGCGGACGTCGTCGAGGCAGAGCACGCACTGCAGGTAACCCTCAGCGCGCGTATGGACTCTGAGCTCAGCGACAGCGGACCCGTGCGGCAGACAGAGCGTACGGCGGTAGTGCTCGAGGTCGCCCTCTTCGACACCCGGGATCGCCCGAGCCGCGAGGAACCCGAAAACATGCGCCGGCTGGAAGGGGAGTCTGTACGCCAGTCTGAGAACGATTGAGCCGGGCACGGCCCACGAGCCACCGCGCGTGTCGCGCTTTGCGTTCGAACGCGCCCTTAAGGCCATCGGCGCCTGTGCGAAAACCTCTTGAACGGTCTCGTTGAACTGGCGGACACTCGAGAAGCCGGCCGCGAAGGCGATCTCGGCGGCGCGCAGCTCCGTCGTCTCGAGCAGGACGCGCGCAGTCTGGGCACGCTGGGCCCGGGCGAGCGCCAGAGGGCCCGCACCCACCTCTGCCAGGAGCAACCTGTTGAGGTGCCTCTCGCTGTAGCCGAGGCGGCGGGCCAAACCCGGCACGCCGTCGCGATCAACGACCCCATCGGCGATGAGGCGCATCGCGCGGCCGACCACGTCGGCCCGCCGGTCCCATTCCGGCGACCCAGGCGTCGCGTCCGGGACACAGCGTTTGCAGGCCCGAAAACCCGCTCGCTGTGCTGCCGCGGCGGTCGGGAAGAAACGAACCCTGAAAGGGCGGGCGGGCGGTGACGGGCAGCTCGGACGGCAGTAGATGCCCGTCGAGGTGACCGCCACAAAGAACCACCCGTCGAAGCGGGCGTCGCGGCTGCGGACTGCCAGATATCGGGCTTCGTCGTCGAGCGGAGCCGAGTTCGTGGCCCTAGTCGGCTCAAGACTGGTCGCGGTCTCCCCCATCACCTTTGAGTCTGTCAGGTGTCGGGCCCGACCGTCTGGCGGAAATCGGACATGGGCGTCCAGGCCCCTGGTTGAGCCGCTCCAGAACAAGGGCGCAGGTCCGCCCGGCCAGGTGTCCACGGCAGTTGTCTGCCAAAGCTGGCCGAAGTGCGGGGGGCCATCGAGACGAACGGTCCCCGCCCCGCCTGCGGGCATGGCCGAAACCGGTGGTACATGCGGTCTCGTCCGCGGCTATTACCGGCTCTTCGCGTTGAACTGGGGAGCTTGACGTTGAGAAGCGGCCTCCAGAGGCCGGCGCTCGCGGTTGTTGCCTGCCCGTGGTCGGTCCGATCCGGATACCTTCGCTCGAAGTCGTGAATGTCGCAGCGGACTCAGCTGTCGGGAGTGACTGCATCCAGCCGGCGCCGGACCTCCGAGGTGTTCACGCCGAGAGCGCCCAGCAACACGACCGCAGGATCTGGTGATTGGAGAGCGAGGATCTGAGCCAGTACCTGCTGGGCCGTGACATAGAGCCTCCGACGGTTGGGCTTAGACGCTTCCTCGAGCACTTTCTTTGCCGCGGGCGTGATCCGGAGGCGATTCTCTTGCATGAGGTCCCTGATCCTCGGCTTCTTCGGCACCGCGCGCATCGAAAGTGAAGGAGCGTCGGTGCCGGGCCTCATGCCCAGGGCACCCAGGGCTTCCTGATCGAGCGACTCAAGGGCCTGACGAGCTTGCTCCAGGCTCACGCCCAACACGACGTCGATCGAGGGATCCTCCAACAAGGCGAGCAAGACGTGATCGGTGCCCGTTCGGCGATCACCTCGGCGACGAGCCTCCTCACTGGCCCGCAAACAGATGGCCCAGACGTGAAGCATCTCCGGCACAACGGACTCGGTGGTCATGATCACTCCTTGTTGTATTTGGTGTGCACGGACTGGCGGGTGACGCCCAAAGCGTCTCCGATCTGCTGCCACGACCAGCCCTTTTCCCGGGCCGCCGCGACCTGGTTCGCTTCGACCCTCTCAGCCAGGCGATGTAGCGCCAAGGAGGCGCGTAGCCCAATTGCCGGGTCATCAGACGAGAGATTCACGCTGAGCTTCTCTATGTCCATACTTGTCAGTCTGGACTGACAACCTTGATTTGTCAACCTAAACTGACACGGCAGGTCGCCACACCGGAATACACGGACAGCCGGGGAATGGACGCGATCATTCAGAGCCGGACGGCCGAATGCTTGCTCCCCCGACCGGTTGGACCGTCTCGCGACAGACCTTTCTGCTGAGGAACGGCCCGATGGCGTAGGAGCCCCAAAGGTGCCCCAAAACGCTCGGGCGAGTCATCGATCAAGGGTGCCCCGGTCCGCCGGCGAAGTGAGGACATTCCGGCAGGCACTGCGCCAGACGTTTGCTTTCGTGAGCAATGCATCCCGCTGTTTCTGAAGGGGCCCGAGGCTCAGAATCCGATCTCCCCCACTCCGACGCGTAGCGGCCTATTGCTCCGGTTCCGAGTCCTTTTCGTAGGAGATAGGGCCGCCCCGGCGACCCACCTATTCGAGTCATCCGAAGGGTGAACAGCAGGGTGATTAGCCGGTCTGTTCACTTGTCAACAGGGCAAGCTCCGTTACCGTTCGATAAATGACTGCCGCGCGGCCATTGGCTCTTAGGGCTCATGAGCGAAGGATCCACCCGACGGCGGCCAGATTCCGGAACGCAAACTGCGCGAGAAGTCTTGGCACCGAAAGGAAGTCTCGATGACCGGAGCGCACCTCGCAAGCGGGCAGACGCTCGAGAGAGCCGGCAACGGCTCCCGCCCACAGATGCTCAACCGGCACATCTTCGAGACAGTGCTTGAGTGCTCCGAGGAGCAATTCGCCGTCCTCGATTCGCAGGGCGTGATCAAGTTCGCCGGTGGTGCCATGGACGACCGTTTTGGTGAGTGGCACAACAACATGATCGGGCTGAACGCCACCGACCTGCTGCAGCGCCGCGACCTCAAACGTGGCCGGGCATTGCTCGCCCGATGCCTCTCCAGCAAGGGAGTCACCGCACCGGAGGACTTCTGGATCGAGCGCCCGGACGGCTCATGGAGCTGTCTCCGGCTCGTGCTCAACAATCTCCTCGACGACCCGGCGATCAACGGGATCGTCCTTACGGGGCACACGATCACCGAGGAGGCGAACCTCGAGCGAACGCGGGCTTACGCAAGTGCCGCCAACTCGGTGCTCGTGAACGCGATCAACGAGACTGACCTGTTGAACCGACTGTGTGAGGTCGTGGTGGAGGACAACTCCTATCACCTCGCCTGGGTCGTCTTCACCGATCCGAGCAAGCAGCTCGGCGTTCGCCTCGTTGCCAGCAGCGGAAACTTCGCCGCCTACATCGAAGCGCTCGAGGTCATGGCGGGAAGCGGCACCGATCGTGGCCCGTTCGCAGACACGATCGAGAGCCGACAACCCTTCGTCGTTCAAGACCTCGGCGCAACGCCGCACGTCCTGGCCTACCAGGGCCTCGCACTCGACCACGGTTACAAGGCCCTTCTCGGACTGCCACTGTTCTCGAACGAGACCGACTACGGAGTCCTCGCCATCTACTCCGAGCACCCGCACGTCTTCACGTCCGAGACGATCCGCGTGCTCACCGATCTGGCGAGGAACATCGCCTACGGCATCGACTCACTGCGCATCCGCGAGGAGCGCGCCATCTTCCAGGCGCGCTTTGACGGGAGCATCGCCGCAGCCGTCCAGGCGGTCGCAATGGCCTCTGAGTTGCGCGACCCCTACACCGCAGGCCATCAGCACCGCGTTGCCGACCTCGCAGGCGCCATCGCCACCGAGATGGGGCTCGACTCCGAGCTGACCGCGGGCATCCGGGTCGGGGCGAGCATCCACGACGTCGGCAAGCTGATCGTGCCTGCCGAGATCCTCTCCAAGCCCGGTCCTCTGAGGCCCGTCGAGATGAACCTGGTCAAGCTCCACCCCCAGGCCGGTGCAGACATCGTCTCGGGGATCGAGTTCCCCTGGCCGGCCCGCGAGATGCTGCTCCAGCACCACGAGCGTCTCGACGGCTCCGGCTATCCGCACGGGCTGCGCGGCAACGAGATCGTCATCGAGGCCCGCATCATCGCCGTCGCCGACACTGTCGAGGCGATGTCCTCCGACCGGCCCTACCGTCCGGCACTCGGGACCGCCGCCGGCCTGAAAACGATCCGGGAGGCAAGGGGCTCCCTGTTCGAACCGGCCGCAGTCGACGCCTGCTGCGTCTTGTTCGACGAGAAAGGTTTCGCGTTCAGCCGCAACGAGAGCGCCGATCCGGCCTAGGCAACATCGGGCATCTGGGCTCGGGCCGGCGACGATCGCCGGAGGCATGACAATATGACGCCGCTCGTATGCTGCGGGGATGAACAACCTGGTCGTGCGGCCGATGACATCCGCCGAATTCGAGAGCTTCCGGGACCGGCTTGTCCGCGAGTACGCCGCGGAACATGTTCGTGCCGGCAACTGGAGACAGGAAGAGGCCGAGGCCCGCGCAGCCGAGCAGACCGATGAGCTCCTGCCGAAGGGGGCGGAGACTCCGGGCGTGCTGTTGTTGATGGCCGAGACGGCCGCGGGCGAACAGGTGGGACACGTGTGGATCGGTCTCGAGCGCCGCCAAGGGCCGGGGGCGTGGATCTACTCGATCGAGATTGCGCCCGGACAACGGGGCAAGGGCTATGGCCGTGCCTTGTTGGAGCTCGCCGAGCAAGAGACCGCGCGCCACGGCGTGGATGCGATCGGCCTCAACGTCTTCGGACCGAACACGGTCGCCCGCAATCTCTATGAGTCGGCCGGTTACGAGACCGTCTCCTTGCAGATGCACAAGCAGCTTCTGGCGCCCGGTTGACGGGTATCGCCTTCCCGCTGGCTCGGGCGTGACGTCCCGCCTGCGTTGACCGGAGCGCGCTACGACCGAGTCGCGAGCGGCGCCCCGAACCACGACAGCTCGGAGGGAGACGAACCAACGACTCGACGGTCGGGCAAGCCCCGTACTGTTGGCTCTGGACGAGGAGGTCCACCGTGCCACTGCACCCTCACACCGCTGATGCCTCGAGCGACGACGAGCTGAGCTTCCGCCCCCAGTTCGCCCAGCACGCGGAACTAGGCGAGGTACCCCGCCTCCGGATTGCCGACAAGGGCATGCCTCCCCGGATCGCCTTCCAGATCATCCACGACGAACTGATGCTGGACGGCAACGCCCGGCTCAACCTCGCCACCTTCGTGACGACGTGGATGGAGCCTGAAGCCGAGCTCTTGATGGCCGAATGCGCCTCCAAGAACATGATCGACAAGGACGAGTACCCGCAGACCGCCGAGATAGAGCGGCGCTGCGTGAACATCCTCGCTCGGCTCTGGCACGCCGAAGGCACGGCCGCCACCGGGTGCTCGACCACGGGCTCGAGCGAGGCCTGCATGCTCGGTGGCCTCGCGCTCAAATGGCGCTGGCGCAAGCGCCGAAGTGCTGCCGGGCTCCCTACGGATCGGCCGAACCTCGTGATGGGGGCAAACGTCCAGGTCTGCTGGGAGAAGTTCTGCCGCTATTTCGACGTCGAAGCTCGCCTGGTACCCGTAGGGCCCGATACCGCCCACCTGACGCCGGAGACCGCCGCCGAAGCGTGCGACGACAACACGATCGGGGTCGTGGCCGTCCTCGGATCCACCTACGACGGGGCTTACGAACCTGTTGCTGAGATCGCGGCCGCACTCGACGCCCTCGCGGCGGGGGGCGGGCCGGACGTCCCCATGCACGTCGACGGTGCCTCCGGCGGGCTTGTGGCCCCGTTTCTCGACCCGGGGCTGCGCTGGGACTTCCGGGTGCGTCGCGTGCAGTCGATCAACACCTCGGGTCACAAGTACGGTCTGGTCTATCCCGGTGTCGGCTGGATACTGTGGCGCGACGGCGAGGCACTGCCGGACGACCTCGTGTTCAAGGTCAACTACCTCGGCGGAGAGATGCCGACCTTCGCCCTGAACTTCTCGCGGCCCGGCGCGCAGGTTGTGGCGCAGTACTACAACTTCCTGCGCCTCGGTGCCAATGGCTACCGCGAGGTTCAGGCGAGCTGCAGGGACACCGCGCAATGGCTCGCCTCACAGATCGAGCAGCTCGGCCCGTTCACCCTGTTGTCCAGAGCCGAAGGCATCCCCGTGTTCGCCTTCCGCCTGAGCGAGACCCTGCCGTACAGCGTCTACGACATATCCGAGGCGCTCCGTGCGTTCGGCTGGCTCGTCCCCGCTTACACCCTGCCCCCTGCCCTCGACGACGTGGCGGTGCTGAGGGTCGTCGTGCGCAACGGCTTCAGCCGGGATCTCGCGAAGATGCTCCTGGATCACCTCGAGACCGTTGTGAACAAGCTGGCGACCTCCGCCGGGCCGAACCGGGGGCCGACGCTGGACAAGGAGAGCTTCCACCACTGAGGAGAGGTCCCGCCACGGCGCGCTGTTGGCATCCCCCGGGCGCGAGCACCCCCTCGTTACCATCGGGCGCAGCCTGATCGGAGAAGGAGTCCAATGGACCCGAACGTCACACCCGAAGTGGAGATCCGCACGAGCGCCCGGCGCCGCAAGACCGGCGTCGCCTTCTGGGAGGGCGGCCACGTTGTCGTGGTCGTGCCTGAGCGCATGTCGCGTACGGCAAGGGACGGTTTCGCCGATCAGTTGGTCAAGCAGTTGCTGCAACGCTCCGGCCGTCGTCACGCCTCTGACGCCGGGCTCGCCACGCGTGCCGCGGCCCTCGCGGACCAGTACCTCGGCGGCGTCAGGCCCTCGTCGATCCGCTGGTCGTCACGCCAGCAGCGGCGATGGGGGTCGTGCTCGCTCCACTCCCGGGAGATCCGGATCGCATCCCGCCTCCAGACCGTCCCGGAGTGGGTGCTCGACGGGGTGATCGTCCACGAGCTCGCACATCTGCTCGAAGCCGGCCACACGGCCCGCTTCCACGAGATCGCCGACCGCTACCCACGCCAGCGCGAGGCGCACACCTATCTCGACGGGTTCGGGCACGGCCTTACGACAGCCGGGTTCCCGGTATCGAGCGGGGAAGACGAGGGCCCCGGTGACACCGGTGCCGACGGTGTCGCCGCCTGCGCCTGGCAGGACAGGCCGCCGCTTCGCAGCTCGACAGGTCAGCCGGGTCAACAACACTCTCCGTAGTGGACTGACCACCATCCGATCACGAGCCTTGGACCGCAGAAAACACTGAAAAAGCGCATGACCGTATCGGATTTGTCATGAACGGGTAGAACGGTTCAGCCATACACTCTTAGAGGAACCTGAGCCTCGAAAGGAGTTCGTGGCCATCGGCTGCATGCAAGTGCCCAGTCATAGTGCCGCGGTTGCCAGGAGTCGGCTTGCCGCGAATAGTTCGGACTGGTCGTCCTGATGTCCCCTCCGTCGGCGGGCGGCCATGGCCCGTTCGTCCGCGCCTCCTCGCGCTTTCACATAGAGCCCATCCTCGGCGATAGCGCCGAGGTCTTTACGTCCGCGGGGAGCTCCGAAGAGCCAGAGCTCCACCTGAGCCAGATGCGACGGCGGCTCGGCCTGGCGACTCTTCTGCTGGTGCTGTTCCTGACCTTCATGGACAACACGGTGATCAGCGTCACGCTGGCGAACGTCCAGTCGACCCTTCATACCGGCATCAGCCAGCTCCAGTGGGTCATCAACGGTTATGCCCTCGTCTTCGCGAGCTTCATGCTCCTGTTCGGCACGCTCGGTGACCAACTCGGCCGTAAGAAGGTGATGCTGTCGGGGGTCATCCTGTTCTGTTGCGGCTCGGTCCTCGCCGCCGTTGCTCAGAACGCCGATACCCTCATCGCCGGCCGCGTCGTCATGGGGCTCGGAGCAGCCGCCTCCGAACCGGGCACGCTCTCCATGATCCGGCACCTCTACCCCGAGCGCCGCTCCCGGGCAAAGGCGCTCGGGATTTGGGCGGGTGTCTCTGGCCTCGCGCTCGCAATGGGGCCCCTGATCGGTGGCGTTCTCGTCGGGGTGTACTCGTTCCGGGCAGTGTTCTGGTTCAACTTGTTCTTCGGCCTGGTAGCACTCGCCGGCGCCGCCCTGATACTGCCCGAGAGCGCCAACTCGGTCCGCTTCCGCCTGGACTTCACGGGCTTCCTCCTCGGTGCCGGCGCCCTCGCAGCCGCCTCGTTCGCCATCATCCAGGGCGAAACGGCGGGCTACAGGAACGCCAGGATCGACATGCTGTTCGCGGCCGCCTTCCTCCTCGCGGTCTTCTTCGTCTTCTACGAGCGCTCGGTAGCCCACCCGATACTCGACGTCTCGTTCTTCAAACGCTCGGCCTTCGCGGGTGCCAACGTCGTCGCGTTCTGCACGTATTTCGGCACCTTTTCGATCTTCTTCTTCGTGGCTCTCTACCTCCAGGACGTGGGGACGAGCTCGGGCTACGGGACCGCTCTCGACTTCGCTCCGATGGCGGCCGCCATGATCATCGCCTCGCTTCTCACCGGGCGTTGGGTGGCGCGATCGGGACCGCGGCTGCCGATGACGGTCGGTTGCGTGCTCGCAGGAATCGGCATCGTGCTGACAGAGATCGTCCTCACACCGAGCTCGGGCCTGTCCACGATCGGCTGGACGCTTCCCATCGCGGGTGTCGGGTTCGGCATCGCGATCGTGCCGGTGACTTCGACCGCTCTCTCGTCTCTGCCCGCCCGGCACTCGGGCATGGCGGCCTCGGCCACCAACACCAGCCGCGAGCTCGGCGCCGTTGCCGGCGTGGCGGTGCTCGGATCGATGGTGAACGGCCAATTGATCTCCAGCCTCATTCGCCAGCTGAACCTGATCGGCATCCCGAAGTCGTTCCAGAACACCGTCATCGCGGCGGTCACGACGGGCACGTTCAACTCCCAGGCAGCACGGTTCAAGGGAACTCCGGCGATCACCAGGATCGTGCGGGAGGTGACCCAGGCCGCCTACGTCGCCTTCGGCCACGGCCTGGACGCGGCACTCTCGGCGGCCGGGGGGATGATGCTCCTGTGCGGGTTCGTCGCCGCGCTGACCATGCGTGCCCGGAACCATCCATCGGTGGACCTGCAGAGCCGCCCGCGAGACTAGGACCTCCGGCCGGGACGCGACCGTTGACCGGTCGTCGCAGGTTCTGAGCCGACCGGGGGCGCCCACCTCGGCCCAGGACCGCCGCTACGCTTGGCAACCGACCTTGCAGGGATTTGTCGCGGCGTAACTGGTGCGTACCGGTTGGAGGATGTCTGGCTGAGATGAGCAGCCGAGCCGAGCTCGGCGACATGGTGCCCACGACCACAGGGCACGAAGGCGACATGGTGCCCACGACCACAGGGCACGAAGGCGACATGGTGCCAACGACCGGGCGTGCGGCGCCGTTCATACGGCGGCTCCTCACGAGCCCCGGCTTGCGCTATCTGGTTCGCCGGCTCCTGCTCTCGATCCCCGTCCTGTTCGGTGTGATCGTCGTCACCTTCCTGCTCCTGCGCCTGGTACCCGGCGATCCGGCCCGCACTCTGCTGGGCCTGCACGCGCCGGCGGCAGCCGTGGCGGCCCTTCGTCACCAGCTGGGCCTCGACGAGCCGATCTGGCGCCAGTTCTGGCGGTACCTCTACGGGCTCGCGCACGGCAACCTGGGCACCTCGATCGAGTACCAGGGCCCGGTGGCGTCGCTCATCCCCCCCTGCCTCGAGGTGACCGCCTCGCTCGTGTTAGTGGCGACGTTGTTCGCGGTCGTCATCACGGTGCCGTTGGCGGCGCTCGCGGCCATGCGCCAGGACCGCGCCCCCGACCACGCGGTGCGGCTGTTCTCGCTCATGGGCCTCGGGATGCCCTCGTTCTGGTTCGGCATCATCCTGATCGTGCTCTTGTCGGTCGACGTGCACGTGTTCCCCGTCGGCGGCTACGGCACGAGCTTTTGGACCCATCTGCACTCGCTCGTACTTCCCGGGCTGTGCGCCGCCATCGGCATCGTCCCGGTGCTCATCCGCAGCCTTCGCGTCGGCATGCTGGAAGTGCTCTCGGCCGACTACGTCGCGACCGCCCGGGCCAAGGGCCTGCGACCGTCGCGGGTCACTTTCGTGCACGTGGCGCGCAACGCCCTCATCCCCACGGTCACCCTGCTCGGGATCAACATCGCCTACCTGATCGGGGGCACGGTGGTGATCGAGCGCGTCTTCGCCCTGAACGGGCTCGGCAACTTGATGCTCAACGCCATCGACTTCCGTGACTTCCCTGTCGTGCAGGGCGTGACGCTGATCTACGCGCTGGGCGTGATCGTCGTGATCCTGCTCACCGATCTCGTCACTGCGCGGCTCGACCCGAGGATAAGGCTCAAGTGAGCACGACGACCGCAGATACCCTCGGCCTGTACGAGCCGGAGCGCGAGGTCGCCCAACGGCCTTCTGTCGGGTCGCGGGCGCTCCACAGCCCGACTTTCATGGCAGGCGCCACTTTGACCGCGACGATCGTCGCCCTCGTGCTGCTGGCTCCTGTGATCGGGCGTTACAGCCCGGTGTCCCAGGACCTTCTCCACACCCTCGCCGGCCCGAGCGGGGCCCACTGGCTCGGAACCGACGAGCTCGGCCGTGACATCTGGTCCCGGCTCCTGTACGCCGGGCGCACCGACTTGCAAGTCGGCGTGCTCGCAGTGCTCTTCCCCTTCAGCTTCGGCGTGTTCATCGGCACCGTGTGCGGCTACTTCGGCGGGGCCATCGACACTGTCGTCATGCGGGTCGTAGACATCGTGCTCGCATTCCCCTTCTATGTCCTTATCATCGCCCTCGTGTTCGTCGTGGGCGTAGGTACCCACGGCATCTACATCGCCTTCGCGCTGACGGACTGGGTCATCTACGCCAGGACCACGCGCAGTGCCACGATGGTCGCCCGCAGCCTCGACTGGGTGGCGGCCGCCGAAGGCGGCGGCCTGTCGAGGACGCGCGTGCTGTGGCGCCACATCCTGCCCAACACGATCACCCAGGCGATCGTCTACGCCATGTCCGACATCGTGCTCGTGATACTGGCCGTGGTCACCCTCGGGTATCTCGGCCTCGGCATACAGCCGCCTGCGCCGGACTGGGGATCGATGATCTCGGACGGCCAGAACTTCATCCAGACCAACCAGTGGCTGGCGGCCGTCCCGGGGATGGCGGTCGTGCTCACAGGTATCGGCCTGTCGCTGCTCGGCGACGGCCTGGCGGACATATTGCGGCCCGAGTGACCCCCCTTTTGGAGGTCGAAGATCTCGTCGTCGAGATGAGGCGCCACGGGGTGGCGTTCCGGGCGGTGGACGGCGTCTCGTTCGCCCTCGAGCGTGGCGGCGCGCTGGCGATCGTCGGCGAGTCGGGTTGCGGCAAGAGCCTCACGCTCCGGGCGGTCATGGGCCTTTTGCCCAGTGGCGGGCGCCTCAGCTCCGGACGGGTCGTCGTCGACGGCGTGGCACTGCCCGTGGAGGCCCGCGGCCGTGGGCGCGGCCACCGACAGCACCGCCGCATGTCCATCGTCTTCCAGGACGCTCTGAGCGCCCTGAGTCCGGTGGCCACGGTCGGCAACCAGATCGCCGAGGCGCCGCGCCACGTGCTCGGCCTCGGCCGCGCTGAATCGAGGGCGAGGGCCATCGAGCTGCTCAGGCTGGTCGGGATCCCCGACCCGGAGCGCCGCTACCACGCCTATCCGCACGAGCTGTCCGGTGGCACCCGCCAGAGGGTGATGATCGCGATCGCCCTGTCGTCGGAGCCGGCGATCCTGCTGTGCGACGAGCCGACGACGGCCCTCGACGTCACGATCCAGACCCAGATCCTCGCCCTGCTCGCAGAGCTGCGCCGAGAACGAGGTCTGTCGCTGGTCTTTGTCACCCACGACCTCGGGGTCGTGAGCCAGGTGGCCGAGAACGTCGCGGTCATGTACACGGGCCGGTTCGTCGAGACCGGACCCACCGCCGAGGTCCTGGCCGCTCCCAGGCACCCCTACACGAGCGGTCTCTTGGCCGCGGCACCGGACGTGGACCGCCCCGAACACGAGCCCGTCGCCATCCCGGGTTCCCTGCCGGACCCCCTGGCCCTCCCGGCCGGTTGCCGTTTCCATCCCCGTTGCCGGTTCGCCACCGCCGAGTGCCTCACGACCGACGTCCGCCTCCAGCCCGTCGGGCCGGGTCGCCAGTCAGCCTGTCTGCACTCGGACGTGCTCGCGGCCGCGCAGGCGGCCGTCGGCCATGACTGAGGCCCTCATCGAGGTCGAGGGCCTCTCGGTGACGTTCCGGTCCGAGCACGGCCACGCGCTGAGGGCCGTCGACGACGTCACCCTCGAGATCGCCGAGGGCGAGGTGGTCGGCCTCGTGGGCGAGTCCGGGTGCGGCAAGACGACTCTCGCCAGCTGCATCGCCGGGCGGCTCGCCCCGAGCACCGGGGTCGTGCGCTTCGACGGTCGTGAGCTCGAGGTGAGCCGGACCGTGGAGGACCGCAGAGCCATTCAGATGGTGTTCCAGGACCCTTATTCGTCGCTCAACCCCCGCATGACCGTCCGCCACGTGCTGAGCGAGCTGCTGAAGGTGCACCGGCTGGTCCCGCGCTCTGGCATAGAGGCTCGCTGCAGGGAGCTCATGGCCCTGGTCGGCCTGCCGACGAGGGCCTTGGACGGCCTGCCGAGCCAGTTCTCCGGAGGCCAGCGGCAGCGGATAGCCATCGCCCGGGCGCTCACCGTCGAGCCGCGCGTGATCATCGCCGACGAGCCGGTCTCCGCACTCGACGTCTCTGTGCAGGCCACGATCCTCAAGCTCTTCGAAGACCTTCGCAGCCGCCTCGGCCTGACTGTCGTGTTCATCTCGCACAACCTGGCCGTCGTGAGGCACCTGAGCGACCGCGTGGCCGTCATGTACCTGGGCAGGATCGTCGAGCAGGGCGACCGCGAGGCGGTCTTCGGCGATCCGCGCCATCCCTACACCCGGGCGTTGCTGGCCGCGGCTCCGAGGTTGCATCAAGTAGAGCTCGTCCGGGCCGTGGTCAAAGGCGAGCCGCCGAGCCCAATCGACATCCCGACCGGGTGCCCGTTCCACCCGCGGTGCCCGCGCTCAGAAGAGATCTGCACGCGCCAGAGGCCCGTTCTCGATCAGGCCGGCGCATGCCCTCGGCACCTGGCGGCCTGCCACTTCCGCGACGAGACCGCTTCCCGGGCGGAACCATGAGCGACCCGCTGCTCGACCCTGGGGCGATCGCGCCCGCCCGCTTCGAACAGCTCGGGCGCTTAGTGGCCACGCTGCTCGAGACGAGCCTCGACATCGTGCTTCCCCAAGCCGAGGCGGTGCTTCCCCTCGAGGCGGCCGCGCGCGGTCTCGGCCGAGCCGGCCTCACCGTGCTCAACCTCGAGACGACCCCCTACGGCGCGACCATCGGGCGCTGGCTGAGACAGACGGGCGCGACCGTGATCGGGCTCGAGGCCGAGCCCCGCAGGGCCGTCGAGCCGGAGGCGGTCGCACGGGCGCTGCGGGACAACCCCGGGATCCTTCTCGTCAGCTTCGTCCACGTCGAAGCGGCGAGCGGAGTGCGCAACGACGCCCCGGCCATCATCTCGCTCGCCCGTGAGCACGGAGCCCTCGTCCTCATCGACGTCGTGGCCTCCACCGGAGCGCACGAGGTCGCACTGGACGACTGGGGCGTCGACATCGCCGTGGTCGGGCCGCAAAAGGCGCTCGCAGGCCCGGCGGGCATCTCGGTCGCGGCCGTGAGCGACCGTGCCTGGCTCGCCATGTCCGACAACCCCGGCGCGCCGCGCGACTCGGTGCTGTCCCTGCTCGACTGGAAGGAACGCTGGCTGGACACCGACCACAGCGTGATCCCCGGCACGCCGGTGCCACTCGAGATCCTCGCCCTCGAAGCCGCGCTCGAGCGCGTGAGCGCCGAGGGGCTCGCGAACGTGCAGCGACGCCACCGCTGCTCGGCGGCGGCAAGTCGCGCCGGCGCGCGGGCTCTTGGTCTCAGCCCTTACGCGCTCGACCCGGAGGCGGCGGTGGTGGCCACCACGCTCCAGGCACCCCCTGGCACCGACGCCCGTGCCCTTGTGGAGCGGGCCCGGCGCAATGGCGTCGTGGCGCTCTCGCCGGGCTTCGGCGCTCTCGCCGGCACGGTGCTGCGGATCGACCACACCGGCCAGCGCGCCCGCCTCGATGTCGTGCTCGGCACTCTCGAAGCGCTCGGGGGCGCGCTCGACGCCTCGCCCGGTAGAGGTTCGGTCCCCGACGCCCTCGAAGCTGCACAGCAGGCCTGGTCGGCTGAGGAGACCCGCTCGCCCGCCTGAGACGACCCGAAGGGCGCGGGCTCACTCGGCGAAGGCGGACGGGCGCCTCAGAGTCGTTCGGCGTCCACGAGGCGGGCACCGCCGGCACGGGGAGCGTCTCGGTCGAGTGGTCTCCCGTAGCTCGCCGCCCGCTCTGCGATGTCGTAGACATCGGCCCGCCAGCCATTGCCCGCGAGCCACTCGACGGCCTGCTCGGCGCCAGCAGATCGCCAAAGGGCGACATAATCGCCCGGCTCGCCGGTGCCGTCGGGGTGGGCCTCGCGCCACGCCTCGAGGCGGCGGCCGCTGGCGAGGGTGAGCCCCAACCGGCTTCCCGCCGGCGACAGCTCGGCGGCCCGGCTGACGAGCGAATCGCTGGCCTCGGGGGAAAGGTAGGCGAGCAGCCCCTCGGCGAGCCAGGTCACCCCGCTGCCCGCGTCGAAGCCTGCGTCGGCGAGCGGCCGGCCCCAGTTGCCGGAAAGGTCGACCGGCACGGTGATGCGCTCGCACGCGGGGCGCCAGCCTTCGGTGCGGACAACCTGCTCTTTGAACTCCAGCACTTCGGGAAGATCGATCTCGAAGACCCGGAGCTTGTCCGGCCAGGTCAGGCGGAACGCCCGGGCGTCGAGACCCGCTCCGAAGATCACCACCTGGCGGCATCCCCGGGCGCAGGCCCCGAGCACGAGTTCGTCGAGGAAGCGGGTCCTCACCACCACCCAGGAGCCGAGCGCTGCCCGTCTCTGGCGGCGCCGGGCATCCTTCCCCGGGTGCTCGCTCGGGCCGGCCGCCCTCACGAAGCTCGCCGCGAACGGATCTGTGAAGAGCCGGTCCGCCCGTTGGGTCTCGGCCGCACGAAGTTCCGCCACGCCGACAGACGTGGCCCCTACGGCAGGAAGGACGGGCCCGTCGTCCGGCACCGGCTCAGCGCCCCGTCAAATGTCGTAAGCAGCCGGGTGCTTCGGCTGGTAGAGGATCATCTCGCCCGCGCCCGGCACGAGCAGGGTCGCTGTCACCCCGAAGCCGGCGTCGCGGATCTCACCTGCAAAGCGGGCGCCCTTGTCCTTGAGCTCCGCCACGGTAGCTGCGAGGTCGTCGCACATGAGAGAGATCTCGTGGTGCTGCGGGGTCGACCACGCCTGGCCGCCGTGATCGCCCGAGGTCGGGTGCACGCCGAGCTCGCTCGGCCCGGTCTTGAAGATGAGCCAGCCTCCGTGGGCGTCCACGTGCGGCCACTCGAGGACGTCGCGGAAGAACGCCCGGGCCGCTTCGGCGTCGTCGGCGTAGACCAGTGTGTGGACTGCTGTGATCATGCGCGCCAGGTTACGCGGCGGCGCCTGAGTCCCGTACCGCCCGGGCATCGCTTCGGTCGGAAATCTCCTCGAGCCGGGAACGAAACGGGCGGCAGCGGTGTTGCAGAATTTGGTTCCCCCAGTGGAGCCAGGAAGGGGGGCTCGAGCCAAAGCGTGCGAGACGAATTCCATTACATCCCCGAGGTTGACCCGAAGCCTGCGGGCGCCTCGTAGGAGAAGTTTGCCCTACCGAGGTTGGCACCCGGGAGTGTCGACGGTGATGCTGCACCAGGGCATTACGCAGCGGCCAGAGCGCACAAAGCTCGCCTGGGGCCTCAAGTTTGCTGAAACTCAACGGCTTCCTCGGGGTGTAGACAACTGAACAGATGGGTGCCCGCTCCCCAACAAGGGGCGGGCACTGTCGCGTGGGTGCTGCGGGCCCTCAGGTCCCGGGTTGGCTCGGCGGAGCCGGGCGGCTTCCTTTGGGCACGTAGTCGAAGAACCGCTGCGTCTCGCCGTTGGCTGTCCACTCGGCGCGAAGCCGGGTCCGCCGTTCGACACGGCGAAGCGCCGACAGCAGGAAACGGTTGAGCTCGCGGGCGTCGGGACCTCTCATGAGGCCGTCGACATGAAAGCCGTCGGAGGTGGGCGTGACGCTGCCGTCGACCAGCTGCTCGAGCAGGGCCCCGATCGCCTCGGGGCTCTCCGAGCTGACTTCGGCGATGAGATGGAAGTCGGTATCGGTCACGGTGCCAGTCTGTCAGCTGGGTGTCGTCCGCCCAAGGCCGGCCTCGGTGTATACAGGCGCAGTGCCGGCTCGACTGCGTCTTCTGACCTCACCTCGGGCCACGTGAGCACCGAGATCGTCGTCACCGACTACGACCCGAACTGGCCCTCATGGTTCGAAACGGTCCGCCGGAGCCTGTGGCCGGTCGTGTCCGACGTGGCGATCCGTATCGACCATGTGGGCTCCACCGCGGTGCCCGGTCTTGCCGCCAAGCCCGTCATCGACCTCGACATCGTCGTGGCCTCCCCCGACCTCGTCGGCACGGTGATCGAGCGACTCGCCCGGATCGGCTGCCGGTGGCGGGGCGACCTCGGGATCGCGGGTCGCGAGGCGTTCCACCCCCTCCCGGTGGAGGGCTTGCCGGAGCACCACCTGTACCTCGTGGTGGAGAACAACCGGGCTCATCTCGACCACTGGCTGCTGCGTGACCTGTTGCGGGAGGACCCCGAGGCGCGGGCCCGCTACGCGGCCTTGAAGAGGCGCAACGCGAAGCTCGCGAACGGTGACATCGACATCTACCTCGCGGCCAAGGCGGGCCTGGTCGCCGAGCTGCTCACACGGGCCCGTGCGCAAAAGGGCCTGGCGCCCGAGACGTACTGGGACCCGTTCGACGACGGCGACTGAACGGACCCGGTCGTTGCGGTCAGGCGCCGGCCGTGGCGACGCCCGGGGCGTCCCATGGCCCGTGCAACCTTGACGTCGCCGGAGCCGGCGAGGGCACCGGCTCGCCAACTGAGCTCGCCTCCCGGCATTGGGCGCAACGGCCAGACAGGCTGTCGCACCGCCACCTCACGGCGGTCCGGTGGCCGTCCTGACCGAATTGTGGTCGTATGAGAAGGCGGGCGGTTCGCCCGTTCGGGCAGGAGGCGAGGAGGCCCAAGTGTGATCCGTGCATCCGACGTCATGTCTCGAGCCTTTGATCCAGCCCGACGAATGCCGACACCTCCCCAGGTCGTTTTGCCCGGCGCCCTCGGACGCCTGGCGCGAGCGATGCCACTCTCACTCTGGTCTGAAGGGTCGTTCCTTTCGATCGGGTCCAAGGGCTCGGTCCTGTCGATCGGGTCGATCGGATCGGCGTGCTCGATCGGGTCGATCGGATCGGCGTGCTCGCTCGGATCGATCGGATCGTCGCTGTCCATCTGCTCGATCGGGAGCTTCCTGTCCGCCTTCTCGGTTCTTTCCGCCGGGTCGCTCTTCTCGGTTCTGTCGAGCCGTTCGCAATTCTCGATGCTCTCGCACCGGTCCAAGGGATTTCGCGAACACGACTCATAGAGGTGACGTGGTTCGGTGCACGGTGGCGCGGCCGAGTCGGTCATTGACCCACGGCGTGTTCGCCCACGGGCCCGCGCACCCTTCCTCGGGGCTGCACGTGGGTCGAACCGAGCGGCAGAACAATCGACCGCGGGGATCTCGGCTGCCGAACGGTGTTTTCCCCGGCGCCCGGTGCGGGACTAGCCTCGATCCAAGAGCGCAGAGGAAACGAACCCCCCGAGAGGCCGCCAATGAAGCCGCGCCCGAGTCGAGCCCACCCGTGAGCCTTCGCGACGACGCCCCACTGCTGAACGGCTACCTGAGCTACCTCGAGTCGAAGGCGACGCCTTTCATCACCCCGGGCCACAAGGGTCGCGGGTGGATGTTCGACGCGGACCTCGGTGCGCTGCTGGCAAACGACGTCCCCCTCTACGGCGGCGTCGACACGGTCAAGCTGGCGGGCGGCCTGCTCGGCGAGTGCGAGAGGCGCTCCGCCCTGTTCTACGGCGCCGACTGGTGCCGCTACTCCACGGGCGGCTCCACCCACAGCAACCAGGCCCTGTGCCTCGCGATAGGCAAGCCCGGCGACAAGGTCGTCGTGACGCGCTCGCTTCATCGGTCCCTGCTATCGGGCATGGTGCTCGCGGACCTCGAGCCCTGCTGGTTGCCGACTGCGATCGACACCGCCACCGGCATGCCGCTCGGGGTCGCCGTCGAGGACGTCGAGTCCACGCTCACGGCCAATCCGGACGCCCGCGCCGTGCTCATCACCGCGCCGGACTACCTCGGCACGCTTTCCGACGTCGCCCGCATCGTCGAGGCCGCCCATCGCCGCGACGTGCCCGTGATAGTGGACCAGGCCTGGGGCGCCCATTTCGGCCACCACCCGCAGCTGCCGCCTCACGCCATGGCGCTCGGGGCCGACGCCATGGTCACGAGCATCCACAAGCTGCTACCGGGTTACACCCAGGCGAGCCTGGTCTGCGCCCGCACAGAGCGGTTCGACCGTGACCGCCTGGAGCGCGGCTTCGAGGCAAGCCGCACGACGAGCTGTGCCGGATCGGTGCTCGCGAGCATCGACGCCTGCCGGGTGCTGATGGAGGCTCGCGGTCCCGAGCTCGTGGAACCGGTCCTGCTCGCCCTCAAGTCGGCCCGGCAACGCCTGCGTGAAGAGGTCCCAGGTCTCGAGGTCCCCGACGAGCAGTCATTCCAGGCGGGTCGTTTCGACCCGATGCGGCTCGTGGTGCTGCTCTCTCAGGTGGGAGCGAACGGCATCGAGATCGAGCGCATGCTCGAGGCCGAGGGGCTTCCCCTGGAGCTTGTCGACCGCGACACCATCGTGGCCCTTGTGACCGTCGCTGACGACGAGTCCACACTCGACAAGCTCGTCACGGCCCTCGTAAAGGCAATTCACGCGACATCGGGCCCGCCGCGCTCGCCCACTGTCGCCGTCAGCTGGCACGTGCAGCCCGTGAAGGCGATGAGCCCGCGGGCGGCCTTCTTCGCCTCCCACGAGACGGTCGCGGCCGACCTAGCGGTCGGGCGCATCTCCGCCGAGTTGATCGCCCCCTATCCGCCCGGGATCCCGGTGCTGGCCCCCGGCGAGCTCGTCACCGAGAGGCTCTTAGCGGACCTCCGCGCCGTCGCGGCGCACGGCGTCCGCGTCGCCTACGCGGCCGACCCCTCTCTCGCGACGATCGAGGTCGTGCGCACCTGAGCACCACAACGCCCCGGCGCGAGCTCGCGAGAGCTCAGATGCCGGGCAACGCGACACCGCTGATGCCGGCACAGACTTTGACGAGCTCGTCCTGGAACCGCGGGTCGTGCATCGAGGGGTGGGCCTGCACAAGGCGCCGGTGGTAGAAGAAGGCACCGGAGACGAGGGCTTCGGCGTCATCGGAGACGGCCAGCCAGGCTTGGGTGTCCGAGCCGAGAGCCAGGTCGTCGGGTGCTCCGGGACCGCCCATCTTCGTGGCCACCCAGCCGGGGTCCACCGCATTCGAAAAGACGTCGCCGCGCCGGCGCGCGACCGCCGCTGCGAGCGCCGCCACGAACAGCTTGCTGTCGGAGTAGGCCTGCGAGCCGCTCCAACGGCGGCGATCCCACTGGAGGTCCTCGAGATGCGCTTTCCCGCCGCGGTGCATACCCGAGCTCAGGTACACGAGCCGGCTCGGCATCTCGACGAGGGCGGTGAGCAGGTAGGGGGCGAGGACGTTTATAGCAAAGACGTGGCTAAGGCCGTCCTCGGTCACGATCCGGCGAGGTTCGCTGGAACCGACGGCGGCATTGTGGATGACGGCGTCGAACCGCCCGACGGTATTGGCGTCCTCTGCGACCTGGCGCATGCCGGCAACGGTCGTGAGATCTCCGACCACGACAGCGGCCGCCCCGGGGAGCGCCCTTCGCGCGTCGGCGCCCCGGGACTCGTTGCGGGCGTGCAGCACGACCTCGTGGAGCTGTCGCACGAGGACCTTGGCGGCTCCGAGCCCGAGCCCGTCGGAAGAGCCTGTGATCAACACACGTGCCATCGGGTGCCTTTCATGACGGGCCCGCCGGCGGGACGGCTCACGGGGCGAGCAGGAGCGGGGCCAGGACCTCGAGGGCCCTGGTGTCGAGCGCGCCGTCGGGCGCGAGCGGCTGTACGCAGACGTGGTCCGCACCGGCCTCGAGGTGTGCGCGGACCTTGGCCGCCACCTCGTCGGGTCCCCCGTGCACGACCACGGCGTCGACGAGCCGGTCGCTGCCCGGTCCGGCCAGGTCCTCTTCGTCGAAACCGAGGCGCTCCAGGTTCCTCCGGTAGTTGGGCAGGCCGAGGTAGGAAGAGAGGTACGCCCTTGCGGTGACACGCGCCTTTGCCGGCTCGGCTTCGAGCACGAGCGCCTGTTCGGGAGCGAGCAGCGGCGCCTCGCCGAGGATGCGGCGGGCCTTTTCGCTGTGGTCCGGTGTCGTCAGGTAGGGATGGGCGCCTTCGGACCTGTCCCGGGAGAGCTCGAGCATCCGTTCCCCGAGCGCCGCGAGCACCCGCGGCGTCGGCGGGGGGCTCTTTGCGCTCGCATCGTGACCGGCGGCGTCGAGCCCCTCGAGGAAGCGGACCATGGCCTCGACCGGTCGCTCGTAGCGGTGGCCGAGACGCTCGACGGCCGGCGCATGGCTGACGCCGAGGCCAAGAACGAAACGTCCGGGATGGGCTGTCTCGATGGCCGTCACCTGGCGGGCGAGCGCCGCGGGCTCCCAGGCCCAGATGCTCGTGATCCCGGTCGCGACGATGAGCCGGCGGCTCGCGGATATGGCCTTCTCGAGCCTTTGGAAACAACTCTCGTCAGTGTTGCTGCCTCCCACCCACAAAGCGCCGTAGCCGAGCTGCTCCACCCGGGCGGCAAAGCCACCGGGATCGTCCGCGAACCGGGATCGTCCGCGATGGCTCGTGTCCCGACCCAGACGCCCACCCGGCCGAGAGACGCCCGCCAGCCGCCGGCACTTGCTCCCGGGTTGTCCATCGCTCACCTCTGTCTGTGCTGGTCCGTGGCACCCTTTTCTATCGCGAGGACCGGGCAGGTTCCCGGCCCACCGAAACAGCTGCGGCGACAACCCGGCACCTCGCCGGCGCGAGACCGCACAGAATGCGTCAGCTCCCGTCCGGGTAACCGCCCCGGTGCAGCACCATCGGATAGTGCGGCAGCGTCTCGGGACTGCGCACCGACGCCCGCCACCCGTCCGGGTAGGGCTGCAGGCCCTGGAAGAGCGGCGAGCCGAGAGCCGTGCCGTCGCCTACCAGAGCCTCGAGCGACTCCCTGAGATC